>NZ_JARVTD010000009.1:0-205785 GCF_030208835.1 Variovorax sp. efr-133-TYG-130 | reverse complement strand
GCGAAATAAAGGAGGAGGGCGAAGCCCGGGGGACATTCGCGGAGGGGAGTACCCGACGGCCTGTGCAAGCCCCCCGAACACAACCAAAAGGATCCCAGCAATATGAGCAACCTCATGCTGAAGGTAGAAGACCTGCACGTAGCCTACGGCCAGAGCGAGGCCCTGCACGGCATCTCGTTCGAAGGACACGCCAACGAAACCATCGCCATCATGGGCCGCAACGGCATGGGCAAGACCACGCTGTTCAAGAGCTTGATGGGCGTGCTGCCATTGAAGAGCGGGCGCATCGAAGTGGCGGGGCAAGACGTGTCGCGCGACGAGAGCTTCCGCCGCGTGGCAAAAGGCATCGCCTACGTACCGCAAGGCCGCATGATCTTCCCCACGCTCACAGTGGAAGAGAACATCCAGACCGGCCTGGAGAACTCGAAGACCCGCCGCATCCCCGAGGAAATCTACGCACTGTTCCCCGTGCTGTGGGACATGAAGAGCCGCAAGGGCGGCAACCTCTCCGGCGGCCAGCAACAGCAGCTCGCCATTGCGCGCGCACTCGTCACCGACCCCAAGGTCCTGCTGCTCGACGAGCCCACCGAGGGTATCCAGCCTTCGATCATCAAGGACATCGCCAAGGCGCTCAACGAGATCCGCAAGCTGCGCGGCATCACCATCGTCGTGTCCGAGCAGGTGCTCAGCTTCGCGATGGACGTGGCGGACCGGCTCTTCGTCATCGAGGGCGGGCGGCTCGTGCACGAGACCGCGCGCGACAAGACCGACGTGGATCACATCAAGGCCTACCTCTCCGTTTGATTTTCCGTTCAACCACAACCCAACCAGGAGCCACCGCAAATGACGGACACGCTGATCAAGGTCGATCTGACCAAGTCGCCCACCGAGAACGAGAACATCCACAACCGCTGGCACCCGGACATCCCGATGGCCTGCTGGGTCAACCCCGGTGACGACTTCATCCTCGAGACCTTCGACTGGACCGGCGGCTTCATCAAGAACAACGACAGCGCAGACGACGTGCGCGACATCGACCTGAGCACCGTGCACTACCTCTCGGGCCCGGTGGGCGTGAAGGGCGCCGAGCCCGGCGACCTGCTGGTGGTCGACCTGCTCGACATCGGCGCCAAGCAGGACAGCCTCTGGGGCTTCAACGGCTTCTTCTCGAAGAAGAACGGCGGCGGCTTCCTGACCGATCACTTTCCCGAGGCGCAGAAATCGATCTGGGACTTCAAGGGCATGTTCACCAGCTCGCGCCATGTGCCGGGCGTCAACTTCGCGGGGCTGATCCACCCCGGCCTCATCGGCTGCCTGCCCGACAAGCCCATGCTCGACATGTGGAACGAACGCGAGAAGGCGCTCATCGCCACCGACCCGGACCGCGTGCCCGGCCTCGCCAACCCGCCGTTCGCCGGCACGGCCCACATGGGCAAGATGACCGGCGAGGCGCGCGCCAAGGCTGCTGCGGAGGGCGCGCGCACGGTGCCGCCGCGCGAGCACGGCGGCAACTGCGACATCAAGGACCTGTCGCGCGGCTCCAAGGTCTTCTTCCCGGTGTACGTGCACGGCGCGGGCCTGAGCGTGGGCGACCTGCACTTCAGCCAGGGCGACGGCGAAATCACCTTCTGCGGCGCCATCGAGATGGCCGGCTGGGTGCACATGAAGGTCACGCTCATCAAGGGCGGCATGGCCAAGTACGGCATCAAGAACCCTATCTTCAAGCCCAGCCCCATTACGCCGCAGTACAACGACTACCTGATCTTCGAAGGCATCTCGGTCGACGAGAGCGGCAAGCAGCACTACCTCGACGTGAACGTGGCCTACCGCCAGGCCTGCCTGAACGCCATCGAGTACCTGAAGAAGTTCGGCTATTCGGGCGCGCAGGCCTATTCGATCCTGGGCACGGCGCCGGTGCAGGGCCACATCAGCGGCGTGGTCGACGTGCCGAACTCGTGCGCCACGCTGTGGCTGCCCACGGGCATCTTCGACTTCGACATCAACCCGAACGCATCGGGCCCCGTGAAGTTCATCGACGGCAGCATCGACATGCCGCTGTCGCACGACCTGCGTTGAAGGACGGCCGGCCCATGCCCACCTACGACTATGCCTGCGGGCAATGCGGCGGCTTCGAGGCGCTGCGGCCCTCGGGGCTGCGAGACGAACCCGCCTGCTGCCCGGATTGCGGAACGGCTTCTCCGCGCGTGCTCTCGGCCGCGCCGCGGCTGGCGCTGATGGCGTCGGGCACGCGCCGGGCCATGGAGACCAACGAGCGGGCGCGACACGAGCCGGGCAGCTCGCGGGACTATGCGCGCTTCAAGCATCCGGCGGGCTGTGGCTGCTGCGGTTCGGGCAAGCGGGGCGCGACGGTGACCGCGCCCAACGGCGCCAAGTCCGCGCCGTCGCGCCGGCCGTGGATGATCAGCCACTGAGGCGGTTTCGCAGGGGCAACCCCTATTGACCGGGCGCTTTTCAAGGCCCGGATTGTTTCAATCCTGTGAACGCCGCGGTTCTTTTCGCGAGCGTTTTTCGGGGTCATTCAGGATCAAACTTCTCCTCACCAACCAACCGTTTGCCCTGAAGGAGATTGAAATGAATGCCTCGAAGATCCTCGCCGCCGCTGCCCTCTCGCTCCTGGCTGCCGCCGGAGCCCATGCAGAAACCTACGACGGCGTGCACGTCGTGAACTCGTCCATTTCCCGCGCTGAAGTGGCACCGCAAGCCGTTGCCGCCGCACGTGCAGGCAACGAATACAGCGATGCCGCCAGCGCCGGCGCACAAGCCTTCACGTCGACCGCCAACCGCGCCACCGTGCAGGCCGAAGCCGTCGCCAAGGCGCACGACCCGCTGCAAAGCCTCGACCGCCGCGCGTTCTACCGCGACGAAGTGCCGCAAGCCTACAAGAAGCCCAGCGTGTCGTTCACGCGCCAGGCCGGCCTGTAAGCCGTTGCATGAGCAGGAATGAAGAAGGGCCTCACGGCCCTTTCTTCATTTCCGGAGTTCATTTTTCTTCAGCGCTTCAAAAATATACGCATTGAGTATATTCGCGGCCCATGAACAACATGCCGCAGCAGGTGCTCCTCCGCGACGCGATGCGTCAACTCAACATGACGCGCGACGCTTTTGCCGAACGCATCGGCAGCCGGAGGAGGGCGCTGGACGCCTGGCTACTGCCAGACGAATCCAATGAATTCAGGGCCATGCCCGAGGTCGCGCGGCGCTTCGTGAGCGAAATCCTGGCTTCAGACGGCCGGCGCGAAGAATATACGCAGAGCGCACATGAAGGCGCCTTGCGCAAGGCCATGGCCACTGGCGGGGCGCATCACCTGCTTTCAGTCAGCCAGCTGAACCGCGAGGCCATCGACGAACTGTTCCAGCTTGCCGACGTCATGCAGCCCATCGCGCGCCGGCGCAAGGTCAGCCGGGTGCTGGAAGGCGCCGTGCTGGCCAACCTGTTCTTCGAGGCCAGCACACGCACCCGCGTGAGCTTCGGCGCTGCTTTCTGCCGGCTCGGCGGCTCGGTGTGCGACACCACCGGCTTCACCTTCTCGTCGATGGCCAAGGGCGAGTCGATCTACGACACCAGCCGCGTCATCGGCGGCTATGTCGACGCGATGGTGGTGCGGCACCCCGAGCAGGGCTCGGTCGCCGAATTCGCGCGCGCCACCAACGTGCCGGTCATCAACGGCGGCGACGGCCCGGGCGAGCACCCGAGCCAGGCGCTGCTCGACCTGTACACCATCCAGCGCGAGTTCTCGCGCCTGGGCAAGCTGGTGGACGGCGCGCACGTCGCGATGGTCGGCGACCTGAAGTACGGCCGCACCGTGCATTCGCTCATCAAGCTGCTCGCGCTGTACAAGGGCCTGAAGTTCACGCTGATCTCGCCGCCTTCGCTGGCGATGCCGGCCGCCATCGTGGAGGCCGTGAGCCGCAATGGCCACGTAGTGGAAACCGCCGCCACGCCGGCTCGGGCACTGGCCGGCGCCGACATCATCTACGCCACGCGGATCCAGAAAGAGCGCTTCGCGAACGACGAGGTGCTGGAGGGCTTCGACAACGCATTCGAGATCAATCGCGCGCTGATCGAGTCGGCCTGCAAGCAGGACGTGGTGGTGATGCACCCGCTGCCGCGCGACGGCCGGCCCGGCTCGCACGACCTGAGCACCGACCTGAACAACGACCCACGCCTGGCCATCTTCCGCCAGACCGACAACGGCATTCCGGTGCGCATGGCGATCTTCGCCACGCTGCTGGGCGTGGACAAGCTGGTGAGCCGCTCCATGCGCGACGCCGCATGGACGCCGCCGTCGCACATCGGGCCTGACGACAGCGTGTTCCACGGGCTCGACTGAGCCGGCGCTGCGCAGCCGCTCAGGCGTGCGCGAGGATGTTGACGAGCTTGCCGAAGGGATCGCGCACGTAGAAGCGGCGTACGCCCCAGGGCTCGTCGACCGGACCGTATTCGATGGCGAAGCCCGCGGCCTTCATGCGCGCCAAGGCCGTGTCGACGTCGTCCACTTCTATCGACAGGTCGGGCACCGCGGTGTCCGAACCGCCTTCCGACGCAAAGCTCACCTGCACAGTCGTTTCCGCTTGCGAGCCGTAGGTCTGGATCCAGCCGTGGTCCATGAGCAGGTCGAGGCCGAGCACGTCCTTGTAGAAAACGGCGGCGCGCGCGGGAGCGGGCGTTGCGATGTTGGCGACGATGCGTTTGACTTTCATGGGGTGGGCTTCCTGAGGGTGGCCTTTGATTCGCGAATATACGGTCCTCACACGCTGCTAACCGAACTCTCACGGCCCTCTAAGCCTAATCTCACCGCAGCATAAGCAGCCCCTCAGAGGCCGATAAGTGCGCCGTCCTAGAGTGAAAGCGTCGCTACTACTCAAGGAGACAGACATGAAAGTCCGTACCGTTACCCTGTGCTTCGCCGCGGTGCCTGCGCTGGTGCTGGCCTCGTTCGCGCATGCGAGCGGACGCGCCGATCCCGACTATCCGCAGATGTCGCATTCGACGCAGTCGCGCGATGCGGTGTCCGCGGATGCGGTGCGCGCCAACAACGGCATGCACGCCACCGAGGTGCTGGAGTCGCAGCCCGCGCCGGCCGTGAGCGGCCTCGACCGCGCACAGGTGCAGGCCGACGCGATCCGTGCCAACACCGGCATCCATCCGACGGAGGTCATGGAATCGCAGGTGGCGCCGCCGGTGGCTTCCGCGAACCTGCCGAGCACATCGAGCGCGTCCGGCGAATGAAGCTGGGCGCGGCCGCGTTCAGTCGCGCGTGAGAACGAAGCGCTTGCGGATGCCGCCGGCAGCCGAAGGCGCCACCCACAGGTCGAACTCGCCGGGCTCGACCGTGGGCTTCATGTCCCGGCCGATGAACTGCAGGTCGTCCTTGGTGAGCGTGAATTCGACTTGCGCCGACGCACCGGGCGCGATGCTCAGCTTGCGGAAGTCCTTCAGCTCGCGCACAGGCCGCGTCACGCTGGCCGCGCGCTCGGCCACGTAGAGCTGCACCACTTCCTCCGCATCGCGTTGCCCGGTGTTGGTGACGGTGGCGCGCACGCGCAGCGTGTCCGACATGGTGATGCGCTCCTGGCTCAGCTCCACGTCGTCGTAGCGCACCGGCGCATAGCCGATGCCGAAGCCGAAGGGGTAGAGCGCCTCGTGGGTCGCATCGAGATACCGGCTCTTGAAGGACATGCCCGGCGCGCTCTCGGGTGAAGGCCGGCCGGTGCGCTTGTGGGCGTAGTAGTAGGGCACCTGGCCCGCCGTCTGCGGAAAGCTCACCGGCAGCCGGCCCGAGGGATTGAAGTCGCCGAACAACACGTCGGCGATGGCGCCGCCCGTCTGCACGCCCAGGAACCAGGTGACGAGGATGGCGCGCGCGTTGCGCACCGCGCCCTTCAGCGCCATCGCGCGGCCGTTGCTCAGCAGCACGACCACCGGCTTGCCGGTGGCCGCCACGGCTTCGGCCAGGTCCTGCTGCGCCTGCGGCAGGCCGATGTCGCTGCGCGAACGCGCCTCGCCCGACATCTTCTCGCTCTCACCGATGGCCAGCACCACCACGTCGGCGTTGCGCGCGGCGGCCACCGCGGCGTCGATGCCGCCCGGCAGTGCAGTGCCGATGCCCGAGCCGCGCACCACGGTGACCGACGAGTTGGCGCCCAGCGCCGCGCGCAGCCCCTGGTCGATGCCCACGGGTGCCGACTGCCCGGGGAACAGGCTCCAGGCGCCCATCAGGTCGACGGTGCCTTCGGCGAAGGGGCCGATCAGCGCGATCTTCGTGCCGGCCTTGGGCAGCGGCAGCAGCATGCGGTCGTTCTTCAGCATGACGATGGAGCGGCGCGCCGACTCGCGGGCCAGCGCGAGGAACTCGGGGTTTTCCGCGCGCTGCGACGCGGGCGGGCCGTCCAGGCCGCGCATCGGGTCGTCGAACAGGCCGAGCTTCTGCTTGACGTGCAGCACGCGCCGCACCGCCTCGTCGAGCCGCGCCATCGGCACCTCGCCAGAGGCCACGAGATCGGGCAGGTAGCGCATGTAGAGGCCGCTCTGCATGCTGACGTCGGTACCGGCCAGGAAGGCCTGCTTGGCGGCCTCGCGCGGGTTTGCGGCGTAGCCGTGCTCGACCAGTTCCTCGTCGGCGGTGTAGTCGGAGACCACGAAGCCCTTGAACTTCCATTCGTCGCGCAGCACGCCGGTCAGCAGGTCGCGGTTGGCGGTGGAGGGGATGCCGCCGATCTCGTTGAAGGCGCTCATGACCGACAGCGCGCCCGCGTCGATGGCCGCGCGGAACGGCGGCAGGTAGACCTCGCGCAAGGTGCGCTCCGAGATGTCGCTCACGTTGTAGTCGAGCCCGCCCTCGGCCGCGCCGTAGGCCGCGAAGTGCTTGGGCGTGGCCAGCATCGCGTCGGGGCGCGAAAGATCGCTCCCCTGGAAGCCGCGCACGCGGGCGGCGGCGAAGCGCTTCGACAGCAGCACGTCTTCGCCGGCGCCCTCCAGGCCGCGGCCCCAGCGTGCGTCGCGTGCGATGTCGACCATCGGCGCGAAGGTCCAGCGGAAACCATCGGCCGTGGCCTCGATCGCCGCGGCGCGCGCCGTGCGCTCGGCCAGCGCGGGCTCCCAGCTCGAGGCCTCGGCCAGCGGCATCGGGAACATGGTCCTGAAGCCGTGGATCACGTCCGCGCCGAAGATCAGCGGAATGCCCAGCCGCGACTCCTTCACCGCGATCTGCTGCAGCCGCCGCTTGCCTTCGAGGCCCGCGTTGTTGAACAGGCCGGTGAGGCGGCCGGCGCGCACGTCGGCCGTTTCCTGCTGCGCGTTTCGCCAGCCGGCCTGGGGGTTGTTGGGCGTGTCGATCTCGGCCGGGCCGTAGAGGCTGAGCTGCCCGGCTTTTTCCTGCGGCGTCATGCGGGCGATGAGCGCCTCGATGCGGGCATCGGCGTCCGCCGCATCGGGGGCGGCCGATGCGGCGGGCAGGAAGAGCGCTAGGCAGAGCAGGAGGGCGCAGGCGGGTGCGAAAGAGGGCGCCGAAGGGCGCGGGAATCGGACGTGCATGGGCCTCTATTCTGCAGATGGCGGCCGTCGCCCCGGCAGAAATGGATGCGCGCTGTCCCGAGCCGCGTGGCAAGGCAAAAAAAATGGCCGCCAACACCCGTCGCGCAGGCGATGGCAGCCGTGGAAACCGGTCGCCGGCGTGGCTTATTGCTTGTAGCTGTCGTCGATGCGGTCCAGCTTGCGAATGAGCGAAGGCCAGACGAACGAGCCGCCCAGCCCGCCGGTCTGCACCTTCATGGCCTGGCCCACGCCTTCGACGATCTTCGGGTTCACGTGCGTGAGTTCGCTGCCGCCCGATTGCGCCGCGATCTGGATCTGGCAGGTGTTCTCGAAGGTGTACATCGACAGAAAGGCGTCGGCAATGGTCTTGCCGCAGGTCAGCAGGCCGTGGTTGCGCAGCATGAGGAAGTTGGCGTTGCCCATGTCTGCCTGCAGGCGCGGCTTCTCGTCGTCGCGGAAGGCCACGCCTTCGTAGTCGTGGTAGGCCAGCGATGCCAGCACGAAGGTCGACTGCTGGCTGATGGGCAGCACGCCGTTCTTCTGCGCGCTCACGGCAATGCCGGCCTTGGTGTGGGTGTGCAGCACGCACTGGATGTCTTCGCGCGCGGCGTGCACCGCGCTGTGGATCACGAAGCCCGCCGGGTTCACGGGGTAGGGCGAGTCGATGATCTTGTTGCACTGCTGGTCGACCTTGACCAGGCTCGACGCGGTGATCTCGTCGAACATCAGGCCGTAGGGGTTGATCAGGAAGTGATGCTCCGGGCCCGGGATGCGCGCGCTGATGTGCGTGAACACCAGGTCGCTCCAGCCGTAGAGCGCCACCAGGCGGTAGCAGGCGGCGAGGTCGACGCGAAGCTGCCACTCCTCGGCGGAGACGAGCTTCTGGATTTCGGGTTGGGAAAAGGCGTTCATGGTTTCCTCTTGTCGTTGTCAGGCGGCCGCGGGTTCGGTCAGCGCGGCCTTGTAGATGCTCTGCTTCGGCTGCGCCATCACGCGGCGCAGCATGGGCTCGAATTCGCCGATGGGCAGCGTCTCGGCCTTGGGGTCGAAGGCGGGGTTGTCGTAGAGCGCGCAGAACTCGGCCGTGCGCTCGTAGTGCGGATGGTCCTTGAAGTTGTCGCGCATGTTGCGGTCCAGCCCGATGTGGTGGAAGAAGTAGTGGCCCTGGAAGATGCCGTGGTTCTGCACCATCCAGTGGTTGGCTTCGCTCACGAAGGGCTTCAGGATGGCGGCGGCGATGTCGGGGTGGTTGAAGCTGCCCAGCGTGTCGCCGATGTCGTGCAGCAGCGCGCACACCACGTATTCCTCGTCGCGGCCGTCGCGCAGGGCGCGCGTGGCGGTCTGCAACGAGTGGGTGTAGCGGTCGACCGGGAAGCCGCCGTAGTCGCCCTCGAGGATCTGCAGGTGCTTGATCACGCGCGCGGGCAGGCCGCCCGTGAACTGCATGAATTCGCCGCCGATCAGTTGCCAGTCTTCGCGCGTGCTCTCCTGCATGCTCTTGAAACTTGCGCGTGCGTTCATCGTGGGAGTCTCCGTTCTTGGGGTAGCGGCCACTGTATGCCCGTGCTTGACGCTGAACTGTCAAGAATTTGACAATGCGGCGTTCTGGTAAACCCCCGCCTCGCGCGGCTCCCTGCCCATGGCCGCTGCCCCCAAGACCCGGCTTTCGCCCCCGCACCGCGCGGCGCTCGAAGGCAATCCGTGGTTCACCAGCATTCCGCGCGCGCAGCGCGAAGCGCTGGTGGGCGCGGCCGAACTGCTGCATGTGCGGCGCGGCGCCATGGTGTTCCGCCAGGGCGACACCATCAACGCGGCGGGCGGCGGCTTCTACGGGCTGGTGGCCGGCAGCATCAAGATTTCATCGCTGCGCCAGGACGGGCGCGAGGCCATCCTGGCGGTGCTGGAGCCCGGCAACTGGTTCGGCGAGATCACGCTGATCGACGGCTCGCCGCGCACGCACGACGCCACCGCGCTCGAAGCGCTCGACCTGCTGGTGGTGCCGCCCGAGGCCTTCGTGCAGCTGATGCGAGACGGCGTGTTCGCCAACGCCATCGCGGCGATGCTGGCCGCGCGCGCGCGCATGCTCTACGGGCTGGCCGAAGACGCCACGCTGCGCAGCCTGCGCGCCCGCGTGGCGCACCGGCTGCTGGTGCTGGCGCGCGGCGACGCCACGCAGTCGCCGCACACGCGCAGCAACGTGGCGCTGCCGCAGGAGGCGTTGGCGATGATGCTCGGCGTGACGCGCCAGACGCTGTCGAAGGAGCTCAATGCGCTGGCGGCAGAGGGCGTGGTTGCGCTGGGCTACGGGCGCATCGAGCTGCTGTCGCTCGATGCGCTGCAGGCGCTGGTGCGCACCGGCTGAGGCGACGTTCGATTCGTGCTCGCGGTTCAGCGCAGCACGCGGCCGTCCGATGAAATGCTGATGAGGTCGATGCTGCGCACGTTGTCGCGCAGGCCCGGGCGCAGGTTGATGCGGAAGCCGCCGACGTCGTAGTCGGTCATGCCGGTCATCACGCGCTGCAGGCTCGCGCTGCTGAAGCCCTTGCCCGCGCGGCGCACCGCTTCGCCGGCGGCCTTGGCGGCGATGAAGCCTTCGAGTCCTTCGTAAGACGCGGTCTGGTCGGAGTTGTCGACCGCCGCCAGGTACTCCTTGACGATCGGGATGGCCGAGGGCCGGGGCGATGGCACCACCTGCGAGATGACGATGCCGCCGATGTCCTTGCCCAGCGTGGCGTAGAGCGGGTCGATGCCGACGATCGAGAAGGCCATGAAGTTGCCCGTGTAGCCGCTCTTGCGCAGCTTGCGGATGGCGTTGGCCGTGGTGCCCGAAAGCGACACCAGCACGATGGCCTGCGGCGACTGCTGCTGCACGGCCTTCAGCGCGGCGTCGAGCTTGCCGCCGTCGGCCGGCACCAGCGCCGTCGCCACCAGCGGCGGCAGCTTGAGTTCGCTCGCGGCCTGCTGCACGGCCGCCAGGCCGGCGCGGCCCATGGCGTCGTCGTCGCCCACCAGCGCGACACGGGTCTGCCCCACGGTGGCGCACTGGCGCACGATCTTCAGGGCCTCGTCGATCATGCCGGGGCGTACGTGGAACACGTTGGGGTGGTCGGCGCCGCGCAGCGCGTCGGAGGCCGCGAAGGGCGCGAACAGCAGGCTGCCTTGTTGCGTGGCCACATTGGCGCCAGCCTCGCTGCTGGCGGTGCCGACGAAGCCGAACAGCATGTCGGCCTTGTGGGTGGTCAGCAGGGTGCGCGCGTTCGCGGTGGCGCGCGCGGCGTCATAGCCGTCGTCGAGCTGCAGCAGCTTCAGCTGCAGGCCGCTGGCGGCGTTGCGTTCATTGAAATCGCTCACCGCCAGGCGGCTGCCGGCGGCGAATGCGGTGCCGATCTCATAGGCGGTGCCGGTGAGCGGCACCGATTGGCCCAGCAGCACCACCCGTGGCGCGCCGGCAGCCGATGCTGACGAGCGTGTGGCTTGCGCCAGTGCGGATCCTGCTGCGCTGCCCAGGCCCAGGCCGCTGCCCAGGAGCAGTGCACCGTATGCTTTTCCCAGCCAATCCCTGCGTGACGTGTTCATGAGACACCTTTATTTACGGTAGTAAAAAAGTGTAGCAATTTCAGGACCACGGCGGAAGGCAAAGAACCGGCGACAGAATTCGTGGATGAAAAGAGCTGTCAGGTGGGTCGGGTTGTGCGGGTCGTTCGTGTTGGCGGGATGCATGGCGACGGCGCCGGAAGCGGTGCGGCCCGGGCCGCCCACGGTGGCGGAAGCGCCAGCTGCGGAAATCATGATTGCCGCACCGCCCGAACCGCCTGTTTCGACTGCGCCACCGGCGCCGCTCCGCCCGCCCGAAGCCGTGGCCAGCGATGGCGCGGTAACCCAGGCGGTGGCACTGAAGAAGCGTCCGCCTGCCTATCCGGCTGAACTGGCTCGGCAGGAAATCCCGGGCCGGGTGGTGCTGGTCTTCGTGGTCGGCCAGTCGGGGCGCCCCGAGAATGTGCGCATCGAGTACGCCTCGCACCCGCTATTTGCCAAGGCGGTGCTTGCCGTGGTGCCTGAATGGCGTTTCGAGCCGGCGCGCGACGCCGGCGGGCACGCGGTGCGCACGCAGATGCGCGTGCCGCTCACGTTCCTGCTCGACTAGGCAGCGAGCCGGGACCGGCGTTTCAGGCCTTGCGCTCGAACACCAGGTCCCACACGCCGTGGCCCAGCTTGATGCCCCGGTTCTCGAACTTGGTGAGCGGGCGGTAGTCGGGCTTGGGCGCGTAGCCCTCGGCCGTGTTGCGCAGCAGAGGTTCGCCCGACAGCACTTCGAGCATCTGCTCGGCATAGGGCTGCCAGTCGGTGGCGCAGTGGATGTAGCCGCCGGGGCGCAGGTGCTGCGCGAGCTTGGTCACGAATTCGGGCTGGATCAGGCGGCGCTTGTTGTGGCGCTTCTTGTGCCAGGGGTCCGGAAAGAACACATGCACGCCGGCCAGCGTGCCGGGCTGCAGCATGTGGTCGAGCACGTCGACTGCGTCGTGCGCGCAGATGCGGATGTTCGACAGCGACTGCTCGCCGATGCGCTTGAGCAGCGCGCCCACGCCGGGCTCGTGCACTTCGCAGCAGAAGAAGTTGGTCTCGGGCAGCACCGTCGCGATGTGCGCGGTGGCCTCGCCCATGCCGAAGCCGATCTCCAGCACCGTGGGGCCGGCGCGGCCGCCGAAGGCCGCCGTCAGGTCGAGCGGCTCGGGCTTGTAGGGCACCAGGTACAGCGGGCCCAGTTCGGAGAAGGCGCGCGCCTGGCCTTCGGTGGTGCGGCCGCCGCGCTTCACGAAGCTCTTGAGGCGTCGATGCAGCGGATGCGGCTTGTCCGCGTCGTCGGGGGCGGGCGCGTCGTCGCTGCGCGGGAGGTCGTTGGGCACGGTGTCGGGAAGGTTCATTACGGCCGCGAATTGTAGAGATCGCGCCATTCGGGCACCCAGGCGGCCAGCGCGCCCGTGCAATCGGTGGCCGTGGCGGGCCGCAGGCCGAGCACGCGCGCGGCGGTGTCGAGCGCGGCCAGCGAAGCTGCCGGCGTGCCGGTGTCGAGGGCGGTGGCGCCGTTCTGCTTGGAAAGCTTGTCGCCGTCGGCTGCGCGCACCAACGGCGTGTGCAGGTAGGTCGGCGTGGGAAAGCCGAGCGCGCGCTGCAGCAGGATCTGCCGGGCCGTGTTGTCGGTGAGGTCCTCGCCGCGGACCACGTCGGTCACGCCCTGGTCGGCGTCGTCGACCACCACGGCGAGCTGATAGGCCCAGGGGCCGTCGGCGCGCCGCAGCACGAAGTCGCCGACCTCGCGGCTGACGTCCTGGCACTGGCGGCCGAGGCGGCGGTCGGTGAAGCAGACTTCGCCGCCCGCGAATTTCTCTGTGGCAAAGCGCCAGGCGCGTGCCGGCTTGCCGTGCAGGCCGTCGCGGCAGGTGCCGGGGTACACCCGCTCGCCGTGCCGCTCATGCCGCTGGCCGAGCCGCGCGAGCGCCTCGTCGATGTCCTTGCGCGAGCAGCCGCAGGGGTAGGCCAGCCCACGTTCCTGCAGCCGGGCCAGCGCGGCCTCGTAGTGCGCGGTGCGCTGCGTCTGCCATGCCGGGGGCTCGTCGGGCAGCAGGGCGCAGTCGGCGAGCTGCCGGAGGATGCGCTCGCCCATGCCGGGCAGGCAGCGCTCGGTGTCGGCGTCTTCGATGCGCACCAGCCAGCGTGCCTGCGGCCCGCGCGCGCGCACGTCGAGCCAGCTGGCAAGCGCGGCCACCAGCGAGCCCGCGTGCAGCGGGCCGGTGGGCGAGGGGGCGAAGCGGCCGGTCTCCCTCATCTCCCGTTCAGATGACGGCGAGTGCGAGCGACAGGCCCGAGACGAAGGCGTCTTCCACCCGGTGGCCGATGCACCAGTCGCCGGCCACGCCGATGCGGGCCTTGGCATCCCAGAGGTGCGTGGTGCCCACCGGCACTTGCGTCTGGGCTTCGTTCCAGCGCAGCGCCTGGGCGTGCGCGGGCGTGGCATGGATGCCGGTGATCTCGGCGAAGGCGCGCAGCAGTTTGGCTTCGACGCGTGCGGGCGTGTCGCGCAGGTGTTCCTGCGACCATGTGGCGCTGGCCTGCAGCGTCCAGCGCTCGACCGGCTCGCGGCCGGGCTTGGACGATTCGCGCGCCAGCCAGGCCACGCGGTGGTGGGTGCTGCGCGCCGCGTTCCACTGCGGGCCGAGATGCGACATGTTGGGCTGGTTGGCCTGGGGGTAGGCAATCATCAGCGTCCAGCAGGGCGCGATGCGCACCGGCTCGACCTTGGCGGCGAGCCGGGCGGAGAGCCTGTCGCCATCCAGCAGCGCGCGCGCGGGCGAAGGCGGCACGGCGAGCAGCACGGCGTCGAAGCCCGAATAGACGTGAAGGGAGTCGTCGGCGCCCGCGGTGCGCAGCTGCCAGCGCTTGGGGTCGAGCGCATCGGGCTCGATCTGCGTGACCTGCGTGCCGGTGACGAGGCTGTCGCCCAGCGGCTTGGCCCAGTGGGCCACCAGCGCGTCCATGCCGGGCTGCGCCACCCAGTGCGATTCGAGCGAGGGCAGGGCGGCCTCGGCCACGCGGCCGTGGGCGTCGAGCACGCGCACGAGGTTGGCGCTCCAGCGCTTGCAGACGCCGGGCGTGTTCTCGAGGGCCAGCGCGAAGCGCGGGTCGCGCACGGTGAAGTACTGGGCGCCGCTGTCGAAGCGGCCGAAAGCGGTGTCGACGCTGGCCATGCGGCCACCGGCCGTGGCCTCGCGCTCGAACACCGTGACCTTGTGGCCGGCCTGCACCAGGGTTCGGGCACAAGCCACGCCGGCAATGCCGGCGCCGACGACAGCGTAGTGCCGTGACGGGGGCGTGGAACGCGGGGTGGCAGGAGTTCGGTGGCGGTCGGCGGGTTTTGCAGTTGCGCGAGAGGTCATGACGGACTCTTTTCTTCTGGATGGGAGGCGGTTGGATGTGTCTGCACTCTACATCGGTCCGCAGGGGGCTTTGCCTGAGGGCACACCCTTAGCGCGGCGGCGCGATTCCGGGTCATGCTCATCGACCGCGGTGCCGTTCGAGCAATGCGCGCCGGGTGCCTTCATGCTCGAACTGCGCGAGCCACCATTCGAGCGCTCGGCCCGGCTTGCCGGCGCTGCGCACGCGCCATGCGCAGTGCAGGGCGCCCAGCGGCGGCATGCGCTCGGTCTTCAGTTCGACCAGGTGCCCCGCCTCGATGTACGGCCGCGCCATCGGCTCGGGAAGAAAGCCGCCGCCCAGCCCATGCAGTTGCGCCGCGATCTTGGCCTGCATGCTCGGCACCGTCAGCACGTCCTGCCCGCCCATCAGGTTGACCGTCATCGGCGTGCCGTGGCGCGTGGAGTCAGCGGCGGCCACCGCGCGGTGCTCGCGCATCACGGCGTCGCTCAGGGGCTGGGGCAGGCGTGCGAGCGGATGGTGCGGCGCCACGGCATAGACGAAGCGCAGCTCGCCGATCAACCGGCTGCGGATGCCGGTGGCGGTGAAAGCCAGGCTGGCCGCGTCGAGCACCGCGCCTATCGCCAGGTCGGCCTCGCCGCTGGTCAGCGCCTCGATGGTGCCCATCAGCGTCTCGTCGCGCAGTTTGAGCCGCGTGGGCGGATCGAGCGCGAAGAAGGCGGTGGCCAGGTCGAGCAGCGGGTCGCGCGCGATCACGCTGTCGACCGCGATGGTCAGCATCGGCTCCCAGCCGGTGGCCACCCGCTTCACGCGGTTGGCCACCGCGTCGATTTCATGGAGCAGCCGGTCGGCCTCGCGCAGCAGTTCGGCGCCGGCCTCGGTCAGCCGCGCCTGGCGCGCGCTGCGGTCGAACAGGAGCACGTCGAGCGCGTCCTCGATCTGCCGCACGCGGTAGCTCAGGGCGCTGGGCACCAGGTCCAGCGTGCGCGCGGCGGCGGCAAAGCTGCCCGTGGCGACCACGGTCTGGAGCATGGCCAGGGCGTCGGGGGTCAGGACGTCTCGGGGGCTGGGCATCGTGCATCCATTGATCAAATTATTTGAATGGTGCCATCAAAACGCGGCGTCTTTCCGAACGGGGTGCGGACCTAAAGTTCTTTACATCCGCTGCGCATCCGGCGCGGCATACGAAGAAGGCCCGTTCATCCCCACGGGGCAGGGCCAAAAGGAGTTCGACGATGTTGCAAGTCCGTAAATCACAGGAACGCGGTTATGCCGACCATGGCTGGCTGCGCTCGTTCCACAGCTTTTCCTTCGCCAACTATTACGACCCGGCCCACATGGGCTTCGGCAACCTGCGCGTGATCAACGAAGACCGCGTGGCGGCGGGCGCCGGCTTCGGCACCCACGGCCACAAGGACATGGAGATCATCAGCTACGTGCTGTCGGGCGAGCTGGCGCACAAGGACAGCATGGGCAACGTGGAGAGCATTCCGCCCGGCGACGTGCAGCGCATGAGCGCGGGCCGCGGCGTGATGCACAGCGAGTTCAACCACAAGGCCGACGAGACCACGCACTTCCTGCAGATCTGGATCCAGCCGAACGTGCGCGGCATCGAGCCCGGCTACGAGCAGAAGCAGTTCAGCGACGCCGAGAAGCGCGGCAAGCTGCGCCTGGTGGCTTCGCCCGACGGCAGCGACGGCTCGGTGAAGGTGCATGCCGACGCACGCCTCTACGCCGGCCTGCTCGACGGCGAGGAAAAAGCCAGCCTGGCGCTCGACCCGGCGCGCAAGAGCTACGTGCACCTGGTGCGCGGCGAGCTCGAAGTGAACGGCCAGAAGCTCGCGGGCGGTGACGCCGCGATGCTCGAGGGCGAGTCGCAGCTGACGCTGGCCGACGGCAAGGACGCCGAAGTGCTGGTGTTCGACCTGGCCGCCTGATCCCCCTCGCCGGGCGCCTGTCGCCCGGCTTTTTTCCGTTCCTTTTTCAATTTCAACAACCGAGGAGTTCTTCGAACATGGCAACCACAAACACCACCAATTCGGCACAAGACACGCTGGCGCTGATCGGCCGCATCCTGATCGCCTACCTGTTCATTCCCGCCGGCTTCGGCAAGCTCATGGGCTTCGGCGGCACGGTGGGCTACATCACCTCCGCCGGGCTGCCGCTGCCCGAGGTGGCCGCGGTGATCGCGATCATCATCGAGCTGGGCCTGGGCATCGCGCTGCTGCTGGGCTTCAAGACGCGCTGGACCGCCATCGTGATGGCGATCTTCACCGTTGCGACGGCGCTGTTCTTCCACAAGTACTGGTCCGCACCTGAAGCGATGAAGATGATGCAGCAGATCAACTTCAACAAGAACATCGCGATTGCCGGTGGCCTGCTTGCATTCGCAGCCTTCGGTGCCGGTCGTTTCAGCATCGACAAGAAGTAATCTTCTCTTTCCGGGCTTGGGGCGATCACGCCGACGGGGTACTCTGCTCCGCGAATGTCCCCCGCCCTTCGGGCTCCTCCTTTATTTCGCTGCGCAGAGCACCCCGAACAACGAACATTCATCTGATCTCGGAGAAAAATCTCATGGCAAACATCGTCATCGTCTTCCATTCCGGCTACGGCCACACCCAACGCGTGGCGCAAGCCGTGGCAGACGGCGCAGGCGCGCAACTGCTCGCCATCGACGCCGACGGCAACCTGCCCGAGGGCGGCTGGGAAACGCTGGCCGCGGCCGACGCCATCGTCTTCGGCTCGCCCACCTACATGGGCGGCGTGAGCTGGCAGTTCAAGAAGTTCGCCGACGCCTCGTCCAAGGTCTGGTACACGCAGGGCTGGAAAGACAAGCTCTTCGCCGGCTTCACCAACAGCGCCACCATGAACGGCGACAAGGTCACCACGCTGACCTACCTCTGGACCCTGGCCATGCAGCACAGCGGCATCTGGGTCAGCATGGGCATCCTGCCGACCAACAACAAGGCCGCCACGCGCGACTCGATGAACTACGTGGGCGGCTACGGCGGCCTGCTGACACAATCGCCCTCCGACGCCAGCCCCGCCGAAATGCTCAAGGGCGACTTCGACACCGCCCGCGCATTCGGCGAGCGCATCGCAGCGGTGGCAAAGTCGCGGGGCTGAAGCCACCCCCAGGCTTCGCGCACTTCGTGTGCCGCTTCGCCAAGCCCCTCACCGGGGGCGACACCGGCGGCCCGGCAAAGCCGGTCCCGCGCTGTCCCGCGAATGGGCCGCGACGAACGAAGCCGATCACTCACTCATCACGGAGAACACGATGACCGACGCCATTCCAGAGACTCAACTGCTTCGACCGCACGACAAGGACCTGGGCGGCGGCTTCAAGGTGCGGCGGCTGCTGCCGGCGGCGCAGCGCCGTTCGGTCGGGCCGTTCGTGTTCTTCGACCACTTCGGCCCCGCCACCGAAGTGCCGGGCAGCGAGCACGACGTGCGGCCGCATCCGCACATCGGGCTGTCCACTGTCACCTACCTCTTCAAGGGCGCGATGATGCATCGCGACAGCCTCGGCAGCGTGCAGGAGATCATGCCCGGCGCCATCAACTGGATGACCGCGGGGCGCGGCATCGTGCACTCCGAGCGCAAGCCCGATCGCCTCAAGGCCGACACCTACGAGAACCACGGCCTGCAACTGTGGGCGGCGCTGCCGCAGGCGCATGAAGAGGTCGAGCCGAGCTTCGAACACACGCCCGCCGGCGCCATCCCGGAAGTGGTGGTGCAGGGCGTCGACGTGCGCGTGCTGGTGGGCGAAGCCTTCGGCGTGCGCTCGCCGGTCAAGACGCTGTCGCAGACCTTGTACCTCGACATCGCACTGCCGGCCGGCGGCCGCTTCGAGCTGCCCGCGCTGGCGCCGGAACTGGCCGTGTACACGGTCGATGCCGACGTGAGCGTCGACGGCGAACCGGTGGCCGCGCACACCATGGCCGTGCTGCCCGCCGGCCAGGGCGCGGTGCTCACGGCCGACACCGCCGTGCGGCTGATGGTGATCGGCGGTGAGCCGCTGGACGGGCCGCGCTACATCACCTGGAACTTCGTTTCCAGCCGGCGCGAGCGCATCCTCGAGGCCGGTGCCGATTGGGCGGCGCAACGCATGGGCCACGTCCCCGGAGAAACCGAGTTCATTCCGCTGCCGGGCAAGCCCTTCGGCGTGCGCGAGCCGGACACCGGCACCACACCTGTCTGAGACAGGCCCGCTCGAAAATGAAAAAGGCCCGCATCAGCGGGCCTTGTTCTTCGTGGAGCGGAAAGCAGGCTCGGCCTACTTGCCGCCGCCGCCCATCGAGGCAGCCTCCGCGGGCGGGGCGCCTTCAGGCGGCTTGGGCAGATCCACCATGGCCTTGCGGCCGCCGCGACCGCGCCATGCCGAGTAACCCACGCCCAGCAGCAGCAGTGCGCACAGGCCGATGAAGGTGCCGCTGATGGGGCGCGTCACGAACACCGACATGTCGCCGCGCGAGAGCAGCAGCGCGCGGCGGAAGTTCTCTTCCACCATCGGCCCGAGCACGAAGCCCAGCAGGATCGGCGCGACCGAGAACTCCAGCGTCATCAGCACCGCGCCGACGATGCCGAACACCAGCACTTCCCAGATCTGGAACAGGCTGTTCTGCGTGCTGTACACGCCCGTTGCAATGAAGAACATCGCGGCAGGGAACAGGTACTTGTAGGGCACCTTCAGCAGCTTCACCCACACGCCGATCATCGGCACGTTCAGGATGACGAGGATCACGTTGCCGATCCAGAAGGAGGCGATCAGGCCCCAGAAGATGTCCGGATGCTCGGTGATGAGCTGCGGGCCGGGCTGGATGCCCTGGATCAGCAGCGCACCCAGGATCAGCGCCATCACCGCGTCGCCCGGAATGCCCAGGCTCATGGTCGGGATGAAGTCGACCTGCGTCTTCGAGTGCGCGGAGGCTTCGGGCCCGGCCACGCCTTCGATCATGCCGGTGCCGAACTTGTTCGGCGTCTTCGACACCTTGCGCTCCAGCGCATAGGCGATGAAGGTGGTGATGGTCGGGCCCGTGCCGGGCATGGCGCCGAACACCGTGCCGACGAGCGTGCCGCGGATCATGGCGGGGAAGGCGCGCTTGAGCTCTTCCTTGCTCGGGCGCATGTCGCTGAGCTTGAGCGTGCCGGTGTCGCCGATGGCCTTCATGCGGTTCACGTTGAGCAGGAAGTCGGCCACGCCGAACAGGCCCATCGAGATCGCCACCAGTTCCAGGCCGTCGCTGAGCTCAGGCAGGCCGAACGCGAAGCGGAAGCTGCCGCTGTTCACGTCGGTGCCGACCACGCCGCACAGCAGGCCGAACAGCGTCATGGCCACGCCCTTGAGCGGCGAGCCGCGCGACATGGTGGAGCCGGCCAGCAGGCCCAGCAGCATGATCGAGAAGATCTCGGTCGGGCCGAACTTGAACGCGATCTGCACCAGCAGCGGCGAGGCGAAGATCATCACGATGATGCCGACGGAGGCTGCGAAGAACGAGGCGATCATCGTCACCCCGAGCGCGACGCCCCCTTTGCCCTGCTTGGTCATGGGGTACCCGTCCAGGCAGGTCACCGCATGCGGCGGATGCGACGGCATGTTCATCAGGATGGCGCCGATGGCGCCGCCGTACTGCGAGCCGTAGAAGATGCCGGCCAGCATCAGGATGGCGGGCACCGGGTGCATCACGTAGGTGAGCGGCAGCAGGATCGAGATGGCCTGCAGCGCGCCCATGCCCGGCAGAACGCCGATCAGGTTGCCCACCAGCACGCCGAAGAAGGACCACAGCAGGTTCGAGCCCTGGAAGGCGACGCCGAAGCCGAACCACAGGTCATGTAGCGATTGACCGATCATGATCTCAGCCTCCCCACTGGAACAGGGGGAGCTGCAGCTTGAGCGCCCACCAGAAGACGACCACCGCGATGAACGACATCGCGAGCGAGAGCAGCACTGCTTCGGTCAGCGTGTTGTCGCGGTCGCCGAGCGCCGAGATGAACACGATGGCGAAGGTCGCCGGCAGCAGGCCGCCGTACTCGCCGAACAGCAGGAACGCGAGGATGCCCAGGATGATGCAGACACCGCCGCGGATGTCGGGCATGCCGCCCGGATGGCCGTGCGAGACGGCCTCTTCGGATGCGGGCTTGTCGCCGCGCGCGGACAGCGCGATGAGCAGGCCCGTGAGCGCCAGCAGCGCGCCCAGCGCCACCGGGAAGAAGCCCGGGCCCATGTGCGCGAGCTCGCCCACGCGGTAGCCGATGCCGGCGTAGACCGCGGCCAGTCCGATGACGATCAGCAGGGCGCCGCCGTAGTAGTCTTTCTTGAATCTGGAAGCGGGCCGGGGCGCGTGCGAGGCCGGATCTTCACCGAGCTGGTGCTGCATAAGTCTCCTTCGATTTGGAAGGAGGGCAGTCTAGGAATCGAGGCTTTCAATCCCCTTTCGGGTGGGGCGCAAGCAGCCTGCGGAGCCTCAAAATACGTGTAATCACGTACCGGCGTATCCGGTGAAACCCTAGCAAAAATGGCCCTCAGGCGAGGTGCAGCGGCAGCCTCAGCGTGGCGCGCAGTCCGCCGCCGGTGTTGCTCTCGGGCATGCCCGCGCTGTCGAGCTCGATCTCGCCGCCGTTGCGCCGCGCGTAGCCGCGCGCGATGGTCAGGCCGAGGCCCGCGCCGTGTGCCGCGCCCGCATCCACGGCCGGGTCGCGGTGAAAGCGTTCGAACACGCTCGCGCGCCGCTCGGGCGCAATGCCGGGGCCGTTGTCGCACACCTCCGCCAGCGCGGACGACGCATCGCGCCGCACGGTCACGGTGATGTTGCCGCCGCGCGGCGTGTACTTGAGCGCGTTGTGCACGAGGTTCGCGAGCACCTCATGGAGCTCGGCCGCGTTGGCGAGCACCGGCAGCACGGGCAGCACGGGCGTGTCGCCGTCTTCACCTTCGCCTTCATCGTCGGCGGCGGCTGCATCGCTGCGCGCATCGACCCAGCCCAGGTCCTGGTCGTTCTCGCGCGCGAGCGGCAGGTACTCGAGCACGACGCCCCGCGCGATGGCGTTGAGGTCGACCACCGCCGGCTCGGCCCGGGCGGCTTCGCCTTCGGTGGTGGCATGGGCCAGCGCGAGCAGCTGTTCGCTCAGGCGCCGGGTGCGCGCCAGTTGCGCCACGATGGCATGCAGCGACTCGCGCATGCGCGCCGGATCGGTCTCGCGCACCGCGTAGCCGGCCTGGATGGACAGGATGCTCAGCGGCGTGCGCAGCTGGTGCGAGGCGTCGGCCAGGAACTGCGACTGCTCTTCCACCATGCGCCGGTGGCTCGCGATGTGGTGGTTGACCGCATCGACCAGCGGCACCACTTCCTTGGGCACGCCGTTGGCGTCGAGCGGCTTCAGGTCGTCGCGCGAACGCTCGCGCAGCGAGTGGCGCAGGCGCTCCAGCGGGCGCAGGGTCCAGGCCACGCCCAGCCACACCAGCAGCGCCATCACCAGCACCATGCGGGTGTCGCGCAGCAGCTCCTGGCGCAGCGACTCCGACTGGGCCTCGGTGCGCGGCCCGATGCCTTCGGCCGCCTGTATCAGCACGCTGTAGGCCACGCCGGGGTGGACGTGGTCGTACACCGTCTGGCGCAGCGCGGCCACGCGCACGCGGTGCTGCTCGTGCACCGCGTCGTAGAACACCGGCACGCCGTCGGCGGGGCGGGCCGCGGGCCGGGGCAGGCCGGGCACGCCCATGAGCGTGGATTCGGGCGAGTTCACATCGAGCGTGCCGCCCTTGGGAATGCGCTGGACGCCCACGTGCAGGTACTTGTAGCGCAGGTGCGTCGACTCGAACATGGCCTGGATCGAGAACGGCTCCTGCACGCGCACGCTGCCGTCGCTCGCCACCACGATGCCGTTGGCCAGCGCCTGCACGGGCTCGAGCAGGCTCTGGTCGTAGGCGGCCACCAGCGAGTCGGTCAGCGCGCGGTAGTCGTTCCAGCTGTCCAGCGCCAGCAGCGTGACCATCCCGGGCAGCAACAGCGCCAGCAGCCGCGTGCGGATGCCGAAGCGCTGCGGCTCAGTCGCCGGCGACGGGGTGGGCGGCCGAGGCTGCGGATCCATCGGCAATGCCCTCGAGCATGTAGCCCAGGCCGCGCACGGTGACGATGCGCACGTCGCTGTCGGCCAGCTTGCGCCGCAGGCGGTGCAGCACCACTTCGATGGCGTCCGGCCCGGCCGTGCTGTCGTTGGTGAACACCTTGGCGAAGAGCTGCGACTTGCCGACCGGCGAGCCGCTGCGCATCAGCAAGGCGGTCAGCGCGGCCTGCTCGCGCGGCGTGAGCGACAGCAACGTGCCGCGCAGCGTGAAGGCGTGGCTCTGGCTGTCGTAGGAGAGCGAGGCGCACTGCAGGCGCGGGTGCTGCTTGCCGCGGCTGCGCCGCACCAGCGCCGACAGGCGGGCCTCCAGCTCGACCAGCTCGAAAGGCTTGGAGAGGAAGTCGTCGGCGCCCAGGTTCAGGCCGCGCACGCGGTCCTGCAGGGCGCCCTGCGCGGTGAGGATCAGCACCGGCGTGCGGTCGTCGGCGTTGCGCATGTCGGCCAGCACGCTCAGGCCGTGCTTGTCGGGCAGGCGCAGGTCCAGCACGATGGCGTCGTATTCGGTGCCGGCCATGAAGGCTTCGGCGGTGCGCGCGTCGGGCGCGTGGTCGGCGACGAAGCCGCTCTGGGTCAATGCGCGGATCAGCCAGGAGGCCATGTCCAGTTCGTCTTCGACCAGGAGGATGCGCATTGAAAGCTGCCGGTGGTTCAGTTCTTCAGGCCGAGGTTCAGGTCGGTGTCTTCCGCCGCGCGTGCGCTGGCGTCGGCCGCGCGGGCGCTCAGGTCGGGCGCCAGTGCGCGCCGGCCGTCGAACACGAAGCAGTCGCCGTGGTAGTGCGCGCCGCCGACCTGCTCGAAGTATTTGAGGATGCCGCCTTCGAGCTGCAGCACGTTCTCGATGCCTTCCTCGCGCATCAGGATGGCCGCCTTCTCGCAGCGGATGCCGCCGGTGCAGAAGCTCACCACGGTCTTGCCGGCGAAGTCGGCGCGGTGCTCCTTCAGGGCGGGCGGGAATTCGGTGAACTTGGTGATGCGCCAGTCGATCGCGCCGTCGAAGGTGCCTTCGTCGACCTCGAAGCCGTTGCGGGTGTCGAGCAGGGCGATTTCGCGGCCCTGGTCGTCATGGCCCTGGTCGAGCCAGCGCTTGAGGGTGGGAGCGTCCACGCCGGGTGCCCGGCCGGCGGCGGGCTGGATCGCCGGGTGGTCCATGCGGATGATCTCGCGCTTGAGCTTCACCAGCATGCGGCGAAACGGCTGCGATGCGGACCAGCTCTCCTTGGCCTCGAGGTCGGCGAAACGGGCATCGGCGCGCAGATGGGCCAGGAAAGCCCGGACGCCGTCGGCCGAACCCGCCAGAAACAGGTTGATACCCTCCGGCGCCAGCAGGATGGTGCCCATGAGGTCCAGGGCCTGGGCGCGGGCGCGCAGGTCTTCACGCAGCACGGGGCTGTCGTCGATGGCCACGAACTTGTAGGCCGCGATATTCAAAATCTCTTGCACGGGGCGGGATTCTAGGTGCCGCCGGGCCGCCCCAAGGCACCGAGCCTCCCCCTCGGGGGGTGGCGAAGCACACGAAGTGGCAAGCCGGGGGGCAATTCGTATCGCTAACTCACATGGTGGATGCGGTGCTTTCTACAATGGCCGGATGTTTGTTCACCTGCGCCTGCACACCGAGTTTTCCGTCGTCGACGGCACCAACCGAATCGATGAAGTCATCAAGGCCGCGGCTGCCGACAAGCAGCCCGCACTGGCCATCACCGACCTGAACAACCTGTTCGGCGCGGTCAAGTTCTACAAGCAGGGGCGGGGCAAGGGCGTCAAGCCGGTCATTGGCGCCGAAATCTTCATCGACGGGCTGGGCAAGGAGCCCGGCGCGCTGACCCGCATCGTGCTGCTGGTGCAGAACATGGAGGGTTACCTGAACCTGTCCGAGCTGCTGGCGCGGGCCTGGACGCAGAACGTGGCGCGCGGCCAGTCGCAGGCGGCCTGCAAGCTGGAATGGGTGCAGGAGCTGGCGGGCGGGCTGATCGCGCTGTCGGGCGCGCAGGCCGGACCGCTCGGCCAGCCGCTGCTGCAGGGGCAGGGCGAGCGCGCCGCCGAACTGGCGCTGCAACTGGCGGGGATTTTTCCACACCGCTTCTACATCGAGCTGCAACGCGCCGGCCGTCCCGAAGACGAGCCGCACGTCATTGCCGCGGTGCAGCTCGCGGCGCGGCTGCACCTGCCGGTGGTGGCCACGCACCCGGTGCAGTTCGCGGCCCGCGAAGACTACGAGGCGCACGAGGCGCGCGTGTGCATTTCCGAAGGCGAGATTCTCGGCAACCCGCGCCGCGTGCGCCGCTTCACCGAAGAGCAGTACTTCAAGTCGAGCGCCGAGATGCAGGCGCTCTTTGCCGACGTGCCGAGCGCGCTGGCCAACACGGTCGAGATCGCCAAGCGCTGCAACCTGACGCTGGTGCTGGGCAAGCCGCAGCTGCCGGACTTTCCGACGCCTTTCATCAGCGACGGCGTGCGCATGCCGATCGGCGAGTTCTTCCGCCAGGAGTCCTTCGAGGGGCTGGAGGCGCGCCTGAAGCACCTCTACCCCGACGAGGCCAGGCGCGATGCCGAGCGCCCGCGCTACGTCGAGCGCCTCGAGTTCGAGATCAACACCATCTTGAACATGGGCTTCCCGGGCTACTTCCTGATCGTGGGCGACTTCATCAAGTGGGCCAAGGAAAACGGCTGCCCGGTGGGGCCGGGCCGGGGCTCGGGTGCCGGCTCGCTGGTCGCCTATGCGCTGAAGATCACCGACCTGGACCCGCTCGAATACAAGCTGCTGTTCGAACGTTTCCTGAACCCCGAGCGCGTCTCGATGCCCGACTTCGACATCGACTTCTGCCAGGGCAACCGCGACCGCGTGATCGACTACGTGAAGGACAAGTACGGCCGCAACGCCGTGAGCCAGATCGCCACCTTCGGCACCATGGCCGCGCGCGCGGCCATCCGCGACGTGGGCCGCGTGCTGGACATGAGCTACATGTTCTGCGACGGCATCAGCAAGCTGATCCCGAACAAGCCCGGCATGTCGGTCACGTTGCAGTACCCGCCCGAGAAGAAGATCGAGGGCGACAAGAACAACTACGCCATCGAGATGGAGCCGCAGCTCGCGGAGCGCATCGAGAAGGAAGAAGAAGTGCGCATGCTGGTCGAGCTCGCGCAGAAGCTCGAAGGCATGACGCGCAACATCGGCATGCACGCCGGGGGCGTGCTCATTGCGCCGGGCAAGCTCACCGACTTCTGCCCGCTCTACCAGCAGCCCGGCAGCGAGTCTGCCGTGAGCCAGTACGACAAGGACGACGTCGAAGCCATCGGCCTCGTGAAGTTCGACTTTCTGGGCCTCGCCACGCTCACCATCCTGGAGATTGCGCGCGAGTTCATCATGAAGCGCCACAAGGGCCAGGAGAACTTCGCGTTCGAGAACATCCCGCTGAACGATGCGGCCACGTACAGGCTGTTCTCCGAAGGCAAGACGGAAGCGGTGTTCCAGTTCGAATCGCGCGGCATGCAGGGCATGCTGAAGGACGCGCGCCCCACGCGGCTGGAAGACCTGATCGCGCTGAACGCGCTGTACCGCCCGGGCCCGATGGACCTGATTCCCAGCTTCGTGGCGCGCAAGCACGGCCGCGAAGAAGTGGAGTATCCGCACCCGGCCGTGGCCGAGATGCTCTCCGAGACCTACGGGATCATGGTCTACCAGGAGCAGGTGATGCAGACCGCGCAGATCCTGGGCGGCTACTCGCTCGGCGGCGCCGACTTGCTGCGCCGCGCCATGGGCAAGAAGAAGCTCGAGGAAATGGCCGAGCACCGCGAGAAGTTCCGCGCCGGTGCGCTCGCCACGCACGGCATCGTCCAGGACAAGGCCGACGAAATCTTCGACTTGATGGAGAAGTTCGCGGGCTACGGCTTCAACAAGTCGCACGCCGCCGCCTACTCGCTGCTGGCGTACCACACGGGCTGGCTGAAGGTCCACTACACGGCCGAGTTCTTCTGCGCCAACATGACCGTGGAAATGGACGACACGGACAAGCTCAAGCTGCTGTTCGAAGACGCCCAGAAGAACTTCGGCATCACCTTCGAGCCGCCGGACGTGAACCGCGGCAACTACCGCTTCGAGCCCGTGACCGACCGCGTCATCCGCTACGGGCTGGGTGCCGTCAAGGGCACGGGCCAGCTCGCGGTCGAGGCCGTGGTGCGGGCGCGCGAAGAGGGCGGCCCGTTCAAGAGCCTGTTCGACTTCTGCGTGCGCATCGACCGCCAGCGCATCAACAAGCGCACGGTGGAAGCGCTCATCAAGGCCGGCGCCTTCGACTCCATCCAGCAGAACCGCGCGTCGCTGATCGCCTCGGTCGACCGTGCCTTCGAGTTCGCCAGCGCGACCGCGGCCAACGCCTCGCAGGCCGACATCTTCGGCGACTGCGAGCACGGTTCGGCCACCGCGGAGCCCGACCTGGTCGACGCCACGCCGTGGGGCGTGAAGGAACGCCTGACGTTCGAGAAGACGGCCGTCGGCTTCTACCTGTCGGGCCACCTGTTCGACGAGGTCTCGCACGAGGTGCGGCGCTTCTGCAAGCGCGAGATCGGCGACCTGCTCGACAGCCGCGACCAGCAGGTCATTGCCGGCATCGTGAGCGACTTCCGCGTCATCAACGGCCAGCGCGGCCGGCTGGCGATCTTCAAGCTCGACGACAAGTCGGAAGCCATCGACGCCACCGCCGACGAGGCGACCATCAACGCCAACCGCAACACGCTGAAGGACGACGAACTCGTCATCGTCAGCGGCCGGCTGCAGCCGGCGCGCGGCGGCTTCGAGGCGCGCTTCCAGGTGCAGCAGGTGTGGGACCTGGCCACGGCGCGCTGCCGCTTCGGCAAGTTCCTGCGCGTGGCGGTGAACGGCAAGGCGCCCGACATCGCACGCCTGGTCAAGGACTTTCCGCCGCGCACCGAACAGACCGAGGTCGGCGACCTGGTCCAGGGCCTGCCGGTGCGGCTGTCGATGGCGCGCGGCGGTGCGCAGGTCGAGCTGCAGCTGGGCGAGCGCGCCAAGTTCTTCCCGACCGACGCGGCGCTGGCCAGCTGGACCGCGCAGGCGGAGGCCGGCAAGGCGCAGATCGTGTACGACTGACCGGGCGAGCAAGGGCGCCTTGAAGCGCCTTCGGCGCGTGGGCCTTTTCATCGGCTCGTTACGATCCTCCTCGTGCTTTTCAACCCGAAGTTCAAGGAGGAACTCGCCATGAATAAACCAGCCCTCGTTCTCGCACTGGCCCTCGCGCTGCCGTTCGCCGCCTCGGCCCAGTACGCAGGCCCGAGCACCGTGCCGGCGATGAACGTCAAGCAGCTGCTGGAAACCGGCAAGGACGACCAGCATGCCACCCTGCGCGGCTTCATCGTCTCGCACGACGGCGGGGAGCACTACACCTTCGCGGACGACAGCGGCCGCATGAAGGTCGAGATCGATGCCAAGCATTTCCCGCCCGGCGTGAAGATCGACGACAAGGTGCGCGTCGAGATCACCGGCGAGCTCGACAAGGACCGGTTCGGCAACAAGATCGAGCTCGACGTGAAGCGCCTCAGCCTGGCGCCCTGATCGTCTTCCGTCGCCCGGTAGACGGGCTCAGTGCGACTGCGGCGTCACGGCCAGGTCCGGCAGCACGTTCATGATGCGCAGCGTCTGCTGCACCACCTGGCTGAACACCGGCGCCGCAACCAGGCCGCCGAAGTACTTGCCCGCGCCGGGCTCGTCGATCATCACCGCGACGATGATGCGCGGCTTGTCGATGGGCGACATGCCCGTGTACCAGGCGCGGTACTTGTTGCTCGCGTAGCCCTTGCCGACCTGCTTGTGCGCGGTGCCGGTCTTGCCGCCCACCGAGTAGCCCTCCGTCTGCGCGAGCGGCGCGGTGCCGCCGGGCGCAGCGGCCAGGTGCATCATCTGCCGCACCTGGCTCGCCACCAGCGGCGAGAACACCTGCACGCCGGCCGGCTCCTCGCCGTTGTTCTTCAACAGGCTCACCGGAATCACCTCGCCGTCGTGCGCGAAGGCCGTGTAGGCGTGCGCGATCTGGAACAGCGAAGCCGACAGGCCGTAGCCGTAGGACATGGTGGCCTGTTCGATCGGGCGCCACGACTTCCACGGGCGCAGCCGCCCGGTCACGGCGCCGGGGAAGGGTGTCTGCGGCTTCTGTCCCAGGCCCACCGCGGTGAGCGAGTTCCACATTTCCTGCGCCGACATGCGCTGCGAGATCTTGGTGGCGCCCACGTTGCTGGATTTCTGGATCACACCCTCGACCGTGAGCACGCCGAAATTCTCGTCGTCGTGGATGGTGGCGCCCGACACGGTGATGCGCCCCGGGTTGGTGTCGATGATGGTCTTGGGCGTGACGCGGCCCAGTTGCAGCGCGGTGGCGACGGTGATCGGCTTCATGGTCGAGCCGGGCTCGAACACGTCGGTCATGGCGCGGTTGCGCAACTGCTCGCCCGTGAGGTTGCGGCGGTCGTTGGGGTCGTAGCTGGGGTAGTTGGCCATGGCCAGCAGCTCGCCGGTGCGGGCATCGACCACCACCACGCTGCCTGCGCGCGCCTTGTTGGTGACCACGGCGTCGCGGATCTTCTCGTAGGCGACGAACTGCACGCGGTCGTCGATGCTCAGCTGGATGTCGTGGCCCTCGGTGGGCGGCACCTGGTCCTCGGTGTCTTCGACGATGTGGCCCAGCCGGTCTTTCAGCACGTGCCGCGAGCCGGACTTGCCGGCCAGCTCCTGGTTGAAGGCCAGCTCGATGCCTTCCTGCCCCACGTCTTCCACGTTGGTGAAGCCGGCCAGGTGGGCGGCGGCCTCGCCTTCGGGGTACTGGCGGCGGTAGTCGCGGCGCAGGTAGATGCCCTTGAGGTTGAGCGCGGCCACCTGCTTGGCGACCGACTGGTCGACCTGGCGCTTGATCCAGACGAAGCTCTTGTCCTCGTCTTCCAGCTTCTTGTCGAGTTCCTTCTGCGGCATGCCCAGCAGCTTGGCCACCTGCTGGAGCTTGGCCAGCACCGCCGGGTCGTCGCGCTCGATGTCCTCGGGAATGGCCCAGATGCTGGGCGCCGGAATGTCGGAGGCCAGGATCAGTCCGTTGCGGTCGAGGATGCGGCCCCGGTTGGCCGGCAGCTCCAGAGTGCGCTGGTAGCGCACTTCGCCCTGGTGCTGGAAGAAGTCGTTGTTGAAGATCTGCACGTAGGCCGCGCGTGCCGCCAGCAGCATGAAGCCGAAAGCGATGCTGGCCACGATGAACTTGCTGCGCCACACGGGGGTGGGGCTGGCGAGCAGTGGACTGCTGCCGTATCGGATGCGGCCGGTGGGATTCATGAGCCCTGATTATCGAGTTCCGGGTGACGTGCAAGTCACCCGGAAGGGGCCCGTTTTCTTAGCTGCGCGTTAGGCGCGAGCGCGGATCAGCGCTTGGGCCGCAGCGACACGATCAGCGACGGGAAGATGCGCCCGTCGGTGTCGCGCGGCAGCTTGTCGGTCTTGCGCAGGCCGCGCTCGGCGGCGTCGTCCCAGCCGGGCAGGCCGCTCGATTTGCTGAGCTTGACGCCGACGATGGTGCCGTCGGGTGCCAGGCTCACCTCGAACTCCGCCGCCGGGTTGCCGTTCACGGTGTCGGCATCGGGGAAGGTGATGTTCGGGCGAACCGCCGCTGCAATGCGGCCCGCATAGCCGCTCGACGGACCCGAGGAGCGCATGGCCGTGCCCTTGGAGTCGTCGCTGCCGCTGGCACCGGCCAGGCCCTGCATGCGCTTGAGCGTGGCGGCACGGTCGGCGGCGGCCTGCTTGGCTGCGGCCTCGGCCTTCTTGGCTTCAGCCTGCTTGGCCTCGGCCTCCTGCTGCTTCTTCTGCTCGGCCAGCTTCTGCTGCTGTTCCTTCTTGCGCTGGGCCTCGTCTTCGGCGCGCTGCTTGGCTTCGAGCTCCTTCTTCTTCTGCAGCTGCTTTTGCTGCTGCTCGAGCTCGCGTTCTTTCTGTTCCTTCTGCTCCTTGAGCTTCTTCTCGCGCTCCAGGGCAATGTCGGGCGCCTTGGGCGCGGGCGCGGGCTCGGGTGCCTTGGCCACGGGCGGCGGGGGAGGCGGCGCCGGTGCGGGCGGCGGCGGCGCGGGAACGGGGGCCGGCGCCTGCGGTGCCTGCAGGCGGGGCGCCGCCTGCTGCACCGTGGACGACCACAGCTCCGCGTCGACGGCGCCTTCGTCGGCCTCGCTCTTCCAGCGGACGCCCCAGGTGAGCGCGGCAATCAGCAGGCCGTGCGCGATGAGGGCCAGCACGACGGCGCGCGGCGTGCCGCGCTGCGGCGGCGGCGCGAACTCGGGGCGATCCAGTGCGAGCGACATGCCTTATTTGCCGCCCGTGGTCGTGACCGACAGGCCCACGCGCTCGACGCCGCTGCGCTTGAGCTGGTTCATGGCCTTCACCACGGTCTCGTATTTCACCGACTTGTCGGCGCTGATGACCACCGGGCGGTCGTTGTCGCCGCCCTGGGCCTGCTTGGCCGCGGTGCCGATCTGCGTCATGGGGATCGACGTGCCGCCGGTGCCGGTGGACGGGTCTTTCTTGATCTGCACTTCGTCATCGCTCTTGATGACGATCTCGATGGGCTTGTCGGGCTGCTTGTTGGCGCGGTCGACCGTGGGCAGGTTGATCACGCTCGGCGTGATGAGCGGCGCGGTGACCATGAAGATGATCAGCAGCACCAGCATCACGTCGATGAACGGGACCATGTTGATCTCGTTGATCGTGCGGCGTCCTCGGCCCCGGGATGAAACGGCGGGCATGCGTCGCGCCTCCGCTCAGCGGTTGGCCGGAGCCACCGACGATGCAGCGCCGCCGGCGGCCGGGTTGGCCGACAGGTTGCGCTGCAGGATGTTGGAGAACTCCTCGATGTAGGTTTCGAGGGCGATGGCGATCTTGTCGATCTCGCGGGCGAAGCGGTTGTAGCCCACCACGGCCGGGATGGCGGCGAACAGGCCGATGGCGGTGGCCACCAGCGCTTCGGCGATGCCGGGGGCCACGGTGGCCAGCGTCACTTGGGTGAGGGCGGCCAGGCCGGTGAAGGCATGCATGATCCCCCAGACCGTGCCGAACAGGCCGACGTAGGGAGAGACCGAACCCACGGTGGCCAGGAACGAGAGGTTCTGCTCGGCCGCGTCCAGTTCGCGCTGGAAGCTCGCGCGCATTGCGCGGCGGGCGCCGTCGAGCAGGGTGGCGGGGTCGCTCACGTGGCGCTCGCGCAGCTTCTGGTACTCGCGCATGCCCGAGGCGAAGATGCGCTCCATGGGGCCGGCGAACTTGGCGTTCTGCGCGGCGGAGGCGAAAAGCTCGTTGAGGCTGGTGCCCGACCAGAACTCGCGCTCGAAGTCGTCGTTGAGCGCACGCATGCGGCGCAGCGCAAAGTACTTGCGGATGATCGCGGCCCAGCTGGCGATCGAGACGATCACCAGCAGCAGCACGACCAGTTGAACCACGAAGCTCGCATGGAGCAGGAGATTGATGATTGAAAGATCTTGGTTCATGGCTTGATAGGTTGAGTCATGGAGCCGCTGTAGCGCTCGAGGGTTCCCGTGACTTGTTTCGGTATGCGCGCTGGACGCAAGGTGGCTGCGTCCACCCAGCCGATGCGGATCGTGCCTTCGCACAGCAAGACGGGTGCCGCGGCACCTGTACGCTCTTGCTCTGTTTTTGATAGCACGCGCTGACCGATTATCAACGACGCGGTGCCGAGTTGTTGAAGATCGGCTGTAACCAGGAGTTCGTCGTCGAGCCGGGACGGGCGATGATATTTGAGCTGCGTTTCGCTCACCACGAACTGGCCGCCGGTTTCCTCGCGCAGCTTGCGCTGCTCGACGCCCAGCGAGCGCAGCCATTCGGTGCGGCCGCGCTCCATGAACTTCAGGTAGTTGGCATAGAAGACGATGCCGCCGGCGTCGGTGTCTTCCCAGTAGACGCGGATCGCGAACGCGTAGCTCATGAGGCCGCGGTCTCGGCCATGAGCCGCAGGCGCTCGATGGATTCCTGCAGGTGCGCCATCGAGCTGGCGGTGGAAAAGCGGATGAACTTGCCGGTCTCGGCCGTGCCGAAGTCGCGGCCCGGCGTCACGGCCACGTGCGCGCGCTTCATGGTTTCGAAGGCGAAGTCCCAGCTGCCCGAAATGCCCAGCTTCCCGGCGAAGCCGGTGCAGTCGGCCCAGGCGTAGAAGGCGCCGTCGGGCATCACGGGCACGTTCAGGCCCAGGGCGTTCAGTTGCGGAATGAACCAGTCGCGGCGGGCCTTGAATTCGGCGCGGCGGCGTTCGTACTCGGCGATGCTCGCGTCCTCGAAGCAGGCGAGCGCGGCGTACTGCGACACCGTGCTCGCGCAGATGAAGAGGTTCTGCGCCAGGCGCTCGACCACCGGCACCAGCACTTCGGGCACCACCAGCCAGCCCAGGCGCCAGCCGGTCATGTTGAAGTACTTGCTGAAGCTGTTGATGCTGATGACGTTGTCGTCGATGGCCAGCGCCGTCTGGCCGAAGGCGTCGTCATAGGACAGGCCGAGGTAGATCTCGTCGATCAGCGTGATGCCGCCGCGCGTCGATACCACTTCGTGGATGCGGCGCAGTTCGTCGGGCGCAATCGAGGTGCCGGTCGGGTTGGACGGCGAGGCAAGCAGCACGCCGCGCGTCTTGTCGGTCCAGGCGGCCTCGACCTTGGCGGCGGTGAGCTGGAAGCGCTCCTCGGCCGTGGTCGGCACCAGCACGGCCTTGCCGTCCGCGGCGCTCACGAAGTGGCGGTTGCACGGGTAGCTCGGATCGGGCATCAGGATTTCGTCGCCCGACTCGATCAGCGCCAGGCAGGCCAGCTGCAGCGCTGCCGACGCGCCGGCGGTGACGACGATGCGCCGGGCCGGCACGTCGACGTTGAAGCGCTGGCGATACCAGGCGCTGATGCGTTCGCGCAGATGGTCCAGCCCGGTGGCCTGCGTGTACTGCGTGGCGCCGGCGCGCACCGCGCGGGCGGCGGCTTCCTGCACCAGTGGCGGGGCGGTGAAGTCGGGTTCGCCGATGTTCAGGAAGATCATCGGCCGGTCGGTGTGGGCGACTTCGCGCGCCAGCACGCCGGCGGCTTTCGCCACTTCCATCACATAGAAGGGCTCGATGCGCTGCGCGCGCGTAGAAATTCTCATCGCACCCCCAGGCTGCGGCGTTGCACGCCTTCGCCTACCCCCTCGCAAGCGAGGGGGCGAGCGCCTTCGGGCGGCCGGGCGGCACTCCTCATGCCTTGGCTTTCCCCGAGGCGCGATCGGCTTCCACCTCAAGTGGGCGCAGCTGCGGTGCCAGGCCGTTCAACACCGCGTTCACGTACTTGTGGCCATCGGTGCCGCCGAATTCCTTGGCCAGCTCGATGCACTCGTTGAGCACCACGCGCCACGGCACGTCGAGGCAGTTCTGGAACTCGTACACGCCGATCCACATCACGGCGTGCTCGATGGGCGAGATTTCCTCGAACTTGCGGTCCAGCAGCGGGCGGATCAGCGCGTCGAGCTGCTCCGCGCCTTCGATCGAGCCGTGCAGCAGCGCGTCGTAGTGCAGGGCGTCGGCCTTGTGGAAGCCGGCGAGGTCGCGCGTGAAGTGGTCGATGTCGGTCGGGTCGTTGCGGCCCACAAGGTGCTGGTAGAGCGCCTGCAGCGCGAACTCGCGTGCGCGGCTGCGGTTCGACTTGGCCGAAGCCTTGCGCGCGCCGGTGCTCGTGAGGCCGACGCGCGACTGGCGCGGCTTGGCGCCATCGGCGGGCTTCGCGGGCTTGAGGGGCTTGGAGGTGTCTTCGGTCATGAAAGGGTGGCCAGCAGTTGCGCCATCTCGACCGCCACGCGGGCCGCGTCGCGGCCCTTGTCGGTCTGCCGGGCAACGGCTTGCTCGAGGTTTTCGGTGGTGAGGATCGCGTTGGCGATGGGAAGTCGGTAGTCGAGCGCGACGCGGCTCACGCTGGCGCCCGATTCGTTGGCCACCAGCTCGAAGTGGTAGGTCTCGCCGCGGATGATGCAGCCCAGCGCCACCAGCGCGTGGTAGCCGCCGCGCTCGGCGAGCGCCTGCAGCGCCACCGGCACTTCGAGCGCACCGGGCACCTGCAGGTGGTGGATGTCGTTGGCGGCCACGCCCAGCGCCTCGAGTTCCGAGAGGCAGGCCGAGGCCAGCGCGTCGGTGATGTCGGCGTTGAAGCGCGCCTGCACGATGCCGATGCGCAGGCCTTTTCCGTTGAGTGGCGTGTTCTCGCCTTTATTTGCGCCTTGCATGGTCTGGTCAGTCTTTCGTGAGGTAGCCGGCAATCTCGAGGCCGTAGCCCGCCGCCATGCTCGGCATGCGACGCGGCGTGCCCAGCAGGTTCATCTTGTGCACGCCGCATTCGCGCAGGATCTGCGCACCGATGCCGTAGCTGCGCAGGTCCATGCGGCCGCGCTCGGGGGCTTGCGCGGGGCGCGCCGTGCCGTCGAACTGGGCCAGCAGCTCGCCGGCGGTTTCGCCGCAGTTCAGCAGCACGGCCACGCCCTTGCCCTCGTTCGCGATGTGCGAGAGGCTGGCGTCCAGGCTCCACGAGTGCAGCGAGCGGTTGATTTCGAGCGCGTCGAGCACCGACAGCGGCTCGTGCACGCGCACCGACACCGTGTCTTCGGGTGCCCACTTGCCGCGCACCAGCGCCAGGTGCACGCCGCGGCTGGGCTTGTCGATGAAGGCGTGGGCGGTGAAGGCGCCCCAGTTGGTCTGGATCTCGCGGCAGCCGACTTTCTCGACCAGCGACTCGACGCGGCTGCGATGCTCGATCAGCGCGGCGATGGTGCCGATCTTCATGTTGTGCTCGGCCGCGAAGATCTGCAGGTCGGGCAGGCGGGCCATGGTGCCGTCCTCGTTCATCACCTCGCAGATCACCGAGGCGGGCGAGCAGCCGGCCATTGCGGCCAGGTCGCAGCCGGCCTCGGTGTGGCCGGCGCGCATGAGCACGCCGCCGTCCACCGCCTGCAGCGGGAAGATGTGGCCGGGCTGCACCAGGTCGGCGGCCACGGCGTTGGGCGCGACGGCGGCCTGCACGGTGCGCGCGCGGTCGGCGGCCGAGATGCCGGTGGTCACGCCTTCGGCGGCCTCGATGGACACGGTGAACGCGGTCGAATGCTTGGCGCCGTTGCGCTGGACCATCGGCGGCAGCTGCAGCCGTTCGCACATCTCGCGCGAGAGCGTCAGGCAGATCAGGCCGCGCGCATGGCGGGCCATGAAGTTGATGGCTTCGGGCGTGACGTGGTCGGCGGCGATGACGATGTCGCCTTCGTTCTCGCGGTCTTCCTCGTCCACCAGGATCACCATGCGGCCGGCGGCGAGGTCGGCCACGATGTCCTCTACCGGCGAGATCGGGGCTGGGGCGCGCGCGGCGCGGGGGGCGCCGATCGGCGTGACGGAGGCGTTCATTCGGCTGTGTCCTTGGAATACGTGGAAGACGGGGGCACCAGCACGCCGGCCTGGAGCATGCGCTCCACGTAGCGCGCCACGGTATCGATTTCTAGGTTGACCTTCGAGCCGGCCTTCAGGCCGCCGAGGGAGGTGTTGTCGACGGTGTGCGGGATCAGGTTGATGCTGACCTCGGCGCCGCCTTCGATGTCGGCCACCTTGTTGACGGTGAGGCTCACGCCGTTGATGGTGATCGAGCCCTTGTAGGCCAGGAAGCGGGCCAGCGCCGGCGGCGCGACCACGCGCAGCTCCCAGCTTTCGCCGACCGGCTCGAAGAAGCTCACGCTGCCGATGCCGTCCACGTGGCCCGACACGATGTGGCCGCCGAGGCGGTCGCTGGCGCGCAGGGCCTTCTCGAGATTGATGCGGCTGCCTTCGTCGGTCAGGCCGGCCGTCTTGTCGAGCGACTCGGCCGAAATGTCGATGGTGAACTGCCGTTTTTCGGGGACGAGGGTGGTGACGGTCATGCAGGCGCCGTTGAGCGCGATGCTGTCGCCCAGCCCGACGTCGTCGAGGTAGCCGTCGGGCGCCTCGATGCTGAGTCTTTTGCCGTAGGAGGAGGAGGTGCCGAGGTCGTGGATGGCGGCGATGCGCCCCACGCCGGTGATGATTCCGGTGAACATCCCGGCATTTTCGCAGACATCGTGAGCCCCCCGGCTCTTCATGGCGCTTTGCGCCATGTAATTCGCCACCCCCCCGGGGGGAGGCGCGGTCCGCCTTGGGGCGGCCCGGCGGCGGCCGCTCGTGCGCCGGAGGCTAGAAGGCGTCCCTTCCGGCGATCCGGGCCACGATGCGCAGATCGGGCCCGAGCATGTCGACGGACTTGAATTCGAGGGGCATGGCGCCCGCCAGCGAGGTCAGCGGACCGTCCGAATGCAGGTGGCTCGCGATGTCCAGGCCGCTGCCGATCAGCTTGGGCGCCAGGTAGACCAGCAATTCGTCGACACAGCCTTCGCGCAGCAGCGAGCCGTTGAGCTTGTGGCCCGATTCGACGTGCAATTCGTTCACGCGGCGCGCCGCCAGGTCTTCCAGCATGGCGCCCAGGTCGACCTTGCCATTGGCATCGGGCAGGCAGGTGACGGTGGCGCCCCTTGCCTCCAGCGCCCTGGCTTTCTCGTCGTCGCGGCTGGCCGCGTAGATCCAGACGGCGCGGCCTTCGATGAATATGTTCGCGTCGGGCGGCGTCTGCAGCCGGCTGTCCACCACGACCAGATGCGGCTGGCGCGGGGTCCGGACCAGGCGCACGTCCAGGCGCGGGTTGTCCTCGAGCACGGTTCCGACGCCGGTCAGCACCGCGCTGGCGCGGGCCCGCCAGGCGTGGCCGTCGGCGCGGGCGGCTTCCGAGGTGATCCACTGGCTCACGCCGTTCTCGAGACCGGTCTTGCCGTCGAGCGACGCGGCCACTTTCATCCGTACCCACGGGGTCTTGCGGACCATGCGGCTCAGGAAGCCGATGTTGAGTTCCCTGGCCTCCTGCGCACCCGGCCCGATTTCGACCTCGACGCCCGCGGCGCGCAGCCGCTCGAAGCCCTGCCCGGCGACCAGCGGGTTGGGGTCGGTGAGGGCCGCGACGACGCGGCTCACGCCCGCCGCGATCAGCGCGTCGCAGCAAGGGCCGGTGCGGCCATGGTGGGCGCAGGGCTCCAGCGTGACCCAGGCAGTCGCGCCAACGGCGGAATTGCCCCGCGCCGCAGCATCGCGCAACGCCATGACTTCGGCATGCGGGCCGCCGACCTGCTGGGTGTGGCCCTGGCCGATCACGTCGCCGTTCGCGGCGACCAGCACGCAGCCGACGCGGGGATTGGGATCGGTCTCGGGGCCGGCCTGGCGCGCGAGATTCAGCGCCTGAATCATGAAATTCGCGGTTTGATTTGTCATTTCTTTTAACTTGAATTGCCTGAGTATTGAATTTTCGAGGCAATTGAAAACGGGTAGCCATTTGTCCATTTTTCTTGACCGTCCGTCATCGAATTGGCGCGTCGGCGGGAATTGAAAAATAGAATTTTCCGAATATCGAAGAGTCAGGGAGCTATCCGCCGGGGCACTGGAATGCGACGCGGCGGAACGTACAACATGAACAACGTATTTTGCGCGTCCTCGCGGGCGCATGCGCGCCATACCGGTAGGCGACGGGGCTTCACCCTCGTCGAAATGATGGTTGCAATTGCTTTGGTGATCATCTTGCTGGCAGTGGCGCTGCCAAGTTTCGTCAGCCTGGTTGAAAAGTATCGCGTCGAGGGCATGGCCTCGGCCTTGACGGCGAGCGTGGGCCACGCGCGCTTCGAGGCGGCCCGGCGCGGAAAGACCGTGACTATCCGGGCGCGTCCAGGGTGCGTCGACAAAGGCTGGAGTTGTGGCTGGGACACCCTGGTTGGAAGCGGCGACGCCGTGGAAACCCTCAGGCGCCAGGAGCCCGATGCGCGGGTCGAGGTGAGGAAAACCGTGCCCGGCGTCATGTCGTTCGACGCCATGGGTGACTCCGACGGCGGTGACAGCTTCCGCCTCTACCCGACAGGAAAGGCCGGGTCGTCCCGCGCCGTGATGTTGTGCGTTTCGCGTGCCGGGCGCCTTCGAGTGGCCAAGGGGCGCGACAAGTGCTGAGCGCTCCGACTCGCAAGCCGCATGGGCAGGGCTTGAGGCAAGCGGGCTTTTCGATGATCGAGGTCATGGTGGCCGTTGTCGTGCTTTCGTTCGGCCTGCTCGTGCTGGCCGGCTTCCAGTTGCGCGTGCTTTCCGAAAGCGCAGGCGCCAGCAACCGGAGCATCGTGGTGCGACTGGCCGGCGACATCGCCGACCGGATACGTGCCAACCGCTTTCCAGGCGCAGTAGCGGACAGCCCCTACGTGACCGACTGGTCGCGAGCGGACCCAACGGGTCCCGAGCCTTCATGCGTCGGGGCCGGCGCCCATTGCAGCGCCACCCAGCTCGCGGCCGACGATCTGTGGCGCTGGAAGCGCGCGGCGGCGGACGCGCTACCGGGTGGACTGGCCGACATACAGAGCAAGGCAACGGCCGGCGGTTTGCTGTTCGTGCATATTGCCTGGGACGAGCCTGCCGTCGCCAACCCGATCGCGCCGGACCCGGAGTGGAACTGTCCGGAGCGCAAGGCGTGTATCGAACTCGTCGTAGCGGCGCCGCAGCCATGAACGGAAAGGCGTTCTTCCCTTGCGCGCGGCATGCCGGTTTCACGCTGGTCGAGTTTCTCGTCGCACTGGTCATCGGCTCGGTGGTGGTGCTGGCCGCCGTTGCGAGCATGCTCGGCACCCGCACCGCAGCCATGGCGGGTGACGACGTGCATGTGCTCAACCAGTCCTCTGCGTTGGCGTTCAGGATGTTGGGCCAGCAGATACGGCAGGCCGGCTACACGCCTCTCGACGCCACGCAGCCGCTGTATTACTTCAACGTCAACCCGGACAAGGACACCCTTCTCAAGAACGAACCGGCGTTCTTCGCCATCAAGGGAGAGGAGTCGAAGAGCGGTTCGGGGAACGACACGCTGAAGGTCGGCTACGCGCCGAGCCCCGACTACTTCAAGGACTGCCTGGGTCAGCGCGCCAAGAGCGCGGCGGGCGAGCCCTACGATGCGGCCCATCCCGCCGACCCGGAAAACGTGCGTTTGATCACCAGCGAGTTCGCTGTCGAGAATGGGACGCTGAGATGTCGGGGCAGCGGCAATGCCGCACCGCAGCCGCTCATCGACGGCGTCGAGCGCTTCGATGTGATGTACGGCGTGAGCGCCGGCGCGGGAAACGAAGCAGTGGCGCGCTACGTGACGGCAGCCGGCGTCGAGAATTTCAACCGGGTCCGCACGGTACGGGTCTGCCTGCAACTTGCGGGCAACTCGAGTAGCAATCCGGGCGGTGACTACACAGACTGCGACGGCGCGGCGAAAACCACCCGTGACGGCAAGCTGCGACGCGTCTACACGGCTGTCTTCGCACTGCGCAACAACCTGGAGGCGCCATGAGGCACCTCGTCGACCGTCGCACGCCCGCGGCGCAGCACGGGTTTTCGCTTTTCATCGTGCTGACCATGCTGCTGCTCTCGGCCCTGCTGGCGCTGGCCGGTGCGCGGACCGCCCTGTTGCTCGAGTCGGTGGCGGGCAACCAGCGCGAGCATCAGCGGGCCTTCGAGGCTGCCGAGGCGGCGCTGCTCGACGCGGAGCGAGACATCCGGCAGCTGGCCTATGCCGACTCGACCGAGACCTACGTTGCCTGCGCCGGACTCCCGAAGTCGCCCTGCCGCAGGGCCGAAGACGGCCGCGTCTTTCCCGACCGCGACACCGGTTGGGTGACCGTCTACATGAACGACGGCGCCAACAGCTGCGAGCAAGGTATCTGCTACTTCGCCGCGCCCGATTCGGTCGCGGCGGCGTCCGGGAGCGAGGCCTACCGGTTCTGGAGCCGCAATCCGTATGCGAGAGAGCACGCGTCATATGGGCAATTCACCGGGGCACCCCACGCCGGCAATCCGGCGCTGCGCAATGCGAAGTACTGGATCGAGGTCATCGACCGCAAGAACGGCAAATATCCCTTGTACCGGATCACTGCGGTCGCCACGGGCACTCGCAGCGCGAGCACTGCGGGTGGCACGCAGGTCGAATTGCAGATGGCCTTCGATCCTGATCCGGTCGCCGCCAGGATGAATTGAACAGCGTGGCAGGGCGAGGCATGAAGATCAAATGGTTCTTGAGGGCTGCCGCAGTGTCCGGCCTGATGCTGGCGCAGGGCGTCGGCTACGCTGCGCAGTACCCGCTGGCACCGGCGCCGAGGCCTGGCTGCAGCGGGAGCTACGCCGGCTTGGCCGATCGGCCGATCACGGCGGCCTCCATCTCGGCCAGCGCCTCCAGGGTTTCGACCGGCACGGCGGTCTACAGGGCGGGCTATGACACGGCCAACTGGTCGGGCACGCTCACCGCCACCAGGTTCGGCGCCGACGGCCGGCTGGCGAGCGCGGCCCAATGGTCCGCACGCGACCTGCTCGACACCCGCATGGCGGCGGCGGGCGCGCACGGCAGCAATCGCAAGGTGCTCAGCTTCTCGGGCACCGCTGCTGCAACGGCGACCAGCCCTGCGACAAGGGGCACCGGAATTCCGTTCCGCTGGGCCAACCTGAGCGACGCGCAAAAAGCCGCGCTCAAGGGAACCACCGGCACCGATGACAAAGACACCGCGCTCGGGCGGGCCGTGCTCGACTTCCTGCGCGGAGACCGCAGCAATGAGGGCGCTGGCCTGCAACTGCGCAAACGCGGCCATGTGCTCGGCGACATCGTGGGCTCCGGCGTCTGGTACGCGGGAAAGCCCAACAGCGGTTTCACCAGCGATGCCTATGCCAAATTTGCCTCGATCGCCCGCACGCCGATGGTCTACGTGGGCGCCAATGACGGCATGCTGCACGCCTTCGACGCGGGCTCTGGACAGGAAGCGTTCGCCTATGTGCCCGAAGGGCTCTACGGCACGGCGGCCGCGCCAAAGCTCAAGCGGCTCAGCGAAGGCAGTTATTCGCACAGGTACTACGTCGACGGCAGCCCCTTCGTGGCTGACATTTACATGGGTGCGACCGCCACCGCCTCGACCACCGATGCCGAGAAAGTGGCTGCATGGAAGTCTTTCCTCGTGGGCACGCTGGGGGCGGGCGGCAAGGGCTACTTCGTGCTCGACGTCACCAAGCCCCAGGACATCGACGAGACCATGGCCCGCGAAACGGCACTCATCGACACGACCGCGCTTTCCGACGACGACCTGGGCCATCAGTTCCAGCAACCCGCGCTCGACTCCTTCTCCAGGCGCGCACTGCAGATGGCCCCGCTGAACAACGGCCGCAAGGCCGTGATCCTGGGCAACGGCTACAACAGCACGAGCGAGAAGGCGATGCTGTGGATCCAGTATCTCGACGGCGACAAGTCGATCCTCAAGATCCCGGCGCCAGTCACGCAGGGCGCGGGCACCGGCAACGGACTGTCGGCTCCGCGGGTGATCGACCGTGACGGCGACGGCAAGGTCGACCTCGCCTATGCGGGCGACCTGCTGGGCAACATGTGGCGCTTCGACCTGAGCGACCGCGACAGCAGCAAGTGGAAAGCGACCCTGGGCTCCGCAGCCACTGCCTCGAGCCTCGACAATGTGCCGCTGTTCGCAGCTGGCGCCACGCAGCCGATCACCGCGGCGCCGGTGGTCGCCGGCCATCCGCGCGGCGGCTACATGGTGGTGTTCGGCACGGGAAGGTTGTTCGCCGTCGGTGACGACAGTAATACCGCCAACCAGTATCTCTACGGCATCCGGGACGGGGCCAACGGCACGACCGGCACGGCCGTGCTGACCGATCTGGTGGCGCAGACCGTCGGCGGCGCCACTGTCGAGACGGACGGTGGCGAGTTCCGCACCGTCTCGAACAACAGCGTGAACTACAGCGGCTCCCGTGCCAAGCGTGGCTGGTACTTTCAGCTGCCGGCCGCCAAGGAGCGCATCCTCTACCCGGGCGATGCATTGAACAGCAGCGCCGGCCTGTTCTCGAGCACCGTTCCCGGTTCGGGTAGCAATGCGCTCGATTGCACGGCGGGCACCAACGACGAAGGATGGTCGATGGTGGTCGACTTCTTCGACGGCTCCGCACCCGACGGCATTGCCTACGGCACAGCCACCACCGCCACGACCAGCTATCTCGGTTTCCGCAACAACTCGGGCAAGGACGACATCGTCTTCGAGCCGCAGGGCCGGGAGAAGGGCAAGGACGTGATCTGCAATGCGGCCGGCGAGTGCAAGGCACCGATACGGCCTGACATCGTGCGCCGCTTCGGCTGGCGCAATCTGATGTCGCCGTCGAACTGACGGCGCAGCCGAGGCAAACCATGAACAGCTATTCCAAGCCGCCGCGCCGCAAGCAGATCCGCTCGCGCGGCTTCACGTTGATCGAGCTGATGATCGTAACGGCGGTGATCGGCATCCTCGCCGCCATTGCCTACCCCAGCTACACGCGCTACGTGCTGCGGGCCAAGCGCGCCGATGCCAAGCAACAGCTGTTGCAGGCGGCACAGTGGACCGAGCGCTACATGACCGCCAATGGACGCTACCCCCCGCCGACCGTCGCGCTGCCGGCAGGACTGGGGCAGTCGCCACCGTCCGGCACGGCGAACTATGCCATCAGCTTTGTCTCAAGAAACGACACCAGCTACATCTTGCAAGCCGTCCCTGTGAGGGCTTCGCGCAACGACGAGTGCGGAACGCTCACGGTCAACCAGCAGGGCGTCAAGCTGGCCGGCAACAGCACCGACGCATCGAGTGCGCTGGTGCAGCTTTGCTGGAACCGTTGAGGTGCCTGTGAGAGTGCTGCGGCGGTTGCCGTCGCGGCTCAGATGTCGCGCAGCAACTGCCTGAATTCGTCCACGTCCTCGAAGCTGCGGTACACCGATGCAAAGCGCACGTAGGCGACCTTGTCGAGCTTCTTGAGTTCGCGCATCACGAGCTCGCCCACCTTGGTCGAGTCGATTTCGCGCAGGCCGCTGGCCAGCAGCTTCTGTTCGATGCGAAGCAGGGCGTTGTCGATCTGCTCGATGCTCACCGGGCGCTTGCGCAGGGCCAGCATCATCGAGGCGCGCACCTTCGACGAATCGAAGTCGGCGCGGCTGCCGTCCTTCTTGACGACGACCGGGAAGTTGACGTCGGGCCGCTCGTAGGTGGTGAAGCGCTTGTCGCAGGCGCTGCACTGGCGGCGCCTGCGGACGAAGTCGGCGTCTTCCGAAACGCGGGTCTCGACGACCTGCGTTTCAAGATGACCGCAAAAAGGGCATTTCATGCGGTCAGGATTTGCGGCTTAGCGGTAGACAGGGAAACGGCTCGTCAGCGCATGCACCTTGGCGCGCACGGCATCGATGTTCGCCGCGTCGCGCGGGTTCTCGAGCACGTCGGCGACCAGGTTCGCGGTGATGCGGGCCTCTTCGTCCTTGAAGCCGCGGGTGGTCATGGCGGGGGTGCCGATGCGCACGCCGCTGGTGACCATCGGCTTTTCCGGGTCGTTGGGGATCGCGTTCTTGTTGATCGTCATGTGGGCGCTGCCCAGCACGGCTTCGGCTTCCTTGCCGGTGATGCCCTTGGCGCGCAGGTCGACCAGCATCACGTGGCTTTCGGTGCGGCCGCTCACGATGCGCAGGCCGCGCTCGGTGAGGGTGTCGGCCACGATCTGGGCGTTCTTGACCACCTGTTGCTGGTAGGCCTTGAACTCGGGCGACATGGCTTCCTTGAACGCGACGGCCTTGGCGGCGATCACGTGCATCAGCGGGCCGCCTTGCAGGCCGGGGAAGATCGCGCTGTTGATGGCTTTCTCGTGCTGCGACTTCATCAGGATGATGCCGCCGCGCGGGCCGCGCAGGCTCTTGTGGGTGGTGGAGGTGACGATGTCGGCGTGCGGCACCGGGTTGGGGTACACGCCCGCGGCCACGAGGCCGGCGTAGTGGGCGATGTCGACCATGAAGATCGCGCCGACGTCCTTGGCCACCTTGGCGAAGCGCTCGAAGTCGATGCGCAGCGAGTAGGCCGAAGCGCCCGCGATGATCAGCTTGGGCATGTGCTCGTGCGCCTTGCGTTCCATCGCGTCGTAGTCGATGGCTTCGTTGGCGTCGAGGCCGTAGCTCACCACGTTGAACCACTTGCCGCTCATGTTCAGCGGCATGCCGTGGGTCAGGTGGCCGCCTTCGGCCAGGCTCATGCCCATGATGGTGTCGCCGGGCTTCAGGAAGGCGAGCATCACGGCTTCGTTGGCAGAAGCGCCGCAATGCGGCTGCACGTTGGCGGCGTCGGCGCCGAAGATCTGCTTGACGCGGTCGATGGCCAGCTGCTCGGCCACGTCGACGTGCTCGCAGCCGCCGTAGTAGCGCTTGCCCGGGTAGCCTTCGGCGTACTTGTTGGTGAGCTGCGAGCCCTGGGCGGCCATGACGGCCGGCGAGGCGTAGTTCTCGCTGGCGATCAGCTCGATGTGGTGTTCCTGGCGCGCGTTTTCGGCTTGAATGGCGGCCCAGATTTCGGGATCGGTCTGTTCGACCAGGATATTGCGTTGGTACATGGCAGTCCTTTGAAGACGAGGTCCTTGTTCTTCAACCAAACAAGGGCTGCCCAGGCGAACGGCTGAACGCCTGTTGTGGCCAGGCGGTACGCTTCCCAGTGGTATTCCACGTCAGCGCGGGGCACCTTTTTCGGGTGCTGCGCCTATCGCCAGTCGCGTACGAGGCCGAGTGTAGCTCACACCCGGCCAGGACAGCTTCAGGAAACGCCGGAAAGCAGGGCGACCTTGGCGGGTTCGGAGCCTTCATCGGCCTTGACCGGCGCGGGTGCGGGCGTCACGACCGGAATCGGCTGCGCGCGCACGGTCGTGCGGGGCGGCAGCACCGACGGCGCGCGGCCGCTGGCAACCTGCAGCAGACGCTCGTGCTCGGCCATCACCTTGCCGGCGTAGCCGCCGTCGTCTTCGAGATTGGCCGCGCCCACGTAATAGCGCAGGCCGCCTTCGAGCGATCCGGCGCGGGCGATGCATTCCTGCAGCACCTTGACCCCGACGCGCATGTTGGTCACGGGGTCGAAGGCGGTGAGCGTGCCGCCCGCGCTTTCATACTTGTCGCCATGCACGCGGGTCATGACCTGCATCAGGCCCTGGGCGCCGACGTGGCTCTGGGCAAAGGGATTGAAACTGGATTCCACGGCCATGATGGCCAGGATCAACGTCGGGTCGAGCTTGGTGCGCTTGCCGATGTTGTAGGCCTCGGCGACGAGCACGCTCAGCGGCTCGGGCGCCACGCTGTACTTCTTGCTCAGCCAGTAAGCCACGGCGGCCTGCTGCTTGGGCAGGTCGCTGGGGCTCGCGGCGGTGGTACGCTCGATGGCGGTCGGCTCGAGGTCGGTGGCTTCAGGCGCGGGCTTGCGCGACTGCAGCCAGCCCATCAGTTGCTCCTCGCCGGTCTTGCGCAGGTCGGGCCGCGCCACGAGGGCGAGGGCCGCGAACACGATGGCCAGGCCGACCAGTGCAAACCCGTTGTGGGTGATTTCAAAAAAGCCGTCTGCCACATCGGACACGAAGGTCCTTAGCCCGCGGGCTGTGGCATCGAACGCCTTGTTCATCGCTCTTCCTTTCTGTGCGGCACCTGATACGCAAAGCCGGTGAGGGCGATGGATGAAGGCAGCGGCGCTTGGATTGGTACGAATCAGGCTCCGCGCATGGAGTGGAGGTGGGTTGGGAGCGCGGCGACCTGATCAAGCCGGTTGGGATTCGGCAGCGGATTCAGGGAGGCCCTTCTGCGTCAGGCAGTCAGGGCAGGCCGGATTCTAGCGTGGGTTAATACCTGGTCAAGCATAAGGAATTGCATCTTTATGCTAATAGTTGTTTAAAAAGTTCATGGTTTCGAGGTGTTTTGTCTTAGGTGAAATCCCTTTGTAAATTGCATTTGCAAAGCAAGGGTGCGGCGCCTAATCTGAACGGGCCTGAGGTTTTCAGGCATTTTTCCGAGGTCAGGCAGCCTGAGGTGTAAGTCGAGGGCTCGAACGACCGAGGATCCACGGTGGCAATCTCTTGCTGCCAGCACGGCGGGAACCATTGACTTCCGGTCGCGCGAAACGATGGCATGGGTCTAGCGCCCGCCATCAAGCCCGGTGGCAAGACGTTCGTCGAGCCATCGGGCTTTCTTTTTCTGCGCGCTGCCCAGCAGCTTCTCCGGTGTTTGCGGTATTTCTTCCGAAGCGCGGCTGCGGTTGCTGCGCTCATGGGGAGTTGAAGCGTCTTTGCGGCACACTCCGGCGATGGACGTAGCTTCGATCAAACAGAACAAATGGGTGCGGCGTGGGATCGTCGCGTTGCTGTCGTTGTTGGCCTTCTGGGTCATCGCTTGGCTGGCGGTGCCGCCGATCGCCAAGAGCCAGCTCCAGAAGATCGCAAGCGAGAAGCTCGGCCGGCAAGTGACCGTCGGCAAGGTCGACTTCAAGCCCTGGACGCTGGAGCTCACGTTGAACGATCTGCGCATAGCCACCGCCGATGGCAGCAGGTCGCAGTTGGCCGTCCAGCGCATCTATGCCGATGCCGAGCTGCAATCCATCTTCCGCCTCGCACCGGTGATCGACGCCGTGGCCATCGACGCGCCGGCCGTCCTGCTCACGCACCAGGCCGACGGCAAGTACGACATCGACGACATCCTTGCCAGACTGTCGGCCGGCCCGCCCGCCGACCCGAAGGCCAAGCCTGCGCGCTTCGCGGTCTACAACATAGCGATCAATGGCGGCTCGGTCGACTTCGACGACCAGACCGTCAAGCGCAAGCATGAGCTGCGCGACTTCGTGCTCAAGGTGCCTTTCCTGAGCAACCTCGATTCGAAGCGCGACATCAATACAGAGCCCAAGCTCGCCTTCGTGCTCAACGGCAGCAAGTTCGACTCCGCCGCTCTCACCACCCCCTTCGCCGACAGCCGCAAGACGGACGCGCACGTGCAGTTCAAGGGGCTCGACCTGGTGCCGTACCTCGGCTACATCCCGGGCGGACTTCCGGTGCGCCTGCAGGCGGGCAGCCTCGACGCCGACCTGAAGATCGGCTTCGAACACGGCGCCACCAACGGACTGAAGATCACCGGCACCGTCGAGGCGCACACCACCAAGGTGGCCGACGCTCGCGGGCGCGACCTGCTGGCCTTCGAGTCGCTCAAGCTCGCGCTGGACGACGTGCGGCCGCTGGAGTCGGTGTTCCACCTGAGCGAGATCGCGCTGGTCAATCCGCAGCTGGCGGTGGCGCGCGACGCCGCCGGCCAACTCAACCTGCTGGCCACCGACCCCGCCACCGGCGCGACCGAAAAGGCCGCGCCCCTTCCGGCGGCGCCCGCGAACCCGCCAGCCGGCCAGCCGGCCGAGAAGCCGGTGCTGAAGGTGCAGGTCGACAAGGTCGCGCTGAGCGGTGGCCGCATCGGCTGGCGCGACGAAACCGTCAAACCCGCCGCGGCCATCGACGTGACCGAACTCGGCTTCGATGTCACCGGCGTCACCTGGCCCATGGACAAGCCGGCCCAGTTCAACGGCAGCACCGCCATTGCCGGCGCCTCGCTCAAGTTCAAGGGCAGCGCCACCGACAAGGTGGCCAACGTGGAAACCGAGGTCGATGCGCTGCCGCTGTCGCTGGCCGCGCCTTATCTGGCGCAGAGCCTGGAGCCCACGCTCGACGGCAAGCTCAGCGGCCAGATCGACATCGCCTGGGCCCAGCCCAACCTCAAGTTCAAGGCTCGCCGCCTGGCCGCGGACGGGCTCGCGCTGACCCAGGCCAAGACCGCGCTGGCCAGCGTCGGGCGCTTCGAGCTGGTCGACGCCGAGGCCGACATGACGAACCACACGCTGAACGTGGCTTCGTTCACAGCCACCAACCCCAAGGTGCGCATCGAGCGCGACAACGAGAAGCGCTGGATGTTCGAGCGCTGGCTCAAGACGCCGGCCGGCGACGGCGCCAAGGAAGCCGAAGCCAAGGTGGCGGCGCCGAAGCCCGCCGCCGCCGAGGCGCCGCAGCCCGGCGCCAACACCAAGCCCTGGGCGCTGACCATCGGCAAGCTGGCCGTCGACAACGGGGCGCTCTCTTATTCGGACAAGGCTTCCGCGACCCCGGTGACGATCGAAGTCACCGCGTTCAGGCTGCTCGCCCAGAAGCTCGCCCCCGAAACGAACGGCACTTCGCCGCTGGAAGTGTCGGGCCGCATCGGCTCCGGGCGCTCCGAGCCGGGGCGCTTCGACTACAGGGGCAACGTCGTGCTCAAGCCGCTGGCGGCCGAGGGGCGGCTCGAGGTGGCGTCGTTCCCGGCGCATGCCTTCAAGGCCTACTACGCCGACGCGCTCAACGTCGACATCCGCCGCGCTTTCGCGAGCTATCGCGGCACCGTGCGCTACGCGGCCACGCCTGCCGGCATGAGCATCAAGCTGGCCGGCGATACCGCGCTCGACGACTTCCGGGCCAACAGCATTTCTCTCACGCAGTCGCCGGGCTTCGACCGCAACAACAACCAGTTGCTGAGCTGGAAGACGCTGAGCCTGCGCGGCCTGCAAGTCAGCATGGCGCCAAACACGGCCCCGGCGGTCGATGTGCGCGAGACCACGCTGACGGACTTCTTCGCCCGCGTGATCGTCGACCCGACTGGTCGGCTGAACCTGCTGAGCCTTACCAAGAAGGGCGAGGCGGAAGCCAACGCCGCGGCCGCCGCGGCCGGCGAGGCCAGCACCCGCAAGGGGCCGGGCGGAACGACCACCACAACGGCGGCCCGGGCGGCGGCGCAGAAGCCCGCAGGTCGCTCGGTATCGGCCGAGGAAATGGTCGGCGGCGCGCCCGAACCCGCCAAGCCGGCGGCAATCGCCGCGGCGCCGGCAGCGTCGGCAGCGGCCGATACGGGCCTGGCGCCGGTCATCAACTTCGGCCCGATGAGCCTGGTGAACGGCAAGATCGACTTCACCGACCTGTTCGTCAAGCCCAACTACTCGGCCGACCTCAGCGAGCTGACCGGCAAGCTCAGTTCGTTCTCGTCCAATCCGCCGAAGGGCGAGGGCGGACGGCCCGCGCTGGCCGACCTCGAACTGCGCGGCAAGGCGCAGCAGACCGCGGCACTGGAAATCACCGGCAAGCTCAATCCGCTGGTCAAGCCGCTCGAACTCGACATCACCGCCAAGATGCGCGACCTCGACCTCGCGCCGCTGTCGCCGTACTCGGTGCGCTACGCCGGCCACGGCATCGAGCGCGGCAAGATGAGCATGGACGTCAACTACAAGGTGGCGGCCGACGGCCAGCTCACGGCCACCAACAAGCTGGTGCTCAACCAGCTGCAGTTCGGCGACGAAGTGGCGGGCGCACCCGCCAGCCTGCCCGTGAAGCTGGCGGTGGCCCTGCTGGCCGACCGCAACGGCGTGATCGACGTCGACCTGCCGCTGAGCGGCTCGCTCAACGACCCGCAGTTCAGCGTCGGCCCGCTGATCTGGAAGGCGGTGGTCAACCTGATCGTCAAGGCCGTGACCGCGCCGTTCAGTTTGCTGACCGGTGGCCTGGGCGGCGGCAGCGGCGAGTCGAGCGCCATCACCTTCGATGCCGGCAGCTCGGACCTGAGCGCCGCCGCCAAGGAAAGTCTGGACAAGGTCGCGAAGGCCCTGACCGACCGGCCCACGCTGCAGATGACGGTCGCGGGCACCGCCAGCCTCGAAAAGGAGCGCGACGCCTACCAGCGCCAGCGCGTGCGCCAGCTGACCCTGGCGGAGAAGCGCCGCGTCGCGGTGCGCGGCGGCCAGGCCGGCACCGACGTGCCGCCCGTCACCGATGCCGAGTACCCCGAGCTGCTGACCGCCGTCTACAAGCGCGCGGACATCACGAAGCCGCGCAATCTCGTCGGCCTTGCCAAGGACCTGCCGCTCAAGGACATGGAAAACCTGCTGTTCGCGAGCGTGCCGGTCGACGAGGAATCGATGCGGCAGCTGGCCGTCGAGCGCGGCGCGGCCGTGCGCGACTACCTGCTTGCGAAGAGCGTGCCGAGCGAGCGCCTGTTCCTGGGCGCGGTGCGCACCACCGCCAGCGGCGCCGACTGGAAGCCGGGCGCCGAGCTCAGCCTCACTATGAAGTAACGCGGCGCAACCGCTTCGGGACTTGGTTTTTCTCCACGGCTTGCTATATATGTAGTCCGTCAATCTCCCAGCCAGCAACCCCGGGCTCGCCACGTTTCCAGGACGGAATTCGGCGGCCGGCCGCAAGTGGGTGAAAATGTCGATGTGCGCCGGCCTTTGCCGGCGCCTTCGCTTTCTCTACTAAGACAACGATTTCGCGCAGTGACCTCTACTTCTTCCAAGCCACACGACATTCAGGCCCTCGACACGCTGACCGGCGGCGCCTTCACCGCGCCGACTTCCGGCGAGCGCGCCGCGCGCATCCGCGACTGGCTCGCTGGCAACCCCGCGCCCGAGCAGATGCAGGAAGTCTTCAAGGAGCTGAGCGGACGTGACAAGGGCGCCGCACGCCTGCTGCGCGAAAAACTCGACGAACTCAAGCGCGCCAAGGGCCAGGAGGCCATCGCCGCCGAATGGGCGCAGAAGGCCGAGGCGCTGCTTGCACAGTCCAAGCTCAACATCGCGGACGCGCTGGCGTGGCAGCGTGACGCCGCCAAGGCTGGCGCACCGCTGTCGCGCGAACCGCTGGCCGGCCTGAAGCTCAAGCTGGCGGAGCGCGTCAAGGGCATCGAAGACCTGCAGCACCGCGCGCAGGTCCACCGCGAAGCCGCCGTGCTGCTGGCCCAGCGCTTCGAAGTGCTGTCGACCAAGGGCTGGCAGGACGCCCAGGCCGCCGAGGAATCGCTGCGCGCCGACGTGGCCCACTGGCAGCAGCAGGCGACCGAAATCACCGGCGACGCCAACTGGACCAGCCTGGACGCCAAGTTCGCGCCGCAGCTCGAGTCGTCGAAGTCGCAGCTGCTGGTGGTGTCCGATTCCTTCCATAGCGCGTTGGCCCTGGCCATTGCCGCCTCCGCCGACGCAGCGGCGCCGCTGCCGCCGGTGCCCGTGTGGGCCGACGAGCTGCGCGCCGCGCGCGGCGAAGTCCTTGCTCCCAAGGTGGCCGCTCCCGCACGCCCTGCCGCGCCCAAGGTCGATCCGGCCGTGCGCGCCGCCGCCCAAGACGCGGTGCAGGCCGCGCTCGCCAAGCTCGAGCAGGAAACCGCCGAAGGCCACGGCAAGGCCAGCGCCGGCGCCGCAGCCGCGCTGCGCGCCGTGCTCAAGGAACACGGAAAGCTGGTCGAGGCGCCGCTCGAAGCCCGCGTGCATGCCGCGCTCGTGGCCGCCGGCGAACTCGAAGGCTGGCAGCGCTGGAGCGCCGACAAGGTCCGCGAAGACCTCGTCGCCAAGGCCGAAGGCCTGCTCAAGCGTCCCGAAGGCCAGGCCCTCGGCGGCCGCAAGATGCAGGAAACGCTGCGCGCCCTGCGCGACCAGTGGAAGCAGGCCGACCAGGGCGGCGTGCCGAACCACGCGCTGTGGAAGCGCTTCGACGAAGCCTGCAACGAGGCCCACAAGGTGGTCGAGGCCTGGCTGGAGAAGGTTCGCGCCGACGCCGCCGAGCACCGCGCCCATCGCGTGGCGCTGATCGAAGAGGTCAAGGCCTGGGCGGCGGAACACGCCGGCGCCACCGATCTGAAGGCCCACAACCGCGCGCTGCACCAGTTCGCCGATCGCTGGCGCGATGCCGGCCATGTGGGCGAGAAGGTGTTCGCCGAGCTGCAGCCGCAGTGGAACGAAGCCTTCGGCGCCGCCCGCGCACCGTTCGAGACCGCGCAGAAGGCGAGCGTCGAGCGCCGCCAGGCCATGATCGCCGAGGCGACCGAACTCGGCGCCCAGCCGATGCTGCGCATCGACGCCGTCAAGGCGCTGCAGCAGCGCTGGCAGGCCGAGGCGCAGAGCGTGCCGCTCGACCGCCGCCACGAACAGAAGCTGTGGGACGCTTTCCGCGCACCGATCGACGAGGCTTTCAACCGCAAGACGGCCGAGCGCGAAAAGGCGTCGGCCGCCATGAGCGAGCACGACCGCCATGTGCTCGACGCCTCGAAGGCGCTCGATGCCGCCAACGCCGGCGGCGACGTGCAGAAGATCCGCGCCGCCATCGCCCGCCTGGAAGCGGCGCTGCGTGGCGAAGCCCCCCCGCCGGCTCCGAAGGCCGAACAGGCAGCCGCCGCGAGCGACGGCCCGTCGGTCGGCGCGACCGAGGTCGTGGCTCCGGGCCAGGCCGCCGCCGAATTCGGCGAGAGCGCCGAACAGGCACCCAGCCCGAGCGACGCGGAAGCCTCGCCCGGCACGCACACCGAGGCGCCCGGTGCTTCGGCCGATCTGGTGGCGCCCGCCGATGGCGCCGATGCATCGGCACGCACCGACGCCGCTGCGCAAGCCCCTGCCGCCGCGCCGAAGCCCGCTCCCAAGCCGGTGGTGGCCATGCGCGGCGACGACCGTCCGAGCAGCAAGAAGGCCGAGGCGGCACCCGCCGCTCGCGGTGCCGGCGGCCGCTTCGGCGACCGGCGCGATGCCGGCCGGCCGGGTGCGGGCGGCCCGGGTCGCCCCGGCGGCGACCGCGGCGCGCCGCGTTCCGGTGACCGCGGTGATCGCGGCGCCCCTGGCGGCCGCTTCGGCGACCGTCCGCCGCGTGAAGATCGCGGCCCGCGCCTCGGCGACGCGGCCTTCCGCGCCCAGCGCGAAGCGCTCGAGCGCGCCGACATGGCGCTGCGCAAGCTTGCCGCCCAGGCGCACGGCGAAGCCCTGACGCAGGTGCTCGGCGCCTGGGAGCAGCGCGATGCGGCGCGTCTGCCGAGCGTCCAGGAACTGGGCCGCGCGGTGACGCCGGCGGTGCGCACCGGCTGGTCGCAGGCCATCGGCTCCGCGCCGACCGCTGCCGCCAGCGATGCCGCCGAAGCGCTGTTGCGCCTCGAAATGGCAGCCGAAGTGCCGACGCCCGCCGAGCAGCTCGACGCACGCCGTGCGCTGCAGCTCAAGCTGCTGACGAAGCGCGGCGATCCGGCGCCGGCCCAGACCTGGGGCCAGGATGCCGGCAAGGTGCTGGCCGCCGCGCACGACGCCGCGAGCGCCCGCCGCCTGCAGAATGCGCTGAAGGCACTGCTGCGCAAGTAAGGCCGGCCTTTTCTTTCGGCCATGAAAAAAGACGCCCTCGGGCGTCTTTTTTCATTGGGCTGCGAGCCAGACAGGGGGAAGGTCAGACCTTCTCGCCGATCACGGGCGTCTGCACCGCCGCCGCCTGTTCGGCTGCATGGCCGCTGGCAATGCGGCGCCGGAGGAACAGTCCGCCAATGCCCAGCAGCAGGGCAACGGCGCCGACGATCAGCGTGCCCTTGTCGGTGGCGCTGGATGCTGCTGCCTTGTCCTTGTTTTCCATGATCTTCTGCACATCGGCCAGCGACACCACGGGCTGGCCCTTGAGCTTGACCTCGTAGACGAGGTTGTTGTCCGAGGGATCGACGCGTACGTCGACTGCTTCGTCGATCAGCGGCTCGAGCTTGCTGCGGCCGACCGCGTAGTCCACGCGCCACTTCTCGGTGCTGCCGTCGGCCAGCTTGGCATCGAGCACGAAGTAATGGCGCGTGGTGCTGCCGCCGCGCCGGCGCTTGGTGGTTTCCGTGATTTCGCTGCCGCTGACGATGGTGCCGCTCCTGGCCACCAGGTCTTCGACCGCGGTGCCGTGCGTGTCAGCGTTGGCCTTGAATTGCGCGTAGCCCGCCCACCCCAGAATCCCGATGCCGATCACCAGCGCGAGCCATGCCTTGCCAGTGAGTTGATAGATCCAATCCCTCATGTTGTTTACCTTTTTTGCGAGTTGATAACCCGTCAATGGTAAAGGCTTGAGCGCTATCAAATAAGTAGCAAACAATCTATATCAGGCTTGGGTTTAGGGCCTTTTAGGCAGAAAGAATTCATCGAAGATCGCGAGCACTTCGGGGAAGTCCCGGCTGAAATTCGGGCGATTCACGAAATAGGCCTCGCAGGCGACCGCGAAGAACTCGCTGATCGATGTCGCCCCGTAGGCGTCGAGCCACGGCGGCTCGGCGCCGAAGCGTTCGGCCAGGATGGTTTTTTCGCGGAAGTCTTCGTAGGCGGGCTTCATCACGGCCATCCACGCCGCGCGGGCCTCGCGCGCATTGCGCTTGCCGGCAAAGCCGGCCGGCAGCGGCGGGCAGCCGTTGGCGTCGCCGTTGCGCATGTCGATCTTGTGGGCGAACTCGTGGATCACGACGTTGTAGCCGCGGTCCGAGGTGATGCTGCTCGCGAGCACGTCGTCCCAGCTCAGCATGACGGGGCCGCGGTCCATGGCCTCGCCGGCCACGACTTCGTTGTACTCGTGCACCACCTGCGCGTCGTCGACCACCTTGCGGCGGGCCACCACCTCGGAGCGGTGCACCACGATGCCGACGAAGTCGTCGTACCAGGCCAGGCCGCCCTCGAGATGCAGCACCGGCAGCACGGCCTGCGCGGCGATGGCCAGCGCCACTTCATTGGTGATGCTGAAGTTGCGGGCGCCGTGGAATTCCTTGTCGCGCAGGAACTCGGCGGTGAGGGCGCGCAGCCGTTGCAGGTCGGCGGCGGGACGATCGGCGAGGAAGGCGTAGCGCGTGAGCACCGCCTGCCATGCGGCATCGGGAATCGGGGGCAGGGCGCGCAACCGGCGCAGCCACTTGAACATCGGCGGCGGCGCGGCTAGCGCAGGTCGACGCGCTGGGCGCCGGCGGGGGAAAGACAGAGCAATTGCGCGCGCGGCGGATGCGCGGCAGCGTCCCAGTCGCTCAGCACGATGCGGCGCATGCCTTCACCCAGGTCGTGGTCGGCGGGGCGGTGCGTGTGGCCGTGCACCAGCGTGTGGGCCTGGGCCTGCCGCAGCCATTGGCGCGCGGCGGCGGTGTCGACGTCGGCCCAGACGACGGAGGGATCGCGCTTGCGGTCTTCGCTCTGCACCCGCATCGAACGCGCGAGCGCACGGCGCTCCTCGAGCGGGCGCGAGAGAAACGCGGCCTGCCATGCGGGCGTGCGCACCTGGGCGCGGAACTTGAGGTAGTCGGTGTCTTCGAGGCAGAGGGCGTCGCCGTGGCTCAGCAGCCAGCGCTGGCCATGCAGCACCAGCACCGTGGGGTCGTCGAGCAGCGTGAAGCCGCACTGCGCCGCGAGTGCGGGGCCGACCAGGAAGTCGCGGTTGCCATGCATGAAGTACACCGGCAGCCGCTGCGCCGTGCGGCGCAGCAATTCGGCGCATTGCGCCTCGAAGCCGGGCTGGGCGGCGGCATCGTCGCCGACCCATACTTCGAACAGGTCGCCGAGGATGATCAGCGCGTCGGCCGGCGTGGTCTGCAGGTAGCCCTGCCAGGCCTCGAAAGTGGCGGGCTCGCCGGCCTGCAGGTGCAGGTCGGAGATCAGGTCGACAGTGCGCCAGGTGGCGGGCGCCACCAGTTCATTGAACACCGTCATCGCTGCCGCCACCGGGGGCTCGCGATCACTCTGCAGTGACGACGGCCTTCTCGATCACGACGTCTTCGAGCGGCACGTCGTCATGGAAGCCCTTGCGGCCCGTCTTCACGGCCTTGATCTTGTCGACCACTTCGGTGCCGGCAATGACCTTGCCGAACACGGCATAGCCCCAGCCCTGGGCCGAAGGCGCGGTGTGGTTCAGGAAGCCGTTGTCCGACACGTTGATGAAGAACTGGGCCGTGGCCGAGTGGGGCGCGCTGGTGCGGGCCATGGCGACGGTGTAGTTGTCGTTCTTCAGGCCGTTGTTGGCTTCGTTCTCGATCTCGGCGCCGGTGGGCTTTTGCTTCATGCCGGGCTCGAAACCGCCGCCTTGCACCATGAAGCCGGGGATTACGCGGTGGAACACCGTGTTGTCGTAGTGGCCCTTCTTGACGTACGAGACGAAGTTCTCGACCGACTTGGGCGCCTTGGCGGCGTCGAGTTCGAGCGTGATGACGCCGTAGTTCTTGATATGCAGTTCGACTTGTGGGTTGCTCATGAGGGACTCCTTCTTCGGAAAACGGATTACTTCGCCACCACGGTGGCGGACTTGATGGTGACGGGCTCGACCGGCACGTTCTGCATGCCGCCCTTGTTGCCGGTCTGGACGGCGCGGATCTTGTCGACCACGTCGGCGCCAGAGACGACCTTGCCGAACACGGTGTAGCCGTAGCCGTCGGGGCTGGGTGCGTTGAGCGAGTCGTTGTTCTTCACGTTGATGAAGAACTGCGAGGTGGCCGAATCGGGGTTGCCGGTGCGGGCCATGGCAATGGTGTACTTGTCGTTCTTCAGGCCGTTGCCGGCCTCCAGCGGAATGGGCGCACGGGTGGGCTTCTGCTTCAGGTCGGCGGTGAAGCCGCCGCCCTGGATCATGAAGCCGTCGATGACGCGGTGGAACACCGTGCCGTCGTAGTGCTTGTCCTTGACGTACTGCAGGAAGTTCTCCACCGACTTCGGCGCCTTGGCGGCGTCGAGTTCGACCACGATGTCGCCGGCCGAGGTGGCGAGCTTGACGCGCGGGGAGGCGGTCTGAGCATGCCCCGCGGCGGCGAACGTGAGTGCGGCGGCCAGCACGAGGGCGCTGCGGCGGCTGAATCGGGAGAGTGCGTGGATCGTCAAGTGATGCTCCGTGTGCGGATGGGGGAGAGCGGGGGGGCGCACGACGAATCGGTCGCCGTCGCGCGGGAGGCCTCGCTCGCTTACTTGCTGGTGCGGCCGACCGGCTTGCGGATGACCACCGGCGCCGCGGGCAGCGCGGCGGCCTCGGCTTCGGTCTTGGGCGTGAAGATCTGGCGGATCAGCGCCAGCTTGGGCGCGACGCTCGGGTTGGTGCTGGCGAACTGCTGGGCGCGCACGTATTCCTGGGCCGCGAGGCGGGCGTACACGTCGCCCAGGTTCTCGTGCGCGGTGGCGTAGTTCGGGTTGAGCTTGATGGCCTGTTCGAGCGCCGAGCGCGCCTGGTCGAACTTGCTTTGCGACGCATAGAGCGCGGCGAGGTTGTTGTAGGGCTCGGACAGTTCGGGGAAGTCCTGCGTGAGCTGGGTGAAGGCGGCGATGGCCTCGTCCTGCTTGTTCTGTTCGGTGAGGATCACGCCGCGCAGGAAGCGCATCTGCGGGTCGCGCGGCTTGCCGGCAATGTAGGTGTCGGCCTTGGCGAGCGCTTCGGCCGGCTTGCCCTGGCGCAGCAGGGTGTTCACGTCGTCATACTCGTTGGCGTGCGCGGCGCCCCACAGGCTGAACAGCAGGACGAAAGCAAGGGAGAGTCTGGAGAAAGCGGCGTGCTTCATGAAGCCTCGGAGTGGGAAGTGCGGGCTTGGGGAACACCCGGGAGATACTCGGCAGCAGCCGTTTATACTAGGTTGCATTGTAGCCGAGGGGCCATGTCCAACCCCTCGCGACCACAGCCCCCGTCACCCCTGAAAAACATCGTCGTTCGCCCGTGCCGCACGTGCGCGAAGCGACGTTTTCCGAATCTCATGAGTCTGCGCATCTACAACACGCTGTCGCGTGAATTGGAGGAATTCTCCCCCCTGCAACCCGGACAGGTGCGCATGTACGTTTGCGGCATGACGGTCTACGATTTCTGCCACATCGGCCACGCCCGCATGATGATGGCGTTCGACGTGGTGCAGCGCTGGCTGCGCGCCAGCGACTATGCAGTGACCTACGTGCGCAACATCACCGACATCGACGACAAGATCATCGCCCGCTCCGTGCAGCGCGGCATCACCATCCGAGAGCTGACCGACGAAGTGATCGCGGCCATGCACGAGGACATCGGCGCGCTCGGCATCGAGCCGCCCACCATCGAGCCGCGCGCCACCGAGTACGTGCCGCAGATGCTCGGCATCATCCAGAAGCTGGAGCACAAGGGCCTGGCCTATCGCTCCGAGAACGGCGACGTGAACTACGCGGTGCGCAAGTTCCCGGGCTACGGCAAGCTGTCGGGCAAGTCGCTCGACGAACTGCATGCGGGCGAGCGCGTGGCCGTGCTCGACGGCAAGCAGGACCCGCTCGACTTCGTGCTCTGGAAGGCCGCCAAGCCGACCGAGCCCGCAGACGCCAAATGGGAAAGCGCCTATGGCACCGGCCGGCCGGGCTGGCACATCGAGTGCTCGGCCATGAGCTGCGCGACCTTGGGCGAGACCTTCGACATCCACGGCGGCGGCGCCGACCTGCAGTTTCCGCATCACGAGAACGAGATTGCCCAGAGCGAAGGCGCCAACGGCAAGCCGCTGTCGCGCTTCTGGGTGCACAACGGCTTCGTGCGCGTGGACAACGAGAAGATGTCCAAGAGCCTGGGCAACTTCTTCACCATCCGCGAGGTGCTTCAGAAGTACGACGCCGAGAGCCTGCGCTTCTTCCTGGTGCGTACGCATTACCGCAGCGCGCTCAACTACAGCGACGCGCACCTGGACGACGCCCGCAATTCGCTCAAGCGCCTGTACACCGCGCTCGATCTCGTCGCACCGGCTGAAGTGGCCATCGACTGGACCCAGCCCTATGCCGCGCGCTTCAAGGCCGCCATGGACGAGGACTTCGGCACGCCCGAAGCCATTGCCGTGCTGTTCGAACTGGCCGGTGAAGTCAACCGCACCAAGTCTTCCGAAACCGCGGGCCTGCTGAAGGCGCTGGCCGGTTCGCTGGGTTTGCTGCAGGGCGATCCGCGGGCGTTCCTGCAGGCCGGCAGCACGCTGGACGACGCGGCCATCCAGGCCCGCATCGCCGAGCGTTCCGCTGCCAAGGCGGCAAAGAACTTCGCCGAAGCCGATCGCATTCGCCAGGAACTCCTCGAGCAGGGCATCGTGCTCAAGGACTCGCCCACGGGAACCACCTGGGCGGCCGCGCAGTGAACGGTACGACGAACCCCATGCCCGCCACCAAGAAGTCCAGCGTACAGATCTATACGCCGGACTATTGGGAAGAGGCGTGCAAGCACCTTTCCAAGAAAGACCGCGTCATGAAGCGGTTGATCCCGAAGTTCGGCGACGCCTGCCTGGAGTCGCGCGGCGACGCGTTCACCACGCTGGCGCGCAGCGTGGTCGGCCAGCAGATTTCGGTGAAGGCAGCGCAGACGGTCTGGGACAAGTTCGCGGCGCTGCCCCGCAAGCTGACGCCGGCCAACGTGCTCAAGCTCAAGGTCGACGACATGCGCGCTGCGGGCCTCTCGGCACGCAAGATCGAGTACCTGGTCGACCTGGCCCTGCACTTCGATTCGGGCCTGGTGCACGTCGATTCTTGGAAGGACATGTCGGACGAGCTCATCATCGAGGAGCTCGTGGCCATCCGCGGCATCGGCCGCTGGACCGCCGAGATGTTCCTCATCTTCCACCTGATGCGCCCGAACGTGCTGCCTGTGGACGACCTGGGGCTGCTCAACGGCATCAGCGTCAATTATTTTTCGGGCGATCCGGTCAGCCGCAGCGATGCCCGCGACGTGGCCGTGGCCTGGGCCCCGTATTGCAGCGTGGCGACTTGGTATATTTGGCGATCACTGGACCCGGTTCCAGTCGCATATTGAACACAGGAGAAGACGTTGGCGAAACGAACCTTCCTCGACTTCGAGCAGCCCATTGCTGAACTCGAAACAAAGATCGAAGAACTGCGCTATGTACAGACCGAATCGGCGGTCGACATTTCTGAAGAAATCGATCAGCTCGGCAAGAAAAGCCAGCAGCTCACCAAAGACATCTACAGCGACCTGACGCCCTGGCAGATCACCAAGATCGCCCGGCATCCGGAGCGCCCCTACACGCTCGACTACGTCAACGAAATCTTCACCGATTTCGTGGAGCTCCATGGCGACCGGCACTTTGCGGACGACCTGTCGATCGTGGGCGGCCTGGCGCGCTTCAACGGCGTGCCGTGCATGGTGCTCGGCCATCAGAAGGGGCGCGACACCAAGGAGCGCACTGCGCGCAACTTCGGCATGAGCAAGCCGGAGGGCTACCGCAAGGCCCTGCGCCTCATGAAGACGGCAGAGAAGTTCAAGCTGCCCGTGTTCACCTTCGTGGACACGCCCGGCGCCTATCCCGGCATCGACGCAGAGGAGCGCGGGCAGTCGGAAGCCATCGGCCGCAACATCTTCGAAATGGCGCAGCTCGAGGTGCCGATCATCGTCACCATCATCGGCGAGGGTGGCTCCGGCGGCGCGCTGGCCATTTCGGTCGGCGACCAGCTGGTGATGCTGCAGTATTCGATCTACTCGGTGATCAGCCCCGAGGGGTGCGCTTCCATCCTTTGGAAGACCAGCGACAAGGCGCAGGAAGCGGCCGATGCACTGGGCATCACCGCGCACCGCCTCAAGGCGCTGGGGCTGGTCGACAAGATCGTGAACGAGCCCGTCGGCGGTGCGCACCGCGACCATCGCCAGATGGCCGCGTTCCTGAAGCGCGCGCTCAACGACGCCTTCCGCCAGGTCAGCGACCTGAAGCCGAAGGAACTGCTGGAGCGCCGCTACGAGCGCCTGCAGAGCTACGGCCGTTTCAACGACACCAAGGCCGACAACGGCAGGTAACGCAGCCTCCGCCATGGACTCCGCTTTCGAACGCGCCATGGCCGCGTTCGAGCCGGCGCATTGGCCGCTGGCGGTGGGGTTCAGCGGCGGTGCCGATTCCACGGCCCTGCTGGCCGCCTGCGCGGCGCGCCGGCCGGGCGAGGTTGTCGCCTTCCACGTGCATCACGGGCTGCAGGCCGCGGCCGACGACTTCGAGCGGCATTGCCGGAACGTCTGCGAACGTCTGGCCGTGCCGCTGCGCGTGCATCGCGTCGATGCGCGGCATGCGCGCGGAGACAGCCCGGAGGATGCGGCCCGCCGTGCCCGCTACAGCGCGTTTGCCGAGATGGCGCGCATGGACGGGAGTGGGCCGGCTATCCAATCGATAGCGCTGGGCCACCATGCCGATGACCAGATCGAAACCCTGCTGCTGGCGCTTTCGCGCGGTGCGGGTCTTCCGGGGCTGGCCGCGATGCCGGCGCGCGCGCAGCGGGGCGGGCTGGAAATCCATCGCCCTCTGCTGGCCGTTGCAGGTGCCGACATCCGTGAATGGCTGGCCGGGCGCGGCCTGCCGTGGATCGAAGATCCGACCAACGGCGACGCGCGCTACACCCGCAACCGGATTCGCGCCGTGGTGCTCCCGGCGCTGGCGCAGGCTTTCCCGCAGTTTCGCGCCACCTTCACTCGCAGCATCGGCCATGCCGCCCAGGCGCAGGAGCTGCTGGACGAGCTTGCAGCGCAAGACATGGAGACGGTGGGCAACCCGCCGCGCATCGCGACGCTGCAGACCTTGTCGCATGCCCGGCAGGCCAATGTGCTGCGCCACTGGCTGATGCAGGCCCACGGCAGCGCCCCCAGTGCGGCGCAGCTCGACCAATTGCTCGGCCAGGTCCGCGCCTGCACCACGCGCGGCCACCGGATCCACCTCAAGGTGGCCGCGGGATTCATCGAGCGGAAGGGCGATTTCCTGCATTGGTACAATGCCCCGCCCTCGCCGAAGACTTTGCTCTGACAGCTTGCAGGGCGCCGCCTTTCAAGCGGCCCTTTTCTTTTCTCTGATTTCACCCATGGCATTGATCGTTCACAAATACGGCGGTACGTCGATGGGCTCGACCGAGCGCATCAAGAATGTCGCCAAGCGCGTCGCCAAGTGGGCGCGCGCAGGCCACCAGATGATCGTGGTTCCGAGTGCCATGAGCGGCGAGACCAACCGCCTGCTCGGCTTGGCCAAGGAACTGGCGCCCAGCAAACCCGGCGTGGCGCACAACCGCGAGCTCGACATGCTGGCCTCGACCGGCGAGCAGGCGTCGTCGGCGCTGCTGGCCATCGCGCTGCAGGCGGAGGGCGTCGAGTCGGTCAGCTACGCCGGCTGGCAGGTTTCGGTGCGCACCGACAACTCCTACACCAAGGCCCGCATCGAAAGCATCGACGATGCGCGCGTCATGGCCGACCTGAACGCGGGCAGGGTGGTGGTCATCACCGGCTTCCAGGGCGTGGACGACGACGGCAACATCACCACGCTCGGCCGTGGCGGCAGCGACACCTCGGCCGTGGCCATCGCCGCGGCCATGAAGGCGAACGAATGCCTGATCTACACCGACGTCGACGGCGTCTACACGACCGACCCGCGCGTCGAGCCCGACGCGCGCCGCCTGACGACCGTGAGCTTCGAGGAAATGCTCGAAATGGCGAGCCTGGGCTCCAAGGTCCTGCAAATCCGCTCGGTGGAATTCGCCGGCAAGTACAAGGTGCCGCTGCGTGTGCTTTCGAGCTTCACGCCGTGGGACATCGACATCAATGAAGAGGCCAAGTCCGGCACGCTGATCACTTTCGAGGAAGACGAAAACATGGAACAAGCCGTCGTATCCGGCATCGCATTCAACCGCGACGAAGCCAAGATCTCGGTGCTCGGCGTGCCCGACAAGCCCGGCATCGCGTATCACATCCTCGGTGCCGTGGCAGACGCCAACATCGAAGTCGACGTGATCATCCAGAACCTGAGCAAGGACGGCAAGACCGACTTCAGCTTCACCGTGCATCGCAACGAATACGCGAAGACGGTCGACCTGCTGCAGTCGAAGGTCATGCCTTCGCTGGGCGCGACCGAGATCGTCGGCGACACCAAGATCTGCAAGGTCAGCATCGTGGGCATCGGCATGCGCAGCCACGTGGGCGTCGCCAGCAAGATGTTCCGCGTGCTGAGCGAAGAGGGCATCAACATCCAGATGATCTCGACCAGCGAAATCAAGACCTCGGTCGTGATCGACGAAAAATACATGGAACTTGCGGTGCGCGCACTGCATAAAGCGTTCGATCTGGATCAACCGAGCGCCTAAGTAATGGCATAATCGTGGCTTCTTTCAGGAACTGTGACCGAGTGGCCGAAGGTGCTCCCCTGCTAAGGGAGTATGGGGTGTAGAGCCTCATCGAGGGTTCGAATCCCTCCGGTTCCGCCAATCAAGCCCAGTAGCTTTCAAGCTGCTGGGCTTTTTTGTTTTTGCGTCCGCAAGTCCTCGGCCGAACATTCAAAAAATTCGATGGCAGACGGCAAAAGGTTTCGCCGACGGCGCGGGTGCGAAGCCCGAAGATTCATTCCATGCCGAAGAAACTTCATCCCTCACCCATCATGAGTTCAAGCGAATTCGCGGGCTGTGCGGTTGTCGGCATCGGTTCTTTTCTTTCTTCCCTTCACGCCACCCCGACCCAAAGGACACAACCATGACCACACTCACCCTGCGCGACGGCACCGAGCTCTACTACAAGGACTGGGGCTCGGGCCAGCCCATTCTCTTCAGCCATGGCTGGCCGCTCAGCGCCGACATGTGGGACGCCCAGATGCTGTTCTTCGCGGAACGCGGCTACCGCGCCATCGCGTTCGACCGCCGCGGCTTCGGCCGTTCGAGCCAGCCGTGGACGGGCTACGACTACGACACCTTCGCCGACGACATCGCCGAGCTGATCGAGAAGCTGGACCTGAAGGACGTGATCCTCGCGGGCTTCTCCATGGGCGGCGGCGACGTCACGCGCTACATCGCACGCAAGGGCTCGTCGCGCATCGCCAAGCTGGCGCTCATCAGCGCCGTGACGCCGCTGTTCATGAAGACGGCCGACCACCCCGTGGGCCCCGACGCTTCGCTTTTTGCCGGCATCCGCGCCGGTCTGGCGGCCGATCGCCCGCAGTTCCTCGACGACTTCAGCACGGTCTTCTACGGCACCAACCGCCCCGGCGCCAAGGTGTCGCAGGGCGTGTTCAAGCAGACGCTGCAGATCGCGCTGCAGGCCTCGCTCAAGGCCACCATCGACTGCGTGACCGCGTTCTCGGAAACCGACTTCCGCCCCGACATGGCGAAGATCGACGTGCCCACGCTGGTGATCCACGGCGACGACGACCAGGTCGTGCCCTTCGAGGCCACGGGCAAGCTCGCGGCCGAGATGATCAAGAACAGCCAGCTCAAGGTCTATGCCGGCGCGCCGCACGCCACCTGCAACACGCACGCCGACCAGGTGAACGCCGACCTGCTGGCGTTCATCAAGGGCTGAGCCGGCGCCCTCCGCCCCGCATCGAGATCTCCCATGACCCTTTCCAGCACGGTTCACGACAACCCCGCGAAGCATCGATTCGAATACGAATCGCAGGGGGAGCGCGCGGTGGCCATCTACTCGCTCGAGGGCGATGTCATTACCTTCATCCACACGCTGGTGCCTGAAGCGCTGCAGGGCCAGGGCATCGCGAAGCAACTGGTGCTGGCAGGGTTGGCATCGGCGCGCGAACGCGGGCTGCGCGTGATTGCGCAGTGCCCGGTGTTCGCCGCGTACATGCGGTCGCACCCGGAAACGCACGACCTGCTGGCCGACGAGGGGCGCAAGCTGCTCGGGCTCTGACGGGCCTGCCAAGGCCGGCTTACGCGGTCTTCGGCGACGACATCAGCTCCCGGCCGTCGCAGGCCGCTGCAGTTCCTCAGGCCGCAACGCCCTCGCGCGCCAGCGGCAGCCACAGCATGAAGCGCGTGCCCGTCGGGCGCGATTCCCAGCTGATGGTGCCCTGGATCGACCGCGCCCGCCGCCTCTGGTTCTGCAGGCCCCGGCCGGAAGGCGAGGACAGCACCTTGTCGACGTCGAAACCCTGCCCGTTGTCTTCGATCGTCACGCGAACGCCGGCGCCGTCCAGCGCGGTCTCGACACGGATCTCGGTCGCGCGGGTATGGCGCAGGATGTTCGAGATGCTCTCCTGCACGATGCGCAGTATGTGCAGCGCGCTCGACGGGTCGAGCCATTCAAGGGCGGGCAGCTCCTGCACTTCCCAGCGCAGCGACACGCCGGTGCCTTCGAGCCGCGGCTCCAGGCGGTAGCGCAGGGTGGCGAGCAGCAGCAGCAGGTCGGCTTCCACCGGCTCCAGCGAATCGAGCGTGAGCTTCAGGTCGTCGAGGCAGCTCTTGAGGATCTGCGAGATCTTCTCGTCGCTCATGCCGCCGCCCTCGACCGAGCGGATCGCGCTGATCAACGAGGAGCCCAGGCCGTCGTGCATGTCCTGCATCAGGCGCTGGCGCTCGTCGCTGATGGTGCGCAGGCGCTCGACGTCTCGCAGCCGCTGGTGGCTCAGCTCCAGGTCGGCCTCGCGCTTGCGCAGCCGCTCGGCAAGGCTGTCGTTCAGTTGCTCCACGGCGCCGATGGCATGCACGTAGCGCCGGTACATCAGCACGCCGAACACGCTGAAGGTCACGGCGTTGGTGTAGGCGCCCAGGTACCAGCCCTCGGGGCTGATGAAGTTGTTCTGCAGCAGCCAGTCGGTGATGCCCAGCAGCACGCAGATGCCGATGCCTGCAGCCACCAGCCGGCCCTCGGTGGAGCGGCGCCACGCGCTGACGCCGCCGACCAGGCAGACGGCCGCGCCCATGAGGGCCGCCACCGCATAGATCAGCGGCGTCACGCGCGGGGTGTTCTGCACCAGGTTCAGCCCCGGCATGGTCAGCACGCCGACCGCGGTGGTGGCCAGCACCACGGCCCAGGTCAGCCACCTGAGCGGGCGCTGGTGCAGCTGCCGCAGGAAGAAATGCACCACCAGCACCAGCCAGAACAGCGAATTGACGGTCAGCCACGCGAACCAGTCATTGGCGATCGGCTGGCCCACGTAGAAATGCAGGCCCCGCATGAAGGAGGTGGCCGACAGGTTGAAGAACAGCAGGTAGCCGGTTTCGCCGGGGCGCCTGAACCAGACGAAGAGCGCGAACACGCCCACGGCCAGGAAGGAGGCGCTGAGCATCGCCGGCAGCTCCTGCTGCAGCCACTGGCGCAGGCCGTGGCGGCCCCGCAGCGTTTCGACGGGGCCGAGCCACAGCGAGGACACCGCCACCTGCGTGTTGCGCGAGTGTTCCAGGCGGATGAGGATCTCCTGCGGCGGCGTGCTGGCGGGGCCGCGGTCCAGCTCGACCCACAGCGGCGTGCGCGTGCTGTTCCACAGCGGGCCCAGTTGCTGGGCGCGGTGCACCAGGCGGCCGTCGGCGTAGACGGCAATGGTGCCGTCGGTCTTGATGCGGGCGCCGTACAGCGCCAGGGGGCCGTTGGAGGAGGGCAGGTGGCGCGTGGAGACTCGCAGCCAGGTGATGCGCGTCGGGCGGGCCGCGCTGGACGTGCCGACGGTGGCGTCGCCATCGGCCTGACGCAGCAGCGCGATGGGCAGGGCCAGCGGCAGCCGGATCGGGTTCCAGGCATCCGGCAGGTCGCCTGCCTGCTGCCGCGGGGGCGGCGTGCTGAAGCCCGAGGTGTCCTCGACCTGCCAGTCGGCGCGCTCCAGGTGAAGCGCGGCCCTGGACTGCTGCAGGCCGGACATCCCGCCGAAGAAGGCGCCGATGACGGCCAGCAGCGTCATCGACAGCACGAGTACCACGTTGGCGAAGAAAGGCGCGGGACGGGAGTTCAAGGCAGAGCGTTCAGGTGGGGCGTCCAAATCCGACGCGCCGGGTATGTAACCCATTCTCGCTCTTTGTTACCAATCTTGAGAAAGGTCCGGCGGTGTCAGCGAGGCGCAGGCTGGGACAGCACCCATTGGGCCAGCGCCCGTGCATCGTTTTCCGTCACGTGGGCCTGCCGCGGCATGATGACGCGGCCCCAGGTGCCGACGCTGCCATCGCGGATCTTGCCGGCCAGCCGGGCGGGTGCTTCGGCATCGTTGCGGTAGCGCTCAGCAATCTGCGCGAAACCCGGGCCCACCTGCTTGTGGACCAGCCCGTGGCAGGACAGGCAGCCGTTCTTGCGGGCCAGGTCGGCGGGCGGCGTCTGGGCCGTGGCGGTGATCGCCGCAAGCATGAGCCAGGCGGGAAGGAGATGCATGGATGGAAAAGCTCGGCGGAATGGAGAGATCAGGTTCCCGGTTCCTGGTCGCGCTGGATGCGCCGCAGGATTTCCGCGAACAGCAGAAAGACTCCCCCGATGATGCCTGCCATGGCCGGTCCGCCCCACAGTTCGAATGCGTCGTCGAGCATCACGTTGGCCGGGTTCGAGGGCTGGGCATAGACCTGCACGCTCTCGCCGGCCTCGTAGCGCGGCGTTGCGCTGCTGCTCGAGGTGGTGAAGTCGATCAGCGCGCCAGACGGTGCCCTGAAACGCACCAGCGGCCGCCAGGTGCCGTCGGTATTGTTCTTGTTGCTGCTGCGCACATGCTGGAGCTCCACCACCTGGCCCTGGACGCGGTCGGCGGAGGCAATGAAGCTCAGCTTGCCGAAGGCCAGGTAGCCGCACAGCCCGAGCAGTGCGACGCCGATGAGCGCGAAAAGGTACTTGGCGAATGTCTCGAACTTCATGGGTCTGCCGGCTGGAGGAATCGCTGCATCGTCGCAAATGCCGGGCGTCGTTCATTCGCGACAAGGCGATTCAGGAGTAACTATATGTATGGTTAAATCCTGCGAACAATCGTTAGAAGACGAGGGATTCCCATGAAGTTCCTGCTGAGCATTGCGGCCGCCGCTGTCGCACTGGCTGGTTGTGCCAGCCAGCCGATGACGCCGACCGAACCCGGAACGGGGACCGGTCTCTCTTATGTGCCGATGGTCGCCATGGAAGGCGTGGACAAGGCGCGCTACGCGAGCGACGTCAGCGCCTGCCGCGAGGCAGCCACGCGCATCATCGCGCGCAGCGAGGCCAATACCGACCTGATGTGGGCCGCCGTGGGAGTGGGGCTGGTCACGTGGTACAGCCAGGGCATGGCGACAGGCTTCGCGGTGGCCGGCATCGGCACCTCGGCCGTCGACTACGCGGGGCAGCCCTCGGCCACGCTGATCGCCGAGCACCAGCAGATCGCGATCGTCCACTGCATGGCCAAGCGCGGCTATCGCAATCTCGATCCCAACGTGCGCGACTCTTTCTACGGCAACACCTTCGACCCGGCCATCGTCTACAAGCCGCGCCGTACCGGTGTCGATACCTACAACGTCGAGAAGCTGGCCAAGGCCGGGCGCTGCAACCTGCAGCCGCGCGCCGAACTCACAGCCAAGGGCCCGGGCTACGAAACCTACAACGTGCCTTGCGACAACGGTGCCACCTGGGCGGTGCGCTGCGAGTTCGGCAAGTGCCGCGTGCTGGCCCAGGCGCTGATCCGCCGCTCCTGAGCCATCGTGTCAGCGGCGCTCAGCGCCAGACGTAGTGGCCGCGCACGAAGCGGCCATGCTCGCGGTGCGCAGGCACCCAGACCTTGTGCGGACGGTGATGCGGCCGGTCGTAGCCGGGCCCGTGGCGCGGCGGCATGGGCTGGGCCATGGCGGCGGTGGAGGCAAGCATGCAGGCTGCAAGTGCGAAGAGTATTTTTTTCATGTTGGAGTCCTTCTTTGGGTTGCACCTGAATTGGTACGCGGCCCAGCTTAGTGGGCCGCTCGGCGCGGCTCCGTAGGCGAAGTCGCACTTTACAAGCGGGACACCAAAGAAGGGCCGCACGCCTTATTTGATGATCATGCCCTTGAGCGCCGGGTCCGGCGGCGGCGGCTTGAGCTTCATCTGCCGCATCGTCTTCACCAGCAGTTGGGCGACCATCACGTTGCGGTGCCGCTTGCTGTTGGCGGGTATCACGTGCCAGGGGGCATGCTCGGTCGAGGTGGCGCCCAGCGCGCTCTGGTAGGCCTGCTGGTAGGCGTTCCACTTGGTGCGCACCCGCAGGTCGTCCATGCTGAACTTCCATTGCTTGCCGGGCGTGTCGATGCGCGCCTGCAGGCGCTCGCGCTGCTCGTCCTTGTCGATGTGCAGCATGCACTTGATGACGACCGTGCCGGTCTCCGTGAGCAGCCGCTCGAAGTCGTTGATCTGCGCGTAGCGGCGCTTGGCCTCTGCCTTGTCGATCCAGCCTTCGACCACAGGAACGAGCACGTCTTCGTAGTGGCTGCGGTTCCACACCATGATCTCGCCGGTGCGCGGCACGGCGGCATGGCAGCGCCAGAGGTAGTCGTGCGCGCGCTCCTCGTCGTTGGGCGCCTTGAAGGCCGTCACGCGCACGCCCAGCGGCGAGGTCCGCGAGAACACCCAGCGCACCGTGCCGTCCTTGCCGCTGGTGTCCATGCCCTGCAGCACCACCAGCAGCTTGCGCCGGCCCTCGGCGTGCAGCAGGTCCTGCAGTTCGTCGAGCTCGACGGCGAGCGCGTCGACTTCCGCGCGCTGCGAGGCTTCGTCACCTTCGCAGAAGGGCGTGTCGTCGGGGTCGATGTGCGACAGCTTGAACTTGTCGCCTACGCGGTATTTCTTGAAGCTGGCCATGCAACGGGACTCCTCGAAGAAAGAAAGCCCACAGCGTAAGCGATCAGCGTTCTGTGTCGTCCGCGTCGATCGATGCGCTCCAGCGGCTGTCCCATTCGGCGTGCCGCACCGCGCCGTCGAGTTCGCGCCGGTCGCGCTTGGTGGGGCGGCCCTGTTCGATGGCCAAGGCCGGCTCGCTGCCCATGCGGCGCAGTTCGCGGAAGGCGGCCTGGGCGGCGATGCTTTCGGGCGTTTCCTCGTAGAGCTGCTGCGCCACCGGCGCCGGCCCGCGCTGCCCGCTGAGGCCGCGCACCGTGACCGTTCGCGTGAGCGTGCCCAGCCGCATGGCGACCGTGTCGCCGGCCTTCACCTCGCGCGAGGCCTTGGCGACGTCGCCGTTCACCTGCACGCGGTTCTTGCCGATTTCCTCCGCGGCCAGCGAGCGCGTCTTGAAGAAGCGTGCGGCCCAGAGCCATTTGTCGATGCGCAGACGTTCCATGGATATCAGGAGTGAATATCAGGAATTGTGCCGCCACAGCGGCAGGTGCACGACCGCATCCAGCCCGACCACGCGTGCGGCGCCGTCCGACGTGGCGGGCGCGACACGGTTGTCGAGCGCGATGCGACCGTCCAGCGCCAGCACGATCTCGCGGCAGATCGCCAGCCCCAGCCCCGAGCCGCTCGACGCGCTGCCCGCCGAAAACGGAGCGAACAGCCGCTGGCGCAGCTCCGGCGAGATGCCCGGGCCTTCGTCGCGCACGGTGAGCACCGCCTCGCCGGCCTGCGCACGCACCGAGACCAGCAGCGCCGCGCCAGCCGGGCTCAGCTTGATGGCGTTGTGCAGCAGGTTGCGCGTGAGCTCCTGCAGCATCCACTGGTGGGCCCGCACCACCACCGGCGCGTCGATGGCCAGCTCGAAGTCGAGTGCCTTGTCGGCCACCAGCGGCGACAGGTCGAGCGCGATCTGCCGCACGATGGCGCCCAGGTCGAGCGCCACCGATTCCGGCTGCTGGCGCAATTGCTCGACCTTGGCGAGCGACAGCATCTGGTTGGCCAGCGTGGTGGCGCGCTCCACGGTCTGGCTGATTTCACCGAGCGCCTGCTCCGGCGCCACGTCGCCGCGCCGCGCCGATTGCACCTGCGCCTTGAGCACCGCCAGCGGCGTGCGCAACTGGTGCGCGCTGTCGCGCACGAAGCGCTTCTGATGGTCCAGCAGCCGCTGCAGGCGGCCCATGACTTCGGTGGTGGCGTCTATCAGCGGGCGCAACTCGCGCGGGGCGTCCGGCGCGTCGATGGGCGAGAGGTCGTCGGCCGCGCGTTTCTCGATGGCTTCGCCCAGCTCGCGCACCGGGCGCGTGGCGCGTTGCACCACGAACAGCGTCGCCAGCGCGATCACGCCCATCAGCAGGAACTGCCGCCACAGCGTGTCGACCAGCAGCTTGCGCGCCAGCGTCTCGCGGATCTCCAGCGTCTCGGCCACCTGAACCACCGCCATGCCGCGGCCACGTGCGCTGGCCACCGGCTGCAGAAGCACCGCCACGCGCACCGGCTGGTTGCGGAACTGGGCGTCGTAGAAATCGACCAGCGCCGCGTAGGCGCTGCGGTCCGGAATGCGCCCGCGCCAGAACGGCAGCTCGGCAAAGCCCGAGATCATCTCGCCGTCGAGCGCCGACACGCGGTAGAAGAGCCGGCTGCGGTTGTCGGCCTCGAAGGCCTCGAGCGCGGAGTAGGGCACGATAGCGCGCAGCCGCGCCATCTGGTCGTAGCCTTCCACGTCGAGCTGCTCGCCGATGGTCTTGGCGGACGCCAGCAGCGTGCGGTCGTAGGCGGTGGTGGCGGCAGCCAGGCTCTGGCGGTACAGGCTCACGCTGTTGATCACGATGAACACGGCGATCGGCGCGAGGATGCCGAGCAGCAGCCGCGCGCGAAGCGAGGAAATGTGCCTCATGCTTCCGGTCGCAAGAGGTAGCCCAGCCCGCGCATCGTCATGAGCACGGCGCCGGTGCCCACCAGCTTCTTGCGCAGGCGGTAGACCACCACCTCGATGGCCTCGTACTGCACCTCGGTCTCGCCGGGGAACACCAGCTCGAACAGGCGCTCCTTGGTCACGGCGTGGCCCGGTTTCATCATCAGCGCCTTCAGCAGCGCCAGTTCGCGCGGGGTGAGTTCGAGCAGATCCGCGCGGTTGTAGATGGCGCCGTTCGCGGGCTCGAAGCGCAGGCCGCCGATCTGCTGGGGGTTCAGCCCCATGTCGGTCATCACGCCGTGGCTGCGGCGGCGCAGCGCACGGATGCGCGCTTCCAGTTCGTCGAGGTCGAAGGGCTTGGGCAGGTAGTCGTCCGCGCCGGCATTCAGGCCCATGATGCGGTCGCCGACGGTGCCGCGCGCCGTCAGCAGCAGCACCGGCGTGCGCAGTCCCTCGGCCCGGGCCTGGGCCAGCACCTGCAGGCCGTCAAGGTTGGGCAGGCTCAGGTCGAGCGCCACCACGTCGGGCTCCAGGGCGCGCCACATCGCGACGGCCTCGGCGCCGTCGCCGCAGACGCGCACGTCGATCCGCTGGCGCCCGAGGGTGCGCTGCAGGGTGATTTGCATCGAGGGGTCGTCTTCGACCAGCAGCAGCTTCATACGGGCACGGATTGGTGGGAATTCGGTGTTTTCCCCAGTTTGTCGGACAGCCAACTGACAGCGGGGCGGCGCATGATACTCAGCTTCAAGTCAGCTTCCTTTCAAGTTACTTTCAGCACCAGGAGACAACAATGCGTCGCGACACCTTTCTGAAGTCATTGGCCGCGCTGGCCGCCGCCGGTGCCCTGCCACTGTCCGCCCGGGCCGCGGCCAACGTCAAGATGATGATCCCGGCCAACCCCGGCGGCGGCTGGGACACCACCGGCCGCGCCCTGGGCAAGGCCCTGACCGACGCCAAGGTGGCCGACACCGTCACCTACGACAACAAGGGCGGTGCCGCCGGCGCGCTGGGCCTGGCCCAGTTCGTGAACGGTTCCAAGGGCGACGCCAACGCGCTGATGGTCATGGGCTCGGTCATGCTGGGCGGCATCATCACCGGCAAGCCGCCGGTCAACCTGTCGCAGGCCACGCCCATCGCGCGCCTGACCACCGAATACAACGTGTTCGTGCTGCCGTCGAACTCGCCGTTCAAGACCATGAAGGACGTGGTCGAGCAGCTCAAGAAGGACCCGGGCAGCGTCAAGTGGGGCGGCGGTTCGCGCGGCTCCACCGAGCACATCGCCGCCGCCATGATCGCGCAGAAGGTCGGTGCCGACCCCTCGAAGATCAACTACGTGGCCTTCCGCGGAGGCGGCGAGGCCACCGCGGCCGTGCTGGGCGGCAACGTCACCATCGGCGGCAGCGGCTACAGCGAGTTCGCCGAATACATCGCGGCCGGCAAGATGAAGGCCATTGCCGTCACCTCGGCCCAGCGCCTGCCGGGCATCGACGTGCCCACGCTGAAGGAACAGGGCATCGACGTGGAAATCGGCAACTGGCGCGGCGTGTACGGCGCGCCCGGCATCTCCGCCGACCAGCGCAAGGCGCTGACCGACATGGTGCTGGCCGCCATGAAGAGCGCGTCCTGGGCCGAATCGCTCAAGAAGAACGACTGGACGCCCGCCGTGCTGTCGGGCGAAGCCTTCACGAAGTTCGTCGACGACGACTTCGCGAGCCTGCGCGCCATCATGACGAAATCCGGCATGGTCTGACCCCCGGCGCGCACCACTGGCCCGCCCCACGGCGCGCTGTCCTCGAAAGAGTCGACAGCGTGCCGTTTTCAAATCCAGCTCCACCCCGGGAGAAAAAATGACAACTCCAGACTCCTCGGCCCCGCCGCAATCCGCGGCCACGTGGCCGCAAACCCTGGTCGGCGCCGGCGTGCTGCTGACCGGCCTCGCGCTGGCGTTCGGCGCGATCGGCATTTCCTCCGAAGCCGGCTACGGCGGCGTCGGCCCCAACTTCCTGCCCTGGCTGGTGTCGGTGGTGCTGGTGCTGTGCGGCGCCTGGATCGTGTGGGAGGCGCGCACCGGCGGCTTCCGCGAACTCGACGCGCCCTCGGGTGCCGAGCACGCCTACTGGCCGGGCTTCATCTGGGTGTCGGCGGGGCTGCTGCTCAACGCCGCGCTCATCACCACGCTCGGCTTCATCATCAGCTGCACGCTGTGCTACGTGCTGGCGGTGCAGGGCCTGCGCCGCGCGAGCGGGCAGGGCGGCGTGAATTCGCCGCGCACCTGGGCGACCGACCTGCTGGCCGGCGTGCTCATCTCGGCGCCGGTGTTCTGGACCTTCACGCAATTCCTGGCCATCAACCTGCCCGGCCTCACTTCGACTGGCTGGCTCTGACATGGACATCTTCAACGCACTCATGGCGGGCTTCGCCGCGGCGATCACCCCCGTCAATCTGCTCTGGTGCCTGGTCGGCTGCGCCCTTGGCACGGCCGTGGGCGTGCTGCCCGGCATCGGCCCGGCGGTGGCGGTGGCCATGCTGCTGCCCATCACCGGCAAGGTCGACGTCACGGCCTCGATGATCTTCTTCTCGGGCATCTACTACGGCGCCATGTACGGCGGCTCGACCACGTCCATCCTGCTCAACACGCCCGGCGAAACCGCCAGCATGGTGACCGCGATGGAGGGCAACAAGATGGCCAAGAGCGGCAGGGCGGGCGCGGCGCTCGCCACCGCCGCCATCGGATCCTTCGTGGCCGGCACCATCGCCACGGTGATCGTCACGCTGTTCGCGCCGTTCGTGGCCGAATTCGCGGTCAAGCTCGGCCCGCCCGAATACTTCATGCTGATGCTGCTGGCCTTCACCACGGTGAGCGCGGTGCTCGGCAAGAGCACGCTGCGCGGCATGACGGCGCTGTTCGTCGGCCTGGCCGCGGGCTGCGTCGGGCTCGACCAGATCTCGGGCCAGGGCCGCTACACCGGCGGCGTGCCCGAACTGCTCGACGGCATCGAGATCGTGCTGGTGGCCGTCGGCCTGTTCGCCGTGGCCGAGGTGCTCTACGCCGTGCTGTACGAAGGCAAGGTGGTCGAGGGCCAGAACAAGCTGAGCCGGGTGCACATGAGCAAGCGCGACTGGAAGCGCTCGATTCCCGCGTGGCTGCGCGGCACCGCCATCGGCACGCCTTTCGGCTGCATCCCCGCCGGCGGCACCGAGATCCCGACCTTCCTGAGCTACGCGACCGAAAAGAAGCTGGCCAAGGACGCGGACGCCAAGGCCGAGTTCGGCACCAAGGGCGCCATCGAAGGCGTGGCCGGCCCCGAGGCCGCCAACAACGCCACGGTGACCGCCGCGCTGATTCCGCTGCTCACGCTGGGCATTCCCACCTCCAACACCACCGCCATCCTGCTGGGCGCGTTCCAGAACTACGGCATCCAGCCGGGCCCGCAGCTGTTCACCACCTCGGCCGCGCTGGTGTGGGCGCTGATCGCCTCGCTCTACATCGGCAACGTGATGCTGCTGGTGCTGAACCTGCCGATGGTCGGCCTGTGGGTCAAGCTGCTGAAGATTCCGAAGCCCCAGCTCTACGCCGGCATCCTGATCTTCGCCACCGTGGGTGCCTACGGCATGCGCCAGAGCGCGTTCGACCTGTTCCTGCTCTACGGCATCGGCCTCTTGGGCGTGCTGATGCGGCGCTTCGACTTCCCGACCGCGCCGGTGGTGGTCGGCATGATCCTCGGCCCGCTCGCCGAAGCGCAGCTGCGCAACGCGATGTCGATGGGCGAGGGCAGCGCGATGGTGTTCCTGCAGCGTCCGATGTCGCTGACGCTGATCGTCATCGTGCTGGCCGTGCTGGTGCTGCCGCGGCTTGCCAAGCGATTGAGCGAACGCAAGCTGAAGCGGCTGGCGCAATTGGACGCCTGACGCTCTTCGGAGCCCGCTTCAGGGCGGGCCAGCCAAATAAAGAAGCCGCGGCATTTGCCGCGGCTTCTTTCATTTCTGCCTGTGCGTTCTACCGTCCCGCTGCGGGCGTCTCGACCAGGTCGTCGTCGATATGCGGATCCACGGGCTGCCCGCGCAGCCTGCGCACCGTGCGGCGGATCCAGTGCTCGATGTCGTCCACGTAGGTGAACACCGCCGGCACCACCAGCAGGCTCAGCACGGTCGAGGTGATCAGCCCGCCGATCACCGCCATCGCCATCGGCGAGCGGAAGCTCGAGTCCGCCGCGCCGAAGCCGACCGCGATCGGCAGCATGCCGGCGCCCATGGCGAGCGTGGTCATGATGATGGGCCGTGCGCGCTTGTGGCAGGCGTCGCGCAGCGCGTCCCAGCGGCTCATGCCGTGGTCGCGGCGCGCCACGATGGCGTATTCGACCAGCAGGATCGAGTTCTTGGTCGCGATGCCCATCAGCATGATGAGACCGATCAGCGAAGGCATCGACAGCGCCTTCTGCCCGATCAGCAGCCCCACGAAGGCCCCGCCCAGCGCCAGCGGCAGCGCGCACAGGATGGTCACCGGGTGCAGGAAGTCCTTGAACAGCAGCACCAGCACGATGTAGATGCACAGCACGCCCGTCAGCATCGCCAGGCCGAAGCTCGCGAACAGCTCGGTCATGACCTCGGCGTCGCCGACTTCTGCAATGCGCACGCCCGGCGGCAGCTTCTGGATCGAAGGGAGCTTCTGCACCGCGGCCTTCGCGTCGCCCAGGCCCACGCCCGACAGTTCGATCTCGAAGTTCACGTTGCGCGAGCGGTCGTAGCGGTCGATGACGGCCGGGCCGCCTTCCATGGTGAGCGAGGCCACCTGGTTGAGCATGACCGGGCCGCGCGTGCCGGGCACCGAGAGGCGGCCGAGCAGGTCGATGTCCTGCCGCGCGGAGTCTTCCAGCTTCACCACGATCGGCACCTGCCGCTGCGCGAGGTTGAGCTTGGCGAGCGACTGGTCGTAGTCGCCCAGCGTGGCCACGCGCAGGGTCTCGGCGATGGCGGAACTGGTCACGCCCAGGTCGGCGGCGCGCGCGAAGTCGGGGCGCACCGCGATCTCGGGGCGCACCAGGCTCGCGGTGGAGGTGATGTTGCCCAGGCCGGGAACGGTGCGCAGGTCTTTCTCGACCGCGCTCGCCGCGCTGGCCAGGGCCACCGGGTCTTCGCCGGTCAGCGCCAGGATGTATTTCTCGCCCGAGCCGCCCAGGCCCACCGTGCTGCGCACGCCGGGCAGCGTTTCGAGCGCGGTGCGGATCTGGTTCTCGATGACCTGCTTGCGCGGCCGGTCGCCGCGCGGGTCGAGCTTGATGGTGAGCGTGGCCTTGCGCGTCTCGGGCGTGCCGAAGCTGGCGAACGGGTCGCCGCCCGCGCTGCCGCCGGCCACCGTGGTGTAGACGCTCTTCACGTGCGCGATCTGCATCACGCGGCGGCGGGTTTCCTCCGCCGCGGCGGTGGTCTGCGCCAGCGTGGAGCCCGGCGCGAGCGAGAGGTACACCTGCGTCTGCGAGTTGTCGTCCGGCGGAATGAAGCCGGTCTTCAGCAGCGGGATCATCGCCAGCGAACCGAAGAAGAAGAGGGTGGCCAGCACCATCGTCTTGAAGCGGTTGTGCGTGCTCCACTCCACGGCGCGCATGTACCAGCGCAGCCAGCCCGGTTCCGTTTCGGCCGTGACCACGGGCTTGAGCATGTAGGCCGCCATCATCGGCGTGAGCACCCGCGCCACCACCAGCGAAGCGAACACCGCGAGCGCCGCGGTCCAGCCGAACTGCTTGAAGAACTTGCCCGCAACGCCGCTCATGAAGGCGGTGGGCAGGAACACCGCGATCAGCGTGAAGGTGGTGGCGATCACCGCCAGGCCGATCTCGTCGGCAGCCTCCATGGCCGCCTGGTAGGGCGTCTTGCCCATGCGCAGGTGGCGCACGATGTTCTCGACTTCCACGATGGCGTCGTCCACCAATATGCCCACCACCAGCGACAGCGCCAGCAGCGAGATCACGTTGACCGAGAAGCCCAGCAGGTGCATGCCGATGAACGCCGGGATCACCGACATCGGCAGCGCCACGGCCGACACGAAGGTGGCGCGCCAGTCGCGCAGGAACAGCCACACCACGACCACCGCCAGGATCGCGCCTTCGTACAGCAGGTGCAGCGAACCGTTGTATTCCTCTTCCACCGGGTCGACGAAGTTGAAGGCCTCGGTCAGCTCGATGTCGGGGCGCTGCGCGCGCATGTCGGCCAGCGCCTTCTGCACCGCGCGGCCCACTTCCACCTCGCTGGCACCGCGGCTGCGGGCCACTTCGAAGCCCACCACCGGCTTGCCGTTGAGCAGCGCGGCCGCGCGCGGCTCGGCGATGGTGTCGCTGATGCGCGCCACCTGGTCGAGCCGGATGCGGCGGCCGTCGGTCAGCACGATCTGCATGTCGGCGAGCTGGTCGGCCGACTTCACCGTGGCAAGCGTGCGCACCGGCTGTTCGCTGCCGCCCAGGTCGAAGCGGCCGCCCGCGCTCTCGGTCTGCACCTGGCGCAGCTGGCGCGAGATGTCGCCCGCCGAGGCTCCGAGCGCCTGCAGCTTGACCGGGTCGAGGTCCACGTGAACCTGGCGCGTGGCGCCGCCCACGCGGTTCACCGCGCCCACGCCCGGCAGCGCCAGCAGACGCTTGGTGACGTCGTTGTCCACGTACCAGCTCAGTGCCTCGTTGTCCATTTGCGAGGACGCAATGGTGAAGGCCAGCACCGGCTGGCCCGCCAGGTCGAGCTTGGTGACGACCGGGTCGCGCACGTCGGCCGGCAGGTCCGCGCGCACGCGCTGCACGGCGGAGCGCACGTCGTCCACGGCTTCCTGCACGGGCTTTTCGAGGCGGAACTCGACGATCAGCGTGGCGGCGCCGTCCTGCACCTTGGTGGTGATGTGCTTCAGGCCCTGCACCGTGGCGATGGAGTTCTCGAGCTTGCGCGCGACGTCGGTTTCCAGCTGCGAAGGCGCGGCGCCGGGCAGCGATGCCGAGACCGTCACGGTCGGCAGGTCGATGTCCGGAAAGTTCTGCACCTTCATCGCGTTGAACGACAGCAACCCACCGAAGGTGAGCAGCACGAACAGCATCACCGCCGGAATCGGGTTGCGTATGGACCAGGCGGAAACATTCATGGGCGAGTCCTTTGTTTCTGCTTACTTGGCTGCGGCGGGGGCGGTTGCGGCAGGGGCGGCTGGCGCGGGCGCCTCGACCACGCGCACCAGGTCGCCGTCGTTCAGGAAGCCGGCGCCTTGCACCACCACCTTCGCGCCTTCGGGCAAAGCGCTGGTGATTTCGATGCGGTCGTTCAGGCGGCGGCCGATCTGCACCTTCAGCTGTGCCACGTGGTTGTCGGGCTTGAGAAGGAAGACGTTGTTGAAACCGTCGCGCGGCACGATGGCGCTCTGCGGCACCGTGGGCGCCGAGCTGCGGCCGAGTTCGAAGTCGCCGCGCGCGAACATGCCGGCCTTGATGCCGGTGTTCTGCTGCACATTGGGCAGGTCGACGTAAACCAGCGCCGCGCGCGTCTGCGGATCGACCGTGGGCGCGATGCTGCGCACCTTGCCTCGCACCTGCGCTCCGCTGGCGCTGACCACGAAGGCGGTGGTGCCCACCGAAATGCGGCTCAGCTCGGCCGAGGTGACTTCGGCGCGCCATTCGAGCCGGCCCTGGCGGATCAGCTTGAACAGCTCGGTGCCGGCCGCCACCACGCTGCCGACCGTGGCGGTGCGCGACGAGATCACGCCGTCGTCGGGCGCCAGCACCTGCGTGTTGCGCCCGCGCACTTCCTGCGCGGCCAGCACGGCTTCGGCCGCTTCGACGCGCGCCTTGGCCGTCTGCTCGGTGGTCTGGTATTGGTTGATCTGCTGCTGGCTCAGCGCGCCGGTGGCCTGCAGCGTGCGGGCGCGGGCTGCGTTGCCGGCGGCGTCGGCGGCGGTGGCGCGGGCTTCGGCCAGCGAGGCGCGCGACTGCGCGATGTCGGCGCGCACCGTCTCGGGCGAGAACACGGCCAGCACCTGGCCCTTCTTGACCACGTCGCCCACGTTCACCCGCACCTCGGCGAGCTTGAGCCCGTTCGACTCGGAGCCGACCACGGCCTCCTGCCAGGCCGCCACGTTGCCGTTGGCCGGAAGCGTGAGCGTGAGTTCGGTGGCCTCGGGCGCGGCGACGGTGACGGTCAGCGCGGGCTTGGGCGCGGGGCCGGCGGCGGCGGCCTTGTCGGCCGGCTTGCGCGTCATGAACACGGCCGCCGCGATGACGACGGCCAGCACGATCAGCACGGTGACGAGGGTGGAACGCTTCATTGTTTTCATGGCGACGTCGCGACCTTGGCGGCCGGGGTGGTGTTCATTGAGGATGTTTCGGACGACTCGGAAGGCTGGCCGGGCCGGCTCCAGCCGCCGCCCATCGAGCGGTACAGCGCGACCCAGGCCTCGGTGCGCTCGCGCTGCAGCGACACGCGCGCGGTCTGCGCCGCGAACAGCGTGCGGCGCGAGTCTTCCAGTTCGAACAGGCTGGCCAGGCCGCTGCTGTAGCGCGCCTGGGTGGCGTCGAAGGAGGCCTGGTAGTTCTTCACCGCGGTGTCGGCGTCGGTCGCGCGGCCGTTGGTGGCGTCGAGGTTGACCAGCGCTTCCTCCACCTCGCGCACGGCCTGCCGCACGTTGGCGCGGTAGATCGACACCGCCTCGGCGTAGCGCGCCTTGGCCGCGTCGGCATTGGCCTTGCGCGAGCCGCCGTCCAGCAGCGGCACGCTCAGCGACACGGGGCCCACGGTCCAGTTCTCGAGCGACTGCTGCAGGCCGCCGACGCGGTACTGCGTGCGGCCGATGGAGCCCGAGATGCTGAGCTTGGGATAGCGCTCGGCCTCGGCCGAGCCGACGTCGGCGCTGGCCGATGCCACGCCGAGTTCCGCCGAATAAACATCGGGCCGCTGCGAAATGGCTTGCGCCGGCACGCTGGCGATGCTGCCCACCTCGGGCAGCGCGCGCTGCGCGGGGGCGGCCGCGAGCTTCTGCTCGAGCGTGCCCTCGTCGATGCCGCTGAGCGCGACCAGCGCCTTGCGCTGCACCGCGCACTGGGCGCGCTGCTGGATCAGGCGGCCGGAGGCGTCGGCCGCGCTGGCGCGGGCCAGTGCGGCGTCGGCGGGCGCGGTAAAGCCGGCGCGCATCGACAGGTCGGTCAGGCGCGCGGTCTCGGCGCGCGAGCGGGTGTCGGACTCGGCCACGCGCAGTTGCTGCTGGCAGGCGCGCTCGGCGAAGTAGGCGTTGGCGGTTTCGGCCGCCACCGACACCCGGGCGTCGTGCCACTTGGCGTCGGCGCTGCCCAGCTTGGCCTGGGCGGCGTCGCGGTCGGCGCGCAGGCGGCCGAACAGGTCGACCTCCCACTTCGACTGCAGGCCGGCCTGCAGCGTGGTGATGGGTGTGGTGGCCCCGAGGCTGCTGCTGCCACTGCCAGCGCTGGAGGCCGATCCGCCCGAAGGCGCGCCGGACGCGAAGCCCGAGGTGCCCCGGCTCGCCGATGCCGTGCCGTCCAGGCTCGGCAGCAGCGCAGCGCCAGTCTGCACCCGCGTGAAGCGGGCCTCCGCCACGCGCGCCGCGGCGCTCGCGACGTTGGGGCTGGCTGCCTCGGCGGCGGCGATCAGCTCGACCAGCAGCGGATCGTCGAGCTGGCGCCACCAGTCGGCCAGCGACGCGAGCGAGCCGCCGTGGGGCAGGGGAGCGCGCCATTGCGCGGGCGTTGGCGCCTCGACCTGCGCCGGCGGGCGGGTCAGCGCGCAGCCCGACAGGCCGAGGCCGAGGCCCAGCGGCAGGCACAGGGAGGCGATCAGTCGGAGTTTTCTCATTGGGTTGGCTTTCTGTCGGCGCGGCGGCGTGCCGCCTCGGCCGCGACCAGCGCCATTGCGTAGCCGGTCAGGCGGTCGGCCCAGGTGTCGATGCCGCGCGGCGTGCGCAGCAGCGACGGACGGATGGCCTCGATGAAGTCCTGGCTCACGTAGAGCTGCATCGACAGCCCGGTGATCGCGAAGGTGAGGCGGTGGATGTCGTCGTCGGGCCGCGCCACGCCCAGGTGGCGGCAAAGCAGCTCGGCGATGGCGCGGTGCGGGCCCTTGATGTCGTGCTCGAGCTCCTTGGCCCAGCGGCTGGTGCGCTCGAGCATCTCGCGCATGTGCAGCTGGATGCATTGGCGCACGATCTCGCCCTGCTTGAGCGGATCGATCATCGACACCATGCAGATGCGCAGCGTTTCCTCCAGAGGGCGCCCCGGCACCTTGCAGGCCGCCACGAGGTCGCTGGAGTCGCCGCCCATCGGCTCGTTGAAGGTGGCCGCGTAGAGGCCTTCCTTGTCGCCGAAGTAGTAGCTGATGGCCGAGATGTTGGCGCCTGCCTCCTTGGCGATCTCGCGCGTGGAGGTCTTGGCGAAGCCCTTCTGCGCGAACAGCCGCAGCGCCGTGTGAAGCAGCCGATGGCGTGCCTCCGCGCCGTCGCTGCGCGGTGCGCGGCGCGCGGCCTGGGTGGTGGTGGCTTTCGCGTTCATGCCAGGCATTACACCACGCAAAAAATCAAACGATTGATTAACTTAAGGTTTCATGAAGAGCCTGGGTTGCACACGAACACGAGTACCTGCTGAAGGGAAGCGGCGCCCGATCTGCTGCCGATCGAGGCACGCTACGATGCCGCCATGCCAGTTTCTCCTTCTCCGCCGCCCGCCCTGCCGCTCGATGCGCAGGGAATTCTCGCGCTGGCCGCGCGCTCGATGTTTCATTTGTTTTCAAGCATCAGCCAGGGCATGTTCCTGGTCGACCGCGGCGGGCGCATCGTGTGGGTGAACGAGGGCTACCGGCGCTTCCTGCCGGCGCTGGGTTTCTCGTCCATCGACCAGTTCATGGGCCACATGGTGGAAGACGTGATCCCGAACACGCAGATGCGCCGCGTGCTTGAAACAGGCGAGCCGATACTGATCGACCTGCTCACCAACAAGGCAGGCACCTTCGTCGTCAGCCGCATTCCGCTGCGCGAGGAACGCGAGGGCGCGGACGGCGGCATGGGCGAGGTGATCGGCGCCATCGGCATCGTGCTGTTCGACCAGCCGGAGACCACGCTGCAGCCGCTCATCAGCAAGTTCGCGCTGCTGCAGCGCGACCTCGACGACGCGCGGCGCGAACTGGCCAGCCAGCGCAACAACCCGCTCTACCACCATGCGGACGGCCAGCGGCGCTCCAAGTACACCTTTGCCAGCTTCATCGGCAGCAGCCCGGCGGCGGTGGAGGTCAAGCGCCACGCGCGCCGCGCCGCGCAGTCGGCCAGCCCGGTGCTGCTGCTGGGCGAAACCGGCACCGGCAAGGAGCTGCTGGCGCATGCCATCCATGCGTCGTCCGCGCGTGCCAAGGGGCAGTTCGTCAGCGTCAACATCGCGGCCGTGCCCGACACCCTGCTCGAAGCCGAGTTCTTCGGCTTCGCGCCCGGCGCCTTCACCGGCGCCGACCGCAAGGGCCGCGAGGGCAAGTTCAAGCTGGCCGACGGCGGCAGCCTCTTCCTCGACGAAATAGGCGACATGCCGCTGGGCCTGCAGGCCAAGCTGCTGCGCGCGCTGCAGGAAGGCGAGATCGAGCCGCTGGGTTCCAACAAGCTCGTGCCCTTCGACGCCCGCGTGATCGCCGCCACCTCGCGCGACCTGCCGGAGCTGGTGCGCCGCGGCCAGTTCCGCGAAGACCTGTACTACCGCCTCAACGTGCTGCCGCTGCGCGTGCCGCCGCTGCGAGAGCGGCGCGCCGACATTCCCGCGCTGGTCGAGGCGCTGGGCGAGGACATGGCGCTGCGCAGCGGCGAGGCGCCGCCCGAACTCACGCCCGACGCGCTCGCGCTGCTGGCCGGCCAGCACTGGCGCGGCAACATCCGCGAGCTGCGCAACGTGCTGGAGCAGGTGACGATGCGCAGCGACTCGCAGCGCATCGACGCCGTGCAGCTCGAACGCATCCTGCGCGAGGCGGGGCTGGAGCAGATCGAGCTGCCGGCCACCCTGCAGAGCGCGCACGACGGCGATGAAGAAGCGTCACTGCTGCGGCCGCTGGCGCAGCAGGTGGCCGAGCTGGAGCGCAAGGCGATTGCGGCCGCGCTGGCATCCACCGGCGGCAACAAGCTGGCAACGGCGCGGCTGCTCGGGATTTCGCGCGCCACGCTGTACGAGCGCATGACGAACCAGTAAGTAGCGGCCGCCGACGGTGGCCGGATTTCGATCGACAAGGGAGAGGATTTCCATGAAGGGTCTGTTGACACGACTGAAGGCGCTGGCCGGCTCGGGCGCTGCACCGGCTGCACCGGCTGCACCGGCTGCACCGGCCGCACCGGCCGCACCGGCCACATCCGCGGCATCGCCTGCAGCAGAGCAGGGCGAAGGCGTGCTGGTCAATGCCTACTGCACGCGCGCCGAAGTGCCCGCGCTCGGCTTTCCGCACACGCTGCATGCCCGCCGCGATCTTTCCGATCCGGAACTCGCGGCCCATCTTTCGGGCTTCGTGGGCTATGTGCTGAGCAGGGGCAACGGCGAGATGTCGCGCAACCGCTATCACGCGATGCGGCACATCCAGCGGGTACGCCAGCACCTGAGTCTCTCCATCGACGAATCGCAGCTCGACGCGTTTTCCGAGTGGGCGGAGCGTGCGAACGCCATCGTGTTCCTGACCGATGGCGGCATCCGCGACCCCAACGGGCGGGTGTTGCTGTCGGCAGCGGGCGAGGAGCCCGACCGGGAAGCCGCGGTTCCCTATCCCGCCGAGGCGTGGCAGCGCAAGGCGCGCACCGAGGCGCTGCTCGCGTCGCGCGGCATGCCGGTGCCGCAGCACCTGCCGCCTCTTGTTTCGGAGCCCGAGTTGCGCCCGCGCACGCCGCAGGAGCTGGCGGGCAGGGCGTTCGCGCTGCTGGCCGTATCGGCCCGTGCCGAGTCGGTCGCGAGCGGCGAGCCGCTGCCTGTGGCCGACCTGTTCGCGCGGCTGCCGTCCGCGCAGGCGAACCTGTCGCCCGACGAGCAGGCCTTCATTGCAGATGAGGCTCCCGGCCAGTCGGCGGTGGCGCAGTTCGGCTGGCGCTTCGAGTGCCTCTTCGTGCTCGAATGGGCCTTGGGCCTGGTCGATGCGCTGCCGTTTCCCGGGGCCATCTGCGACGTGCCGCTGGCCACGCGCCTGATGCTGGATGCCGGCGACGTCGACGGCGTGATGCGGTCTGCCAAGGTGCGCACGGACAGCGAACTGCTCGATGCGCTGGATCTGCACTACCGGCTGCACTGGCTCGTGCGCCAGGCGCGCCTGAAGGAAGAGGCGGCTCCTGCGGGCGTCGACGCCGGTGTCGTGCTGGAGCGGCATCGCGCGCTGAACTGGCTGGTGCGCTTCGAAGACCACGACTGGGACGATGTCGACACGCCCACATGACGCCCGACAATTGCGCTTCCTCCTGCCATCCTCTTGTTCCTGCATTCATGAAGACATCGATTCGCTCCCTCGTGCTCGTTGCGGCATGCGCCGCCGCCAGCTTTGCCAGCGCGGCGCCCGCGCCCCAGTGCGCGAGCGAAGCCGTGTCCCGCGCCAGGAAACTGCTGACCTTCCACTTCGGCGAGGACGACCGCATCCAGATCGACCCCGCCGTGAAGGAAGTGGCGCCCATCCGCAATCCCGCCAACAAAAAGCAGCAGTTCAAGGTGCTGGAGGTGTGGGGCTCGATCTACAAGGGCAACTACCGCATGCGGCTCATCTACTACGTGTCGGGCAAGGACTGCAACTTGATGGGGCAGGAAATCCTGGAGTACGCAAGCCTGTGAGCGTCCAGGCCCTGCGTTCCACCTTCGGCCCCAATTGCCATTGGTGCGGCCTCGCGATGGACTTCAGCGAGCCCTTCGGCCGGCCTGAGTCCGCCACCATCGAACACCTTGTCGACTCGACCTTCGGCGGCATGCGTTCGCCAAAGCACCGGCGGCTCGCGCATGCGGCCTGCAACCATGCGCGCAACGAGTTCCGCATGCAGGCGCAGCGCCAGTTCAGTCAGTGGATCGCCGAGCGCCAGGCCTCCGCGAAAACCCTGAACGAAAAATAGACAGTTGGCTGGAAATAAGACACATGCAATGTTCTGAATTCAGTCGAACGACGCTGCTCCCGAATGAAGAAGCGTTAGTTATCAATGGCTTAGGCAGGTGGCACGAACTGTGCAATATTCAGTCACCTTTTCCAGGAGACAAAGAATGAACCGTCGCCACCTCGTCGCCCTTGCCGCGCTTGCCACCTGCGCAGCTGCCGCTCCCGCCTGGGCCCAGTCCAACGAAATCCGCATCGCCCACATCTACAGCAAGACGGGCGCGCTGGAAGCCTACGGCAAGCAGACGCAGACCGGCCTGATGATGGGCCTGAACTACGCCACCGAAGGCACGATGATGGTCAACGGCAAGAAGATCGTCGTCATCGAGAAGGACGACCAGGGCAAGCCCGACCTCGGCAAGTCGCTGCTGGCGGCCGCCTACTCGGACGACAAGGCCGCGCTGGCCATCGGCCCGACCGCCTCGGGCGTGGCGCTGGCCATGCTGCCGGTGGCGGAGGAATACAAGAAGATCCTGCTGGTCGAGCCCGCCGTGGCCGACTCGATCACCGGCGACAAGTGGAACAAGTACATCTTCCGCACCGGCCGCAATTCGAGCCAGGACGCGATCTCCAATGCCGTGGCGGTCGACAAGCCCGGCGTGACCGTGGCCACTCTGGCGCAGGACAACGCGTTCGGCCGCGACGGCGTGAAGGCCTTCGGCTCCGCGCTCAAGAAGGCCAAGCTGGTCCATGAAGAGTACCTGCCGCCCGCCACCACCGACTTCACCGCCGGCGCGCAGCGCCTGATCGACAAGCTGAAGGACCAGCCGGGCCGCAAGATCATCTGGATCGTCTGGGCCGGCGCGGGCAACCCGTTCAAGATCGTCGACCTCGACCTGAAGCGCTACGGCATCGAGATCGCCACCGGCGGCAACATCCTGCCGGCCATGGCCGCCTACAAGGCGCTGCCGGGCATGGAAGGCGCGGCGTACTACTACTTCGGCATCCCGAAGAACCCGGTGAACGACGCGATGGTGTCGGCCCACTACAAGGAATTCAAGACGCCGCCGGACTTCTTCACGGCCGGCGGCTTCTCGGCCGCGATGGCGGTGGTGACGGCGCTCAAGAAGACGGGCGGCGACACCAACACCAACAAGCTCATCAGCACCATGGAAGGCATGAGCTTCGACACGCCCAAGGGCAAGATGACTTTCCGCAAGGAAGACCATCAGGCGATGCAGTCGATGTACCACTTCAAGATCAAGGTCGACCCGGCGTTCGCCTGGGGCGTGCCGGAGCTGGTGCACGAGATCAAGCCGGAAGAGATGGACATTCCCATCAAGAACAAGCGCTGACCACGGCGCCGATCGTTACCTGAACCCCGCGGCGCAAGAAAGGCGCCGCTCCCTTTTCGCCCCGGATGGCCGCCGGGCGAAGCGGCAGCCTGCGCCCGTTTTTTTCTGACGGAGCGAGTGCCCGCGCGATCCACGGCCGATTCGATTCTTGAGCAAGCAAGCGTTCGACAAACCACAACAGAAGGAGACAGCGATGCCAGCGATGCGATTGAACTGGAAGGGACTTGCCGCCGCTGCGGCGATGGCGGTGGCGGCGCAAGCCGCGACGGCGGCGGTGCCGCTGCCGTCGCTCGGCGCCAACCCGGCGGAGGTGAGCGTGTCCGGCCTGTCGGCCGGCGGTTTCGCGGCGGTGCAGTTGCACGTGGCCTATTCGGCCACCTTCAAGCGCGGCGCCGGCGTGGTGGCCGGCGGGCCGTTCTATTGCGCCGAGGGTTCGGTGCTCAACGCCACCGGCCGGTGCATGACGCACGGCAGCAGCATCCCGGTGTCGTCGCTCGTGAGCACCACCAACAGCTGGGCCGCCAGCGGCGCGATCGACCCGGTGTCCAACCTGAGCGCCTCCAAGGTGTACATGTTCTCGGGCACCTCCGACAACACCGTCAAGCAGGCGGTGATGGACGACCTGAAGACCTACTACCAGAGCTTCGTGCCGGCGGCCAACATCGTCTACAAGAACAACATCGGCGCCGGCCACGCGATGGTCACCGACGACTACGGCGGCGCCTGCAGCACCACCGCGGCGCCGTACATCAACAACTGCGGCTTCGACCTGGCGGGCGAGATCCTCACGCAGATCTACGGCCCGCTGAATCCGCGCAACAACGGCACGCTTGGTGGCACCTTCACCGAGTTCAACCAGTCGGAATTCGTCACTGGCCACGGCATGGCCGCGACCGGCTGGATCTACGTGCCGCAGGCCTGCACCACCGCCTCGTGCCGCGTGCACCTGGTGCTGCACGGCTGCAAGCAGAACTACTCGGACGTGAGCGACCAGTACGTGCGCAAGACCGGCTACAACCGCTGGGCCGACACCAACAACATCGTGCTGATCTATCCGCAGACCAGCACCGCGGCCACCAACAGCTGCTGGGACTGGTGGGGCTACGACAGCGCCAACTATGCGAAGAAGTCGGGCCCGCAGATGGCGGCGTTCAAGGCCATGATCGACCGCGTGACCAGCGCCGGCGGCGGCGGCAGCGGCCTGCCCGCGCCCACCGGCGTGGGTACCTCGGGCGCGACCAGCAGCAGCATGGTGATCGGCTGGAACGCCGTGAGCGGAGCCAGCGGCTACAACGTGTACCGCGGCGGCAGCAAGGTCAACGCCTCGCCGGTCACCGCCACCAGCTACACCGACAGCGGCCTGGCCGCGTCGACCAGCTACAGCTGGACCGTGGCCGCGCTGAACGCGAGCAACGCCGAAGGCGCCATGTCGACGGCGGCCACCGGCGCCACCACGGCGGGCAGCGGCGGCGGCGGCACCGGCACCTGCTACACCGCGAGCAACTACACCCATACCATCGCCGGACGCGCCTATGCCCTGTACGGGCTGACCTATGCCTACGGCTCGAACCAGTCCATGGGGCTGTGGAACATCTACGCGACCACCACGCTGAAGCAGACCGGCCCCAACTACTACGTGATCGGCAGCTGCTGAGGCCGCCGTGCAATCTTTCGACTCCTGATTCGCAATGACCAAAGATGCTTGAGACCCGAGATCTGACCATCCGCTTCGGCGGGCACGTGGCCGTCAACAGCGTGAGCTGCGCTTTCGCGCCGGGCACGCTGACGGCCATCGTGGGCCCCAACGGCGCGGGCAAGACCACCTACTTCAACCTGATCTCGGGCCAGCTCAAGGCGAGCGCCGGCACGGTGTCGCTCGACGGCCAGCCGCTGTCGGGCCTGTCGCCGTCCGCGCGCACGCACGCGGGGCTGGGGCGGGCCTTCCAGCTCACCAACCTGTTCCCGAACCTCACCGTGCTGGAGAACGTGCGCCTGGCGGTGCAGGCCACGCGCGAGGGCGCGCACCGGCGGGGGCTCAATCTTTGGAGCATCTGGAGCGACCACAAGGCGCTGACGGAGCGCGCCGACCAGATCCTGGCCGACGTGGCGCTGAAGTCGCGCGAACACGCGACGGTGGCCAGCCTGCCGCACGGCGACCAGCGCAAGCTGGAAGTGGCATTGCTGATGGCGCTGGAGCCCAAGGTCTTCATGTTCGACGAGCCCACGGCCGGCATGAACGCGGCCGAGGCGCCCGTCATCCTCGACCTGATCCGCAAGCTCAAGCAGGACAAGACGAAGACCATCCTGCTGGTCGAACACAAGATGGACGTGGTGCGCGAGCTGGCCGACCGCATCATCGTGCTGCACAACGGCACGCTGGTGGCCGACGGCGAACCGGCCGAGGTGATCGCCTCGCCGGTGGTGCAGGAGGCCTACCTGGGCGTGGCGAAGGAGGTGGCTGCATGACGCGCGTGCCGATGAATTCGAATTTCTCCCTCCCCTTCCGGGGGAGGGCCGGGGTGGGGGCTCGCGGCCTCCACACCACCGCAGCCTTGCAGGCGCCGCTTGCCCCCATCCCGACCTTCCCCCGGAAGGGGAAGGAGCAAGACCGATGACAACTCAGAACCTGTTGAGTCTCGAGGGCGTGCACACGCACATCGGGGCGTATCACATCCTGCACGGCGTGGACCTGGCCGTGCCGCGTGGTCAGCTCACGATGCTGCTGGGCCGCAACGGCGCGGGCAAGACGACCACGCTGCGAACCATCATGGGCCTGTGGCATGCGTCGCAGGGCAGGGTGCGCTTCGGCGACAAGGAAATCACCGCCCAGCACACGCCGCAGATCGCCGGCCTGGGCATTGCCTACGTGCCCGAGAACATGGGCATCTTCTCCGACCTCACGGTGAAGGAGAACATGCTGCTGGCCGCGCGTGGCGCCAAGAACGCGCAGCAGATCGACGACACGCGCCTGAAGTGGATCTTCAAGCTCTTCCCCGCGGTCGAGAAATTCTGGAACCACCCGGCGGGCAAGCTGTCGGGCGGGCAGAAGCAGATGCTGGCCGTGTCGCGCGCCATCGTGGAGCCGCGCGAACTGCTCATCATCGACGAGCCCAGCAAGGGCCTGGCGCCCGTGATGATCAACAACATGATCGATGCCTTCGCCGAGCTCAAGCGCAGCGGCGTGACCATCCTGCTGGTGGAGCAGAACATCAACTTCGCGCAGCGGCTGGGCGACACCGTCGCGGTGATGGACAACGGCCGCGTGGTGCACGCAGGCTCCATGGCGGCGTTCTCCGCGGACGCGCAGTTGCAGCAATCTCTCCTGGGTCTGGCGCTATGAAGTATTCGACGTTTTTCTCCCTCCCCCGCTGGGGGAGGGTCGGGGTGGGGGCTCGCGGCCTTCGATTCAGCGTGGCCTTGCAAGCGCCGCTTGCCTCCATCCCCGCCTTCCCCCAGAGGGGGAAGGAGCAAGAGAGGGGGGCGCTGCTATGAAAGCACTCGACTTCGACTGGAAGCCGCTGCTGCTGGCGCCGGTGCTCGCGCTCGCCGCGCTGCCGCTGACCGGCTCCTTCTCCACCTGGCTCACGCTCACCGTGGCGGGCCTGGCCATGGGCATGATCATCTTCATCATCGCCTCCGGCCTCACGCTCGTGTTCGGCCTGATGGACGTGCTGAACTTCGGCCACGGCGTGTTCATCGCGCTGGGCGCCTTCGTGGCGAGCAGCGTGCTCGGGCTGATGGGCGACTGGACCGGTTCGGGCGAGCTGTGGCGCAACCTCGTGGCGGTGTTCCCTGCCATGCTGGTCGCGATGCTCGTGGCCGGCGCGGTGGGGCTGGCCTTCGAGCGCTTCATCGTGCGGCCGGTGTACGGCCAGCATCTGAAGCAGATCCTCATCACGATGGGTGGCATGATCATCGGCGAAGAGCTCATCAAGGTGATCTGGGGCCCGGCGCAGGTTCCGCTGCCGCTGCCCGAGGCCCTGCGCGGCTCGCTGCTGGTGGGCGATGCGGCCATCAGCAAGTACCGCCTGCTCGCGGTGGCCGTGGGCGTGGTGGTGTTCGGCGTGCTCGCTTGGACGCTGGGCCGCACCAAGATCGGCCTGCTCATCCGCGCCGGCGTGCAGGACCGCGAGATGGTCGAGTCGCTGGGCTACCGCATCGGGCGCCTGTTCGTCGGGGTGTTCGTGGTGGGCAGCGCGCTGGCCGGGCTGGGCGGCGTGATGTGGGGGCTGTTCCAGCAGAACCTGGTGCCGCAGATGGGCGCGCAGGTCAACGTGCTGATCTTCATCGTCATCATCATCGGCGGGCTGGGCTCGACGGGCGGTGCGCTCATAGGCGCGCTGCTGGTGGGGCTGATGACCAACTACATCGGCTTCCTGCTGCCCACGCTCACGCAGTTCGCGAGCATCTTCCTGATGGTCGCCGTGCTGCTGTGGCGTCCGCAGGGCGTGTACCCCGTGGCGAACCGCTGAGAAGGAGAAAGCCGCCGTGTTCCTGAAACGACTTCTCTCCAACGACATGCCGCGCAGCCGCCTTCTGGCGCTGCTGCTGGTGGTGCTGTTCCTCGCGCTGGCGTTCGCGCCTTTCATCTTCCCGGGCGTCAAGGCGCTCAGCGTCGCGGCCAAGATCCTGGTGTTCGTGGTGCTGGTGGCCAGCTTCGATCTGCTGCTGGGCTACACCGGCATCGTGAGCTTCGCGCACACGATGTTCTTCGGCATCGGTGCCTACGGCATCGCCATCTCGGCCTCGCGGCTCGGGCCCAACTGGGGCGCGGTGCTGGTGGGGCTGGGCGCGTCGCTGGCGGTCTCGCTGGTGCTGTCGTTCGCCATCGGGCTGTTCTCGCTGCGGGTGCGCGCGATCTTCTTCGCGATGATCACGCTGGCCGTGGCCTCGGCGTTCCAGACGCTGGCCTCGCAGCTGTCGGACTTCACCGGCGGCGAAGACGGCCTGACCTTCAAGCTGCCGGAGCTGATCTCGCCGAGCTTCGAGTTCTCAGATGAGCCTTTCCTCGGCGTGTCGCTCGACGGCCGGCTGCTGTGCTACTACCTGCTTTTCGTGGCGGCGGTGGTGCTGGTGCTGGCGCTGCTGCGCATCGTGAATTCGCCTTTCGGCCGCGTGCTGCAGGCGATCCGCGAGAACGAGTTCCGCGCCGAGGCCATCGGCTACCGCGTGGTGGTGTACCGCACCACGGCCGCCGTGCTGTCGGCGCTCTTCGCCACGCTGGCCGGCGCGATGCTGGCGATCTGGCTGCGCTACAACGGGCCCGACACCTCGCTGAGCTTCGAGATCATGATCGACGTGCTGCTCATCGTGGTGATCGGCGGCATGGGCACCATCTACGGCGCGGCCATCGGCGCGGTGCTGTTCGTCATTGCGCAGAGCTACCTGCAGGACCTGCTGCGCATTGGCAACGAAGCCGCGAGCGGCCTGCCGTGGCTGGCCGCGCTGCTGTCGCCCGACCGCTGGCTGCTGTGGCTCGGCGTGCTTTTCGTGCTGTCCGTCTATTACTTTCCCACCGGCATCGTCGGCAAACTGCGAGCAAGGGCTGCGCGATGAGCGACAACAACAACAATCAGATTCCACTCTCGCGCTATGCGCAGCTCGCGGGCCGCGAGATCCATTGGCTCGAATGGGGCGCCGAAGACGCACCCGTGGTCATCGCCTGGCACGGCCTGGCGCGCACCGGCCGCGACATGGACGAGCTGGCGCAGCACTTCGCATCGCGCGGCTTCCGCGTGATCTGCCCCGACACCATCGGCCGCGGCCTGAGCCAGTGGAGCCCGCTGCCGGACGAGGAATACAAGCTGTCGTTCTACGCACGCATCGCCAACGCGCTGTGCGACGAACTGCGGCTGGGGCGTGTGCACTGGGTCGGCACCTCGATGGGCGGTGCCATCGGCACGGTCTGCGCGTCGGGGCTTTTCGAGCCGCGCATGAAGGCGCGCATCGCAAGCCTGGTGCTCAACGACAACGCGCCCGAACTGGCCCAGCCCGCCATCGAGCGCATCCGCGCCTACGCGGGCCAGCCGCCCGCGTTCGACACCGTGGCCGAGCTGGAGGCGTTCTTTCGCACCGTCTACAAGCCTTACGGCTGGCTCAGCGATGCGCAATGGCGCCGGCTGACCGAAAGCTCCACGCGCCGGCTGTCCGACGGCCGCGTCACGCCGCACTACGACCCGGCCATGGTCCGGCAGTTCAGCGCGCACGACAACGACTACCTGATCTGGCCGCACTACGACGCCATCGAAGTGCCTGTGCTGTGCCTGCGCGGCGTGGAGTCCGACCTGGTGCTGCCCGAAGTGGTCGAGCAGATGCGCCAGCGCGGTCCCGGCGCGGCCGGCCGGCTGCAGGTGATCGAAGTGCCTGCCTGCGGTCACGCGCCGGCGCTCAACGTGCCGGAACAACTGGAGCCGATCGAAGGGTTTATCCGCGCGGCCGGTCGTTGAAGCCCCGGCGGCAGGACAATCGCCGCCGCTTCAACCACAACAAGGCCTCGACCATCATGGCGCTCTCTCTGTACGACCTGTCGGTGCCCGTCTTCGCACGCGGACTCGGCCAACTCACCCATCTGCTCGACAAGGGCCTGGCGCACGCCAAGGCCAACGGCATCGACCCGGCCACGCTGGTCGAGGCGCGCCTGGCGCCCGACATGCTCACCCTGGCCGGCCAGATCCAGCGCGCCAGCGATGCCTCGAAGCTGGGCACGGCCCGCATCGCCGGCATCACCGCGCCGAGCTTTCCCGACGAGGAAAAGACCTGGGATGACCTGCTCGCCCGCATTGCGAAGACGCAGGACTTCCTCGCAAGCGTGGACCGCGCGCTGATCGACGGCCAGGAAGAGCGTCCCGTGACCATCAAGGCGCGCGAAGGCGAGGCGCATTTCACCGCGCAGCGCTACCTGCTGCAGTTCGCGCTGCCCAATTTCTTCTTCCATGTGACCACGGCCTACGACGTGCTGCGCCACAAGGGCATCCCGATCGGCAAGATGGACTACCTCGGGAAGTTCTGAGTCGGTCCCGGCCTTCACGCCGCCGGGACAAAGTTCAAATTGCCGTGACACATGCGCACGCCCGGGGTGCGCCGCAAACAATCGCGCCTGACCGCTGTCGGTCTGACACAAGGAACGGGGTTGCGATCATGAAGAACATGCTGTCCAGGAGAGCTTTCTCGGGGCTCGCCGCGGGGGCGTCGGCCCTGGCTGCGGCGGCCGGTGGCGGGTGGCCGGTACGCAGTGCCCTGGCCGCGTCGCCGGGCCTGCGCGACTACGGCAAGGCCCCCGAGTTCGCGGGCATCGACAAGTGGCTCAACTCGGAGCCACTCACGCTGAAGGGGCTCGCCGGGCAGGTGGTGCTGGTCGACTTCTGGACCTACTCGTGCATCAACTGCATCCGCACGCTGCCGCACGTGGTGAGCTGGTACGAGAAGTACAAGGACCAGGGCTTCGTGGTGGTGGGCGTGCACTCGCCCGAATTCGCCTACGAGAAGCTCACGCGCAACGTGGAAGATGCGATCCGGCGCTTCAACATCCGCTATCCGGTGGCGCAGGACAACGCATTTGCTACCTGGAAGGCCTACGACAACCAGTACTGGCCGGCCTTCTACCTGGTCGACAGCAAGGGCCAGGTGATGCGGCAGCACTTCGGCGAGGGCGAGTACGCCGAGATGGAAGCCGCGATCCAGGCGCTGCTGGCGCGCAAATCGGCGGGCTGAAGTCGCTTCAGCGCGCGGTCGACTGCGTTGGCCAGCCCGCCAGGTTGCGCTCGGCAATGCCCGCGAGCGCGGTGATCCATGCCGGGCTGTCGTTCAGGCACGGGATATAGCTGAATGTCTTGCCGCCCGCGTGCATGAAGGCCTCGCGGCCTTCCATGGCGATTTCCTCGAGGGTCTCGAGGCAGTCGGCCGGGAAGCCGGGGCACACCACGTCGACGCGCTGGATGCCGGAAGCGCCGAGTTCGCGCAGCGTGGGCTCGGTGTAGGGCTCGAGCCACTTGGCTCGGCCGAAGCGCGACTGGAAGGTGACGCGGTGCTGCGCTGCCGAAAGGCCCAGCCGCTCTGCGAGCAGGCGTGCGGTTTCCAGGCACTGAGACTGGTACGGATCGCCGAGCGCGATGTTGCGCGCGGGAATGCCGTGGAAGCTCATCAGCAGCACCTCGCCGCGGCCTTCGGTCTTCCAGTGTTTCTCGATGCCTTGGGCCAGCGCCTCGATGTAGGCCGGGTCGTCGTGGAAGTCATTCACGAAGCGGAACTCCGGCAGGCGGCGCTGCTTGCGGCTCCAGTCGTTCACCGCGTCGATCACGCTGGCGGTGGTGGTGGCCGAGTATTGCGGGTAGGCCTGCAGCACCAGCACGCGGGTGACGCCTTCGGCCTGCAGCGCGTCGAGGCGCGAGGCGATCGACGGGTTGGCATAGCGCATCGCGTCGCGCACCGTCACGCGGTGGCCGCGCTCACCGAGCCAGCCCGCCAGCAGCGTGGCCTGCTTCTGGGTGAACACCTTGAGCGGCGAGCCCTCGGGCATCCAGATGCTCGCGTACTTGGCGGCCGACTTGGCCGGGCGCACGCGCAGGATGATGCCGTGCAGGATGAGCGCCCAGATCGCCCTGGGAATCTCGACCACGCGCGGGTCGCCCAGGAAGTCTGCGAGGTAGGGGCGCACGGCGGCGGCGGTCGGTGCATCGGGCGAACCCAGGTTGCACCAGAGCACGGCGGTGCGCGGGGTGCCCGGCGGGGCGTTCTCGGGATGTGGAGGCATGCGATATTCTCGGTCATGACCTCCGCTTCGACGGCGCCAGCAGGCGCCGAACCCCTCGACCTCCAACGTATTTCCGCGATCTCGCTCGACCTCGACGACACGCTGTGGCCGATCTGGCCGACCATCGAGCGCGCTGAGGGCGTGCTCCAGGAATGGCTGCTGCGCGAGGCGCCCAAGACGGCCTCGCTGCTGCTGACGCCCGGCATTCTTCGCGAACTGCGCGAAGCCACCGCCAAGGAACGCTCCGACCTCGCGCACGACCTGAGCGCGCTGCGCCGGGAGTCGATCCGCACCGCGCTCAAGCGCGCGGGCGAAGACCCGGCGCTGGCCGATCCGGCCTTCGAGGCGTTCTTCGAAGAGCGCCAGCGCGTGACGCTGTATGAAGACGCGCTGCCCGCACTCAAGTGGCTCAGCGAACGCTATCCGCTGGTGGCCATCTCGAACGGCAACGCCGACATTCACAAGACCGGCGTCGGCCGATGGTTCCGCACCGCCTTCAATGCGCGGGCCTTCGGCAGCGGCAAGCCGCATGCGCCCATCTTCCGCGCCGCCGCGGCATCGGTCGGCTTCCTGCCCAAGGACGTGCTGCACGTGGGCGATGACGCCGAACTCGACGTGGTCGGCGCGCTCAATGTCGGCATGCAGGCCGCCTGGCTCGTGCGCGACGAGCGGCCCTGGGTGCACGACGCCCGGCCCCAGCTGATCGTGCCGAACCTGCACGCGCTGTGCGTGGCGCTCGGCGCCTGAGGCCTTACTTGAATACCGGGCGGAAGAAGCTGCGCTCGTAGCTGATGATGCAGCGGGTTTCTTCCGCGTACTTGAAGGCGGCTTGGCATTCCGGGTCCTGCATCGAGTCGGCGCGGTACTTTTCGTAGGCGGCCAGGCTCGGGAAGGTGAACATCGCCAGCGCGACGTTGTTCGTGCCTTCCGAAGGCAGGAAGTAGCCGTGGTGCTGGCCGCCGAACTTCTCGACCAGCGGGATCCAGAGCCTGCCGTAGTGCTCGAACTCCTTGAGCTTGTAGGCGTCGACGATGTAGCGCAGGTAGCAGGTGACCATGGGTGGGGTTCCGGGAGTGAGAGGGTATTAGCGCGGCGTCTGCGCCGATTCGCGGGGCTGACTATAGTTTCCCGTCGTCCTCAACTCCTTGCGGCATCGCGCCGCGCAGGAAACCCAAAGTGCATTTCTCGAACTGGCTCGTCTTCTGCGGCGTCACGCTGCTCGTCGCCTTCACGCCCGGACCGGCGGTGTTGCTCGCGGTCTCGAACTCGATGAGCGTGGGCCCGCGACGCGCGATGATCAGCTCGCTCGGCAACGCGACGGGGCTGTTCATGGTGTCGGCCGCGGCCATGGCCGGGCTGGGCGTGGTGCTCTCGACCTCCGCCCATGCCTTCATGCTGCTGAAGTTGGCCGGCGCGGCTTACCTGATCTACCTGGGCATCAAGCAGTGGCGCAGCCAGGGCAGCGTGTTCGCCGACCTGCAGGGCGCGCCGGCCGGTGCGGTGCCGCGTTCGGGCCTGCGCCTGTTCGGCAACGGCCTGACGGTGGCGCTGACCAACCCGAAGGGCATTCTTTTCTTCTCCGCGCTGTTCCCGCAATTCCTGACGCAGGACGCGCCGCTGGCCATGCAGTTCGCGGTGCTGACGACCACCTTCGCGACCGCCTCGGTGCTGTCGCATGCGTTCTACGTGCTGCTGGCGCGACTTCTGCGCAAGCAGCTCTCGGATCCGCGCCGCACGCGGCTGTTCAACAAGGTGTCGGGCGGGGCCTTCGTGCTGCTGGGCCTGAGCCTGCTGCGTTTGCGCAACAAGACGGCGGCCTGAGCTTCCTGTCGGGCGGTCAGTCGAGCGCGAACTGCTCGCGCAGCGCCGCGCAGAAGTCGGCGGTGCCGCTGAGCGAGAGGGTGACGGTGTCGAAGCGCGGGTTTTCTTCGCGCGTTTCCTGCAGGTCGTAGTCCCACATGGCGCCTTCGTCGAGGGCGCCGCGTGCGTGCGGGAACGTGGCCTCGGCCCACGCCAGCAGGGCGGCAATCTCTTGCTTGACCTCGGGCGTCTTCTCAGGCGTGGTCGACGCCATCGCGTCGAAGGTGCCGTGGCCTTCGGTGTCTTCGCTGTAGTCGAAGTCGAGGTAGCGCAGTTCGGTGGTCATGGGGTCAATGCCTTTGCGGCGGCGAGCCCGCTGAGGACGGCGCCTTCGAGCGTGGCCGGGTAGGGGCCTTCGGTGTAGTCGCCGCAGGCCTGCAGGCCGGGCGCGATGGCCGACGGAGGCCTGGCGAGGGCGGGTGTGCAGGCGAAGGTGGCGCGTTTCTCGACCACGGTCTGCACGAGCTGCAACCGCGTCTGGCCCAGTTGCCTGGCGGCCTGCGCGATCACCTGTTCTTCCAGCACTTCGCGCGAAGCCTCGTTGGCACTGACGACCATCGCGAGCACGCCTTGCATGCCGCCGAGCTGGCCCCGGTCGAAAGCGAACTGCGCGGGGGCGGTGGCCGGGTCGCTGCGCAGCGCCAGCATCGGTTCGGCCAGCGGCGAGGCGCCGCGCACATAGACGGTGGCGATGGCCTCGAAGCGCAGGGCCTCGGTGGTTGCGCACCAGGCATCCGCCTGCAGGCCGGACGCACGCACCAGCCGGGCGGCGTCCCACGGCGCGCATGCCAGCACGACCTGGTCGAAGATTTCATCGTCGACGCGCCACCGGCCGCCCTCGGATGCGATGGCGCGCACGCGGGTGCCGATGCGCACTTGCGCGCCCTGTGCGGTCAGCCACCGGATGGCCGCGTCGGGAAGCAGCGCGCCCAGGTCGGCACGGGGCAGCAGCAGGTCGGCGCCGCCGCTGCCGCTGAAGAGGGCATCCTTCAGCACGCGCAGGAACACTTCGCCGCTCGACTGCCCCACGGGTGTGTTGAGCGCCGACACGCACAGCGGCTCGATCAGCTCCTTCATCACGCGCGGGGTGAGGCCGGCGCACAGGTCGGCGACGGTGGTGCTGGCGGCGCAGCGAAAGCCCGCAAGGCGCCAGCCGATGGCGGTGCGCAGCAGCGACGACTTGTCGCGCCACGTCCAGCCGCGCGCGGTGAAGATGCCGGCCAGCAGGTCGAGCGGCGCGGGCAGCCGCGGCAGCTTGAGCCCGCCACCGTCCGCAAAGCGCAGCGACAGCGGCAGGCGCAACAGCACGCCGTCGACATCCACGCCGACATCGCGCATCAGCTTCAGCGTGGCGGTGTACGCGCCGATCAGGATGTGCTGCCCGTTGTCGAGCGCCAGCCCGTGCATGTCGTCGACGCGCCGCGCGCGGCCGCCGGGCATGTGCGCAGCTTCGAACAGCGTGACGGCATGCCCGAGCCGCGTGGCCTCGACCGCGCAGGCCAGGCCGGCCCAGCCGGCGCCGATGACGGCGAGTCTTTTCATTGAAAGTCGCGCGGGAGCAGGATGCGGTCGTTGTAGGGGGCCAGGTCGTTGTCCGGCTTCTCGCAACGGACGAAACACCCATGCGTCAGCAGCTCGATGCGCTCGGCCCTTGTCAGCCCGTCTTCGCGCATTCGCAGGCCGCTGTCATTCAAGTCGTATTTGCCGTCCGCGTTGAATAGCAGCTTGTCGCCCACGATGTAGTCACGCCTGAACTGCGTTGCCCATTGCGAGTTGGAGCCCCATCCGTCCGCCAGATCCTCCCTGGGCCGGTATTTGCGCCGGTGAGCCCAGTAGAGGGTCGACGACGTCGCGATTTCAGGTTGTAGTGCGCCACACACGCATGACACGGCGACACCTGCTCGCGAGAACATCATGGGACCGAGCATCAGTGCGGGCCAATCCACCCGTTCGAGATCGATGTAATCCTGGCGGGGTCGTGTTCCGTCTGCTTCGACGACTTCGACGATTTCATGAAAGAAGGGCGAGTAGGCCGGCTCGTCGACCACGCGAAAGCCCATGCCAGTCATGAACGCGAGGTACTCCGGCATGGTCAAGGCCGGGCCTTCCCAGCTGTCGTGTGTTCCCCGTTGAAACGCCATCAACAAGATCTGGTTGATGCGCGAAAGCGCATAGAGGCGCCATGAGTCATCGATTTCAATGGGCTCTGGCGACGTTTGCTGCTCGAACGCGGTCAACCATTCGCGCTCGCCTGCCATCCATGGACTGAGCAGTTCATGGAAAAGGTCAGCTTGGGGGTCTATGCTGAGGATCGCCCTGTACAGACCGACATGCGAAAGCTGGGAAGCATCCATGGAAACCGAAGCTAGATTCGCCCCAGCGCCTGGACTTTCCACGCCAGCCAGAACTTGCGCACCGGCGTCAGGCTCACGCGCTGGTTCAGCACCTGGAAATCGTCGCGTTCGATCTCGCGCAGCAGGGTGCGGTAGATGCTGGCCATCATGAGGCCCGGCTTCTGCGCGCGGCGGTCGGCCAGCTGGAGCAGGGCGAGCGCTTCGTCGTAGGCCGCGTGGGCGCGCGCGGCCTGGAACTTCATCAGCGCGACGAAGCGTTCCGAGTGCACGCGGTTCAGGATCTCGTGCGCCTTCACGTCGAACTTCTGCAGCTCGTTCACCGGCAGGTAGATGCGCCCGCGCAGGGCGTCTTCGCCTACGTCGCGCAAGATGTTGGTGAGCTGCAGCGCCAGGCCCAGCTTGTGGGCATAGGCGGTGGTCTGCGGATCGGTCTGGCCGAAGATGCGCGCCGCGACTTCGCCCACCACGCCGGCCACGAGGTGGCAGTAGCGCGCGAGTCCCTGGAAGTCGAGATAGCGGGTCTGGTCCAGGTCCATCTGGCAGCCGTCGATCACCTCGTTGAGCTGGCGCGCCTCGATGCCGTAGGCCGCGGCGTGCGGCATCAGCGCCTGCATCACGGGGTGGCGGGGCGTGCCCGCGAAGGACTGGGCCACCTCGGTGCGCCACCAGGCGAGCTTGGTGGCGGCCACGCCGGGGTCGCTGACCTCGTCGACCACGTCGTCGACCTCGCGGCAGAACGCATAGAAAGCCGTGATCGCGGCGCGGCGCGGCTTGGGGAGGAACAGGAAGGCGTAATAGAAACTGCTGCCCGAGGCGGCGGCCTTGTCTTGCACGTATTGCTCGGGATTCATCGGGGAGGCGCTGCTTTCATGGGCCGTGATTGTCTCCGCATCCGCATGGCCTTCCAGAGCAGCAGGGGGGCATCGGCCTTGCCGACGGTGGGGCGCTGCGAGAAGGTGTCGAAGCCGAGGTCGACGATCTTGTCGAGGATGCGCAGCCCGCCCTGCACCACGAGCCGCAGTTCCCAGCCAGCGCGGCCGGGCAGCCGGTGCACCAGCGGCGCGCCTTCCGTCATGAGCTCGCGCGCCCAGTAAGACACCACTGCTATCAGATTGATAGCTTCCTGCGGCGGCGGGGCCGGCGACAGCGGCGCGAACACCTTGAAGTTCTCGCGCGTCAGGCCGCGCCGGTCGCAGTCTGTCAGCGGGAAATAGAAACGCCCGCGCGGCAGGTCGACGCTCGGGTCCTGCCAGAAATTGATGAGCTGCAGCGCGCTGCAGATGGCGTCGCTCTGCGCCAGCGCCTGCGCATCGTGCACGCCGTAGAGGTGCAACAGCAGCCGGCCGACCGGGTTGGCGGAGCGGCGGCAGTAGTCGAGCAGCTCGGCGCGGTCGGCGTAGGTGCCGTGGTCGCGGGTTTTCTCGATGTCCTGCATGAAGGCGCTCAGCAGGTCGGCGAGCAGGTCTTCGGGCAGCTTGTGCTGCGCGATGCTGTGGGCCAGCGGGCCGAACACATGGGGCCAGCGCGATGACGGCAGCACCTCGCCCTGCGCGGCGGCGGCCAGTTCCTCTCGGTAGGCGCGCAGATCGGCCAGCCGCTGATCCGGCAAGGCCTCGCCTTCGTCGGCGATGTCGTCGGCGGTGCGCGCGAAGTGGTAGATCGCGGCAATGGGCGGGCGCAGGTGCGGCGGGCACAGCCAGGAGGCTACGGGGAAGTTCTCGTAGTGGGCCGGCGGGTTGGCAAGGTGGGGAGTGGCGGACACGCCACGATTGTCCGCGACGACGCAGCGCCCCGGCACTATGCTCGCAGCGTCGCCACTTTGAACTTCCTGCTTCTCATGAAAGCATCCGCACCGGCTTCCGGGTCCCAGGTTTCAGCGTACGGCGAGGCGGCGCACCCGGCGGGGCCGACGCTCATGATCGCCGCGCTGGGGGTGGTGTTCGGCGACATCGGCACTTCGCCGCTCTATGCCTTCAAGGAGACGATGAACCCCGAGCACGGCGTGCCGTTCTCGCCCGATTCGGTGCTGGGGCTGCTCTCGCTGATCTTCTGGGGGCTGATGTTCGTGGTCACGCTGAAGTACGTGGTGTTCGTGCTGCGCGCTGACCACGACGGCGAGGGCGGCATCCTGGCGCTGCAGGCGCTGGCGCGCAACGCGGTGTCCGGGCCGAAGACGAAGCCCTGGGTATGGAACGTGATCGGCATGCTCGGGCTGGTGGGCGCGGCCATGTTCTACGGCGACAGCCTGATCACGCCGGCCATCTCGGTGCTGTCGGCGGTCGAGGGCCTGGAGGTGCAGGCGCCGGTGCTGCAGAAGGCGGTGCTGCCGATCACGGTGGTCATTCTCATCGGGCTGTTCGCGGTGCAGAAGAAGGGCACGGGCGTAGTCGGCAAGGTGTTCGGGCCGGTCATGCTGCTGTGGTTCCTGATATTGGCCGCGGCCGGACTGTGGCAGGTGCTGCAGCAGCCGCAGGTGCTGGCGGCGCTCGATCCGCGCCGGGCGCTGGGCTTCCTGGTCGAACACCGGGCGCAGTCGCTGGCGGTGCTGGGCGCGGTGTTCCTGGCCTTCACGGGCGGCGAGGCGCTGTATGCCGACATGGGGCACTTCGGCGCCCGGCCGATCCGGCTCGCATGGCTGTTCATCGCGCTGCCGGGGCTGGTGCTGAACTACTTCGGGCAGGGCGCGCTGGTGCTGGCCAACCCGGCGGCCATCGACAACCCGTTCTTCCGCCTTTTCCCCGCGTGGGGCGTGCTGCCGATGGTGGTGCTGGCGGCAATGGCCACGGTCATTGCATCGCAGGCCGTGATCTCGGGCGCCTTCTCGCTCACGGCGCAGGCGATGCGCATGGGCTACCTGCCGCGCATGCGGGTGATCCAGACCTCGGGCACGGCGATCGGGCAGATCTACGTGCCCACGGTCAACTGGCTGCTGATGGTGGGGGTGCTGCTGCTGGTGCTGGGCTTCCGCAGTTCGGGCGCGCTGTCGGCGGCCTACGGCATCGCCGTGTCGATCACCATGGTGACGACCACGCTGCTGGCCGGCATCGTGGCCTGGGGGCTGTGGCGCTGGAACAAGGTGGCTGTGGTGGTCGGCGTGGCGGCCTTCGCGGTGGTCGACCTGACCTTCGTGGTGGCCAACAGCCTGAAGATTGCCGAGGGCGGCTGGCTCACGCTGGCGGTGGCGGTCGTGGTGATGGTGGTCTTCACCACCTGGGCCAAGGGCCGCCGGCTGGGACTGGAAGCCGCCGCGGCCGAGAGCCTGCCGCTGCGGACCTTCATCGAGTCGCTGGCGCTGCACATGCCGCACCGGGTGAGCGGCACGGCGGTGTTCCTGAACCCCGACGCCACGGCGGTGCCGCATGCGTTGCTGCACAACCTCAAGCACAACCAGGTTCTGCACGAGCAGGTCATCGTGCTGCGCGTGCTGCCCTGCGACACGCCGCGCGTCGATGCGCGCAACCGCATCGAGGCCGAGCAGCTGATGGAGGGCATATGGGTGGTCACCGCGCGGCACGGCTTCATGGAGCGGCCCGACGTGCCCGAGTTCATCCGCATCCTGGCCTACCAGAAGACGCTGGCGATCGACTCGATGAAAACCTCGTACTTCGTCTCGCGCGCCTCGGTCGGCGAGGAAAACCTGCCGGGCCTGAACCCGATACGGCGCGCGCTGTTCGGCTGGCTGCAGCGCAATGCGGGCCGGGCATCGGACTATTTCGAGCTGCCGGACAACCGGCTGGTGGAGATGGGGCAGCGTACGTAGGCGGCGGCCGGAGCCCAGATCGGGCTCTAGTGACCAGCGGGTCATTGACAGTGGTTCGGGTTTATCCTAGATTACTAACCAGTGGGTCATTAATGGCCCGGTTCGTCCTCTCCTGGGTGTCTCATGACCGCCTCCACCACTGTCTTTTCCCGCGCCCGCAGCGCCGCATGGCTGCTGTTTCCCGCCGTCTTCCTGGCTGGCTGCTCGCCTAAACCTGCGGTCGAGGACCCCGTTCGCGCGGTCAAGGTCGTGACCGTGGGGGCGAGCGAGTTCGACGCCCAGCCCGAGTTCTCCGCCGAGGTGCGGGCGCGCGTCGAGTCGCGGCTGGGCTTCCGCGTGGCGGGCAAGATCACCCGGCGCCAGGCGGAACTGGGCCAGCACGTGCAGGCCGGCCAGGTGCTGGCGCAACTCGATCCGCAGGATTACCGGCTCGCCGCCGAAGCCGCCCGCGCCCAGCAGGCCGCCGCGCTGACCAATCGTGACCTCGCGGCAGCCGACCTGAAGCGCTATCGCGAACTGCGCGAGCAGAACTTCATCAGCGGCGCCGAACTGGAGCGCCGCGAAACCACCTGGAAGGCCGCGCAGGCTCAGCTCGAACAGGCGCAGGCACAGCTTTCCTCGCAGGGCAACCAGGCCAACTACACGACGCTGGTGGCCGACGTGGCCGGCATCGTCACCGCCATCGAGGCCGAGCCGGGCCAGGTGGTGCAGGCCGGCACGCCGGTCGTGCGCATTGCGCAGGACGGCGCGCGCGACGTGGTGTTCGCGGTGCCGGAAGACCGCGCCACGCTCGTCAAGATCGGCTCGCCGGTCACCGTGCGCGGCTGGTCGGGCGGCAACGAACTGCAGGGCCAGGTGCGCGAGGTGGCGGCCAGCGCCGATGCCGTGACGCGCACGTATTCGGTCAAGGTCGCGATCGACGCGGCCGCCTCGCCGCCGCTCGGCGCCACGGTCTATGCACGGCCGCAGGCGCTGGCGCACGCCACCACCGCTGTCATGAAGCTGCCGACCAGCGCGCTGCGCCAGGAGGGCAAGGGCACGGCCGTGTGGGTGCTCGACCAGTCGACCATGACGGTGCGCTCGCAGGCCGTGCAGGTGGCCACGGCAGACGGCAACGAGGCCGTCATCGCCAGCGGCATCACGCCCGGCATGATGGTCGTGGCCGCCGGCGTGCACGTGCTTTCGCCGGGGCAGAAGGTCACCATCTACCAGTCGAAGGAGGCGGCCGCGGCCGCCGCCAATGCCGGTGCGAAGGCATCGGCACAGCCCGTGGCGGCCGTCGCCGCGAGCGGCAAGGAGATCGCCGCAGGCGCAACCGGCGGTGCTGCCAAATGAGCGGCAGCCCGGCGAACCCCAACGACAAGCCCGCCGGCTTCAACCTCTCCAGATGGGCGCTGGACCACGCGCCCCTGACGCGCTACCTGATGGTGGTGCTGATGGTGCTGGGCGTGTTCGCGTACTTCCAGCTCGGGCAGGACGAAGACCCGCCGTTCACCTTCCGCGCCATGGTCGTGAAGACCTACTGGCCCGGCGCCACCGCGCAGCAGGTGGCCGAGCAGGTCACCGACAAGCTCGAGCGCACGCTGCAGGAAGCGCCTTACGCCGACAAGATCCGCAGCTATTCGAAGCCGGGCGAGTCGCAGATCATCTTCAACATCAAGGACTCCTCGAAGTCCACCGAGGTGGCGAACGTCTGGTACACGGTGCGCAAGAAGATCGGCGACATGCGCGCCACCTTGCCGGCCGGCGTGCAGGGGCCGTTCTTCAATGACGACTTCGGCGATGTCTACGGCGTGATCTACGCGCTGGAGAGCGAAGGCTTCAGCTACGCCGAGCTCAAGACGATGGCCGACGACGTGCGCCAGCAGTTGCTGCGCGTGAAAGACGTGGCCAAGGTCGACCAGTTCGGCGTGCAGGACGAGAAGGTCTACATCGAGATCTCCCAGAAGCGCCTGGCACAGCTCGGGCTCGACTTCAACGCGGTGCTGCAGCAGCTCGGCTCGCAGAACGCGGTGGAGAGCGCGGGCTCCATCTCGTCGCCGCAGGACGTGGTGCAGGTGCGCGTGGCCGGCCAGTTCACCAGCGTCGACCAACTGCGCGACATGCCCATCCGCGGCAGCTCGGGCAGCCAGCTCAAGCTGGGCGACATCGCGGACATCGATCGCGGCTACGTCGATCCGCCGGCGGTCAAGGTGCACCACCAGGGCAAGGAAGTGATTGCGCTCGGTGTGTCGATGGCCAAGGGCGGCGACATCATCGCGCTGGGCAAGGCGCTGAAGGCCACCACCGCCACCATCGACAAGCGCCTGCCGGCCGGCGTGAAGCTGGCGCAGGTGCAGGACCAGCCGGTGTCGGTCGCCAGCTCGGTCAACGAATTCGTCGGCGTGCTGATCGAGGCCGTGGCCATCGTGCTGGCCGTGAGCATCATCTCGCTCGGCCTGCACAGGGGCGGGCGCTTCGGCTGGTACATCGACATGCGTCCCGGGCTGGTGGTGGCGATCACCATTCCGCTGGTGCTGGCCGTGACCTTCCTGGCGATGAACTACTTTGGCATCGGGCTGCACAAGATATCGCTAGGCTCGCTCATCATCGCGCTAGGGCTGCTGGTGGACGACGCCATCATCGCGGTCGAGATGATGGTGCGGAAGATGGAAGAGGGCTACGACAAGGCGCGCGCCGCCACCTACGCCTACGACGTCACGGCCAAGCCGATGCTCACGGGCACGCTCATCACGGCGGCCGGCTTCCTGCCGATCGGGTTGGCGAAGTCGGTGACGGGGGAGTACACCTTCGCGATCTTCGCGGTGACGGTGATCGCGCTGGTGCTGTCGTGGATCGTCTCGGTGTACTTCGTGCCGTACCTCGGCACGCTGCTGCTCAAGGTGAAGCCGCACGACCCTGACGCGCCCCCGCACGAGCTGTTCGACACGCCGTTCTACAACGCCTTCCGCCGCGCGGTGAACTGGTGCGTGCAGCACCGCTGGATGACCATCGGCGCCACCGTGCTGATCTTCGCGCTCGGCATCGTCGGGATGGGCAAGGTGCAGCAGCAGTTCTTCCCGGACTCGAGCCGACCGGAGATCCTGGTGGACATCTGGTTCCCAGAAGGCACCTCGTTCGCCGCGAACGAGGAAGTGGCCAGGCGCGTGGAGAAGCGTTTCATGGAAGAGGCCGGCGTGAGCACGGTCAGCACCTGGATCGGCTCCGGCGTGCCGCGCTTCTACCTGCCGCTGGACCAGGTGTTCCCGCAGACCAACGTGTCGCAGCTCATCGTGCTGGCCAAGGACCTGAAGGTGCGCGAAACGCTGCGCCTGAAGCTGCCGCAGCTGCTGGCGCAGGAGTTTCCCGAGGTACGCGGCCGCGTCAAGCTGCTGCCCAACGGGCCGCCCGTGGCGTACCCGGTGCAGTTCCGCGTGATCGGACCGGACCCCGCATTGCTGCGCGGCCATGCCGACGAGGTCAAGGCCGTGCTGCGCGACAACGCCAACATGCGCGGCGTGAACGACAACTGGAACGAGTCGGTGAAGGTGATCCGCCTCGAGGTCGACCAGGCCAAGGCCCGCGCCCTGGGCGTGACCAGCCAGGCCATCGCGCAGGCATCGAAGACGATGTTCAGCGGCACCACCGTAGGCCAGTACCGCGAGAACGACCTGCTGATCGACATCGTGCTGCGCCAGGCGCCCGACGAGCGCCAGGCCATCTCGGACATCGGCAATGCCTACATCCCGACGAGTTCGGGCCGCTCGATTCCGCTCGCGCAGATCGCCAAGCCGGTGTTCACCTGGGAGCCGGGCGTGATGTGGCGCGAGAACCGCGACTACGCCATCACCGTGCAGGGCGACGTCATAGAGGGCCTGCAGGGCGCGACCGTGACCACCCAGTTGCTGCCGAAGCTGCGCGAGCTGGAGGCCGGCTGGGCCGCGGCCGGGCAGGGCGGCTATCGCATCGAGGTGGCGGGCGCCGCCGAGGAAAGCAGCAAGGGCTCGGCCTCCATCGTGGCTGGCGTGCCGATCATGCTGTTCCTGGTGTTCACGCTGCTGATGCTGCAACTGCACAGCTTCAGCCGCTCGCTGCTGGTTTTCATCACCGGGCCGATGGGCATTGCCGGCGTGGCCGGCGCGCTGCTGGTGCTGAACCGGCCGTTCGGCTTCGTCGCGCTGCTGGGCGTGATCGCGCTGATGGGCATGATCCAGCGCAATGCGGTGATCCTGATCGACCAGATCGAGATCGACCGCGCGGCGGGCGTGCCGGCGTGGGACGCGATCGTCGAGTCGGCGGTGCGGCGGCTGCGGCCGATCGTGCTGACGGCAGCTGCCGCGGTGCTGGCGATGATCCCGTTGTCGCGCAGCGTTTTCTGGGGGCCGATGGCGGTTGCGATCATGGGCGGGCTGATCGTGGCAACGGTGTTGACCCTGCTCGCGTTGCCTGCGATGTACGCCGCTGCATTCCGTGTGAGGCGCGAGCCGAAAGCGGCGCCGATTAGCGTCTAAAATACAAAGCTGACCGATTTCAAGCGGATGGTCTTTGGCCCACGGGAATCCGTGGCGCAGAAAGCCCGTCCGCTTTTGCATTCACCTGAAAAGATTGGCATCGCGCGGGTGGCGAAATTGGTAGACGCACCAGGTTTAGGTCCTGACGTTCGCAAGAACGTGCCGGTTCGAGTCCGGCCCCGCGCACCAGCCCTCTGCTAAGTAGCCCGTTCTATCGAGCAGTTGAAAAAGCCCCGTTTCGTGAGGAACGGGGCTTTTTCTTTTCGGCGGGCTCTTTTACCAGTCGTTGTCGCTGCTGCTGTCGCTGCCGCTGTCGAAACTGCCGCCGCCGCTCGAGTCGTCCCAGGAACTCGTGTCCTTGATGCCGAAGTCGTTGTCGACGATGCGGTCGGGCTCCGGGGTGGTCGACGAGGGCCAGAGGCCGCGGCCCATTTCGGTGTTGCCGTTGTCTGCGATGCGGGTCGTGCCACTGTCCCTGTTGTCGATCACGCAGTTGTTGTCGCTGCCGTGCATCCAGTGGCGAACCGCCTCTTGCGCGACCATCGCGCCGACGCCCACGGCCGCACCCGTGGCAAGGGCCGAGCCGAGGCCCATGCCGGGGCTGGCGGCGGGCGGCGGCGCGGGCGTCCAGTTGCCGCCCGGGCCGTAGTTTCCATAGTTTCCATAGCCCGCCGGCGCACCTTGCTGCATGCCGGGCATGCCCGGCCCGGGGCCGTACGACGGGGCGGCCGGTGCGGCGGGCGGCGCGACCCGGCGCCGGAAGGCGAGGTAGCCGACGACCAGCAGCCCCAGCAGGGCGATGGGCATCCACGGCACGGAACTCGTCCGGCTCTCGGCGGCGCGCGGTGCCGGCGCAGCGGGCTCGCTCACGCGGGAGGGCGTGCTCCTGGCCTGCGGCGCCGGCTTGTCGAGCTTGTTCGTGAGCCTTTCGACGGCCTCGGGTTTGGCGAAGTCGAGTGCGGGCGACAGCGCCTTCGCCTTGGCGAGTTCGCTTCTCGCGTCGTCGAGCCTGCCTTCGGCCGCGAGCAGCTCGGAGTGCACGAAATGCGCTTTCGCGCTGTCGGGGTGGTCTTTCAGCACCTTCGCGATCATCGCGTCGGCGTCGGACATCCGGCCGCCGTTGGCGGCCTCGTAGATCTGCTGGATGGTCGGGTCTTTCGGAGCCGGCGCGTCGGTCCTGGCCTGCGCGAGGGAGGGCATGCCGAATGCCACGGCAAGGCTGAGGGCGAGGGCGGCAAACATTCGCTGGATCATGAGAATTTTCCTGTGCATCCCTGTGAGTGAGGATGAATCGAGAGTCACTGTACGACCCGAATATTGGCCAAACCTGACCGCCGATCGCCCCGCGCTTCAACCCCGTGAAAACCCGCTTTCCCGCCGGATTAGAATCCCGGGTTGCCCAGTTTTGCAGGCGGCACCCGCGTGCCTCCGCATAAATCCCGCCAGCGCGTGTAAGTCCTTGATCTGTATTGATAAAAAGATGCAGGCCCCGCGCACAGCCCCCTTACCAGGAAGACATCATGACCGTGACCGTTGAAACTCTCGAGAAGCTCGAACGCAAGATCACGCTGACCCTGCCGGTCGGCACCATCCAGTCCGAAGTCGATTCGCGCCTCAAGAAGCTCGCGCGCACCGTCAAGATGGACGGCTTCCGTCCCGGCAAGGTGCCGATGAACGTCGTGGCCCAGCGCTATGGCTACTCGGTGCACTACGAAGTCATGAACGACAAGGTCGGCGAAGCCTTCTCGCAAGCCGCGAACGAAGCCAAGCTGCGTGTCGCCGGCCAGCCCCGCATCACCGAGAAGGAAAACGCACCCGAAGGCGAACTGGCCTTCGACGCGGTCTTCGAAGTGTTCCCTGAAGTCAAGATCAACGACCTGTCGGGTGCCGAGGTCGAGAAGCTCTCGGCCGAAGTGGGCGACGACGCCATCGACAAGACCCTCGACATCCTTCGCAAGCAACGCCGCACCTTCGCCCAGCGCGCCCAAGACGCCGTGGCGCAAGATGGCGACCGCGTGACGGTCGACTTCGAAGGCAAGATCGACGGCGAGCCCTTCCAGGGCGGCAAGGCCGAAGACTTCCAGTTCATCGTCGGCGAAGGCCAGATGCTCAAGGAATTCGAAGACGCCGTGCGTGGCATGAAGTCCGGCGACAGCCGCACCTTCCCGCTGTCGTTCCCGGCCGACTACCACGGCAAGGACGTGGCCGGCAAGCAAGCCGACTTCCTCGTGACCGTGAAGAAGATCGAAGCCTCGCACCTGCCGGAAGTCAACGAACAGCTCGCCAAGTCGCTCGGCATCGCCGAAGCCACCGTGGAAGGCCTGCGCGCCGACATCAAGCGCAACCTCGAGCGCGAAGTGAAGTTCCGCCTGCTGGCACGCAACAAGAACGCCGTGATGGACGCCCTGGTGGCCAACGCCGAACTCGACCTGCCCAACGCCAGCGTGCAAGCCGAAGTGAACCGCATGGTCGAAGGCGCCCGCGCCGAACTGAAGCAGCGCGGCATCAAGGACGCCGACAAGGCACCGATCCCCGACGAAGTGTTCCGCCCGCAAGCCGAGCGTCGCGTGCGCCTGGGCCTGGTGGTGGCCGAACTGGTGCGTGCCAACAACCTGCAGGCCAAGCCCGAGCAGATCAAGGCCCACATCGACGAGCTGGCTGCCAGCTACGAGAAGCCGGCCGACGTGGTGCGCTGGTACTTCAGCGACAACAACCGCCTGGCCGAAGTCGAAGCCGTGGTCATCGAGAACAACGTGACCGACTTCGTCCTGGGCAAGGCCAAGGTCAATGAAAAGTCGGTGTCGTTCGACGAACTGATGGCGCAGCAGCAGGGCTGATTTCCGTCTTCGCCCGCTACGCCAATGGGGCTTGTGCTTTGCGGCACGAGCCCCATTTCACTCAGGCGTACAGTTAATAAACAGCGAACGATTTCACTTTCCGGAGAGCAAATTCATGAGCGCACAGGAAATCCAAGGCCTCGGCATGGTCCCGATGGTCATCGAGCAATCGGGCCGCGGCGAGCGGTCTTATGACATCTACTCGCGCCTCCTCAAGGAGCGCATCATTTTCCTGGTGGGCGAGGTCAACGACCAGACGGCCAATCTCGTGGTGGCGCAGCTGCTGTTCCTCGAGAGCGAGAACCCGGACAAGGACATCTCGTTCTACATCAACTCCCCGGGCGGCAGCGTGAGCGCCGGCATGGCAATCTACGACACCATGCAGTTCATCAAGCCCGACGTGTCGACCATGTGCCTGGGCTTCGCGGCCAGCATGGGCGCCTTCCTGCTGGCGGCCGGCGAGAAGGGCAAGCGCTTCTCGCTGCCCAACTCCAAGATCATGATCCACCAGGTGCTCGGCGGCGCACGCGGCCAGGCGACCGACATCGAGATCCATGCACGCGACATCCTGCGCACCAAGGACCAGATGAACCGCATCCTGGCCGAACGCACCGGCCAGCCGCTGGAAAAGGTCAAGGCCGATACCGAGCGCGACTATTTCCTCACTGCCGACGAGGCCAAGGACTACGGCCTGGTCGACCAGGTCGTCGCCAAGCGCGGTTGAAGTCCGGCGCCGGTGGCGCCAACAAATGGCAGAAACGGCGTTTTCCTTACGGGAAACGCCGTTTTTGTTTAGTTATCATTGTCCCTACCCTGTAACGAGGCATCTGTCCATGGCCGAAAAAAAAGGCTCCTCCAGCGAAAAAACGCTTTATTGCTCGTTCTGCGGCAAGAGCCAGCATGAGGTCAAGAAGCTGATCGCGGGCCCTTCGGTCTTCATCTGCGACGAGTGCATCGACCTTTGCAACGAGATCATCCGCGACGAACTGCCCGCGGGTGAAGAAGCGCGCGAGGCACGCAGCGACCTGCCGACGCCGCTCGAGATCAAGACCAACCTCGACAACTACGTTATCGGCCAGGAGCCGGCCAAGCGCATGCTGTCGGTGGCGGTCTACAACCACTACAAGCGCCTGCGCCACAAGGAAAAGGCCAAGGGCGAGGACGTCGAGCTCAACAAGAGCAACATCCTGCTGATCGGTCCCACGGGCTCGGGCAAGACGCTGCTGGCGCAAACGCTGGCTCGCATGCTCGACGTGCCCTTCGTGATGGCCGACGCCACCACGCTGACCGAAGCCGGCTACGTGGGCGAAGACGTCGAGAACATCATCCAGAAGCTGCTGCAGAGCTGCAACTACGAAGTCGAGCGCGCCCAGCGCGGCATCGTCTACATCGACGAAATCGACAAGATCTCGCGCAAGTCCGACAACCCCTCGATCACCCGCGACGTATCGGGCGAGGGCGTGCAGCAGGCCCTGCTGAAGCTCATCGAAGGCACCATGGCCAGCGTGCCGCCGCAGGGCGGGCGCAAGCACCCGAACCAAGACTTCCTGCAGATCGACACGACCAACATCCTGTTCATCTGCGGCGGCGCCTTCGCCGGCCTGGAAAAGGTCATCGAAAACCGCACCGAGGCCTCGGGTATCGGCTTCGGCGCGTCGGTCAAGAGCAAGCAGCAGCGCAGCATCACCGAGGTGTTCCGCGAAGTCGAGCCCGAAGACCTGATCAAGTTCGGCCTGATCCCCGAACTCGTGGGCCGCATGCCCGTGGTCGCGTCGCTCGCGGAACTCAGCGAGGATGCGCTGGTCCAGATCCTGACCGAGCCCAAGAACGCCGTGGTGAAGCAGTTCACCAAGCTGCTGCAGATGGAGGGCGTGGACCTCGAAATCCGCCCGGCGGCGCTCAAGGCGATCGCTCGCAAGGCCCTGGCCCGCAAGACCGGTGCACGCGGCCTGCGTTCGATCCTTGAACAGTCGCTGATCGACACCATGTTCGAATTGCCTAACGCGACCAATGTCGACAAGGTGGTGGTCGAGGAATCGACCATCGACGAAAACAAGCCCCCGCTGCTCGTGTACCGCGAAGCTGCGAAAAAGGCTTAAAGCCAAAGACGCGAAGGATCTGCATGTCTGGCCATACCCCTCTGCCTCCCGAAGCCCTCGACCTGCCGCTGCTGCCGCTGCGCGACGTCGTGGTGTTTCCCCACATGGTGATCCCGCTGTTCGTGGGTCGCCCCAAGAGCATCAAGGCGCTCGAACTGGCCATGGAAGCGGAGCGCCGCATCATGCTGGTGGCGCAGAAGGCCGCCGCCAAGGACGAGCCCTCGGTCGAGGACATGTTCGAGGTCGGTTGCGTCTCGACCATCCTGCAGATGCTCAAGCTGCCCGACGGCACGGTGAAGGTGCTGGTCGAAGGCCAGCAGCGCGCCCGCGTGAACCGCATCGATGACGGCGAAACCCATTTCTCGGCCAACGTGACGCCCGTCGAGGCGCCTGAAGGCGGCGAGAAGGGAACCGAGGTCGAGGCGCTGCGCCGCGCGGTGATGCAGCAGTTCGACCAGTACGTCAAGCTGAACAAGAAGATTCCGCCCGAGATCCTGACCTCGATCTCGAGCATCGACGATCCGGGCCGCCTGGCGGACACCATCGCCGCGCACCTGCCGCTCAAGCTCGACAACAAGCAGGCCGTGCTGGACCTCGACGACGTCAAGGCCCGCCTGGAAAACCTGTTCGGCCAGCTCGAGCGCGAAGTCGACATCCTGAACGTCGACAAGAAGATCCGCGGCCGCGTGAAGCGCCAGATGGAAAAGAACCAGCGCGACTTCTACCTCAACGAGCAGGTCAAGGCCATCCAGAAGGAGCTCGGCGAAGGCGAAGAGGGCGCGGACATCGAGGAGATCGAGAAGAAGATCAAGCTCGCGAAGATGTCCAAGGAAGGCCTGAAGAAGGCCGAGGGCGAGCTCAAGAAGCTCAAGCTCATGTCGCCCATGTCGGCCGAGGCCACCGTGGTGCGCAACTACATCGACGTGCTGATCGGCCTGCCCTGGAGCAAGAAGACCAAGATCAAGCACGACTTGGCCAATGCCGAAGCCGTGCTCAACGCCGACCACTACGGCCTGGAGAAGGTCAAGGACCGCATCCTCGAATATCTCGCGGTGCAGCAGCGCGTGGACAAGGTCAAGGCGCCGATCCTGTGCCTCGTGGGCCCGCCGGGCGTGGGCAAGACCTCGCTCGGGCAGTCGATCGCCAAGGCGACCGGCCGCAAGTACACCCGCATGGCGCTGGGCGGCATGCGCGACGAAGCCGAGATCCGCGGCCACCGCCGTACCTACATCGGCGCGCTGCCGGGCAAGGTGCTGCAGGGGCTGAGCAAGATCGGCACGCGCAATCCGCTGTTCCTGCTCGACGAGATCGACAAGCTGGGCACGGACTTCCGTGGCGACCCGTCGAGCGCGCTGCTCGAGGTGCTCGACCCCGAGCAGAACCACACTTTCGGCGACCACTACGTGGAAGTCGACTTCGACCTGAGCGACGTGATGTTCGTCGCCACCTCGAACTCGATGAACATTCCGCCGGCGCTGCTGGACCGCATGGAAGTCATCCGCCTCTCGGGCTACACCGAGGACGAGAAGACCAACATCGCGATCAAGTACCTGCTGCCCAAGCAGATGAAGAACAACGGCGTGAAGGACGAAGAACTCTTCGTCACCGAAGAGGCCGTGCGCGACATCGTGCGCTACTACACGCGTGAAGCGGGTGTGCGTTCGCTCGAGCGCGAGCTGTCCAAGATCTGCCGCAAGGTGGTGAAGGGCCTGTTGCTCAAGCAGCTCAAGCCGAAGGTCACGGTCGACGGCGCGAACCTCAACGAGTTCCTGGGCGTGCGCAAGTACAGCTTCGGCCTCGCCGAGAAGCAGAACCAGGTCGGCCAGGTGGTCGGCCTTGCGTGGACCGAAGTCGGCGGCGACCTGCTGACGATCGAGGCCGTGACCATGCCCGGCAAGGGCGTGATCAGCCGCACGGGTTCGCTGGGCGACGTGATGAAGGAATCGGTCGAGGCCGCGCGCACCGTGGTGCGCAGCCGCTCGCGCCGCCTCGGCATCAAGGACGAGGTGTTCGAGAAGCGCGACATCCACATCCACGTGCCCGACGGCGCCACGCCCAAGGACGGCCCGAGCGCGGGCGCTGCAATGACGACGGCCTTCGTGTCGGCGCTCACGGGCATCCCCGTGCGCAGCGATGTCGCGATGACCGGCGAGATCACGCTGCGCGGCGAGGTGACGGCCATCGGCGGCCTGAAGGAAAAGCTGCTGGCCGCGCTGCGCGGCGGCATCAAGACCGTGCTGATCCCGGAAGAGAACGCCAAGGACCTGCAGGACATTCCCGAGAACGTGAAGAACGGCCTCGAGATCGTCCCCGTGAAGTGGATCGACAAGGTGCTCGAGATCGCGCTGGAGAAGATGCCCGAGCCGCTGTCCGACGAAGAAGTGGCCGCATCGGCTGCTGCAGTGGCCGAACTGGCCAAGCAGCGCGCGGCGGCGCCGGCTTCCGAGGGCTCCGTCAAACATTGATCGATCGATTGATCGCAAAACTTTCGGAGCCCCGAAATATTGGTATATAATTCGAGGCTCGAAACGCGGGAATAGCTCAGTTGGTAGAGCGCAACCTTGCCAAGGTTGAGGTCGAGAGTTCGAGACTCTTTTCCCGCTCCAGTTTTGAAAAAGGGAAGCTCCAGCTTCCCTTTTTTTCGCTAGGTCGATTTCGTTTTTCTGCGTGGCGCGATAGCAAAGCGGTTATGCAACGGATTGCAAATCCGTCTAGCCCGGTTCGACTCCGGGTCGCGCCTCCACCTTCTCGTTCAACTCGATTCGACCCCGACCACCAAGCCCCGCCAACCCACGTTGCCGGGGCTTGTTTTGTTTGGGTTATCGTCGATGTTCAACCTGACGCCCGGATGGTGAAATTGGTAGACACATCGGACTTAAAATCCGCCGCTTCCTTAATCGGGGCATACGGGTTCGACCCCCGTTCCGGGTACCACATTTACAAGGGAGCATTCGATGCCTCGCTACAACGCTCCATTTGAGATCCATGTGCACGGCGATGTGCCGTTGCGTGCGGACGTGAGCTTCGACCAGATCCAGGAGGCGCTCAAGCCTCTGTGGAAGTACGCTGGCGCCAAGTCGCTGGCCGACGGCGCCACCAGCACCTACGAAGAAGAGCCGGGCATCCGCTTCGAGCAGAAGGACCACATGCTCCAGATCTGCTGGACGGTGCCGGGCGACGAAGACTTCCGCCAGGCGCTCGACGAGATGTGCATGGGCCTGAACGAGCTGTCGGAGCGCGGCGCGGCCATCGAGGTCACGTTCTACGACACCGACTTCGACGAGGAAGAGGGCGACCCTGAAGAAGAGTCGCGCGACGACTTCCTGATGCTGTTCGTGGGCCCCAACCCGGCCGCCATCATGCAGGTACAGCGCGACCTGCTGGTGGAAGACGTCGTGAACCTCATGGAGCGCCACTTCGACGGCGCCGAGCTGGGTGGGGTCGTCTCCGAGATCGATCGCCTCTTCAGCGACCGTTTCGACGCCCTGGTGAACTCTTTGGAGATCGGCAAGCGCCCGCGCGGCACGGGTGGCCCCGGCAGCGGGGGCAGCGGCGGTGGACACGGCGGCGGCCGCCGTCCGCGTCACCTGCACTGAGGCCGGAAAGACTTCAGGGTGCCTGGCGCAGCAGCGACTTCGGCACCTTGAAGCGCTCGCCGTCGTAGCGCAGCGTCACGGTGCTGAACTTCGCGGGCAGCGCCTTCTCCACGCACCCCTGGTCTTCCTCCTGCTGCGCGCGGCTTTGCACCAGCGTGCGCGACAGCTGCAGGTCGGCAAAGCCGTTGCTCGTCGCCTTGCCGACCGACAGCATCGTGCGCAGCTTCTCGAAGTGACCGGTGCAGGTCGAATCCCATCCCCCGTTGTCGTGGTCGAGCTCGACCTCCTGCAGCACCTGGCGGAATTGCTTGCCGTGCTGCACGTACAGGCGCACCGTCTCGCTGGCCAGCGGGCTGCCGGGCGCGCTGGTGCCCCGGTAGCGCACGCGCACGCCGAAGGCGCGGGCGTCGGACGCCAGCACGTAGCGCGAGGTGTCGATGCGGATGTCCTGGATCGACGTGGTGGCGTCTTCGTCGAGCGCCTCGGGCTGCAGAAGCCGGCCGATCACCACGTCGCGCTCGGTGTTGCCGTTGTCGGGCCTCTGGATCAGCAGCAACTCGAGGTCGAACACCTTGGCGCCGTTGTCGGTGGTCTCGCGGGGCAGCGGCAGCACAACGATGCTGCGCCCCGGAAAGGCCGGCCAGACCTTGCACGCCGCCAGCCGTTCGTCGAGCGGGCGCTTGGGGTACAGCTTGGCGTGCATGCGTTCGGCCAGCCCGCTCTCGCAGGCCGCGTGGCTCAGGCCCGCGGCCAGCAGAAGGCTCAGGAAGAGGGCGGCGCGGCGCATCTGGGAACGCATGGAGATGATGAAGTCCGATCAGGCTGAAGTGAACGCGCCGGCAGCAAGCCCGAGCCAGCGCGCCGCGGCGGCTTCGAGCACGGCGACATCGCCGCTGCTTTCCAGGCGCAGCCCGCCGTGGCCGTTGTCCGCGAGCCGGCCTGCCGAAGCCAGCAGGCGCCGCGTCTGTTGCGCGACCGGCACCCCGGTGTCTATGAAACGCAGCGAGGACGGCGCATGCCGGCGCAGTTCGTCCTTCACGAGCGGATAGTGGGTGCAGCCCAGCACGACCGTGTCGACCTGCGTGGGGCCGTCGCCGAAAGGCCCGGCCTCTTGCATGTAGCGCTCGCACAGTGCGGAGATGCCTGCCGCGTCGAAGCCTTCGATGGCCTTCACCAGCCCGTCGCAGGGCACCGATCGCACCTCGGCCGAGCCGGCGAACGATGCGCGCAAGGCCGCGTACTTGGCGCTGGCCAGCGTGCCGCGCGTGGCCATCACCGAGACATGCCCCGTTCGGCTTGCCGCCACGGCGGGCTTGAGGCCGGGCTCCAGCCCGACGATCGGCAAGTCGGCGTGCTCGGCGCGCATGAGGTGGATGGCGGCGGTCGTGGCCGTGTTGCATGCGACCACCAGCGCCTTGATGCCGTGCTCGCGCCGCAGCTGTTCGACCACCGCGCGCGAGCGCTCGATCACGTAGGCGTCCCCGCGTTCGCCGTAGGGCGCGTAGGCCGTGTCGGCGAAGTAGACGAAGTTCTCTTGCGGCAACTCGGCCCGCAGCGCGTCCAGCACGCTGAGGCCGCCGACCCCGCTGTCGAAGACGCCTATCGGGCTCAACTCAGGCTTCTTCCATCATGATGGTCTTGAACTCGCCGCTGGCGATGCGCTTCTGCCACTCGGCCGGGCCGGTGATGTGCGCGCTGGTGCCGCCGGCGTCGACCGCCACCGTCACGGGCATGTCGACCACGTCGAATTCGTAGATGGCTTCCATGCCCAGGTCCTCGAAGCCGACCACCTTGGCGGTCTTGATGGCCTTGCTGACCAGGTAGGCGGCGCCGCCCACGGCCATGAGGTAGGCGCTCTTGTGCTTCTTGATGGCCTCGATGGCGACCGGGCCGCGCTCGGCCTTGCCGATCATGGCGATCAGGCCGGTCTGCGCCAGCATCATCTCGGTGAAGCCGTCCATGCGCGTGGCGGTGGTGGGGCCGGCGGGGCCGACGGCCTCGTCCCCCACCGGGTCGACCGGGCCGACGTAGTAGATGACGCGGTTGGTGAAGTCCACCGGCAGCTTCTCGCCCTTGGCCAGCATGCCCTGGATGCGTTTGTGCGCGGCGTCGCGGCCGGTGAGCATCTTGCCGTTGAGCAGCAGCGTGTCGCCCGGCTTCCAGCTCGCCACTTCGGCGGGCGTGAGCTTGTCGAGCTCGACGCGCTTGCTCTTCTTCTCGTCGGGGGCCCAGTTCACGTCGGGCCACAGGTCGAGCGACGGCGCCTCGAGGTACACGGGGCCGCTGCCGTCCATCGTGAAGTGCGCGTGGCGGGTGGCCGCGCAGTTGGGGATCATCGCCACGGGCTTGCTCGCCGCGTGCGTGGGGTACATCTGGATCTTCACGTCGAGCACAGTGGCAAGGCCGCCCAGGCCCTGCGCGCCGATGCCCAGCGCGTTGACCTTCTCGTAGAGCTCGACGCGCAGGGCCTCGACCTTGCTGAGCTCGGCGCCGGAGTTCTTCTTGGCCAGCAGCTCGTGCATGTCGAGGTCGTCCATCAGGCTCTCCTTGGCCATCAGGGCGGCCTTCTCGGCGGTGCCGCCGATGCCGATGCCCAGCATGCCCGGCGGGCACCAGCCGGCGCCCATGGTGGGCACGGTCTTGAGCACCCAGTCGACCACGCTGTCGCCGGGGTTCAGCATGACCAGCTTGCTCTTGTTCTCGCTGCCGCCGCCCTTGGCCGCGACCGTGACCTCGAGCTTGTCGCCCGGAACGATCTCCGTGAAGATCACCGCGGGCGTGTTGTCCTTGGTGTTCTTGCGGTCGAACTGCGGATCGGCCACGACCGAGGCGCGCAGCGTGTTGTCGGGGTGGTTGTAGCCGCGGCGCACGCCCTCGTTGATGGCGTCGTCGAGGCTGCCGGTGAAGCCGCCCCAGCGTACGTCCATGCCCACCTTGAGGAACACGTTGACGATGCCGGTGTCCTGGCAGATCGGGCGCTGGCCCGTGGCGCTCATCTTGCTGTTGGTCAGGATCTGCGCGATGGCGTCCTTGGCCGCGGGGCTCTGCTCGCGCTCGTAGGCGCGGGCCAGGTGGGCGATGTAGTCGGCGGGGTGGTAGTAGCTGATGTACTGCAGCGCGGCGCTGATCGATTCGATCAGGTCGGCCTGCTGGATCGTGGTCGTCATGGTGGGGGCTTTTTAGGAATGTGGAAACGCCCCCCGATTATCTCAGCCCACTGCCTAGGGAGCCGCAGCGGCCCGAGCCTCGGCAATCCACCCGTCGAACAGCTGCTGGTGCGCCTTGATCCACCCGTCGGTGTGCCGTTCCACGTCCTGTTGCGTGTTGGCGCCCTGGCTCATGCGCAGGTTCTGCGCGTTGATGTCGCTGATCGGCAGCTTCATGACCTCGAACAGCTTGCCCGCCGCAGGGTTATTCTCGACGAAGGCCCGGTTCGCGACGATCTGTTCCTGGTTGGCCTGGAAGCCGTAGTTCTTGCCGTTCGGCAACTGGGTGTCGACGTTCCCGCCGTCGCCCTGCGACGAGGAAAACGGCACCTGCAGCCACACCACGTCCGCACCCGGGCGCAGCACGGCGCTGACCCAGTACGGCGTCCACGTGTAGTAGAGCACCGGCTTGTCCTGCTTGAAGCGGGCGATGGTGTCGGCCATCAGCGCGGCGTAGCTGCCTTGCTTGTGGGTGACGGTGTCGCGCAGCCGGTAGGCCGTCAGGTGGTTCTCGATGGCCAGTTCGCAGCCCCAGCCGGGGTTGCAGCCCGTCAGGTCGGCCTTGCCGTCGCCGTCCGCGTCGAACAGCCTGGCGATGGCCGGGTCCTTCAGCTGGGCGATGTTGCTGATGCCGTACTGCTCGGCCGTCTTGCGGTCGATCAGGTAGCCCTGCACCGCGCCGTCGGAGTAAACGCCCTTGCGCCACAGCTTGGCGTCGCCGCCGCTGTTCTTGTAGAAGTCGGCGTGCAGCAGGCTCCAGTGGTTGGCCATGAAGGTGGCGTCGCCGTTGGCGATGGCCAGGTGCTCGGTGGCCGGCTCCAGGTCTTTCATGGGCTCGACGGTGTAGCCGAGCTTCTCGAGCGCGCGCATCACCAGCAGCGTCTGAAAGGCTTCTTCGGCGAGCGAACTCTTGAGCGGCAGCACGGTCACGCCCTTGCCGGGCAGGTCGTTGGCCGCCTGGGCCGCCATGCCGGTGGCCACGAAGGCAAGGGCCAGCAGGCCGCGTGCGATGAGACTGGTTTTCTTCGTCATGCGTTGGTGTCCTCCGGTCATCGCGCCTGGGCCGACAGGGCGGGTGCCGGTTCGCCGGCGCTGCGGCCCGGCGCCACGGCGCGTTGCAGCACGCGCAGCGCGAAGCCCGCCGGCCCGGTGTGCCACCAGCGGCGGCCGCCGGCGCGGCGCGACTTGCCCATGGCCTGCGTCAGGCGGTCCAGCGAGATCGCCAGCAGCACGATGCCCAGGCCGCCCACGGTCGCCAGGCCCATGTCGAGCCGGCCGATGCCGCGAAGCACCATCTGGCCCAGGCCGCCCACGGCGATCATCGAGGCGATCACCACCATCGACAGCGACAGCATCAGCGCCTGGTTGATGCCCGCCATGATCGACGGCATGGCCAGCGGCAGCTGCACCTTCACCAGCATCTGCCAGGGCGAGGCGCCGTAGGCGCGCGCGGCCTCGATGAGGTCGGGACGCACCTGGCGCAGGCCGAGGTTGGTCAGGCGCACCAGCGGGGCCAGCGCGAAGACGATGGTGACGATCACCCCGGGCACGTTGCCGATGCCGAACAGCATCACCACCGGCACCAGGTACACGAAGGCGGGCGTGGTCTGCATCGCGTCGAGCACCGGCCGCATGATCCGCTGCGCCCGGTCGCTGCTGGCCAGCAGCACGCCCAGCGGCAGGCCGATGACCATGCAGAAGACCAGCGAGGTCAGAACCAGCGACAGCGTCACCATCGCCTCGGGCCAGATGCCCAGCATGGCCACCAGCAGCAGCGCCACGGTGGTGCCGATGGCCAGCGCGCGGCCGGCGAACTGCCAGGCGAACAGGCCGATCAGCGCAATCATCGCGAGCGTGGGCAGGCCGGTCAGCAGGCTCTGCACCGAGTTGAGCGTGCTGTCGATGGGCAGGCGCACGGTCTGGAAGAAGGGGCGGAAGTGCTCGACCACCCAGCCCAGGCCCTGGTTGATCCAGGCCTCGACGGGCAGCGAGCCGTCCCACAGGCGGTGCAGCTGGAAGCCGCCGCTGGCGGCGTCGGCCTGGCCGGCCAGCTGGTGCGCCGCATTGGCGGGCGCGGGTGCGTCGAGCCAGGCGCTGGTCGACGCGGGGTCGGGCGCGGCGGACAGGGCTTCCCAGGGGTCGACCGGCGTCGTCACCGGTGCGGGCGTCGCGAGCATGGAAGCAGCGTCGTTCAGGGGCGCGAGTTCGGAGGGCATTGTGGTGTCGTTCATCAGGAGGTCCTTCGAAATCGGTCAGGCCGTGGCGGCTGCCGCTGCGGGCACGGCGGCGGGTTGCTGCTGCGGCTGGTGTGCGGGGTCGATCGGCGGTGTGTCGCGGTCGAGGAACTTCAGCAGCGTCGTCTTGCTGATCGCACCGCAGAAGCGGCCGTCGGCGGCCACCACCGGCACCGCGCAAGGGGCCTGGCCCACCTGCCCGAAAAGGCCGGCCACGGGTGCGTCGGCTTCGATCACGCCGAGGTCATTGAGGAACGCGTGCCGCAGGCCCAGCGCGCCGGAGTGGCCGTCGAGCGCCGCGCGCAGGGTGTCGGCGGACACGGTGCCCAGGTAGCGCTTGTTCGGGCTGGTCACGTAGGCGAAGTCGCGGTCCTGGTCTTCCAGCTGCTTGAGCGCCGCGCGCGCACCGCGCTCGGGGTGCTCGCTGACCACGGTGAGCTGCTTGCGCGCGATGTCGCCGGCCTTGAACACGGCGGCCGCATCCACGCCGCGCACGAAGCTGCGCACGTAGTCGTTGGCGGGGCTGCGCAGGATCTCGTCGGGCGTGCCGACCTGGATCACCTGGCCGTCTTTCATGATCGCGATGCGGTCGCCGATGCGCATGGCCTCGTCGAGGTCGTGCGAGATGAAGACGATGGTGCGGCGCTGCTCCTGCTGCAGCCGCAGCAGCTCCGACTGCATTTCGGTGCGGATGATCGGGTCGAGCGCCGAGAAGGCCTCGTCCATCAGCAGGATCGACGGGTCGGAGGCCAGCGCGCGCGCCAGGCCCACGCGCTGCTGCATGCCGCCGGAAAGCTCGTCCGGGTAGCTGGCGCCCCAGCCGGCCAGGCCCACCTGCGCCAGCGCCTTGTCGGCCTGCGCGAGGCGCTCCTTCTTGCCGGTGCCCGAGAGCTCGAGGCCGAACGCGGTGTTCTCGCGCACCGTCATGTGCGGCATCAGCGCGAACGACTGGAACACCATGCTGATGTCCTTGCGGCGCAGCGCGCGCAGGCGTGCATCGGAGTGTTCGTTGATGTCGGCGCCGTCGATCACGATGCGGCCCGCGGTCGGTTCGATCAGCCGGTTCAGCAGGCGCACCAGCGTCGACTTGCCCGAACCCGAGAGCCCCATGATGACGAAGATTTCTCCGGCCTGGATTTCGAAAGTGGCGTCGAACACGCCGATCGACTGGCCGGTGCGGGCCAGGATTTCTTTCTTGGACAGACCTTGCCGGACCAGTTCCAGTGCCTGTTCGGGCTCGTCGCCGAACACCTTGAAGACATGGTCGATGAGAATTCCTTTGGCCATACGTCGGGGCTCCTTTCGTGTGAAGGGTTGACAGATCGCCGCCCCCGAAAGGACGACGCGACCACGCCCCAGCCCATTCGATGGGCTGCCGACAGGCACTGAAGACGACTTGGCGACGAAACCAGTGCCCGCCGGATGCTTCATTCGCAGAGCGGCGGGCCTGGTCGAGGGGCGCCGCCTGGATGAGCTTGGCGTGGCAATGGGGACGGAAAGATCCGCCCGGGTCGCCGGGCTGGGCCCGGCGGGGGAACCTTGCACCGCGACGGGATTCGGTGATCCGCGAGTAGTGAAGGCTTGACCGGCGCTGTCATCATCATGACTTGCCGGTCGTCAGAAGACCAAGATCATAACTTTTCGGCATGATGAGGTCAAGGTGCGGGCAGGTATCAAGCTGTCAGCGGCGGCGCAATGGCCTCGTCAGATGAGAGCTACTCCTATTGGCGCGATACTCTGCGTCGCGCCGGAAAGCGGCGCGATTTTCTTGAATGCGGAGCTTTTTCTCATGACGACTTCCCCCAAGACCCGTGCCGAGCGCGACACCTTCGGACCGATCGACGTGCCGGCCGACAAGCTGTGGGGCGCGCAAACGCAGCGCTCGCTGCAGAACTTCGACATTTCCGGCGAGCAGCAGCCGCGCGAAATCATCAAGGCGCTGGCCCAGGTGAAGCGGGCTTCGGCCGTGGTCAACCACGCGCTGGGGCTGCAGGACGAGAAGAAGACCAACGCCATCGTGGCGGCAGCCGACGAAGTCATCGCCGGCAAGCACCCGGGCGAGTTCCCGCTGGTGGTCTGGCAGACCGGCTCGGGCACGCAGACCAACATGAACGTCAACGAGGTGCTGGCCAACCGCGCGAGCGAGTTGCTCGGCGGCGAGCGCGGCGAAGGCCGGCTCGTGCACCCGAACGACGACGTGAACCGCAGCCAGTCGAGCAACGACGTGTTCCCGACCGCCATGCATGTGGCCGCGGTGGAGGCCATCACGCACAAGCTGCTGCCGGCCATCGCCAAGCTGCGCGGCACGCTGGAGCAGAAGTCGAAGGACTTCGCGGACATCGTGAAGATCGGCCGCACCCACCTGCAGGACGCCACGCCCCTCACGCTGGGCCAGGAGTTCTCTGGGTATGTTGCGCAACTGGCGCATGGCGAGGCGCACGTGCGCGCCGCGCTGCCGCACCTGAGCGAACTGGCGCTGGGCGGCACGGCCGTCGGCACCGGGCTCAATGCGCCAAAGGGCTACGCGGAGCAGGTGGCCGCCGAGCTGGCGAAGATCACCGGCCTGCCGTTCGTGACCGCGCCGAACAAGTTCGAAGCCATGGCCAGCGTCGACGCGCTGGTGCACGCGCACGGCGCGCTGAAGACGCTGGCGGCCAGCATGAACAAGATTGCCAACGACGTGCGCTGGCTGGCCAGCGGCCCGCGCAGCGGCATCGGCGAACTGAGCATCCCGGAAAACGAACCGGGCTCGTCGATCATGCCGGGCAAGGTCAACCCGACCCAGAGCGAGGCCGTCACGATGCTGGCCGCGCAGGTGTTCGGCAACGACGTGGCCATCAACATCGGCGGCGCATCGGGCAACTTCGAGCTGAACGTGTTCCGCCCCATGGTCGCGCACAACTTCCTGCAGAGCGTGCGCCTGCTGGCCGACGGCATGGTGAGCTTCAACGACCACTGCGCGGTGGGCATCGAGCCGAACCGCGAACGCATCACCGAGCTGGTGCAGCGCTCGCTGATGCTGGTGACGGCGCTGAACACGCACATCGGCTATGACAAGTCGGCCTACATCGCCAAGAAGGCGCACAAGGAAGGCACCAGCCTGCGCGAAGCGGCGATCGCCTCGGGCCACCTGACGGCCGAGCAGTTCGATGAGTGGGTGGTGCCGGAGAACATGACCGGCCGCTAACTCCGTTACGGCCCGGCTCTTTCGTGGGGGCCGCCGCGCACGGCCGCCCGAAGCGGCCGGCCCGCCCCCGGAAGGGGGTTGGCGAAGCGACACGAAGTGCGCGCAGCCTGGGGGTGAGCCTCAATATCCGATGGTGTAGCGCTGCCGGGAGTGGGCGGGCTTTTCCAGCTCGTCGATGAACGCGATCGCGTAGTCCGCGAAGGTGATCCAGCTGCGGCCCTCGGCGCTTACCAGCAGGTCGTCCTTGCCCAGGCGGAACTTGCCGGTGCGCTCGCCTTCGACGAACTCGGCGGAAGGCGACAGGAAAGTCCAGTCGAGTTCCTTCTCGTTGCGCAGCGCATCGAGGAACACGCCGCCGGCCGAGGCTTCGGCACGGTAGGCATCTGGGAAATTGGGCGTGTCGATCACCTTCAGGCCGGGCGCCGCGAACAGGCTGCCGGCGCCGCCGACCACCAGCAGGCGCTTCACGCCCGCGCGCTTGACCGGTTCGATGATGGCAGCCGGCGGCACGGTGGCGAAGTGCGCGGCGCTGAACACGGCGTCGTGGCCGGCCAGGGCCTTTTCGAGGGCTGCGCCGTCGAGCACGTCGAGGTCGACGGCCTTGACGTTCGCGCGGCCGGCCAGCTTGGCGCCGGCCTTGCGGGCGATGGCGGTGACGGTGTGGCCGCGGCGCAGCGCCTCTTCGAGAAGCTGGCTGCCGGCGCGTCCGGTGGCGCCGATGATGGCGATGTGGCTCATGGTGATCTCCAGAAAGTGGATGGGATGAACCGCATCTTAGGTTTCTGCTTTCGAAAGAAATACCTCGATTTGCGCGCTTGTTTATTCCTAAAATCGTGCAAATGGATCGATTGAATGCAATGCGGGTGTTCGTCAACGTGGTCGATTCGGGCAGCCTTTCCGCCGCTGCCGACAAGCTCGACCTGTCGCGCCCGGTGGTCACTCGTTACGTGGCCGAGCTGGAGCAGTGGACCGGCGCTCGCCTGCTGCATCGCACGACACGCCGCCTGAGCCTTACGGCGGCGGGCGAAGAACTGCTCCCGCGCTGCCGCCAGGTGCTGGAGCTCACGGGCGACATGCAGGCCGCGGTGCGTCACCCGGCCGAGGCCCCGCGCGGGCAGCTGCGCATCACGGCCAGCACGTCGTTCGCGCAAGCGCAGCTGGCCGGGGCGGTGGCCGACTATGTGCGGCTCTATCCGGGCGTGGCGGTCGACCTGGTGCTACTGGATCGGTCGGTGAACCTGGTGGACGAGCGCATCGACCTCGCGATTCGGGTGGCAGCGGAAATCGACCCCAACCTCATCGCGCGCAGACTCACCGATTGCCGCTCGGTGGTTTGCGCTTCACCGGGCTACCTGAAGGAGCAGGGCAGGCCGCTGCGGGTGGAAGAACTGGCTCAGCGCAATTGCCTGACGCATTCCTATTTCGGGCGCAGCCTGTGGAACTTCACGCGCAAGGAGGACGGGGAGCCGGTTTCGGTGGCCGTGGGCGGCAACGTATCGACCAACGATGCAGCCAGCCTGATGTACCTGGCACGGGCGGGAGCAGGCATCGCGATGCTGCCGACCTACCTCACGTCGGAGCTGCTGCAGAAGGGGGAACTGGTGCGGCTCTTTCCCGATTTCGAGCCGCAGGTGGTGGGCATGTACGCGGTGTACGCCTCGCGCAAGCACATGCCGGCCACCTTGCGCACCATGCTCGACTTCCTGGCCGGGCGCTTCACCGAAGTGCCCGCGTGGGACCTGCCGCACGCGGGCTAGCCGGGAAAAGGCTCAGTGGCGGTCGTCGCCGTGCGGTGCCGACGAGGTCATGAGCTTGTCGGTGTAGGCGATGGCCATGGCCGAGAACAGGAACGCGATGTGGATCACCGTCTGGGCGATCAGCACGCGGTCGGTGTAGTTGTCGGCGTTGATGAAAGTCTTCAGCAGGTGGATGGAGCTGATGCCGATGATGGCGGTGGCCAGCTTCACCTTGAGCACCGATGCGTTCACGTGGCTCAGCCATTCGGGCTGGTCGCGGTGGCCTTCGAGGTCCATGCGGCTCACGAAGGTCTCGTAGCCGCCCACGATCACCATGATCAGCAGGTTGGAAATCATGACCACGTCGATCAGCGCCAGCACCACCAGCATGATCACCGTCTCGTTCAGCGTGCCGACCGGGGCGGTGGTCTTGTAGCCGATGCTGGTGATCAGCGCCTGCAGCGCTTCCTTGCTGCCGAAGGCGGCTTCCACCAGGTGCAGCAGCTCGACCAGGAAATGCACCACGTACACCGCCTGCGCCACGATCAGCCCCAGGTACAGCGGCAACTGCAGCCAGCGGCTCGCGAAAATCAGCTTGGGCAGCGGCCGAAGCGGCGAACCGCGGCGCGGTACGGGCGGGTTCCGGGGGTCGAAGGGATCGGGAGCGGACATCGGGAGGCCGGTTGTTTGGGACGGGGGATTCTAGGGGTGTCCCCGTGTCGCAGTCGTGATAACCCCGCGAACTAACATCGGGCAGTCACCGACCCGTCAGTGCCCCGTAAGTGGGCACGCCGACATTACGGCCGCATCCATCCAGGAGACATAGAGCATGAGCAGCGCATCGAAGAACATTGAATCCGTCCTTGTCGAGAACCGAGTGTTCCCGCCCGACGCCCGCGCCACCGAAGGCGCCCGCATTTCCGGCATGGCCGCCTACGAAGCCCTGTGCAAGGAGGCCGAACAGGACTTCGACGGTTTCTGGACCCGCCTGGCCAAGGGCAACCTGCAGTGGACCAAGCCGTTCACCAAAACGCTCGACGAGTCGAACGCGCCGTTCTACCAATGGTTCGGCGACGGCGAACTCAACGCCAGCGCCAACTGCCTCGACCGGCACATCGGCACCCCGGTCGAGAACAAGACAGCCATCGTCTTCGAGGCCGACGACGGCACCGTCACCAACGTCACCTACAAGGAGCTGCTGGCCCGCGTGAGCCAGTTCGCCAACGCGCTGAAGGCGCAGGGCATCCAGAAGGGCGACCGCGTCATCATCTACATGCCGATGACGGTCGAGGGCGTCATCGCCATGCAGGCCTGCGCGCGCATCGGCGCCACCCACAGCGTGGTGTTCGGCGGCTTCTCGGCCAAGGCGCTGCAGGAGCGGATCATCGACGCGGGCGCGGTGGCGGTCATCACGGCCAACTACCAGCTGCGCGGCGGCAAGGAGCTGCCGCTCAAGGCCATCGTGGACGACGGCATCGCGCTGGGCGGCTGCGAGTCGATCAAGACGGTGTTCGTGTACGAGCGCACGCCCACCGCGTGGACCCGTGTCGAAGGCCGCGACAAGACCTTCGACGAGGCGCTGAAAGGGCAGAGCACCGAGTGCGCACCCGTGCCGGTGAACGCCGAGCACCCGCTGTTCATCCTCTACACCTCGGGCTCCACCGGCAAGCCCAAGGGCGTGCAGCACGCCACCGGCGGCTACCTGCTGTGGGCCAAGCTCACGATGGACTGGACCTTCGACATCAAGCCGGAAGACGTGTTCTGGTGTACCGCCGACATCGGCTGGATCACCGGCCACACCTACGTCGCCTACGGCCCGCTCGCAGCCGGCGCCACGCAGGTGGTGTTCGAGGGCATCCCGACCTTCCCGCACGCAGGCCGCTTCTGGCAGATGATCGAGAAGCACAAGGTCAGCGTGTTCTACACGGCGCCCACCGCCATCCGCTCGCTCATCAAGGCAGCCGAGGGCGACGAGAAAGTGCATCCGAAGAACTGGGACCTCACCAGCCTGCGCATCCTCGGTTCGGTCGGCGAGCCGATCAATCCCGAGGCGTGGATGTGGTACCACCGCAATATCGGCGGCGAGCGCTGCCCCATCGTCGACACCTTCTGGCAGACCGAAACCGGCGGCCACGTCATCACGCCGCTGCCTGGCGCCACGCCGCTGGTGCCGGGCTCGTGCACGCTGCCGCTGCCGGGCATCATGGCCGCCATCGTCGACGAGACCGGCAAGGACCTGCCGAACGGCGCGGGCGGCATGCTGGTCATCAAGCGGCCCTGGCCCTCGATGATCCGCACCATCTGGAACGACCCCGAGCGCTTCAAGAAGAGCTATTTCCCCGAGGAAATGGGCGGCACCATCTACCTGGCCGGCGACGGCGCGGTGCGCAGCGAAGACCGCGGCTATTTCCGCATCACCGGCCGCATCGACGACGTGCTGAACGTGTCGGGCCACCGCCTGGGCACGATGGAAATCGAATCGGCGCTGGTGTCCAAGACCGACCTCGTGGCCGAGGCCGCCGTGGTGGGCCGCCCCGACGACGTGACGGGCGAGGCAGTGTGCGCCTTCGTCGTGCTCAAGCGCGGCCGCCCGACCGGCGAAGAAGCCAAGCAGATCGCCAACGAGCTGCGCAACTGGGTCGCCAAGGAAATCGGCCCGATCGCCAAGCCCAAGGACATCCGCTTCGGCGACAACCTGCCCAAGACGCGCAGCGGCAAGATCATGCGCCGCCTGCTGCGCAGCATTGCCAAGGGCGAGGCCATCACGCAGGACACCTCGACGCTGGAGAACCCGGCCATCCTGGAACAGCTGGCCGAAAAGCTCTGACTGCTGTAGGACGCGGCCCCCTGTGGGCCCATGAGCCTGTGGACGGCCTCCGGCTGAGGTAAAACCATTGGAGTGACCGTGCGCCTCGACGCGCACGGCTGTTTCCGGTGTGTTCGATCTTTCCGAAGGAGGCCCCAATGGGCGTGAGATCTGCTTTTCTTTTCGTCATCGTGCTGCTCATCGCGGCGCTCGCCGCGCTGAACTGGGGCACGCTGTCCGCGCCCACCGATGTTTGGCTGGGCTTCATGACCGTGTCGGCGCCGCTGGGGCTGATCATGCTGGGGCTGACCGTGGTGCTGGCGGCCTTCTTCCTCGTCTACGTGCTGTACCTGCACAGCTCGGTGTTGATCGACACCAAGCGCCACACCAAGGAAATGCAGGCCCAGCGCGATCTCGCCGACAAGGCCGAGGCTTCACGCTTCACCGAGCTGCGCAATTTCCTGGAGGCACAGGAGAACAAGCACATGGCGCAGAACGCCGATCGCCAGAGCGCGCTGCTCGCGCGCCTCGACCAGCTCGAAACCTCGGTGCGGCTGCGCTCGGACCAGACCGACAACACGGTGGCTGCGCACATCGGCCAGCTCGAGGACCGCATCGAGCGCCGGCCGCTGTCGCCGGTGGTGATGCCGGCCGACATCAACCCGCGGGGCTGAGGCCGCGGCGCCTTTGGCGTTACTTCGTCTGCAGCACCCAGGCCGCGAGCTTCTTGGCGTCGGCTTCGCTGACCTGGTTGTTGGCAGGCATCGGCACCGGCCCCCACACGCCGGAGCCGCCCTTCATGATCTTGCTGGCGAGCTTGTCGACCGCGCCCTTGTCGTCCTTGTACTTGGCGGCCACGTCCTTGAACGACGGCCCGAGCACCTTGCGTTCGACTGCGTGACAGCTCATGCAGTTCTTCGAGGTGGCCAGCGCCAGGTCGGCGAAGGCGGGCGCGGCGAGTACGCCCAGGCCAAGGCCGAGGGCTGCCGTCAACAAGACTCTTGTCATGGGATCTATTTCGTAAGGGCTGAGTTACATTCGGCTCAACGCGATTGTAGGTACCGCCGTGCACGGCGTCCCTCAGCGTTGCCAATACAACCCCGAGGGATTCGCAATGTGGTTTCTGGCTTTGGGCCTGCTCGGCCTGGCCCTGAAGTATCTCGAAGTCGGCATGGTCGCCGGCTGGAGCTGGTGGATCGTGCTGTCGCCGTTTGCCATGGCCCTTGCATGGTGGGCATGGGCCGATTCGTCGGGCTATACCAAGCGCAAGATCATGGAGCGGGAAGACAGGCGCAAGCAGGCGCGCATCGACCGGCAGAAGACCAACATGGGCATGCGGCCCACCAACAGCAACAAGCGCAGATGACGCATCCGAGGCCCGGCGCACAGCCGGTGCCCCGGAGCTTCCGCTTCAGAACTTGTCCAGCACGGCGCCCGAACTCGCGCTCGACGCATTGAACGCGAACTTCGCCTGCACGCCGCGCGTGTAGCGCGGTGCCGGTGCCTTCCAGCCTTCGCGGCGCTTGGCGATCTCGGCTTCGGGCACGTTCAGTTCGAGCTTCAGTTCATGCGCGTCGATGGTGATCGAGTCGCCCTCGTTCACGAAGGCGATGGTGCCGCCCGCCGCCGCTTCCGGCGCGACGTGGCCCACCACCATGCCCCAGGTACCGCCGGAGAAGCGGCCGTCGGTGATCAGGCCCACGCTTTCGCCGAGGCCCGCGCCGATGAGTGCGCCGGTGGGTGCCAGCATCTCGGGCATGCCCGGGCCGCCCTTGGGGCCGAGGTAGCGCAGCACCATCACGTCGCCGGCCTTGATCTTGCCGTCCAGGATGGCCTTCAGCGCCGACTGCTCGTCGTCGAACACGCGCGCCGGGCCGGTGATGACGGGGTTCTTCAGCCCGGTGATCTTGGCCACGGCGCCTTCGGGCGACAGGTTGCCCTTCAGGATGGCCAGGTGGCCTTCGGCGTACATCGGCTTGTCGATCGGGCGGATCACGTCCTGGTCGGCGCGCGGCACGTCCGGCACGTCCTTCAGCACTTCCTCGATGGTCTGGCCGCTGATGGTGATGCAGTCGCCGTGCAGCAGGCCTGCCTTCAGCAGCACCTTCATCACTTGCGGAATGCCGCCGGCCTGGTGCAGGTCGACCGCGAGGTACTTGCCCGATGGCTTCAGGTCGCAGATGACCGGCACCTTCTTGCGCATGCGCTCGAAGTCGTCGATGGTCCATTCCACGCCGGCCGCGTGCGCGATGGCCAGGAAGTGCAGCACCGCGTTGGTCGAGCCGCCGGTGGCCATGATCACGGCCACCGCGTTCTCGATGGCCTTCTTGGTCACGATGTCGCGCGGCTTCAGGTCTTTCTTGATGGCCTCGATCAGCACCTTGGCCGATTCCTTGGCCGAGTTGGCCTTTTCGTCGTGCGGGTTGGCCATGGTCGACGAGTAGGGCAGCGAGATGCCCAGCGCCTCGAACGCGCTCGACATGGTGTTGGCGGTGTACATGCCGCCGCACGAGCCGGTGCCGGGAATGGCGCGCTTCTCGATCTCGAGCAGGTCTTCGTCGCTCATGTTGCCGGCGGCGTTCTGGCCCACGGCCTCGAAGACGCTCACGATGTTCAGGTCCTGCCCCTTGTAGCGGCCCGGCAGGATGGTGCCGCCGTAGACGTAGATGGCCGGCACGTTGGCGCGCAGCATGCCCATCAGGCCTCCGGGCATGTTCTTGTCGCAGCCGCCGACCACCAGCACGCCGTCCATCCACTGGCCGCCCACGCAGGTCTCGATGCAGTCGGAAATGACTTCGCGGCTCACCAGCGAGTACTTCATGCCTTCGGTGCCCATGGCCATGCCGTCGGAGATGGTGGGCGTGCCGAACACCTGCGCGTTGCCGCCGGCTTCCTCGATGCCCGCGATGGCCGCGTCGGCCAGCTTCTGCAGGCCCGAGTTGCAGGGCGTGATGGTGCTGTGGCCGTTGGCGACGCCGACCATCGGCTTCTTGAAGTCGCCTTCCTCGTAGCCCATGGCATAGAACATGGAGCGGTTGGGCGCGCGGCTCTTGCCTTCGACGATGTTGGCGCTGCGGCGATTGATCTGGATCGGTTTGGTGTCCATGGTGTCTCTTCTGTCGTGGGGGGAGATCGGGGAGCCCAAGTATCGGACTTCTGATTGATTGGTTCCAATCCGTTTTTTGCTGTCGATTGATATGCTTGGCATATGAAAGAAAGCCTGATCGACCTGCGGGCCTGGCGCCAGTTCGTGGCCGTGGCCGAAGAACTGCATTTCGGCCGCGCCGCGCTGCGCTTGCACATGACGCAGCCGCCGGTCACGCAGGCCATCGCCCAACTCGAGAAGGCGCTGGGCGTGGTGCTGTTCGACCGCACCCGCCGGCGCGTGGCGCTCACCCCGGCCGGCGAGGCGCTGCTGCCCGACGTGCGCGAACTGCTGGCGCGAGCGCAGGCGCTTCCCGCGAGGGCGCGCGCCGCGGCGGCAGGGCAGGTGGGGCGAGTGCGCATCGCCTTCGTCTCGACCGTCGGCTTCGAGCAGTTGCCGGCCTGGGTGCGTGAATTTCGCGTGCTGTGCCCAGAGGTGGCGCTGGAGCTGGTCGAGGCCACCGGCGACGTGCAGCTCAAAGCCTTCGCGCGCGGCGAGATCGATGCCGGGCTGATGCTGCATTCGCCCGGCGCGGCGCCGCCGGGGCTCGCGCGGCTGGTGGTGTCGCAGGAGCCGCTGGTGCTCGCGCTGCCCGAGCGGCACGCGCTGGCAAGCGCGGCGAAGTTGCAGCTGGCGGAGGTGCTGGCCGAGCCGCTGGTGATCTTTCCGCGCCGCATCGTGCCTTCGCTGCACGACGCCATCTTCGACCTGTACCACGCGGCCGGACGCGCGCCGCTGCTGGGGCAGGAAGCGATCCAGATGCAGACCATCGTCAACCTGGTGTCCGGCGGCATCGGCGTGGCGTGGGTGCCGGAGAGCGTCATGCAGTTCCGCCGGGCGGGCGTGGTGTACCGGCGTGCCGAAGAGTTCGCCCCGGCCGCGCGGCACCGAAATGCCCCGGTGCTGCCGGCCTGCGAGACCAGCCTGGTGTGGCCCGAGGAGGCCGCCAACCCGGCGCTTGCGCGCTTCGTGGCGTTCGTGCGGGAGCGCGGCGCGGGGCCGGCCTGAAGGACGCACGCAAGGCGGCTGGAGGCCGAATATCCCCGTCCCGGCCCCGACATCGGGCCGGGGCACAATCTGCGGATGCTCATGTATCCGCAGATCAATCCCATCGCCCTGCAACTGGGGCCGGTGGCCATCCACTGGTACGGCCTGACCTACCTGGCCGCCTTCGCGCTGTTCTATTTTCTCGGCACGCGCCGGCTGCGCCATGAACCGTACCGCTCGCTGGTGGGCGCTGGCGCGTGGCAGCGCAAGGACATCGAGGACATACTTTTCCTTGGCGTGATGGGCGTCATCGTCGGCGGGCGGCTCGGCTACTGCCTGTTCTACAAGCCCGAGTTCTACCTCACCCATCCGCTCGAAATTCTGTACGTGTGGCAGGGCGGCATGAGCTTCCACGGCGGCCTGCTTGGCGTGATCGGCGCGATGGTGTGGTTCTCGCACTCGCGCGCGCGGCCGTTCTGGCAGGTGATGGACTTCGTTGCGCCCTGCGTGCCGACCGGCCTTGCCGCCGGGCGCGTGGGCAACTTCATCAACGGCGAACTCTGGGGCCGCTTCAGCAGCCCCGACCTGCCCTGGGGCATGGTGTTTCCGCAGAGCGGCTCGATGCTGCCGCGCCACCCGTCGCAGGTCTACCAGTTCCTGCTCGAAGGTCTGCTGCTGTTCGCGATCATGTGGATCTATGCGCGCAAGGAGCGCAAGCAGGGGCAGGTGGCCGCGGTGTTCCTGATCGGCTACGGCGCGCTGCGCTTCATTGCAGAGTATTTCCGCGAGCCCGACGATTTCCTCGGCCTGCGGGCGCTCAACCTGAGCCAGGGCCAATGGCTCAGCGTGCCGATGGTCATCGCCGGCATCGCACTGTGGTTCTGGTTCGGCCGCGGCGGCAAGACCGCGGCTGCCGCACGCGCTTGACCCGGAAGTTCGCAGGGTAAGTCCCAGCCGCGCAGCGGGTTCGCCGCCTTGCGCCGGCTGGCGTGCAAGCTCAGAATTACGCGTAATTACAGGAAATTACGCGGCCCCGATCCCATGCGCCTGGTCCCCAACTCCCTGCACGACGAAGTCGCCGCCACGCTGCGCGAGCAGATCTTCGACGGCACGCTGGCGCCCGGCAGCTTCGTGGACGAGGCCGCGCTCTGCGAGCGGCTTTCCATCTCGCGCACGCCGCTGCGCGAAGCGCTCAAGGTGCTCACCGCCGAAGGCCTGCTGCGGCACGAGCCGCGCCGCGGCTGCTTCGTGCGAGAGGTGACCGAGCGCGACCTCGACGAGATATTCCCGGTCATCGCGCTGCTCGAAGGCCGCTGTGCCTACGAGGCCGCCCGCAACGCGAGCGATGCCGAACTGCACGAACTCGACGCGCTGCACGAACGGCTGGTGCGCCATGCCAAGGCGCGCCGCATCAACGACTACTACGCCACCAACCACATCATCCATGAGGCGATCATCAAGCTCGCCGACAACAAGTGGCTGGCCCAGGTCATCGGCGACCTGCGCAAGATACTGAAGCTCGCGCGCCTGCAGCAGCTGCATGCGCCCGGCCGGCTGGAGCAGAGCCTGTCGGAGCACCTGGCCGTCTTCGCGGCCCTGAAGGCACGCGACAGCGAAGGCGCCGACGCCGCCATGCGCACCCACATGCTGCGCCAGCGCGAGGCGCTGCGCGAAGTGATGCGCCATCAGAAATCCAGGGTGATGTCATGAGCATCCCCTCGAGCATTGGAGTCCCCCGATGAGTGCGACCGAATGGTTCCAGGCCCGGCTGCGGTCCGGTGAAGGCTCGAAGGTGCCGGTGGCGCCGGAGAGCACGGTAAAGAATGCGTCCAGGAGCGCCCCCAAGCCCAGCGCGCGCTCCACCGCCGAGCGCCTGCAGGTCACGCTGCGCAAGGCCGACGAGGCCCTGTCGCCGCGCGCCCTGCGCCGCGTGCTGGCCGAGCTGCAGGCGGTGATCGATCCGCGCGTGAGCGAGGTCGAGGGCGGGCGCCGCGCGCACGCCATCGCGGACGCCTACCGCGCCGCCACTGCCGAGGAGCGCCGCGACTACTGGGCGCTCATGAGCGAGTACTTCGCCGCCGACGCGCAAAAGCTCAAGGCCGCCCGCGACCAGCACCAGGCCGCGGTCGGCACCCCCGACGAGGGCCAGGCCGAACTGCGCCTGCGCCGCGCGTTGGTGTCGCCGCGCATGCGCCTGCTGCAGCGCTTCGCGGTCGAGCCCGAGGGCATGCGCTTCCTGGTCGACCTGCGCGCCGACCTGCTGCCGTGCCTGAAGGCCGACAAGCGCCTGATCGCTCTCGACGCGGAGCTGGAGCACCTGTTCTCCACCTGGTTCGACGTGGCCTTCCTCGAGCTGCGCCGCATCGACTGGGACTCGCCGGCCTCGCTGATCGAGAAGCTCATCCGCTACGAGGCAGTGCACGACATCAAGAGCTGGTCCGACGTGAAGAACCGGCTCGACGACAGCGACCGCCGCTGCTACGGCTTCTTCCATCCGCGCCTGCCCAACGAGCCGCTGATCTTCGTCGAGGTGGCACTTGTCGACCGCATCAGCGACGGCATCACGCCGCTGCTCGACGAAGCCGCCGCGCCGGTGCTGCCGGCCAAGGCCACCACCGCCATCTTCTATTCGATCAGCAACACGCAGAACGGCCTGCGCGGCGTGAGTTTCGGCGACTCGCTCATCAAGCGCGTGGTCGAGACCCTGCAGGACGAGCTGCCTCGCCTGAAGACCTTTGCCACGCTGTCGCCGATTCCGGGCTTTCGCACCTGGCTCGCGAAGAACGCGGCCGAGCTGCTGCCGAGGCTGGACGAAAAGCGCGAAGCCGAGCTCGGCAGGCTCGTCGGTTCGATGCCGCCCACCGCGGAGCGCCTGCTCGCCGCCGTGGATGCGGCCGCCGGCCTGGAGCCCAAGTCGCCGCTGCGCCAATGGCTCATGCAGGCCGCAGCCGAGTACCTGGGCCGGGCGCTGGTCGACGGCACGCCGGCCGATCCGGTGGCGCGCTTCCACCTGGGCAATGGCGCGCGCGTCGAACGCCTGAACTGGGCGGGGGACCCTTCGCCCAAGGGACACAAGCAGTCGTACGGCCTGATGGTCAATTACCTCTACGACCTCAAGCGGCTTGACAAACATCGCACCTGGCTGGCGGACGGCAAGGTGGCAGTGTCGGGAGACATCGAAAGCCTCTTCTTCAAAAAAGGCTGAAGTCCGAAAAAGAGCGCAACAGCGAGCAAGCAAGCAAGTGCCAGTGCCGGCGCAAGACACGCCGGCGGCCGCATGGGGCGGCGAATCCACAACGACAGGAGACGAGACAAATGAATTCGAACTTCCAACGCCGCGACGTCCTGCGCGTGGCCGCCGCCGGTGCGGCCATGCTTTGCGGCGCGGCGCGCGCCCAGCAGAACTGGCCGGGCAAGCCGGTGACGCTGGTCGTGCCGTTCCCGGCGGGCGGCGGCACCGACGCGTTCGCGCGGCCGCTGTCGGGCCAGTTCTCGCGGCTGACGAACCAGTCGCTCATCATCGACAACCGCGGCGGCGCGGGCGGCACGCTGGGTGCCAGCATCGCGTCGAAGGCACCCGCGGACGGCTACTCGCTCTTCATGGGCGCGGTCCACCATGCGATCGCGCCTTCCGTCTACCCCAAGCTCGACTACGACATCGAGAAAGACTTCGTTCCGCTGATGCTGCTGGCCAACGTGCCGCAGGTGGTGGTGGTCAACCCGAAGCGGGTGCAGGCCACGAGCATCAAGGAGCTCATCGCGCTGGCCAAGCGCAGCCCCGGGCAGCTCAACTACGGCTCGGCCGGCGCGGGCACCTCGCACCACCTGGCGGGCGAGCTGTTCAAGCTGCAGACGGGCACCTTCATCACCCACATTCCGTACCGCGGCGCGGGCCCGGCGCTGGCCGACCTGATCTCCGGCAACGTCGACCTGATGTTCGACGGCCTCGGCTCCTCGGCCCAGTACATCAAGAGCGGCCGCATCAAGGCGCTGATGGTGGCCGGCAGCAAGCGCAACCCGGCATTTCCCGACGTACCATGTGCGGCCGAAGTCGGCCTGCCCGACTACACCGTCACCACCTGGTACGGCCTGTGGGCTCCCAGGCGCACCCCGGCCGAGGTACAGCCGCAGATCATCGATGAAATGAAGAAAGTGCTCGCAAGCGACGACATCAAGAACATCTGGGCCCAGAACGGCTCGGAGATCCCGACCATCACCGGCGCCGCCTACGGCAGCTTCGTGAATTCCGAAATCAAGCGATGGGCGACGGTGGTGAAGGCCTCGGGCGCGAAGATCGAATGAGCATCGGCGAGCAGCGGGGCAGCCAGGTCTCGTTGCGCCGCGACGGCGCAGTCGCTTTCGTCATGCTCTCGAACGCGGGGCGGCTCAATGCAATGACGCGCGCCATGTGGCGCACGCTGCGCGCCGTGTTCGACGACCTGCGCGACAGCAGCGAAAGCGACGGCCACCTGCGCTGCGTCGTGGTGCAAGGGGAGGGTGGGGCTTTCTGCGCGGGTGGCGACATTTCCGAGTACCCGTCGTTCCGCTTCGAAGAGCCGAGCCTGCGCGAATTCCACGAGAACGAGGTCTGGGCCGCTCTGCAGGCGATGCTCGACTGCCCGCTGCCGCTGGTCGCGCAGATCGAAGGCGCCTGCATGGGCGCGGGCATCGAGATCGCGAGCTGCTGCGACATCCGGCTGGCGGGTGCTTCCGCGAAGTTCGGCGCGCCCATTGCGAAGCTCGGCTTTCCGATGGCGCCGCGCGAGGCCGCGCTGGTGCATGGCGCCATCGGCGACGTGCTCGCGCGCGACATGCTGCTGGCCGCCGGCGTGCACGGCGCCCAGCGGCTGTACGACGCGGGCTTTCTGCTGAGCGTGCTGCCAGACAACGAAGTGGCCGCCGCCGCGCGCGACCATGCCATGCGCATCGCCGCGCTCGCGCCGCAGGCGGCGCGCCTGCACAAGAAGACCTTTTCCGCGCTGCGCGCCGGTGCGCCCTCGGCCCACAGCCTGCTGGCCACCGCCTACGACTATGCCGACTCCGCCGAACACCGCGAAGGCATCGACGCCTTCCTTGCCAAGCGCAAACCGAATTTCTGAAGTACCTGCCCGATGAAGAAGCCAGCCAACGCCAACCTGTTCGCCGCCTTGCGCGCGGCCTTTCCCGCCGACCTCGACGCCATTGCCGTGGAGACCGACGACGGCCTGTTCTATTCGTGGCGTGACCTCGATCGCGCCAGCGCCATGATCGCCAACCTGCTCGATGCACTGAAGCTCGAGAAGGGCGCGCGCATCGCCGTGCAGGTCGAGAAGTCGGTCGAGGCCATGCTGCTGTACCTCGCCACCTTGCGCGCGGGCTACGTGTTCCTGCCGCTGAACACCGCCTACCAGAGCGCCGAGATCGAGTACTTCATCGGCAACGCCGAGCCCGCGGTGGTGGTGTGCACCAGCCGCAACGCGCCGTGGGTCGGCCCCATCGCCAACGCGGCGGGCACGAAGCACGTCTTCACGCTGGACGACGACCGCACCGGCACGCTGCTCGAAGTGGCGGCGCAATGCAGCGACCGGCACACGCCGGCGCACCGCAAGGCCGACGACATGGCCGCCATCCTCTACACCAGCGGCACCACCGGCCGCAGCAAGGGCGCGATGCTGTCGCACGGCAACCTGCTGTCGAACGCCGAGGTGCTGAAGGACTACTGGGGCTGGACCGAAGGCGACGTGCTGATCCACGCGCTGCCCATCTTCCATGTGCACGGCCTGTTCGTGGCGCTGCACGGCGCGCTGCTCAACGGCAGCAAGATGCTGTGGTTCTCCAGGTTCGACCCCAAGCGCGTCGTGCAGAAGCTGCCCGAAGCCACGGTGTTCATGGGCGTACCCACGCTGTACGTGCGGCTGCTTGCGGAGCCGGGCCTCACGCGCGAGGCGGTGCGCAACATGCGGCTGTTCATCGCCGGCTCCGCGCCGCTCCTCATCGAGACCTTCGAGGAGTGGCGCGAGCGCACCGGCCACACCATCCTGGAGCGCTACGGCATGAGCGAGACCGCCATGCTCACCTCCAACCCCTACAGGCCCGAGCAGGGCGAGCGCCGCGGCGGCACCGTCGGCTTCGCGCTGCCGGGCGTGCAACTGCGCGTGCGCGACGACAGCGGCCGTGATTGCACCACCGACGAGATCGGCAACATCGAAGTCAGCGGCCCCAACGTGTTCTCGGGCTACTGGCGCATGCCCGAGAAGACGAAGGAAGAGTTCACCGCCGACGGTTTCTTCAAGACCGGCGACGTGGGCAAGATCGACGGCCTGGGCTACATCACCATCGTCGGGCGCAGCAAGGACTTGATCATCAGCGGCGGCTACAACGTGTACCCGGCCGAGATCGAGGGCTACATCAACGAGATGGCCGGCGTGGCCGAGAGCGCGGTGGTCGGCGTGCCGCACCCCGACTTCGGCGAGGTGGGCGTGGCCATCGTCATTCCCAAGGCCGGCGCCGCGCTCGACGCCGAAGCCATTGTGGCCGACCTCAAGTCGAAGCTCGCGAACTTCAAGATCCCCAAGCGCTGCTTCGTGGTGCCGGAGCTGCCGCGCAACACCATGGGCAAGGTGCAGAAGGCGCTGCTGCGCGCGGAGCACAAGGCGCTGTTCGCGAGCTGACCGCAGGTCGTCTCATGCCGCGGGCGCCAGCCCGTTCATCAGCCCGCTGCGCGCGTGGCAGTTGATGTACTCGTAGCTCTGCTCGTCGGCCTTCAGCACCGACACCTCGTGGTACACGCGCAACTGCAGCTGGAAGTTCAGCGCCTGCACGTAGCGCATGAAGCTGCCGAAGATCGCGACGTGCGTCGGGTGCGACTCGGCCCAGCGCTCCATGTCCGCCAGCGAGTGCCAGTAGCTCAGGCCGAAGGACTTCTGCAGCGGCTTGCCGTGCGTGTCGAGGTGGTGCATGTAGCGGTTGCTGTAGCAGCCGATGCCCAGGCCCTGGTCGCGCAGGAAGTCCATGCCTTCGCGCAGCACGGGCTCCATCTCCTGGAGGTAGAGCGTGCGTTCCTGGCCGGTGGTGTCGGTCCACTCCTGGCCGGAGCGGATCATCGCGATGTTCTCGTGGCCGGCGATGCGCACGCGCTGTCCCGGCACCGGCGCGCCGGCGATCACCGCGCGCGTGCCTGAAGGCGCCATGGCGTCGGTCTGCGAGAGCGGGATGCGGTCGCGCATCGATCCCCAGTAGCCGTGCTCCTGCAGCTCGCCGCTGACCCCGCCCATCACCACGCCCACGCCCTCCATGCGGTCGGGCGTGTTGAACATGGTCTCGAAGTGCTGCACGCGTGGCGACGCGATCTCGCGGAAATAGCCGAGGCCTTCCGTGAGCCGCTCGTCGGTGCGCCACCATGCGTCGACAGCGGGCGTGGCGCACCAGCGCCTGAACGCATCGGGATCACGCCAGTAGGCGATGGCGATCATGTTGTCGAAGCCGTCGGCATCGACGTGGTGCGTGAGGTCGTGGTGGCCCGGCCCGTCGGGCAGGGCGAAGTCGCGCGCGATCTTCATCAGCGCGGCGCAGGCGCGGCCCTGCATGTCCGCGCCGCGCGACTGCACGCCGAAGTACCCCATGACCACCTGCGTGGTCGATACGGGCGCGCGGGCCGACCACACGGGGTAGGGCGGGGCGTAGTCGTCCTCCACGCGGCGGTGGCGCGTGCGGGGGCACTTCAGGTGTTCGGCGATGGCGGATTCCACGGCTCGGCTCCTTCGGTGTCAGGCCACGACCGGCTCGGCCGCGCTGCCCTCGGGCTCGGGCGTGAGCTGCACCACCATGGGCTCGCGGCGCGTCTTGTTCAGCAGCAGCTGCGTGACGTCGGGGCGCGAGTAATGGCCGCTGGGGTCCGCCGCGGCCTTGGCGAGCGAGATCATGCCGAGGTCGATGTCGGCGACGACCAGGCCTTCCTCGTCCTCCGCCAGCGGCGTGCCCAGCGGTGAACCGTCGGGCGCGTAGATGCGCGCGTGGCCGCCGCCCACGCCCAGCATCTGCTGCTTGCCGGCGTCGGTGCACATCAGCTCGCTCATGGCCTTGGAAACGGTGGCGCAGGGCGCGATCACGAAGCAGCCGCCCTCGACCGCATACACCTGGCTCGCCGCGTTGTTGACCTCCTGGCCCAGCGCGTAGGCCGCGCCGCGATAGAGCGAGAAGCTGGGCCAGGCAGCGCAGTGGATCTGCTCGTTCTGCGCATACATGGCGTACTTGCTGAGCGGCTGCAGATGCTCCCAGCAGCACAGCGAGCCGATGTTGCCGATCGGCGTTTCCACCACGTGCAGGTCGGCGCCGTCGCCTTCGCCGAACACGGTGCGCTCCACGTGCGTGGGCTTGAGCTTGCGGCGCGTCTGCACGGTGTTGCCCTGGTCGTCGATCAGCGCCTGCGCAATGTAGAGGCTGCCCGCCGACTTCTCGCTGAAGCCGAAGGACAGCCAGATCCTGTGCTTGCGCGCCGCGGCGTTCAGGCGCTCGAACTCGGCGGAGCCGATGACCAGGGAGTTGTCGTGGTAGCGCTGCACGAACTGCATGCCCCATGCCGGCGAGTCGAGCCATATCCACCATGGGTAGCCGGGGATCCAGGTCTCGGGAAAGGCGATGAGCTGCACGTCCTGTTTCGCGGCCTGCGCCATCAGGTCGATGGTCTTGTCGATGGTGGCGTCGAGGTCGAGGAACACGGGCGCTGCCTGAACGGCGGCGACGCGCAGCTTGGGATGGACGGTGGTCGGCATGGTGAATCTCCAGGTGCAATGAAAGTAACGAACCGCAGGCCGCGCGCACCGGGTTTGCGCTGTGGCATGCGGGTTGCTTGAAGCGTAAATTCGCGCCGCCGGAACGGCTTGACCAGGATTGGCCGCGTTCTTGTTCCAGCGTTGCATGCACCAGTCCGCGCCGTTCGCGGGCTTTCCGAGGAACCCCCCGATGACCCAGTTGATCAGCACCGACGCCGTCTCGCGCAACCAGCGGCTCGCCTACTGGACCGACATGATCTGCAACGTCTACGTGCAGCTCGGCTGCGACCCGGTGCACGAGGGCGCCACGGGCGATTTCGAGGGCAGCATCCGCCAGCACACGCTGCCGGGCCTCGACGTGTCGGTGGTCACCTCGGCGCCGCAGAAGGTGATGCGCACGCCGGGCCACATCTCGAGATCGAGCGACGACTACTTCCTCGTGAGCATCCAGGCGCGCGGCCACGGCGTGGTGCGCCAGGACGGTCGCGACGCCGTGCTGTCGGCCGGCGACTTCGCGCTGTACGACAGCACGCGGCCCTACCAGCTGCTGTTCGACGAGGCCTTCGAGCAGATCGTGCTGAAGCTCCCCGGCGAGCGCCTGCGCAGCGAACTGCGCGACACCGAGGCGCTGACGGCCACCACGGTGTCAGGCCGCGAAGGCGCGGGGCACCTGCTGCTGGGCATGATCCGCACGCTGCGGGAGGACATCGACACGCTGCAGCCCGCCTCGGCGCTGGCCGTGGCCCACGGGGTGCAGAACATCCTGGTGGCGGGGCTGCAGACATTGCCTGCGGCGCGCGCGCCGGCGCTCAGCAATCTCACGGCGTACCACTTGGCGCGCGTGAAAAGGCGCATCGACGAGCAGCTCGCCGATCCGTCGCTGTCGGTGGGTACGCTGGCAGCGGAGCTGGGCATGTCGGTGAGCCACATCCACCGCGTGTTCAAGAGCGAACCGCTCACGCCGTCGCAGTACATCTGGGAGCGCCGGCTCGAGGCCTGCAGCCGCGACCTCCTGGAGCCGCGCCTTGCTGGCCGCCCGGTGGGGGAGATCGCCTACGGGCGGGGCTTCAACGACGCGGCGCATTTCAGCCGTGCCTTCAGGGAGCGGTTCGGTTGCTCGCCGCGCGAGTGGCGGCAGCGGGTGCAGCAGTAGCCGGAGCTGCCGGACCGGCAGCTCACCGTCTTCAGCCGTGCAGGCCCTTCCAGAGCATGTAGGCCGCCAGCAGGTACAGGATGCTCGCGAACACGCGCTTGAGCTTCTTCACCGGCAGGCTGTGCGCGGCCTTGGCGCCCAGCGGCGCGGTGAGCACGCTGCACGCCGCGATCACCGCGAGCGCCGGCAGCCAGATGTAGCCGAAGGAGCCGGCCGGCAGGCCGTCGACGGATTGGCCGCTGACCACGTAGCCCGCCACGTTGGCCACCGCGATCGGAAAGCCCAGCGCCGCGCTCGTGGCCACGGCGTTGTGGATGGCCACGTTGCACCACGTCATGAACGGCACGCTGATGAAGCCGCCGCCCGCGCCCACCAGGCCCGAGATGAAGCCGATGGCGCCACCCGCCGCGAGCTGGCCGCCCGTGCCCGGCATCTGCCGCGTGGGCTTGGGTTTCTTGTCGAGGAACATCTGCGTGGCCGAGAAGCCCACGAACAGCGCGAAGACGATGGCGAGCGCCGTGCCCTTGAGCAGCGCGAACACGCCCAGGCTGCCCGCGAGGCTGCCGATGACGATGCCGGGCGCGAGCCGCTTCACGATGTCCCAGCGCACCGCGCCGCGCTTGTGGTGCGCACGCACGCTGGACACCGAGGTGAAGATGATGGTGGCCATGGAGGTTGCGATGGCCATCTTCACCGCCAGGTCGGCCGGCACGCCGCGGTGGCCCATGATGATCGTGATGAACGGCACCATCATCATGCCGCCGCCGATGCCCAGCAGGCCCGCGAGAAAGCCGGTGCCGAGGCCGAGTGCCGCGAGTTCGGCGATGAGCAGGGGGTCGAGCAGGGCGGCGATGTTCACGGTGGCGCAGGGAAGGGAAAGTGCTTCTGCAAAAAGCAGCGGCCCCGTGCAACTGGTGCAGGGGGCCGCGGCGGGAAAAGGTGTCTGCAGATGATGTGCCGGACCCGCATCCTGAACCAGGGTTCAGGTGGGCGAGGGCAGCAAGACTTCGGGTTCATCTGACGCGAGATGATCACGCCCGTCTAGCGATGTACCAAGCCCGGCTCCGGAGAGCATTGGAACAAGGAAATATTAAGCCCGACACGTCTGCAGACAGTTCGGATTTTACGCCTCCCTGCCTGTGTCCGACGAATTCATTCAGAGCAAATGTCCATCGCCGGCAAGGGCTTGATCGAGTCTCTGAATGAGCTGCGCGGCCTTCGGGTCGGTTTCCGCCGTATCGGGGGCGGTGCCTGCTGCCTCGGCGGGAGGTACTGCCGCGGGCGCGGCGGCGGCCGTGGCCTGCTGCGCGGCCAGGTCGAAGGCCAGGTTCAGCGAGGCCAGCACCGCGATGCGGTCGCGGGCCTTGACTTTTCCCGCATCGCGGATCTTGCACATGGCAGCGTCCACGCGTTCGACGGCTTCGCGCAGCTGCGCTTCGCCGCCGTCGGGGCAGCCGAGCAGATAGCTCTGGCCCATGATCTGTACTTCAATCTGCTTCATGCGGAGGGGTCTTGGGGAGGTGGTTCAGCCGGCAGCCGTTCGAGCAGCGCGTCGAGGCGCGTGCGGGCCGCAGCGAGCCGCGACTTCAGTGCGTCGCGTTCGCGCGTGAGCGCATCGACCTGTTCCTGCAGCAACTCATTGGTGCGCTGCACCTCTTCGTGACGCACGAGCAGGCGTTCGACACGCTCGGCGATCTGGTCGATGGGGCTGGATGCGGGCATGGTTGGCGATTGTAGTTTCCCTGGGAGGGGCCCTTCGCCGTGCTTGGGCGAGGGTGCGTGCAGGCTTGGATTCTGCGGCCTTCCACCGGCGTTTCAAACTACTCGCTCAGCCGCACATAGGTGGCGAGCAGCGCGCTCTTGGCCGCCACGCCCAGCAGCACCGGGTCGGCCGCGCTCTCTATCACCGGCAGGCGCTCGCCACGGTGCTCCAGGAAGCGCTGCAGCGCTTCGCCCAGGCCGGTGTCGGCGGTGATCGGCAGGATCGCCTGCGAGAGCAGGGCGCCGGCCGTGGTTTCGGCCGGCGCTGCGCCCAGCGCGGCCAGCGGCACAACGCCCAGGTAGCGCCCGTCGGCGTCGACCACGTACAGGTACTTCACGGGGTGCTGCAGGAAGAGCCTGCTCATCGCCTCGCGGTCCGCGTCGGGGCCGACCACGGTCTCGGCCGGCTGCACCAGGTCGCGCACGTGCAGCCCGCGCAGGCGCAGTTGCGCGTCGCGCTGCTCGTTGCGGCGCAGCGTGATTTCGTACATGGAGCCGGCATTGGCCGAGCGCGCGATGAAGTACGCGATGACGCTCGCGGCCATCAGCGGCAGCATGACCTGGTAGCTCAGCGTCATCTCGAAGATCATCAATATCGCCATCAGCGGCGCCTGCGTCGCGCCCGCCAGGAAGGCGCCCATGCCGACGATGGCATAGGCGAAAGGCGCGGAGCTGGAAGCCGGCCACAGCGCCTGCACCGCCAGCCCGAACAGCGCGCCGATCATGCAGCCGAAGAACAGCGCCGGCGTGAACACGCCGCCCACGGCGCCCGATCCCGCGGTGGCCATGGTCGCGGCCGCCTTGGCGACCAGCACCATCGCGATCAGCGTCCAGGGCCACGGCGTGTGCAGCACCGCGTTGACCACGCTGTAGCCGTTGCCCCAGACCTCGGGCATCGGTACGGAAATGGCGCCCATCAGCAGCCCGCCCAGCGCCAGCCGCCACGGCAGCGCGAGCGGCAACCTGGCGAACAGCGCGCGGCTGCCCTGCAAAGCGCGCAGGAATGCGACCGACGCAAAGCCCAGCAGCACGCCGAGCACGCAGAACAGCACCACCTCCGCGCCGTGGATCTCGGGGAACGCCGGCATCTTGTAAGGCGGCTGATAGCCCGGCAGCGCGCGCATCGCGACGTTCGCCACCACCGACGCGATGATGATCGGCCCCACGCTTTCCATCGCGATCGAGCCCAGCACGATTTCGGCGACGAAGAAGGCACCCGCGATGGGCGCGTTGTAGGCGGCCGTGAGGCCGGCGGCGGCGCCGCAGGCCACCAGCAGCCGCAGCCGTTCCGCCGGAAAGCGCAGCAGCCGCCCCAGTTGCGAGGCCGCCAGCGCCGCAAGCTGCACCATCGAGCCTTCGCGCCCTATGGAGCCGCCGGTGCCGATGCTCACCAGCGACGACGCGCTGCGCACCAGCGTCTGCGCGACTGGAATGCGTCCGTCGCCGAGCACGATCGCTTCCATGTAGTCGGAGGTGGCGCTTCGCTCCGCCACGCGCTTGGCAAGCACCAGCAGCAGGCCCGCCACCAGCCCGCCGAGCGTGGGGCAGGCCACGCGCGCCCACCACGGCAGGTGCCTGGCCATGGCCACCAGCCCTTCGCCGGGGCCCAGCACCAGATGCTCGAAGCCGTAGAGCGCCGCGCGGAAAAGTTCGGTCGCCAGCGTGCCGAGCAGGCCCGCGGCAATGGACCAGAGCAGCATCGACTGCCAGCCCGAAACGCCGAAAAGCCGCTGCAGCGCGGAACGAATATTCAGGAAAACCGAGGCCGGGCGCATTGCTGCGATGTTAGCGGTGCGCAACTTTCGGCTTAAATCGTGTCGGACAGGGCCTAAAATCCCGCCCGTTGGTGCCTGCGGCGTGGTTCACGCGCCGCGGTTCAACGGGAAGCAGGAGTGAAGGTCCCCCGAACGCCCTCGAGCGCGTACCGGGCCCGGCCCAAGCCGCCTGCGCTGCCCCCGCAACGGTCAAGCAGACGACGCCGCAAGGCGTCACCCCTCTCCACACAGCCACTGGGCACCCTGAAACAGGTGCCTGGGAAGGCGGCGAGGGGCGTTCTGCCAGCCCGGATACCGGCCAACAAGGCGGCTGCCGCATGCACGGAAAAAAAGAATCCGTGCGCGAGGCAGCCATTGCGCCCAGGTGCCGGCGGGGAAGCCGGCACGGGGCATTGACGTTCGTTCGGCACATTTCATGATTTCCCACGCTTCCGTTTTCCGTGGCCGCGCTCCCGCGCGCCGTCTCCGCTTCGCCTGCCTGCCGCTGGCGCTGGCATCCGCCTTCGGCGGCCTGGCCCATGCGCAACAGGCGCCCACCCTCGGCGAGACGGTGGTCACGGCCAACCGCACGCCGCAGGCGCTGTCTGACCTGGTGGGCGACGTGTCGATCATCGACCGCCAGACCATCGAGCGCAGCGGCGCCACCGGCGTGGCCGACGTGCTGGCGCGCCTGCCCGGCATCGAGATCTCGCGCACCGGCGGCATCGGCAACACGACGAGCCTGTACATCCGAGGTGCGGAAACGCGCTTCACGGCCGTCTACCTCGACGGCGTGCGCATCGACTCGCAATCGACCGGCGGCGCCGGCTGGGAGGGCATTCCGCTGTCGCAGATCGACCGCATCGAAGTGCTGCGCGGCCCGGCCGCCGCGGTGTACGGCTCGGACGCCATCGGCGGCGTGATCCAGCTCTTCACCAAGCGCGGCGAGGAGGGCGTCTCGCCCTACGCGGGCATCGGCTTCGGCAGCTACGGCCTGCGCAGGATCGAAGGCGGCGTGAGCGGGAAGTCGGGCCTGTTCGACTACTCCTTCGGTGTCGAACATGAAGAGAGCAAGGGCTACAACGTGCAGCCGGTCGACAAGCGCAACGTGGTCAAGGACGGCTTCACCAGCCCCGACCGCGACGGCTACAACAGCACCTCGGGCAACGTGAAGCTGGGCTTCCAGCTCACGCCCGACCAGCGCCTCGACGCCACGCTGCTCGCGAGCGACATCAAGGCCGGCTACGACGCCTCCGTGTCGTACAGGACCAAGCTGCCGTTCCTGTTTGCCAACGACATTTCGAGCAACACGCTGCGCACCGCCGGCCTCACCTGGTCGGCCAAGTGGAACGACGTCTACAGCACCCGCGTGCAGATCACCGATTCGCAGTCGGTCTACAAGACGCAGCCTTCGTTCTACCGCACCGAAACCCACCTGCGCGGCTACCTGTTCCAGAACGAATTCCGCTTCGGCCCGCACCTGGTGACGGCCACCCTGGAACGCCGCGAGGACGCACTCGACAACGCGCCCACCACCAGCTCGAAGCTGCTGTCGCGCGACCGCGCGCAGGACGCGCTGTCGCTGGGCTACGGCTTCGTGCAGGGCCCGCACTCGCTGCAGCTGCATGTGCGCCACGACCGCGACAGCGAATTCGGCGGCAAGACCACCGGCAGCGCCGCCTACGGCTATGCCATCACGCCGTCGCTGCGCTTCACGGCCTCGGCCGGCACCGCCTTCCGCGTGCCCACGCTCTACCAGCGCTTCAGCGAATACGGCCTGGCCACGCTGCAACCCGAATCCAGCCGCAACGTCGAACTGGGCCTGCAATACACCGAAGGCGCCTCTCACGCCGGGATCGTGGTCTACAACAACCAGGTGCGCAACCTGATCAGCTTCGACGGCACGGCCAAGGGCTGCGCCTCGTCCTTCGGCTGCTACAGGAACACGGCGCGCGCCCGATACCAGGGCGTCACGCTGTCGGGCGGCCACCGCATCGGCGACGTCACGCTGCGCACCTCGCTCGACTTCCAGGACCCGCGCGACCTCGGCACGCACAACCTGCTGGCTCGCCGCGCGCAGCGCCACGCCACCTTTGGTGCCGACTGGCGCGTCGCCGGCTGGACGCTGGGCGCCGAGGTGCAGACCTCGAGCCGCCGCTACGACGACGCCGCCAACAGCGTCAAGCTCGGCGGCTACACCGTGCTGAACCTGTCGGCCAGCAGGCAGCTCACGCGCGACCTGAACCTGATCGCGCGGGTCGACAATGTGGGCAACAAGGACTACCAGTACGCACGCCTGTACGCCACCGCCGGCCGCACCGCGTACGTCGGTCTCAAGTGGACGCCGCAATAAGCAACCCCTCGCAAGCAAGCGACACCGCCGGTGCCGCGGCGGCCGCCTGCGCCGCGGTGCTGGTGGCCGCGCCGGCCTCGGGGCAGGGCAAGACCACGGTCGCGGCCGCGCTCGCGCGGCTGCACACGCGGCAGGGCCGGCGGGTGCGGGCCTTCAAGTGCGGGCCCGACTTCCTCGACCCGCTCTGGCTCGCGCTGGCCACCGGCGCGCCGGTGCATTCGCTCGACCTCTGGATGACCGGCGAAGCCGACTGCCGCGAGCGCCTGCGCGCGGCGGCGGCCGACTGCGACCTGCTGATCGTCGAGGGCGTGATGGGCCTGTTCGACGGCACGCCGAGCGCGGCCGACCTGGCCGTGCGCTTCGGCCTGCCGGTGCTGGCCGTGATCGATGCGCATGCCATGGCCGGCACCTTCGGCGCGCTGGCCTACGGCCTGCAGAACTTCCGGCCCGGCCTGCCGTGGGCCGGCGTGCTGGCCAACCGCGTGGGCAGCGAGCGCCATGCCGGCATGCTGAAAGACGCGCTGCGCGAGCCTTCGCAATGGCTCGGCGCCTTGCCGCGCGACGCGGGCTTCACGCTGCCGGAGCGGCACCTGGGGCTTGTGGTGGCGGACGAACTGGGCGACGCGATGGCGCGCCTCGACGCCGTGGCCGACGTGCTGGCCGGCACGCCACTGGGGCAGATGGACATCGCGCAACTGCCGCAGGTGCGCTTCGATGCCGCACCGCCTGTCGCGAACATGCAGCCGCTGCTGGCCGGCCGCACCATCGCCATCGCACGCGATGCCGCCTTCTCTTTCATCTACCCCGCGAACCTCGACGTGCTCACCGCACTGGGGGCGCGCCTTTCCTTCTTCTCGCCGCTCGCGGGCGACGCCTTGCCCGCTTGCGATGCGGTCTGGCTGCCCGGCGGCTACCCGGAGCTGCACGCCGAGGCGCTGTCGCGCTGCGAACCGATGCGCGCCGCGCTGGCGGCCCACGTGGCGGCCGGCAAGCCCGTATGGGCCGAGTGCGGCGGCATGATGGCGCTGTTCGAAGAGCTGGCCACGCATGAAGACGCGGAGGCCGGCAACGTGCATCGCCTGTGGGGCCTGCTGCCGGGCAGGGTGACCATGCAGAAGCGGCTGGCCGGCCTCGGCCCGCAGCAGTTGCAGCTCGGCTGCCACGCCTTGCGCGGTCACACTTTCCACTATTCGCGCTGCGAGACACCGCTCGCGCCCGTCGCGCGCACCGCCCGGCCAGGCACGACCCAGGCCGTGGGCGCGCAGGGCGGCGAGGCGCTCTACGTGCACGGCCCTGTGCGCGCCAGCTATTTCCATGCGTGGTTCGCTTCCAGCCCCGAAGCCACCGCGCGACTTTTCGGCGCCATGCCCACCGAGTTGCAAAGCCATGCCCACCATGATCAAGCCCGCGACTGTTGAGCACGAGTTCATCCTCGGCGGCCAGAAGAGCGGCAAGTCGCGCCGCGCCGAGCAGCGCGCCGCCGACTGGCTCGCCGCCGAGCCGCGCACCCGCCGCGCCGTGATGATCGCCACCGCGCAGGCGTACGACGACGAGATGCAGGAGCGCATCGTGCGCCACCAGGCCGACCGTGCCGAGCGCGTTCCCGGCATGCGCACCATCGAGGAACCGATCGAGCTCGCGCGTGCCGTGGTCACGCAGAGCACGCCCGACACGCTGGTGGTCGTCGATTGCCTCACGCTCTGGCTCACCAACCTGCTGATGCCGATGCCCGCCGGAGATGCCCGCCCTCCCACGCGCACGCCGTCCACGCACATGGGCATGCTCATGGTCGCGTTGCGCGAGGCGCGCGGCCCGGTGGTGCTGGTGGGCAACGAGATCGGCCTCGGCGTGATTCCGCTGGGCCGCGAGACGCGCGCATTCGTCGATGCGCTGGGCCGCCTGAACCAGGACGTAGCCGCCGCCTGCCACCGCGTGACGCTCATGGCGGCCGGCCTGCCGCTGAGCCTGAAGGTCCCCGCCGCATGAGCGCGAGGAAGATCCGAATTCCGCTGGCCGCATTCGGCCTGGCGCTGTTCGCGCTGGCGGCGCACGCACTCGACGTGGTCGACGAGCGCGGCGTGACCGTGAGCCTGCGCGAGCCGCCGCGGCGCATCGTCACGCTGCTGCCCTCGCTCACCGAATCGGTCTGCGCGCTCGGCGCCTGCGACCGGCTGGTGGGCATCGACCGCTATTCCAATTCGCCCGAGCAGGTGAAGGCGCTGCCGCAGGTCGGCGGCGGGCTCGACCCGAACGTCGAGGCCATCGTCGCGCTCAAGCCCGACGCGGTGCTGCTCGCCAAGTCGTCGCGCGTTACCCAGCGGCTCGAGGCGCTGGGCGTGAAGGTGCTGGTGCTCGAGCCCAAGAGCCATGCCGACGTGCGGCGCGTGCTCGACAAGCTCGACCAGGTGCTGGGCACGCACGAGGCACCCAGGGTCTGGCGCGTGATCGACGCCAGCGTGTCGGCCGCCGCGCAGTCGCTGCCCGCGAGCGCGAAGGGCCTGCGCGTGTACTTCGAAGTGAACAGCGCGCCGTACGCGGCGGGCGAGTCGTCGTTCATCGGCGAAACGCTCACCCGGCTCGGCGCGAAGAACATCGTGCCGGCTTCGCTCGGCCCGTTTCCCAAGCTCAACCCCGAATACGTGGTGCGCGCCAATCCCGACCTCATCATGGTGAGCGTGCGCAGCGCGCAGGGGCTGGAGCAGCGCCCCGGCTGGGCCGGCATCCGCGCGGTGCGCGAAGGCCGCATCTGCCGCTTCAGCGCCGAGCAGTCCGACGTGCTGGTGCGGCCCGGCCCGCGCATGGACGAGGCCGCGCGCCTCATGGCGCAGTGCCTGGGCGACAAGGGCGGCCGTCGGTGAACGCGGCGGTCAGGCACACGGCGCACCTGCGGCGGGTTCTGCTGCTGGGCTTCGGCCTGCTGGTGCTGGGCGCGGGGGCGATGCTGCTGGGCCTGGGCATCGGCAGCACCGGCTTCGAGAGCCTGCTGTCGGCACGGCACGACCCGGTGGCGCTGCAGATCGTGTGGGACATCCGCCTGCCGCGCACGCTCGGCGCCTGGCTGGCCGGCGCCTTGCTCGGGCTGGCGGGCGCGGTGGCGCAGGGGCTGTTCCGCAATCCGCTGGCCGACCCGTACCTGCTGGGCAGCGCCTCGGGTGCCTCGCTGGGCGTGGCGCTGGCGCTGCTGATGTTCGGCGGTTCGGCCGCCAGCACGCAATGGGTGATGCGGCTCGGGCTGACGGGCGCGGCCTTCATCGGCGCTGTGGTGGCGGTGATGCTCACGCTGCTGCTCGCGCGCGGCGTGCAGCAGACGCTGCGGCTGCTGCTCGCGGGCGTGATCGTCGGCGTGGTGCTCGGCGCCGCCAAAGATCTCATCACCATCGCTTCGGCCGACATCCTTCAGGCCATCCAGGGCTTCATCCTCGGCAGCACCGGGCTGGTCGGCTGGAGCGCCTGCGCGGTGATGGCGATGGTCGGCGCGGTGTGCCTGCTGCTCGGCTGGGCGCTGGCGCCGGTGCTCGACGGGCTGGCGCTGGGCGAGGCCACGGCGCGCAGCCTGGGACTGCCGCTGGGCGCGATGCGCGCGGCGCTGGTGGTGGTGCTTGCGCTGGCCACCGGCGCGGCAGTGGCGCAGACCGGGCTGATCGCATTCGTTGGCCTGGCGGCGCCGCACCTGGTGCGCTCGGTGGTCAAGACCACGCATGCGCGGCTCATCCTGTTGTCGGCGCTGATGGGCGGCTTGCTGCTGATGTCGGCCGACCTGCTGGCGCGCTGGCTGATCGCGCCGCAGGAACTGCCAGTGGGCGTGCTCACGGCGGTGCTGGGCGGCAGCTACCTGCTCTGGCTGATGCACCGGCGCAGCGCCCGCGGGGGCGTGGCATGAACAACGCACCGGCGCTCGAAGCGCGCCGCCTGAGCGCCACCCTCGGCGCCGCCGAGGTGCTGCACGGCATCGACCTGGCGCTCGCGTCCGGCCGCTGGACCAGCATCGTCGGGCCGAACGGCGCGGGCAAGTCGACCTTGCTCAAGGCGCTGGCGGGGTTGCTCGCGCATCGCGGCGAGGTGCGGCTGTTCGGCGAGCCGCAGGCGAAGATTCCGGCGCGCGTGCGGGCGCAGCGGCTGTCTTGGCTCGGCCAGAGCGGCACGGGCGAGGGCAGCGCCGACGACCTGATGGTCTACGACATCGCCATGCTCGGCCGGCTGCCGCACCAGCGCTGGCTGGCAGCGCCCAGCGCGGCCGACCGAGACGCGGTGGAGCGCGCGCTGCGCACCACCCAGGCCTGGGACTGGCGTGACCGCCCGCTGGGCCAGCTCTCCGGCGGCGAGCGCCAGCGCGTGCTGCTGGCGCGTGCGCTCGCGGTCGAGGCCGATCTGCTGCTGATGGACGAGCCGCTCGCCAATCTCGACCCGCCGCACCAGGCCGACTGGATGCAGACCGTGCGCGCCCTCGTCGCCCAGGGCAAGACCGTGGTCAGCGTGCTGCACGAATTGCCGATGGCGCTGGCCGCCGACGAACTGGTGGTGATGAACCGTGGCCGCGTGGTGCACCACGGCACCTGCGGCGACCCGGACACCCATGCGGCGCTGGAGCAGGTGTTCGACCACCGCATCCGCGTGCACCGCGTCGCGGACCAGTGGATCGCGCTGCCGCAGTAACACACACACGAACCGAAGAATCATGCAGATCGAAACACCCCCCAGCGAGAAGCCTTACGAAAAGCCCGAGGGCGAGCGCCGAGGGATCGTCATCGTCAACACCGGCGACGGCAAGGGCAAGAGCACGGCGGCCTTCGGCCTCGCGTTGCGCGCTCATGGCCGTGGCAAGGCGGTGAAGATCTACCAGTTCATGAAGGTGCCGAGTGCCCGATTCGGCGAGCACCGGATGTTCGAGCAGATCGGCATTCCGATCGAGGGGCTGGGCGACGGTTTCAGCTGGAAGAGCCAGGACCTGGAGCGCTCGGGCCAGCTTGCGCGCGACGGCTGGGAGAAGGCGAAGGCGGCGATCATGTCGGGCGAGTTTTTTCTCGTGGTGCTGGACGAGATCACCTATCCGCTGATCTACGGCTGGCTGCCGCTTGAGGGCGTGCTCGAGACTTTGCGTGCCCGGCCCAGGCATGTGCACGTGGCGCTGACGGGGCGCCGTTGTCCGCCGGAGATCATCGAGTTGGCCGATACGGTGACCGAGATGACTCTGGTGAAGCACGCGTTCAAGGCTGGGATTCCTGCGCAGCGTGGGATCGAGGATTGACGTGGGGCGCGCTCACGCCGGCGGGGTGCCTTGCTCCGCGAATGTCCCCCGGCCTTCGGCCTCCTCCTTTATTTCGCTGCGCAAGGCACCCCGCCAGCGTGATCGATGGACGCAGCGGTTGATCCGACGGCATGAGCAGAGCGCCCGATGTGCACAGGGCGCCGGGTGCTCCCCGCAGCGAAATAAAGGAGGAGGCGAAGCCGGGGGACATTCGCGGAGGGGAGTACCCGGTGGCCTGTGCACCCACCCCGAAAGAGCAGCGTGACCACCCCGGCTTTCACCAGAAACGACAAAGAAGCGGTCTACCGCGCCATCCACGAGCGCCGCGACATGCGCCACTTCGCCGGCGGCCAGGTGGAGCCCGATGTACTGCGACGGCTGCTCGACGCGGCACACCACGCGCCCAGCGTCGGTTTCATGCAGCCCTGGCGCTTCATCAGGATTCGCGGCGAAGCCTTGCGGCAGCGGCTGCACCACGTCGTCGAACAGGAACGCGTGCTCACGGCCCGCGCGCTCGGCGAGCGTGAAGACGAGTTCATGCGGCTCAAGGTGCAGGGGCTGCTCGACGCGGCCGAGCTGCTGGCGGTCACGCTGGCCGATGGACGCGAGAAGCACGTGTTCGGCCGCCGCACCCTGCCGCAGATGGACCTGGCCTCGGCCTCCTGCGCCATCCAGAACCTCTGGCTCGCGGCGCGCGCCGAAGGGCTGGGCATGGGCTGGGTGTCGCTGTTCGATCCGGCCGAGGTGTCGGTGCTGCTCGGCCTGCCCGAAGGTGCCGAGCCCATCGCCTTGCTGTGCCTGGGGCCCGTGCACCAGTTCTACGAAGAGCCGATGCTGCAGCGCGAACGCTGGGCGACGCGCGAACCGCTCGCGTCGCTGGTGTTCGATGAAAGCTGGGGCCGCGCTTCCGACCTGTTCGACAACCCTTCTTCTCCCACGGAGCCGACCTGATGCTGGCCTTCGACACCGTTCTCTTCGAGCTTGCGCGCCTGTTCCTCTGGCCGGTGACGCTCGGCGTGCTGCTGTCTTTCGTCTATGCGGTGTATTGCCTCGGTGCCTTCGGCATCGAGTATGTGCAGCGCCGCCGCGATCCGTCGCGAGCGCTGGTGCTGCAACGCCACGCCGCCGCGAGCCAGGAGCAGATGGAACTGGTCGTGCTCAAGCAGCTCGAAGGCGTGCGGCTGTGCAGCCGCGTGGCGCCGATGCTGGGGCTGATCGCCACCATGATCCCGATGGGCCCGGCGCTGGTGGCCGTGGCTTCCGGTGAATCGCAGGGCGTGGCGCAGAGCCTGGCGCCGGCGTTCGCCAGCGTGATCGTGGCGCTGGCTTCGGCCTCCATTACTTTCGTGGTCTACACCGTGCGCCGCCGCTGGCTCATGCGCGAACTGGTGACGGTGCTGGACGCGCGGGACCGTCTCTCATGAGTCGGCGGCAGTTCTCCATCCTGAGCAGCCTGGACAGCGACGACGACGATCCGGTGCTCTCGACCATCAACCTGATCGACGTGTTCATGGTGGTGATCGGCATGCTGATGATCGCGGTCATCAATAACCCGATGAACCCGTTCGCGCAGGACAAGGTGACGATCATCCGCAACGAAGGCAAGCCCGACATGGAGATCATCACGCGCGAGGGCCAGAAGCTCACGCGCTTCAAGGCCAGCGGCGCGGCGGGGCAGGGCGACGGCGAGAAGGCCGGCACGGCCTGGCGGCTGAAGGACGGCACCATGGTCTACGTGCCGGCGGACGCGGTGCCTGCGCAAGGCGGGAAGTGACGCGGGTTCTTTTCTGGCTGTTCGGGGCCCTGGCGACGCTGGGCCTTCTGGCGCCGGCCCATGCACAGCCGGCGGGCGGGCGCGTGGTGGTGCTGGGCACCTCGCTGGTGTCGCCGGCGCGGGTGTTCCGGCTGGAGGCGGCGGCGCGCGAGGCGGGGCTGCCGCTGCAGGTGGTGTCGGCTTCGAAGGATTCGCCCGAGACGCTGGCGGCCGCGCTCGAAGGTGCGCGGCTGCTCGTCATCGATGCGCCGCACGTCAGCGTGGCGCAGGCTGCCGACGCCCGCTTCGGCGACGTGATTTCGCGCGGCGCCGTGCCCTATGTGCTGGTGGGCGAGTTCGCGCTCGTCGCCAAGGGGCAGGCCTCCGCCCCCGCGCCGCTTTCGGCGGAACGCGGCGTCGATGCCGCCTGGGCGCAGCGGCTGCGCGAGTACTGGCGCTTTTCCGGAGCGGCCAACCTTGCCGCCTCGATGCAGGCGCTGGCCAGGCCCGGCGACTCGGCGGGGCTTCCGGCGCCGGTGCCGCTGCCGCTCGCCGGCCTCTATCACCCCGGCTGGCCGCACATCGAAACCGACATCGCCGCGCTCGACCGTCTGCCCGGCGATCCCGCAAGCGGCACCGTCGCCGTGGCCATCAACAGCGCCACCGTCACCGGCGACGACACCGGCTGGCTCGACGCGCTCATCGCCGCGCTGGAGCAGCGCGGCCTGCGCGCCTATGCGTTCTACGGCCCGCGCCAGCAGAAGGACCTGTTCTTCGGCATGACGCATGCCGGCGACCGGCGCGTGGCCGACCTGATCGTCAATGCCTCGCTGGTCTTCAACCCCAACGAGCGCAAGGCCGAGCTCGAACGCATCGGCGTGCCCGTGCTGCAGACGCTGCCCTCGCTGGCGATGGACGCCGCGCAATGGGCCCAGAGCAAGGACGGTCTCGCGCAGGCCGACATCGCCTCTTACTACAGCCCGAGCGAGCTGGCCGGCATGACCGACCCGATGCTGGTGAGCGCGCGCGACGCCGCATCGGGCACGCTGCAGCCGCTGCCCGCGCAGATCGACGCCGTGGCCGCCAAGGCCGCCGCGCTGCTGCGGCTGCAGCGCACGCCGGCGTCGCAGCGGCGCGTGGCGATGCTGGTCTACAACTACCCGCCGGGAGAGGCCAATTTCGGCGCGTCCTTCCTCAACGTGCCGCGCAGCGTGAACAACATGCTCGCGGCGATGAAGTCCGCCGGCTACAGCACCGAGCTGCCGGGCGCCGACGCGCTGATCGCGCAGGTGCAGGCGACGATGAAGGCCTACTACCCCACAGGGCAGGACGACGCCCTGCAGCCGCTGCTCGACAGGGGGCTGGCCGACGCGATGCCGCTGTCGCGCTATCTCGCGTGGTTCCGCACGCTGCCCGCCGAGACGCAGCGGCGCATCGAGGCCTACTGGGGGCCGCCGGAAAAATCGACCATGCTGCGCCCCGTTGCGGGTGAGCCGGCGTTCGTGATTCCGCGGGTGCGCTTCGGCAATGTCGTGGTGCTGCGCCAGCCGCCGCGCTTCGAGCCCGGCACGCAGGTCGTCGACAAGGCCCGGCAGGTCTATCACCGCTCGGCCGTGCCGCTGAGCCACGGCTACCTGGCCACCTACCTGTGGCTGCGCACGCAGTTCGGCGCGAGCGCGGTGGTGCATGTGGGCACGCACGGCACGCTCGAATGGTCGGCAGGCAAGGAGCGCGGGCTGTCGGTGCAGGACGATCCGCTGCTCGCGCTGGGCGACCTGCCGAACGTGTACCCGTACATCATGGACAACCTCGGCGAGGCCACCACCGCCAAGCGGCGCGGCCGCGCGACGATGGTGAGCCATTCGACGCCGATGTTCGCGCCCGCCGGTTTCCGCCCCGGCGTGCAGGCCATGCACGAGCGCATGCACGACTGGGAAACCCTGTCGCCCGGGCCGGTGAAGACGGCCATGGAAAGGCAACTGACGGCCGAATTCGCCGAGCAGCACTACGACCGCGACCTGCAATGGACGCCCGCGCGCATCCGCGCCGACTTCGCGGGCTTCATCGCGGTGCTGCATCCGTACCTCGACGAGCTCGCGCAGACCGCGCAGCCGCTGGGCCTGGCCACCTTCGGCCAGGCGCCCGATGCCGAACGCCGCCGCATGACGATCCTGCAGATCCTCGGCAAGCCGCTGGTGGAAGCGCTGGGCGAGGACATCGACGAGGCCTTTCTCATCGATGCGAATAACGTGGCCGGCTCGCGGCCTGCGCGCTGGGTCGAGCTTGCGCTGAGCGACGCCGCAACCGCGAGCGCCATGGGCAAGTCGCCGGCCGACGTGCGGAAGCTGGGCGAACTGGCCGGGCGCGCCCGCAAGCTCGACGCAGTGCTCGCGCACAACGAGGAAATCGAAGGCCTGCTGACCGCACTGGACGGCCGCTACCTCAAGTCCAGCTATGGCGGCGACCCGGTGCGCAACCCCGACAGCCTGCCGACCGGCCGCAACCTCTACGGTTTCGACCCGAGCCGCGTGCCGACGCGCGCGGCATGGGAGGCGGGCGTGGCCGCCATGGACGCCTGGATCGCCGAGCATGCGAAGAGCTACGGCGGCAAGACTCCCGGCAAGATCGCGTTCACGCTTTGGGCCGGCGAGGCTTCGCGCCATCAGGGCGTGCTCGAAAGCCAGGCCTTCTACGCGATGGGCGTGAAGCCGCGCTGGGACGACGCGGGCCGCATGAGCGGCATCGAAGTGATTCCGGCGCAGGTGCTGGGGCGTGCGCGCATGGACGTGCTGGTCAGCGTGACCGGCTCCTACCGCGACCAGTTCCCGAACGTGATGCGCTGGCTCGACGAGGCGGTACGGCAGGTAGCTGCCTTGCCCGAACCCGGCAACGCGGTGGCGAAGCACAGCGATGCGCTGGCCGCGAGGCTGCGCGCGCAAGGCGCTACGCCGGAGGAGGCGAGGCGGTGGTCGACTGCGCGCGTGTTCTCGAACGAGCAGGGCAGCTACGGCGCCGGGCTCGAAGAGGCCGCGCTCGCGAGCGATGCGTGGAAGCGCCAGCAGCGCGGCGGCGGCGACGCGCAGATGGCGCAGCTCTACATGGACCGCATGGGCCACGCCTACGGCAAGGGCCTCGACGGCGCTGCGCGGCCCGGCGCCTATGCGGGCAACCTGGCGCAAGTGGACGCGGCGCTGATGGCGCGCAGCTCCAATCTCTATGGCGTGCTCACCAACGACGATCCCTTCCAGTACCTCGGCGGCATCGCGCAGGCGGTGCGGCAGCTCACCGGCAAGGACCCGGCGCTGTACGTGCAGAACCTGCGCGACGGCACGGCGGTGCGCACCGACACCGCCGCCGGCGCCATCGCCCGCGAGATGCAGACGCGCTACCTGCATCCGCAGTGGATCGCCGCGCAGAAGGCCGAGGGCTACAGCGGCACGCTGCAGGTGCTGAAGACGGCGCAGTTCCTCTGGGGCTGGCAGGTCACCGCGCCCGACGCCGTGCGGCAGGACCAGTGGCAGTCGCTGCACGACGTGTACGTGCGCGACAGATACAGGCTGGGCACACGCGAATGGCTCGAAGGCGACAACCGCGCGGCGTTCGCGCAGACGCTGGAGCGCATGCTCGACGCGGTGCGGCTGGACTACTGGAAGCCGGACGCAGCCACGCGCCGGGAACTTGTGCGTGCGTATGCCGAGGCGGCGCGGGCCACGGGCCTGCGCGAGCGGAACGACGGCGTGCAGCGGTTCGTGCGGCAGCAGCTTGCCGCGCCGGCAGCGCCCGTCGCGCAGGCCGCGCCGGTCGTGCCGGTGGTCGCGGCCCCGCCGGTGCCTGCACCCGCCAAGGTCGCTGCGGCCGAGCCCGTGGCCGACGGCGCGCAACCCGTGAGTGGCCTCAGGCTCGAACCCACGCCCGATACGCCCCCGGCGCCCAAGGCCGAATCCGTTGTCCTGCGCCTGTGGGTCGTGTTCGGCGCCGCATTGCTGGTCGCGCTCGGCGCGCTGGCGCAGTGGCGGCGCGGCAGGGCGGCCGCCTGATTCGCGAGAATGGCGGCTCCCATGCCTGCTGACGATTCGCTCCTGTCTTATTCCCTCGCCCTCGTCGGCGCGCTGTGGATCGCGCTGGCCATCGACCGCTGGCTCGGCGAGCCGCGCGCCTACCTGCATCCCGTGGTGTGGATGGGCAACTACCTCGGCTGGATCGGATCGAGCGTCGCGCCGCTGCATCCCCGGGCGAAGCCGGTCGACCTGCCGGCCTTCCTCATCGGCGCGCTGACCTGGTGCATCGGCGCGATGGCCGTCTGGGGCGTGGCCTCGGCCTTGCAGGGCGCGATCGTGCAGTGGCTGCCCGCATGGGCGGTGGCCGTGCTGCTGGGCCTGCTGTTCAAGCCGCTGTTCGCCTGGCGCATGCTGCGCGACGAGGTGCTGGCCGTCGAGGACGCGCTGGCCGTGTCGCTCGACGCGGGCCGCGCGCAGCTCGCGCGGCTGGTGAGCCGCGACGTGGCCGGGCTCGGCGAGCGCGAAGTGCGCGAGAGCGCCATCGAGTCGCTCGCCGAGAACCTCAACGACTCGCTGGTGGCCCCGGTGTTCTGGTTCTTGCTGTTCGGCCTGCCGGGCGCCGCGGTCTACCGTTTCGCCAACACGGCGGACGCAATGTGGGGCTACCGCGGCGAACGCGGCAAGCGCGACTGGACATGGTTCGGCAAATGGGCCGCGCGCGCGGACGACGTGCTCTCCTGGGTGCCCGCGCGCATCACGGCATTGCTGCTCGCACTGGCCGCCTGGCGCTGGCCGGCCGGGTTGCCTGAAGAGGCTCGGCGCACGCCGTCGCCCAACAGCGGCTGGCCGATGGCGGCGATGGCCTTGCTGCTCGGCGTTCGGCTGGCCAAGCCCGGCGTGTATGCGCTCAATGCCGAAGGGCGCGCTGTCGCCGCGGCCGACACCCGGCGTGCCGCGCAATTGGGCGCAAGTGCGGTGGTGGCGTGGGCTGTGTGCGCTTCGGCGGTCATCGTCGCGGTGATGGGGTGATGCGCGAATGACGCACGGCCTTATCCATGGCGGCCCCGACGCATCGGGCGCGGCGCCGCACGACTTCTCGACCAACGGCAATGCGGTGGGCGCGTGCCCGGCCGTTCTGGCCGCGCTGCGCGACGCCGACGCTGCGCATTACCCGGACCCGCGCTACACCGCCTTGCGCGACCGGCTCGCGGACTTGCACGGCGTGGCGCCGGAGCGCATCGTGATCGCGGCCAGCGCTAGCGAATTCATCCACCGCATCAGCGCCGCCGTCGCGCAGGGCGGCGCCCGCACGGCCTGGCTGCCGGCCCACAGCTACGGCGACTACGAGCGCGCCGCGCGGGCCTGGGGCCTGCAGGTGCTGCGCGCGCCGGCGCCTTTCGACGCAGCCGGATTGCGCTGGTGCTGCGAACCGTCGAGCCCGCTCGGGCAGCCGCAGGCCGACCTGGTGGCGCATGCGCAGGGCGAGGGCGGGCCTTGCGTGCTCGACATGGCCTACGAGCCGTTGCGCCTCGAAGGCCGTCCTTCGCTGGGCGCGGCGCAACGCGACCGCGTCTGGCAGATGTGGACGCCGAACAAGGCCATGGGCCTCACCGGCATCCGCGCCGCCTATGCCATTGCGCCCCTCGACGCCGTCGGCTCTCCATTGATGGAGCGCCTCGAACTGCTGGCGCCCTCGTGGCCTCTGGGCACGCATGGCGTGGCGCTGCTGGAGGCATGGACCGGCAATGGAGCCCGGCACTGGCTCGCGCAAAGCCTGGACACCCTTCGCGAATGGAAAGCGCGGCAGCGCGCCGTGTGCGTGTCCCTCGGCTGGGAGTGCCTGCCCGGCGACGCGAACTTCTTCTGCGCCCGCACCGACGAGCCGTATCCCCGTGTCGCCACGGCACTGCGCGCGCAGGGCATCAAGCTGCGCGACTGCGCTTCGTTCGGCCTGCCGGGCCACGTGCGGCTGGGCGTGCTGCCGCCCGCGAGCCAGCAAGCCCTGAAGCAGGGGTGGACAAGCGCTGCACGCTCCCCCGAACATCCGTGCTGAGCCGACACCCGAAAAGAACCATGCTCTACGCCATCACCACGCTCTTTCTTTGCCAACTCGCCGGCGAACTGCTCGTGCAGTGGCTCAACCTGCCGATCCCGGGGCCGCTGATCGGCATGGTGCTGCTGTTCGTCGGCCTGCTGGTGCGCGGCCGCGTGCCGCAGTCGCTGGGCGACACCGCGGGCCATCTGCTGCGCAACCTGATGCTGCTCTTCATCCCTGCGGTGGCCGGCGTCATGCTGCACTTCGAGCGGGTGGGGCGCGAGTGGCTGCCGTTCCTCGCGGCAGGCATCGTGGGCGCGGCCTTCACCATGACGGTCACCGCGCTCACCTTCCGCTGGATGATCCGCATCACCGGCAAGGATGCGGAATGAGCGCACCTGCCAGGCTGTCCGAAATCTGGGTCTTCCTCGCGCAGTCGCCGCTGCTGTGGCTGTCGCTGACGCTGCTGGCGTACCTGGGCGCGCTGTGGCTGCACACGCGCAGCGGGCGCAATCCGGTGGTCAACCCGGTGCTGATATCGGTGATCGTCATCGTCTCCGTGCTGCTGCTCACCCGCACGCCCTACGACACGTATTTCGAGGGCGCGAAGTTCGTGCACTTCCTCATCGGCCCGGCCACGGTGGCGCTGGCGGTGCCGCTCTACGGGCAGGTGAGCCGGCTGCGCAGGCTGTGGCTGCCCATCGGGGTGGCGCTGCTCGTGGGCTCGGTCGCTGCCATTGTTTCGGCCATCGGCATCGCGTGGGCGTTGGGCGGTTCGCACGAGCTGATGATGTCGCTGGCGCCCAAGTCGGCCACCATGCCCATCGCGATGGGCGTGGCCGAGAAGATCGGCGGCCTGCCGTCGCTGGCCGCCGTGGCTGCTGCCATTGCGGGCATCTCCGGCGCCATCATGGCCACCGGGCTCCTGAACCTGCTGCGCATCCGCGAGCCCGCGGTGCGCGGCTTCGCGGTCGGCATGGCGGCGCACGGCATCGGCACGGCGCGGGCCATCCAGGTGAACGAGACGGCGGGCGCGTTTTCGGCGCTGGCCATGGGGCTCAACGGCATCGCGACGGCGTTGCTGGTGCCGCTGATCGTCAGGCTGATGGGGGCCTGAGGCGCGTGCCGCGGTACTGGCCAAGATCCATCACCGAGCCGCGGCCGATGGAGCTCGTCTGGCCCGCGAAGCCGTACCTGGCCAGCTATGCGTCGGCCCTGAACCGGGGCTGGGCGCGCGACGAGTCGCGGCCCGAATCGGGCGCCGAGGAGCGCGCGGCCATCGAGGCCGATGCCGCGTTGTTCCTCGAGAACCTGGTGGACCGCGAGGCCAAGGGCCCGCCGGTCACGCTGCCCGACGGCTCGCGGGTGCCGCGCCTGCCGGGCTACAAGCTCTGGATGTGGGACGGCGAGTTCTGCGGCAGCATCGACCTGCGCTGGCAGCCCGGCACCATCGCCTTGCCGGTCTACTGCCTGGGCCACATCGGCTACAGCGTGGTGCCATGGAAGCAGCGCAGGGGCTACGCGACGCGCGCGCTGGGCGCCATGCTCACGCTGGCCGCCGGCGAGGGACTGAGCCGCGTCGAGATCACGACCAGCCCCGACAACTTCGCGTCGCAGAAGGTGATCCTGGCCAACGGCGGCGTGCAGGCCGAGACCTTCCTCACCCTGCCAAGCCAGGGCAGCCTGACCAAGTTCCGCTACTTCATCCATCTCTGACAACCGCCGACAGGCAAGGAGCGCCACCCATGGCCCACTACACAGCCGAAGTCCTCTGGCAGCGAGGCGAGCAGGATTTCCTGGGCAACACCTACAGCCGGCGGCACACGCTGCGCTTCGACGGCGGGGCGGAGGTGCCGGCGTCGTCGTCGCCGCACGTGGTGCCGCTGCCCATGTCCGACGCCTCGGCCGTCGACCCGGAGGAAATGTTCGTCGCCTCGCTGTCGAACTGCCACATGCTGTGGTTCCTCACGATGGCGGTGAAGCGCAAGTTCGTGGTCGACCGCTATTTCGACGCGGCCGTCGGCACGATGGAAAAGAACGCCGAGGGAAAGATGGCCATGACGGTGGTCACGCTGCGGCCCGAGGTGCATTTCTCGGGCGAGCACCTGCCCACGCGCGAGCAGATCGACCAGATGCACCATCGCGCGCATGAAGAGTGCTTCATCGCGAATTCGGTCCGCACCGAGGTGCGCTGCGAGCCGGTGTACTGACCGGCCGACCGGCTTCAGCCCACCAGCGAACGGCTCTTCATCTCGAGCCGGGTGATCAGCCGCTGCAGCGCGGTTTCGGCGCCGGCCGGCAGGGCCACGAAGCGGAATCCCAGCTGGTAGCGGATCGTGCCGTTCTCCAGCGTGGTGTCGCGCCGCGACACCAGCTGGATGTCGAGCGTGAGCTGGCCCAGCGTGCCGAGCGACAGTTCGCAGTCGAGCAGGCGCGTGCCCACCGGCAGTTCGGCCACGCGCTCGTCCTTGGTGCGCAGGCCGACGCCGCCGATCGACAGGTCCTGCACCTCGAAGCTGAACGGATCGCCCTTGGGCGGCAGGCGGCCCGAGCAGGTGTACGAATCGAGGATGGGCGCGTCGACGCGGAAGTACTCGCGGCGCTGCATGTAGACCAGCACTTCGGGAAAGTCGGCCTCGAATGCGGGCATGCCTTCGTAGCGGACCTCGCGCGGCGTGCCGATGGAGAACTCGATGCGCACGCCTTCCGGCTGGGCCTGGAACAGGCAGCGCCGCGCCGCCAGCAGGCCCCGGTTCTGCTCGGGCTGCGAGCCCCAGTCGAAGGTGAAGACACGCCTGCGCAGATCGACGTCCAGCAGCTGCGTCACGAGCTGGCCGCCCGCGTACTGGACGGTGAGGTTGTTGCTGCGATTGACGAGATTGCGCAGCTGAACGCCGATTTCCGCCGGCGTGCGGCGTCCGAAATTGCCTGTGCTTTCGTCGGGCGCGTCGGCTTGGCCGTTCGACTGGTCTGTATCCATGAGCTTGCCGGTGTGTATGTTCTTGCGGGCGCGTACCAAGGCTCCTGCCGGGGCTGCTGCGCGGCCCCCAGTGGGCCCGCGGCACGTGCCTCCAACCGGAAATCGCGACGCTTTCCGGAATCGGACCTCAGTTAATAGCGGCATCGGACGGCCAAGTTTTAGGGCCCGGCGCGAATTATCTTCTGCAAATGTGGCGCAATCAGCGCCGCTGCAGCCTCGGATTCTTCGCGAACAGCTCCGCGGCCCAGTCCACGAAGGCCCGTACCTTCGCGCTCAGGTGCCGGTTGGGCGGGTAGACCACGTGGATGGGCAGCGGGTCGCGGCTCCAGTCGGGCAGCACCTCGACCAGTTCGCCGCTTTCCAGCAGCGGCTCGGCCATGAAGGTGATGCACTGCGAAATGCCGAAGCCGCCCAGCACCGCCGTGATGTGCGCGTTGCTTTCGTTCACCGACACCCGGTAGGGCCCGTTCAGCTCGATCTGCTCGTCGCCCTTCTTGAACTCGTGCGGGTACACCCGCCGCGTGGTGCCCGAGAAATAGCTCACCACGTGGTGCCGCTTCTCGATGTCGTTCGGGTGCTGCGGCATGCCGTAGCGCTTGATGTACGCCGGTGACGCCACGGTGACGAAGTGCAGCGTGCCGATGCGCCGCGCCACCAGCGACTGGTCGCTGAGTTCGCCCGCGCGGATCACGCAGTCGACGTTGTCGCTGATCAGGTCGACCGTGCGGTCGCTCACGCCCAGGTCGACCTGGATGTCGGGGTAGCGGTCGCAGAAGCTGGCCAGCGCGGGCAGGATGATGAGCCGCGCCACCGAGGTGCCGATGTCGATGCGCAGCCGCCCCGTGGGGTTGGCCTGCGCATTCGTCATGCTGGCTTCCATGTCGTCGAAGTCGTTCAGCAGGCGCGCGGCCCGCTCGAAGTACGCTGCGCCGTCGGGCGTGACCGTCACGCGGCGCGTGGTGCGGTTGAGCAGCTTGACCCGCAGGCGCGATTCCAGCGCCTGGATCTGCTTGGTGACGGTGCCTTTGGGCAGCGCGAGCGAGTCGGCGGCCCGGGTGAAAGTGCCTGCCTCCACGACGCGGACAAAGATCCGCATGGCCTGGATTTGATCCATTGAATGCCTGTTCTGGGATACCCGGCCCACACCGGGGGGAGCGGATTCTCACATATGCGGGCATTCCCCATGGCGCCCGGGATTGTTGTCGGTTTGGAAACAGAGTGGGGCCATGTTTCCTGTTTAAGGCCTCATGTAGCGCCTTATATTTCAACCATCGCCCATTCCCCCGAGGTCGCCCATGTCACCCGTTCCATCGTCCAGTTCAGCCGAAGCCGCAGCGCGCGCCGCGGCACAAGGCGTGGAAGCCGATCTGTCGATCGAGCTGCCCGGCCGTGAGCCGGTCGGCGCGCGGGTGTACGGCCAGCGCGCCAAGGGCGACGTGGTGCCGCTGGTGCTGCATTTCCACGGCGGCACCTTCGTGTGCGGCGGCCTGGACAACGGCCGCAACGTGGCCCGGCTGCTCGCCGGCGCCGGGGCGGTGGTGGTTTCGCTGGCCTACCCGCTGGCGCCCCAGTCGCCGTTCCCGGAGCCGATCGAGGTGGGCTATGCCGCCCTCGAATGGCTCTACAAGCAGCGCACCAAGCTGGGCGGCAAGGGCGCGCAGGTCTACCTGGCCGGCGAGGAAGCCGGGGGCAACCTGGCCGCGGCCGTGGCGCTGATCGCCCGCGACCGGGCGCATCCGCCGGTGGCGGGGCAGATCCTGCTGTCGCCCATGCTGGACCCGTGCGCCGGCACCGCCTCGCTGCGCAAGGCCACCAACGACGCGGCCGAGTGCCGCTGGGCCAGCGGCTGGGAAAAGTACCTGAGCTGCCCCTCGAACGCCACGCACCCCTATGCCGTGCCCAGCGGCTCGCTGCGGCTGTCGGCCCTGGCGCCTGCGCTGGTGCTGGTGGGGCAGGACGACGCCATGCGCGACGAGGCGATGACCTTCGCGGGCCGCCTGCGCGCCGCCGGCATCGAGGTCACGAGCAGCGTGCTGCCCAGCGCCACCGACTGGCCGAAGGCGCTGTACGACACCGAGAACACGGCTTGCGTGGCCTGCGAGGCCACGGTGCAGCAGCACTTCCGTGATTTCTTCAGCGCCACCACGCCAAAGGCCGTGCCCAAGGGTACGGCGCCCAACCACCCCAGTTAGTAGCCGGCCGACCCCGTCCGCCTGATCGACACGCTGCCAGCGCGGCAGCGTGCGAGGGCCTCTTTTTTTCCGAAATCCGCCTCCTGGTGCCGAAAAGCGCCGGGCTGGCCTGTTGCATCCCAAAAGTCATCGAGAAGGACGAACCATCATGTCGAACAACGAGAAAAAGCTGTCTTCCGCAACCCGCAAGGGCCTGTGGCCCGCCGTGACCGGCCTGACCGCGCTGCTGGCGGTGGCGGCCGCGGTGGTGGGCATGTACAGCTTCAAGGCCGAAGCCAACAACGCCCCGGCCGCGCCGCAGGCCACGCCGGTGTCGGTGGCGACCGTGGCTTCGAGCGAGATCAACGCCTGGGACGAGTTCTCGGGCCGCCTCGAAGCCGTCGAGCGCGTCGACGTGCGCTCCCGCGTCGCGGGTGCCGTGCAGTCGGTGCACTTCCGCGAAGGCGCGCTGGTGAAGCAGGGCGACCTGCTGGTGACCATCGACCCCGCGCCGTACGCGGCCGAGGTCGAGCGCGCCGAGGCGCAGGTGGCCTCCGCCCAGGCCCGCCAGTCTTTCAGCCGCAGCGAGCAGGAGCGCGCCAGGCGCCTGTGGGACGACAAGGCCATCGCCCAGCGTGAATTCGACGAGCGCGTGAACGCCGGCCGCGAAGCCGACGCCAACCTGCGCGCTGCGCAAGCCTCCCTGCAGTCGGCGCGCCTGAACCTGGGCTACACCCAGGTGCGGGCGCCGGTGTCCGGCCGCATCGGCCGCATCGAAGTGACGGTGGGCAACCTGGTGGCGGCCGGTCCGGGCGCTCCGGTGCTGACCACGCTGGTGTCGGTGAGCCCGATCTACGCGAGCTTCGACGCCGACGAGCAGGTCATCACCCGTGCCCTGAAGGAACTGCCCACCGGCTCCAGCGCCCGCGGCCAGATCGAGAGCATTCCCGTGCAGATGGGCACCGCCGGCCTCGACGGCACGCCCTTCACCGGCAAGCTGCAGCTGATCGACAACCAGGTCGACGCCAAGAGCGGCACGGTGCGCGTGCGTGCCTCGTTCGACAACAAGGACGGCGCGCTCATCCCCGGCCAGTTCGCCCGCATCCGCATGGGCCAGGCGCGCAGCGACAGCGCGCTGCTGGTGAGCGAACGCGCCATCGGCACCGACCAGAACAAGAAGTTCGTGATGGTCGTGGGCGACGACAGCAAGGCCGCCTACCGCGAAGTGACGCTGGGCGCCTCCATCAACGGCCTGCGTGTCGTGAGCAAGGGCCTGAAGGCGGGTGACCGCGTCATCGTCAACGGCCTGCAGCACATCCGCCCGGGCGCGCTGGTGGCGCCGCAGCAAGTGACGATGGACGCCAAGGCCGACCCCAAGCAACAACAACCGGAACGCGTGGCCGAGGCCGCTAAGTCCTGATTTCGGAGGAGGGCGCTCCCGCGCCCGCCGGAGAACCAACATGAATCTCTCAAAATTCTTCATCGACCGGCCGATCTTTGCCGGCGTGCTGTCGCTATTGATGCTGATAGCCGGCCTGATCGCGCTGCGCGGGCTGCCGATCTCGGAGTACCCGGAAGTCGCGCCGCCCTCGGTGGTGGTGCGCGCCCAGTACCCCGGCGCCAACCCGAAGGTGATCGCCGAGACCGTCGCCACCCCGCTCGAAGAGCAGATCAACGGCGTCGAAGGCATGCTCTACATGGGCAGCCAGGCGACCACCGACGGCGTGCTGACGCTCACCGTCACCTTCCGCCTGGGCACCGACCCCGACAAGGCACAGCAACTGGTGCAGAACCGCGTCTCGCAAGCCGAGCCGCGCCTGCCCGAGGAAGTGCGCCGGCTGGGCATCACGACCGTCAAGAGCGCGCCCGACCTGACGATGGTGGTCCACCTCGTCTCGCCCAACAACCGCTACGACATCAACTACCTGCGCAACTACGCGGTGCTGAACGTGAAGGACCCGCTGGCGCGCATCGAAGGCGTGGGCCAGGTGCAGATCTTCGGCGGCGGCGACTACTCCATGCGCGTGTGGCTCGACCCGCAGAAGGTCGCGCAGCGCGGCCTCTCGGCCAGCGACGTGGTGGCCGCCATCCGAGGCCAGAACGTACAGGCCGCGGCCGGCGTGGTCGGCGCTTCGCCGGGCCTGTCGGGTGTGGACATGCAGCTCTCCATCAATGCGCAAGGGCGCCTGCAGAGCGAGGAAGAGTTCGGCGACATCATCGTCAAGAGCGGCACCGACGGCGCCGTGACCCGCCTGCGCGACATCGGCCGCCTGGAAATGGGCGCCGCCGACTACTCGCTGCGTTCGCTGCTGAACAACGACCCGGCCGTCGGCATGGGCGTGTTCCAGGCACCGGGCTCCAACGCGCTCGACATCTCGGCCAACGTGCGCAAGACGATGGAAGAGCTCAACAAGAACATGCCCGAGGGCCTGGAATACCGCATCGCCTACGACCCGACGCAGTTCGTGCGCGCATCGATCGAATCGGTGATCCACACGCTGCTCGAAGCCATCATGCTGGTGGTGCTGGTCGTGATCCTGTTCCTGCAGACCTGGCGCGCTTCCATCATTCCGCTGCTGGCCGTGCCGGTGTCGGTGATCGGTACCTTCGCGGTGCTGCACGTGCTGGGTTTCTCGATCAACGCGCTGAGCCTGTTCGGGCTGGTGCTGGCCATCGGCATCGTGGTGGACGACGCCATCGTGGTGGTGGAGAACGTCGAACGCAACATCGAGGCCGGGCTCACGCCGCGTGAAGCCACGTACCGCGCGATGCGCGAAGTGTCGGGCCCCATCATCGCCATCGCGCTGGTGCTGGTGGCCGTGTTCGTGCCGCTGGCTTTCATCAGCGGCCTCACGGGCCAGTTCTATCGCCAGTTCGCGGTGACGATCGCGATCTCGACGGTGATCTCGGCGATCAACTCGCTCACGCTGTCGCCCGCGCTCGCCGCCTTGCTGCTGCGCGGCCACGACCAGCCCAAGGACGCGCTCACGCGCGGCATGGACAAGGCTTTCGGCTGGCTGTTCCGCGGCTTCAACAGGCTGTTCCATCGCGGCTCCGAGGCCTACAGCGGCGGCGTGAAGAACGTCATCTCGCGCAAGGCGCTGATGCTGGCGATCTACGTTGCGCTCATCGCCGTGACCTTCGGCCTCTTCAAGGCGGTGCCCGGCGGCTTCGTGCCGGCGCAGGACAAGCAATACCTGATCGGTTTTGCCCAGCTGCCCGACGGCGCCACGCTGGACCGCACCGACGAAGTGATCCAGCGCATGGGCGAGATCATGAAGAAGAACCCGAACGTGGAAGACGCCATCGCCTTCCCGGGCCTGTCGATCAACGGCTTCACCAACAGCTCGAACTCGGGCATCGTGTTCGCCACGCTCAAGCCCTTCGACCAGCGCAAGCGCCCCGACCAGAGCGGCGGCGCGGTGGCCGGCCAGCTCAACGGTGCCTTCGCCGGCATCCAGGACGCCTTCATCGTGATGTTCCCGCCGCCGCCGGTGGCGGGCCTGGGCACCACGGGCGGCTTCAAGCTGCAGCTGGAAGACCGTGCCTCGGTGGGCTACGACCAGATGGACGCGGCAGTGAAGGCCTTCATGGCCAAGGCACAGCAGGCGCCCGAGCTGGCTGGCATGTTCACGAGCTGGCAGGTCAACGTGCCGCAGCTGTACGCGGACATCGACCGCACCAAGGCGCGCCAGCTGGGCGTGCCTGTGACGGACATCTTCGACACCATGCAGATCTACCTCGGCAGCCTGTATGCGAACGACTTCAACAAGTTCGGACGCACGTACAGCGTGCGGGTGCAGGCCGATGCGCCTTACCGCGCCCGTGCCGAAGACGTGGGCCTGCTGAAGGTGCGCTCGACCTCTGGCGAGATGGTGCCGCTGTCGGCCCTGATGAAGGTCAACTCGACCTTCGGGCCGGAACGCGCCATGCGCTACAACGGCTACCTGGCCGCCGACATCAACGGCGGTCCGGCACCGGGCTACTCGTCGGGCCAGGCGCAGGACGCGATCACCAAGATCGCGGCCGAGACGCTGCCCAAGGGCGTGAGCTTCGAGTGGACCGAGCTGACGTACCAGGAAATCCTGGCCGGCAACTCCGCCTTCCTGGTGTTCCCGCTGGCCATCCTGCTGGTGTTCCTGGTGCTGGCCGCGCAGTACGAAAGCCTGACGCTGCCGATCGCGATCATCCTGATCGTGCCCATGGGCATCCTGGCCGCGATGACGGGCGTGTGGATATCGGGGGGTGACAACAACGTCTTCACGCAGATCGGGCTGATCGTGCTGGTGGGGCTGAGTGCGAAGAACGCGATTCTCATCGTGGAGTTCGCGCGGGAGCTGGAGTTTGCCGGCCGCACACCGGTGCAGGCCGCCATCGAAGCCAGCCGCCTGCGCCTGCGCCCGATTCTCATGACCTCGCTGGCCTTCGTGATGGGCGTGCTGCCCCTCGTGCTGTCGACCGGCGCGGGCTCGGAGATGCGCAAGGCCATGGGCGTGGCGGTGTTCGCCGGGATGATCGGCGTGACGGCCTTCGGCCTGTTCCTGACGCCGGTGTTCTATGTGCTGCTGCGCCGCCTGGCGGGCAACCGGCCGCTCAAGCTGCACGGCCAGGTGCCGCATGGCGAAGACTTCGTGTCGGCCGAGCATCCGGCCGCGCCGGCCCCTTCGTCGCACGGTGGTTCGGGTGGCGGCGGGCTGCACCCCGTGCCTGCGTCGCCGCGTCCTTCGCATGACGACTGATCAAGAAAGTTCATCATGAATATCCAAGCAAAGACTTTGGCGAGGCCCCTTCGCGCCGCCGTGCTGCCGCTGCTGGCCGCCCTGGCGCTGGCCGGCTGCGCCACCGTGCCTTCGGGCCTGCCCGAAATCACGACCACGGCCCAGTTCAAGGAGCAGGGCAAGGACCAGGGCGCCACGCCGCCCGCCGGCTTCACGCGTGCCGTGCCTTCCGAGGCACAGTCGCGCGGGGCCTGGTGGCTGGTGTTCAACGACCCGACGCTCAATGCGCTGGTCGAGAAGGCGGACATCCACAACAACGACATCCAGGCCGCCGCCGCGCGGCTGGCCGAGGCCCGCGCGCTGGCGCGCACCGCCGACGCCGATCGCCTGCCGCAGATCGGCCTGGGCGCCGGCGCCAACCGCGGCGCGGGGCTGGACAAGGCCACGGCCAGCACCCGGCCGGCCACGATGACCAACATCGGCGCCACGTTCTCGTACGAGCTCGACCTGTTCGGCCGCCTCTCGGGCGCCAGCAACGCGGCCAGGCTCGACGCCGCGGGCCGCGAGGCGCTGCTGCAGAGCACCCGGCTCGCGATACAGGCGCAGACCGCGCAGACCTACCTGCAACTGCGCGCGCTCGATGCCGAACGCGCCCTGGTGCGCGAGCAGGTCGAGGCCTACCGCGACACGCTGCGCCTGTCGCAGCGCCGCGAGCAGGCCGGCGACATCGCCGAACTCGACGTGGCGCGGGTGCAGACCGAGGTGTCGTCCACCGAGTCCGACGCGCTCGCGCTCGACCGGCAGCGCGCCCAGGTCGAGCATGCGCTGGCGGTGCTGGTGGGCGATTCGGCCTCCAGCTTCGGCCTGCGCACCGACGAGTGGTCGACGGTGCTGCCGAACATTCCGCCGGGCGTGCCCTCCACCGTGCTGATGCGCCGGCCCGACGTGTCGGCCGCACAGAGCGCCGTGCTGGCCGCGCAGGCCCGGGTGGGCGTGGCGCAGACCGCGTGGTTCCCCGACATCTCGCTGACCGGCGCCGCCGGCTACGCATCGCCCGAGATCGGCGACCTGTTCAAGTGGTCGGCCCGCTCGTGGGGCGTGGGCGCGCTGCTGTCGCTGCCCATCTTCGACGGCGGCCGCCGCGAGGCCGGCGTGCAGGGCGCCAACGCCCAGCTCGACGGCGCGCTGGCCAGCTACCGCACGCAGGCGCTGGTGGCGTTCCAGGAGGTCGAAGACCAGCTGGCGGCCATCCGCATCCTGCAGGAGCAGTCGGTGGTGCAGGCGCAGGCCGTGACTTCGGCCCAGCGCGCCACGAGTCTTTCGGACACGCGCTATCGCAACGGCTACATCAGCCAGCTCGACCTGCTGGACGCGCGCCGCAGCGAGCTGCGCAACCGCCGTCAGGCGCTGCAGGTGAAGTCGGCGCAGTACCAGGCGGCCGTGGGGCTGATCCGCGCGATCGGCGGAAGCTGGGATGTGCCGGCGCCGGTGGCGTCAGCGTCGGCCACCGGACAGGCCGTGGCCGCGCGCTGATTGATGAGCGGCCGGGAACGATCGGAAGAACTGGAAGAATTGAAAGCCTGAACGCTGCAAGGCGGTCTTTGCGCCGCCGTGGGTTCAGTCGGTATTGCCGGCTGTGCCTGCGGCGGCGCTTATTTTTTGCAGTTCCAGGACGCCCATCGCCAGGGCGTTGGAGTAGGTGGCCTGCGGCTTGGCGGCGGTGCGGTAGACCCGGTAGTCGAGGGTCTCGGATGCGTTGCCGCCGTGATGGGCTTCGAGAAGGGTCCAGAAAAACTGGCCCGGCTCGTGTTCCTCGACGGCTAGCGCCAAATCGTTCAAAACTGGCATGGTCCCTGAATGCTGTGCGTTGTGTGAGCCGTGTCTACGCATCAGAGCCACTTTTGGATTCAAGCGCATCATTTGAAATGCTCCAGGTGTGAAAGATGTCTCATTTCGTCGCTCCGCCTGGACGGTTTTGGCGCTCAACGACAATTCGCCGATGAGTTCAACGGCAACAAACCGGCCGGCGCGGTGCGTCATGGTCCTCGGCACCACCAGCGGGGCCGGCAAGAGCTGGCTGGCCACGGCGCTGTGCCGCTGGTATGCGCGGCGCGGCCTGAAGGTGGCGCCGTTCAAGGCGCAGAACATGAGCAACAACGCCCGCGTGGTGGGCGGCGGAGAAATCGGCAGCGCCCAGTATTTCCAGGCCCTGGCCGCCAACGCCGTGCCCGACGTGCGCATGAACCCGCTGCTGCTCAAGCCCGAGCGCGACACCCACAGCCAAGTGGTGCTGATGGGGCAGGTGAGCGAAGAGCTGTCGGCCCTGCCATGGCGCGGGCGCAGCGAGCGCGTCTGGCCGCAGATCGCCCGGGCGCTCGACGAACTGCGCGCCGGGAACGACGTGGTGGTCATCGAAGGCGCCGGCTCGCCGGCCGAGATCAACCTCATGGCCAGCGACATCGTCAACATGCGCATCGCCCGCCACGCCCAGGCCCGCTGCCTGCTGGCGACCGACATCGACCGTGGCGGCGCCTTCGCGCACCTGTACGGCACCTGGGCGCTGCTGCCCGACGCCGACCGCTCGCTGCTGCACGGCTTCGTGCTCAACAAGTTCCGGGGCGACGCCGCGCAGCTGGCGCCCGCGCCGCAGCAACTGCAGGAACTGACCGGCGTGCCCACCGTGGCCACGCTGCCCATGTGGTGGCAGCACGGCCTGCCCGAGGAAGACGGCGTGTTCGACGACCGCAGCCGCGCGAGCGGCACCGTCACCCGCACGGTGGCGGTGGTGGCGTATCCGCGCATCAGCAACCTCGACGAATTCCAGGCGCTGAAGAACGTACCGGGCGTGCGGCTGGTCTGGGCCCGCACGCCGGCCGACGTGGCCGGCGCCGACTGGATCGTGCTGCCCGGCTCCAAGCACACCAGCGGCGACCTGGCCTGGCTGCGCGCGCAGGGGCTCGACAGCGCCGTGGCCGCGCACGCCGAACGCGGCGGCGCGGTGCTGGGCATCTGCGGCGGATTGCAGATGCTGGGCGAGGCGCTGGTCGATCCGCACGGCATCGACGGCAACGCGCCGGGGCTGGGCCTGCTGCCGCTGGTGACGGTGTTCGCGCGCGAGAAGACGGTGCGCCACCGCGCCGCCACCTTCGGCGAACTGGGCGGCGCATGGGCCGCGCTGTCCGGCGTGCCGGTGGCCGGCTACGAAATCCACCACGGCCAGACGGCCGCCCATCCGCAGCTGGCGCACGACGGCCGGCCGGTGATGCCCGACGGGCTGGCCTGGCAGAACGCGCGCGGCAATGTGCTGGGTATCTACATGCACGGCCTGTTCGAAGACCCCGGCGCGCTTCATGCCTTGTTCGGCGCCTCGGCTCCCACGCTGGACGCCACCTTCGACGGCCTGGCAGATTTCATCGACACACACTTCGACGCCGGCGTGCTGGCCGGGCTGATTGCATGAACAAAGACGACGACCTGATTCCCGCCATTCCCACCATTCCCGACCTCGCCGACGCAGCGCTGGCGGTGCGCCTGCAGAGCGCGCTCGACAACAAGACCAAGCCGCTCGGCGCGCTCGGCCGGCTGGAGGCGCTGGCCTTGCGCATCGGGCTGATCCTGGGCACCGCACTGCCGCTGCTCGAGGCGCCGCAGATGCTGGTCTGCGCGGGCGACCACGGGCTTGCGGCGCGCGGTGTCTCGGCCTATCCGAGCGACGTGACCTGGCAGATGGTCGAGAACTTCCTGGCCGGCGGCGCGGCGGTGAGCGTGCTGGCGCGCCAGCACGGGCTGGCGCTGACGGTGGTCGACTGCGGCGTGCGGCGCGACTTCCAGCCCCGGCCCGGCCTGGTCTCGCGCCGGATTGCCGCCGGCACGGCCGACGCCTCGGCCGGCCCGGCCATGACCGCCGGGCAATGCGCCCAGGCCATCGCCAACGGGCGCGAAGTGGTGCGGGCGCTGCCGGGCAACGCCTTGCTGCTCGGCGAGATGGGCATCGGCAACAGCTCGTCGGCCGCGCTGCTGCTGTCGCGGCTGGGCGGCCTGCGCATCGACGACTGCACCGGCATCGGCACCGGGCTCGACGGCGCGGGGCTGGCGCGCAAGCGCGAAGTGCTGCGACAGGTGCTCGCGCTGCACGCGGACGCGACGGCGCCGCTGGACGCGCTGGCGGCCTTCGGCGGTTTCGAGGTGGCCACGCTGGTCGGCGCCGTGCTGCAGGCGGCCGAAGAGCGCCGCGTGATCGTGGTCGACGGCTTCATCGCGAGTTCTGCCGTGCTGGTGGCGCAGGCCCTGCAGCCGCATGTGGCGCAGCGCTGCGTGGCCGCGCATTGCTCGGCCGAGCCGGGCCACGTGCTGCTGCTGGAGCAACTGGGCCTGGAGCCGCTGCTGAACCTGGACCTGCGGCTGGGCGAAGGCTCCGGCGGGGCGCTGGCGTGGCCGCTGCTCGAATCGGCCTGCCGCATCCTGCGCGAAATGGCGAGCTTCGAGGCGGCGGGCGTGTCGCGCAAGGACGCATGAGCGGCATCAGGCACTTCCTGCTGGCGCTGCAGTTCTTCACGCGGGTGCCCGTGACGGGCCCGCTCGCGGACTGGGTCGGCTTCAGTCCGCAGATGCTGCGCGCGAGCGCCGCGCACCTGCCTGGCATCGGCTGGCTGGTGGGCAGTGTGGCCGCCCTGGTCTTCACCGGAGTGGGCATGGGGTTGCCCGGCGTGGCGGGCGCGCTGGCGGCGGCGGTGCTGAGCACCGTCGCCACGGTGATGCTGACCGGTGCCTTCCACGAAGACGGACTGGCCGACGTGGCGGACGGCCTGGGCGGCTCGGCCCGGCGCGAAAGGGCGCTGGAAATCATGAAGGACTCGCGCATCGGCGCCTTCGGCGCGGTGGCGCTGGTGCTCGCGCTGGGCCTGAAGTTCGCGCTGCTCGCCACGCTGGCCGCGCGGGGGCTGCAGCCGGTGGCCATCGCCATCGTCGGTACGCACGTGCTGTCGCGGCTGATGCCGCTGTTCCTGATCCGCTGGCTGCCTTATGTGGGCGACAGCGGCGCGAGCAAGGCCAAGCCGCTGGCGGACGCCATCAGCGGCGGCGCGCTGCTCATCGCCGTGCTGTGGACGGTGCCGGCCGTGGCCTTGCTGCTGCTGGCGCACGACGCAGTGCACGTTGGCGCGGCGGTGCTCATGGCCCTGCTGGCCGCGGGCTGGATGGCGCGGCTTTTCATGCGGCGGTTGCAGGGCTTCACGGGCGACGGCCTGGGCGCGACCCAGCAGGTCTGCGAGCTCGCGATCTACCTGGCACTGGCCTGGCGGGCATGAGCACGCTCTGGCTCCAGCGCCATGCCCCGGTGGTGGCCGAACCGGGCCTCTGCTACGGCGCCACGGACCTCGAAGCCGATGCCGGCGCCACGCTGGACGCCGCCCGGCGCATCGCGCCGTTGCTGCCGGCCGGCACGCTGCTGTGCAGTTCGCCGCTGCGGCGCTGCGTCGCGCTGGCCGACGCCATCGCCGCTCTGCGGCCCGAGCTGCCGGTGCGGCGCGACGCAAGGCTGGCCGAGATGGATTTCGGCGCCTGGGAAGGCCGCGCGTGGGCCTCCATTCCGCGCGAAGACTTCGACGCCTGGACCGCCGATTTCGCGGACCTGCGCGTGGGCACCCATGGCGAGAGCGTGCGCGCCTTCATGGCGCGCATTGCCGCCGCGCACGACGAATGGCTGGCGCAGCGGCGCGACACGCTCTGGGTCACGCACTCCGGCGTGCTGCGCGCGGTGACGCTGCTGCAGCGCGGCATCCGTTGCCCGGCGGCAGCGGGCGACTGGCCCGGCGGCGAGATGCCGTTCGGCGGCTGGCTGACCTTCGGGCATCCGACCTCCGCGTGACAGAGAGAAATGTCGGCGGCTACCTGCCGTCGTCGTCGCGCTCCGCCTCCTGCCGCATGCGCTGCGCGACGGCGCTGCGCCCGTGGGCGTCCAGCTTCATGTAGATGTTCTTCAGGTGCCACTTGACCGTGTCCAGCGACAGGCCGAGGGTCAGCGCGATCTTCTTGTTGGGCAGCGACTGCAGCAGCAGCTCGGCGATCTCGGCTTCGCGCAGCGTGAGCTGGCTGCTCGGCCGGCGGTCGTCCCTGAAGCGCGGCGCCGGCGCGGGCTCGGCGCTCGCGTCGCGTTGCGATTGCGCCAGCGCCTCGATGCGTTCGATGAAGAACGACAGCACCGGGTCGAGATTGGGAATCGTGGTCGCGGTGCGGATCAGCTCCAGGGCGTTGTCGTGCGCGCCGAGCAGTGTGGCCAGCAGCCCCAGCCTGTGGCCCAGGCGCAGGGCCGCGCACACGCGCGCCTTCGACGCTTCGGCGCGCCCGAGCCTGCGCTCGACCTCGGCCGCCTGGAGCTGGAGCGCGGCGACGAAGCCGATCTGCCCGCGTTGCCCGTAGCGGTGCGAGAGGGTTTCGATCTTCGCCAGCGTGGGCAGCAGTTCGCCGTCGTGCATCGCCAGCCAGATGCGCGCCTGCTCCACGACGTCGGCGATGCGCCGCAGGGTGCCGGGCTCGACGCCCGGGTGCCGGCTCTGCAGCACTTCCAGTTCCTGCAACGACGCCCGTGCCGCTTCGGCGTCCTTGCCCGCCAGCTGGATCCTGAATTGCTCCAGCAGCACGCAGGCCAGTGCGCGGTCCATGCCGAAGCGCCCCAGGAAGCTCGCGGCCTGCGCCAGGTGCTCCAGCGCCTCGCGCCGTCGGCCGGCGGCCTGCTGCGCGCGGTTCGACACGATGATCATGCGCAGGGCGGTGTCCGGAATCAGGCCGTCGGGCGCGCCCAGCTGTTCCTGGATGAAGCGCGCCGCCACCAGCGGACCGTGCTGCTCGTAGAGCACCTCTACCAGCAACTGCGCGGTCAGCCGCTCGGCCTCGGCGCAGCGCGCGCCGCGTTCCTGCGCTTCGTTCAGCACCTGGCGGTAGATGCGCTCCGCGCGGTGCATCTGGCCCTCGACGGCATACGACAGGCCGACGAGGCAGCGTCCCATCAGCGAACCGAACAGGGTGCCGACCATCGGTTCGCCGTCCACCCGCGGCGTGGGCTCGTCGCGCTGTATGCGCCGCGCCTGCTCGAACTCGCTGCGGTGCAGATAGAGCCAGGTGAGCACGTTGCGCCGTCCGGCCAGCGCGAAGTCGTCGGCTCCCGGCGGCGGGGCCAGCAGCTCCGGCAGCAGCCGCGAGAGCGCGTCGTTGTCGTCGTTGCGGATGGCGAGCAGGCAGCTCAGCAGCGTGAGCCGGTAGCGCATGTCCGGCGCTAGATCCGGCGCACGATCCGGCGCACGATCCGGCGTAGTGGCGCCCGCCTGTCCGCGCAGCCGCTCGATGCTGCGCGCGCAGTCGTCCAGGCGGTAGTCGGCCAGTTCGACCCAGGCCATCCAGAGAGCGAGATTGGTGTTGTCGCCGACGGTCCGGGCGTCGAGCTGGCGCACCAGCGCGATCACCTCGTTCATCCGGCCCTGGGTGAACAGGGCCGCCGCGCCGCGCTCGGCCAGCCGGGCGGCCGTCTCGCGGTGGCCGGCGGCCAGCGCATGCCGCACGGCCTGGTGGTGCAGGCCGCGCAGCGCGAACACCTGGCAGGCCGTGGCATGCACCCGCAGGCGCTCCGCCTCGGGCCAGGCCTCGAAGCGCGTCAGCAGCACGCTGCGCAGCAGCGGGTGCATGTGCCACCAGCGTTCGCGCGGCGGTGCGGCGTCTTGTGCTTCCAGCGGTTCGGGTGTTTCCGGCCCTTCCGGCGGGGAGGACAGCAGGCCTTCGCGCGCCAGCGGTTCCAGCAGCTCCGAGCACAGAGTGGGCGTGTAGCCGGCACCCGCCAGGTCGGCGCACAGCAGCGCGTTGAAGCGGGTGGCGGCGGCGCAGCAGGTGAGCAGGCGCAGTTGCGTGGCCGAAAGGCGGGAGAACACGTGCGCGTGGAAGTACGCGGCAAAGGGCTCGGGGTCGGGCACGCCGTGGACCAGGGGCGACGACTGCACCCCGCGCCGCCGGCGCACGTCGGCGCTGGCCAGCCGCAACAGGGCCGGCCATCCTTCGGTGAGCCGGTGGATCGCCGTGGCGGCGCGTTCGTCCAGGTCGGGCAGGCGCATGCCGAGGTAATCGATCGACTCCGCAAGGCTGAAGCGCAGGTCGTCCCTGCGCAGCTCCAGCACCGTCTTGGAGCCCGGGGTGTGCGCCAGCGTCATCGGCAGCTCTTGCTGGCTCGCGAAGACGCACAGCAGGTTGGGCGGCGCGTATTCGACGAGCAGTTGCAGCGCGTGCAGCACGTTCTCGCTCTGCGCGCAGTGCACGTCGTCCACGATCAGCACCACCTTGCGGCCGTGCGCGGCGATGCCCCGCACCAGCGCGATGACCAGCCGCTCGATGGCGTAGGCATCGGGGCGGGCGTGTGCCACCGCCTGCCGGGTGATGGCGGCATCGATGGCGCCCAGTGCCGCCATCAGGGCGGTCATGAAATGCAGGTCGCCCTCGGGAACGTCGGCGAGCCTGAGCCAGGCGATATCGGTTTCCGCCGAGACCAGCTCGCGCTGCCATGTGAGCAGGAGCGAACTCTTGCCGAAGCCGGCGGGCGCCCGAAGCACGACACAGCGGCGCGTGCCCGGCCCGGCGAGCCGGTCGAGCAGGCTCTGGCGGACCAGCAGCCGGCGGCTGCGGCTGCGGGCGCGCAGTGCGGTCGCGCCGGGGGAGAGGTCGGATTGCATCCGTGTGAATTTTCATTCATCCGGCGCCCGCTGAAACACATGTATCCGGGTTTGCCCATCCCACCCTTCAGGGGTGGGGTGGCGCATGCCGGGGCCGCCGATGACGAAAGGGAGACCACGCAACTTTTTTTGAGGAAGCCACATGCTCGATCTTTCGAATCTCAGGATTGGAGCCCGCCTCGGGCTGGGTTTTGCGCTGTTGCTGCTGCTCCAGCTGGTCATCACCGGCATCGGCCTGCACCAGATGGCCAATCTTTCGCAGCGCATCGCCTTCGCGACCGAGGTCGGCCAGCGCAAGCTCGACGAGCTCAACAGCGTGCAGTCCGCCATCGGCAAGCGCGCCATCGCGGCGCGCAACCTGGCGCTGGTGAAAGACTCGGCCGGGCAGAAAGGAGACATGGAGCTCGTCGGCAGTTCGCAGCGCGAGATCGACGCCGGCCTGCAGGGCATGGCCGCGGTGATGGCCGACCCGGCCGCCTCGACCCCGGAGGAGCGCCAGATGCTCGAGAAGCTGCGCGCGCTCGAGGCGCAGTACCTGCCCATTGCCGGCAACGTGGTCGCGCTCGCCACCTCGCACCAGACCGAGGCGGCAGTCAGGGTGCTGACCCAGGAATGCATGCCGCTGCTGAACCAGGTGCTGGCGCATGTCGCGGCCTTCCAGGCGCAGCTGAAGAAAAGCGCGGACGAAAGCACCGCATCGATCCAGGCCGCGTACCAGCGCGCCAAGTGGCTGATCGTGTGGATCAGCTGCGCCTCGTTGGTCGGCGGGCTGCTGCTGGCGTTTCGCATGACGCGCTCGATCACGCGGCCGCTCGGGCAGGCGGTGACGGTGGCGCAGCAGGTGGCGTCGGGCGACCTGACGGCGCGCATCGAGGTGGCCGATTCCTCGGAATCCGGCATGCTGATGCGCGCGCTGCGCTCCATGAACGACGAGCTGGCCAAGGTGGTGGGGCAGGTGCGCGACGGCACCGATTCCATCGCCACGGCGTCGAGCCAGATCGCCTCGGGCAATCGCGACCTGTCTTCGCGCACCGAGGCTCAGGCCAGCTCGCTGGAGCAGACGGCGGCCTCCATGCAGGAGCTGACCTCCACCGTCAAGCAGAACGCCGACAACGCACGGCTGGCCAACCAGCTGGCCGACTCGGCCTCGCAGGTGGCTTCGCGTGGCGGCGCGGTGGTGGACCAGGTGGTGGAGAAGATGGCGTCCATCAACGCCTCGTCGCGCAAGGTGGTGGAGATCATCGGCGTGATCGACGGCATCTCGTTCCAGACCAACATCCTCGCGCTGAACGCGGCGGTGGAGGCGGCGCGTGCCGGCGAGCAGGGGCGGGGCTTCGCGGTGGTGGCGTCGGAGGTGCGCAGTCTGGCGCAGCGCTCGGCGGCGGCCGCGAAGGAAATCAAGACGCTGATCGGCGACTCGGTGGGCGAGGTCGCGGCCGGCAGCACGCTGGTCAATGAAGCCGGCAAGACCATGGAAGAGATCATGGGCAGCGTGCGGCGGGTGACGGACATCATGGCGGAGATCACCGCGGCCAGCCAGGAGCAGTCGGCCGGCATCGAGCAGGTCAACGACGCCATCAAGCAGATGGACCGCACCACGCAGCAGAACGCCGCGTTGGTCGAGCAGGCCTCGGCCGCCGCGCAGTCGATGAACGATCAGGCCGCGGGCCTGGTGCATGCGGTGCGCATGTTCAAGCTGGCCTGAGTGCCGCCTGGAGCGGCCCGGGGCGGGCGCCGCTCAGCTCTTCTTGCGCCACTGCTCGCGCCACAGCTTGTCGAGCTGGGGCGCGAGCGCGGCGGGCGGCGTGCCCACCAGCCGGTTCCTGCCGCCGCGCTGCACCAGGCCGTAGATGCGGCCCGAGCCCTGGTCGTACAGGGCGATGGCGTTGTTGTCGTAGCAATCGTGCGGCTTGCAGAAGGCGTGCAGCAGGTAGCGCGTGCCGTCGACCGTCACCCATTGGGGTTCCGGCGCCGGGCCCTCGCGGCGCACCAGCCAGCGGTCGGTTTCGCGCGTGCCGAGTGCGGCGCGCCAGGCCTTCTGCATGGCCGGCCCCTGCGCGAGCGCGGCGGGGCTGCCTGTGGGCGGCGCCGGCTGCTTCGCCGGCACGGCGGCTTCGGCCGGCGGCGGCACGGCGCGCGCGGCGCCGTCGCAGCGCCAGTAGCGCAGCTTCATCATGTCGGGGCCGAGCTGGCCGGCAACGGGCTTTTCGGCGTCCAGCGTGATCGACTGGCCGCGCGCCTCGCGGTAGACCAGGAAGTTCAGGGCGCCGGCCTTGGGCACGCTGCTCATCAGCGCCACGTCGAAGTTGGGCGGGGGCGGGCTGTTGCCGAAGAAGCTGTGGGCCGTCTGCGGTGCGGTGCCGACCACGCGGCGCTTGCCGCTTTCGGCGATCAGCATGTCGGCGTGCACCTGCACGGTGGGTGCGGCGGCGTTGGCGCAGTCGGTCGACCAGCGCCCGCCGTATTGCGCCATCGCATCGGCGCCCAGGCCGGGCGATGCGGCCTGCGACCACGACACGGCCGGCAAGCAGGCGGCCATGCCGAGCAGGACGGTGGCCAGGAGCGCGCGGGACGGGTGCTTCTTCATTGTCATTCGGTGTGTCGTCGGATGTGTTTCTTCAGGCCGTCTTCGGCGCGGGTGTCTTGGGCTTGTAGTCGCAGAAGGTGGCGACCGCGCATTCCCAGCAACGCGGCTTGCGCGCAACGCAGACGTAGCGTCCGTGCAGGATGAGCCAGTGATGCGCGTGCAGCCGGTACTGCAGTGGGACGCGCTTCTCCAGCTTGAGTTCCACCTCCAGCGGCGTCTTGCCCGGCGCGAGCCCGGTGCGGTTGCCCATGCGGAAGATGTGAGTGTCGACCGCGATGGTGGCCTCGCCGAAGGCCACGTTCAGCACCACGTTGGCGGTCTTGCGGCCAACGCCGGGCAGCGCTTCCAGCTCGGCGCGGGTGCGCGGCACTTCGCCGCCGTGCTGCTCCACCAGCATGCGGCATGTCTCGATCAGGTGCCTGGCCTTGCTGCGGTACAGGCCGATGGTCTTGATGTATTCCTCCAGCCCCTCCACGCCGAGGTCGAGGATGGCCTGCGGCGTGTTCGCCGCCGGGAACAGCTTGCGCGTGGCCTTGTTCACGCCCACGTCGGTGGCCTGCGCGGACAGCAGCACGGCGGCCAGCAGCTCGAAGGGCGTGGTGTATTCGAGTTCGGTCTGGGGTTCCGGGTTGGCCGCCTGCAGCGTGGCGAAGAAGAGCGGGATGTTTTCTTTTTTCATGGGGCGGAGGTCGGCGTTAGCGCAATATATCGTTGAAAGGCCAAAGCCTTACGCAGCTTTATTGCCCGCGGCTTTCGCGACAATGGCACCCCAGAAAGAGAGCCAAACCATGCAATTCGCCTCCCGACTCGACAACGTCGAGACCTCCGCCATCCGCGAACTCTTCAAGCTGCTGGGCAAGCCCGGCATCATCAGCTTCGCGGGCGGCTTCCCTGACAGCGCCATGTTCGACGTCGAGGGCCTCAAGGAGGCGAGCAACAAGGCACTCACCGAAGAACCCGGCGGCGCGCTGCAATACGGCGCCACCGAAGGCTACGAGCCGCTGCGCACGCAGCTGAGCGCCTTCATGAAGACCAAGGGCGTCGAGGTCGACCCCGCCGGCCTGATCGTCACCACCGGCAGCCAGCAGGCGCTGGACCTGCTGGGCAAGACCATGATCTCGCCCGGCGACAAGGTGATCGTCGAGGGCCCGACCTTCCTGGCCACCATCCAGTGCTTCCGCCTGTACGGCGCGCAGCTCATCAGCGCACCCATCGACGCCAACGGCGTGAAGACCGACGAGCTCGAGAAGCTCATCGCCGAGCACAAGCCCAAGTTTGTCTACCTGATTCCCACCTTCGGCAACCCCAGCGGCGCCATGCTGAGCCTGGAGCGCCGCAAGAAGGTGCTCGAGCTGGCCGTGAAGTACCAGACCCTGATCGTCGAGGACGACCCCTACGGCGACCTGTACTTCGGCGAAGCCCCGCCGCCGTCGATCATGGCCCTGAGCAAGGACGTGCCCGGCAGCCGCGAGCTGCTGGCGCACTGCGGCAGCCTGAGCAAGGTGCTGAGCCCGGGCCTTCGCATCGGCTGGATGATCGCCCCGCCCGAGCTGCTGGCCAAGGCCACCATGTGCAAGCAGTTCAGCGATGCGCACACCAGCACCTTCTCGCAAGCCACGGCGGCCCAGTACCTCAAGAGCGGCCGCATGCCCGCCACGCTGGCGCACGTGCGCGAGGTGTACGGCCAGCGCGCGCAGGCCATGGGCAATGCGCTCAAGCGCGAACTGGGCGACGCGGTGAGCTTCACCCAGCCCAACGGCGGCCTGTTCTTCTGGGCGCGCCTCACGGGCGCCAACGGCAAGCTGGCCGATGCGAACGAACTGGCCAAGCGCGCCATCGAGAAGCTCGTGGCCTTCGTGCCCGGCGCGCCGTTCTTCGCCGAGAAGCCCGACGTGGCCACGCTGCGCCTGAGCTTCGCGACGGCCGACGTGGCCAAGATCGAAGAGGGCGTGAAGCGCCTGGGTCAGGCGCTGTAAATCACGGCGAGCGGTGCAGCCGGGGGGCTGCGAGCAGCTCCAGGTTGTCCGCAATGGCCGCATCCACGTTCGGATAGCGGCCTTTCATTTTCGAGAGCGTCATGATGGTCTGCAGCGCCTTCAGGTCCTTGACCGAGGGCGCGACCTTGATCTGCGCGATGGCTGCGGTGGGGTTGCCACCGTTGATCAATGCCATCACCTTGCTTGCCCAGTCGTTTGCGCGCGCCATGTCTTCACCTGCTTCCATTCGAAGCGCCGACTGTACACAGCGCGGCGGCCGCCGCCGCCAAGACCATCACGCGATATCCGCGAATCCCCCGAAGAAGGCGCTTGCGTTGGCTTCCAGGCTCTCGAGGTGATAGCCGCCTTCCTGCACGATCAGCGTCGGCAGGCCCAGCGCGCCCACGGCCTTGCCCAGCCGGGCGAAGCCCTCGGTCGTCACCGCCACCTGCGACTGCGGATCGTCCTTGTAGATGTCGAAGCCCAGCGCCAGAACCAGCGCATCGGGCGCGAAGCGCCGCAGCACCTGCGTTGCGTCGTCGAGCCGCTCGAAGAAGACCGCCTCCGGTGCGCCGTGCGGCATCGGGAAGTTGACGTTGAAGCCTTCGCCCTCGTCCGCGCCGCGCTCGTCCTCGTAGCCGGCCACGGCCGGGTAGAAGTTGGTCGGGTCGCCGTGGATCGACACGTACATCACGTCGCTGCGCCCGTAGAAGATCTCCTGTATGCCCTGTCCATGGTGCATGTCGGTGTCGAGCACCGCCACGCGAGCGAAGCGCCCGCGCAATGCCTGGGCGGCTATGGCGGCATTGTTGAGGTAGCAGAAGCCGCCGGCCGCATCGACGCGGGCGTGGTGGCCGGGAGGGCGGCACAGCGCATAGGCCGCGCGGGCGCCGCCGGTGATGGCCGCCGCGCCGGCCACCGCGCTCTGGGCCGACCAGTACGCCGAACGCCAGGTCTCGGCCCCGACCGGGCAACTGCCGTCGGCCAGGTAGCGCGCCGCCTTGGCCAGGATGCCGCGCAGGCGGTTGGGCTCGCGTACGTAGACGTTCGACATCACCTCGTCGCCCCAGTCGGGCGGCATCTGCTTCCATTCGCCGTGGGCTTCCTCGAGAAAGCGCAGGTAGTCGCCGCTGTGCACGGCGGCCAAGGGCGCCATGCCGGCATCGCCCGGCGTCCGGAGGTCGAAGCCGAGCGACTGCACGGCGGCGACGAGCCGCAGCGCGCGCTCCGGAATTTCCTGCGGGGTGCGCATCTGCCCGCGCGACAGGTAGCTGCGCGGGTGGTGCAGCAGTTGCTCCGGATGAAAGAAGGTCAGCATGGGTGAATCGGCATGGCCGCCGCGGGATCTGTTGCCTGGCAGCCATGGTAGCGAGCAAGATCGGTGCCCATCCGGGGCATCGGGCGGTGCCGGATTCGGCGGCTTTCACATTGGTTACGATCACCCATGAGAAAAACCTTTCAGCTTCAGGTCGAGGGCAAGCACCCCGACCGTCTCCTCGAAGCCATCAAGCACGAGATCCGCAAGTACATCAAGCGCGAGCGGCGGCGCGAATTGCCCGAAGGCGCCGACTTCTGGGACTTCGACTGCAAGTTCGGCACGGCCGAGGAATCGGCCGAAGTCGTCCACCTCTCGGCCATCACCGGCCTGATCGACGGCGTGGTCAAGGACGGCGGCAGGCAGTTCTATGTCGAGGTCGTGGCCAAGCCCGGCAAGCGCAAGCCGCGGCCCGCGGGCGAAGCCGCTCCCGGCTCTTTAGAAACCGAAGAAGACTGAGCCTGCCTCCGGTCTAGACCAGCGCCTGCGCCAGCCGCAGGCCGTAGCGCTGCTCGGCATCGTGCAGCGCACGCGCGATCGACGGGTGCAGCCGCACCCCGTTCCTCGATTGCGCATCCCGACGCTTCAGACCGCCTTCGCCCGGCAGCCGCACAGGCTTGGCCAGGTCGATCGGCGTGTTGGCGCGGCACTGCGCGGCCACGTGGTCCATCTGGCGCAGGAAGGCTTCCTTGCCGCCGAAGGCGTCCAGGTCGTGCAGCGTGATGTGCACCGTGGCGCCCCAGCCTTCGGGCGGGTCGGCCCGGCCGTGGCCCGCGAGGCCGGCGGTGAGCGTCTCGACCAGCAGCGCCATGCCGTAGCCCTTGTGGCCGTAGCTCAGGCCGCCCACAGGCAGCAGCGTGCCGGGCGGCTGGTCGAACAGCACCTGCGGGTCGTTCGACGGCTTGCCGGCGGCGTCGATCAGCCATTCCTCGGCGAAGGTCTCGCCGGCGGCGCGCTTGCGGTTGCTCATGCCGTTGGTGGTGATGGACGCCGAGATGTCGACCATCACGCCGCCCTGCGACAGCGGAAAGCCCATGGCCAGCGGATTGGGCGTGAACACGGCTTGCGTGCCGCCGAAGGGCGCGACGCTGGCGGTGTTGGGGTCGGAGCAGGCGAGCAGCATGAGCATGTCTTCCTGCAGCGCGCGCAGCATGTAGACGGCGAGGCAGGCGATGTGGTGGCTGCGGCGGATGACGAGCGAGGCGGTGCCCAGTTCCCGCGCGCGCGGCACCAGCAGGTCCATGCCCTGGTCCATGAGCCAGGGGCCGGGCAGTCGCTTGCCGTCCCACAGCACGGCGGCGGGGCGGTCGGACAGCACTTCGGGTGTGCCGTCGCGGGTCATGCCGCCCGATTCCAGTTCCTTCACATACCCGGCCAGCAGCGCGAGGCCGTGGGTGTCGTGGCCCAGCAGATCGCCTTCGACCAGGGTGCGGGCCACGCTGTCGGCCTTGGATGCTTCGAGCCCGGCTTTCTGGAGGAGGGCGCTGGCGTAGTCCTTGAGGGCGTCGGCGTTGTAGAGCGGGGTGGTGTCGGTCATGTTGTCTCGTCGTGTTGTTTGCTGTTGTTCAGGGCTGGTGCGCAGGCCATCGGGTACTCCCCTCCGCGAATGTCCCCGGCGCCCTGCGCACATGGGCGCTTCCGTTGTGCCGGCCGATCAACAAGTGCGCTGAACGATCACGCTGGCGGGGTGCTCTGCGCAGCGAAATAAAGGAGGAGGCCGCAGGCCGGGGGACATTCGCGGAGCAGAGTACCCCGTCGGCGGGAGCGCGCCCCGAGTCACGCCCCCAAAATCTCATCGCAGTATTTCGAGAACGCGGTCCAGGCCGCCTTCATTGATCGCGACCATCGACTGCTCGCGCACCTTCGGCTTCGCGTGGTAGGCCACGGAGAGACCAGCTTCGCCCATCATCGGCAGGTCGTTGGCACCGTCTCCGACGGCGATAGTTTCCTGCGGCGAGATGCCCATGAGCGAAGCCACCTCCAGCAGCGTGCGGCGTTTCTCGGCACCGTCGCAGATGTCGCCCCAGCTTTGCGTGACGACCTCGCCGGTGAGCTTGCCGTCGGCTTCGTCGAGCAGGTTGGAACGCGCGAAGTCGATCGCCAGGCGCTCCTTCACGCGATTCGCAAAAAAAGTGAAGCCGCCCGACACCAGCAGCACCTTTAGGCCGGCCTTCCTGCAGGCCGCGACCAGCTCGCTCGCGCCCGGGTTGAGCTTCAGCCGCTCGTCGTACACCTGCTGCAGCGCCTCGACCGGCACGCCCTCGAGCAGCGCCACGCGGCGGCGCAGGCTCTCCTTGAAGTCCTTGATCTCGCCGCGCATCGTGGCTTCGGTGATGGCCGCCACTTCGGCCTTCTTGCCGACCGCGTCGGCGATCTCGTCGATGCACTCGATGTTGATCAGCGTCGAGTCCATGTCGAACGCGATCAGCTTGAAGTCGGCCAGCTTCAGCGGCGGCTTCACGCGCTGGATGACCAGGCCGGGGGAGATTTCTTGAATGGCGCTCATGCGGTGGCGGTTTCCTTGACGATGGGTTGGCCCAGGCTGCGCAGCACGTCGCGCACCAGTTGGGCCCGGTCTTTCGGCTCTTTCAGTTCGCGCTCGATGCGCAGCTTCTCGTTGCCGGCGAGCTTGATGTGCTTGTTCTTCTGGATCAGCTGGATGATGGCCATGCCGTCGACCGGCGCGTCTTTCCTGAAGGTGATGTTGATGATGCCCGGCGCGGCATCGACCTTCACCACGCCGTAGGGCCGCGCCAGCACGCGCAGGCGGTGCGTGTCGATCAGCGTCTGCGCCTGCGGCGGCAGCTTGCCGAAGCGGTCGACGATTTCCTCGAGCAGCGTGTCGATCTGGTCGGGCGTCTTCGCGGTGGCCAGCTTCTTGTAGAACGACAGCCGCAGGTGCACGTCGCCGCAGTAGTCGTCGGGCAGCAGGGCGGGGGCGTGCAGGTTGATCTCGGTGGTGACCGACAGCGGCGACAGCAGGTCGGGCTCCTGGCCGGCCTTGAGCGCGCGCACGGCCTCGCTGAGCATCTCGTTGTAGAGCTGGAAGCCGATCTCCATCATGTTGCCGCTCTGGCTTTCGCCGAGCACCTCGCCGGTGCCGCGGATCTCCAGGTCGTGCATGGCCAGGTAGAAGCCGGAACCCAGCTCTTCCATCTGCTGGATGGCGTCGAGCCGCTGTGCCGCCTGCTTGGTCAGGCCCTCCGTGTCGGGCACCATGAGGTAGGCATACGCCTGGTGGTGCGAACGGCCGACGCGGCCGCGCAGCTGGTGCAGCTGCGCCAGGCCGAACTTGTCGGCGCGGCTCATCACGATGGTGTTGGCGGTCGGCACGTCGATGCCGGTCTCGATGATGGTCGAGCACAGCAGCAGGTTGTAGCGCTGCGCCACGAAGTCGCGCATCACGCGCTCCAGCTCGCGCTCGGGCATCTGGCCGTGGGCCACGGCGATGCGGGCCTCGGGCAGGATTTCCTCGAGCTTCTGGCGGCGGTTCTCGATGGTCTCGACCTCGTTGTGCAGGAAGTAGACCTGCCCGCCGCGCTTGAGCTCGCGCAGCACGGCTTCGCGGATCACGCCGGTGCCTTCGTTGCGCACGAAGGTCTTGATGGCAAGCCGCCGCTGCGGCGCGGTGGCGATCACGCTCAGGTCGCGCAGGCCTTCCAGCGCCATGCCCAGCGTGCGCGGAATCGGCGTGGCGGTGAGCGTGAGCACGTCGACCTCGGCGCGCATGGCCTTCATCGCCTCTTTATGGCGCACGCCGAAGCGGTGTTCCTCGTCGATGATGAGCAGGCCCAGGTTCTTGAACTTGACCGACTGCGAAAGCAGCTTGTGCGTGCCGACCACGATGTCGACCTGGCCCTCGGCCAGCCCCTTGGCGGCGGCGGTGATTTCCTTGGCGGAGCGGAAGCGGCTCATTTCCGCCACCTTCACCGGCCACTTGGCGAAGCGGTCGACCAGCGTCTGGTAGTGCTGCTCGGCCAGCAGCGTGGTGGGCGCAAGGAAGGCCACCTGCTTGCCGCCGGTGACCGCGATGAAGGCGGCGCGCAGCGCCACTTCGGTCTTGCCGAAGCCCACGTCGCCGCACACCAGGCGGTCCATGGGCTGGGGCGAGATCATGTCCTGCACCACCGCATGGATCGCGGCCTTCTGGTCGGCGGTTTCCTGGAAGCCGAAGTCGTTGGCGAACACCTCGTAGTCGGCCGGCGAATAGCGGAAGGCGTGGCCCTCGCGCGCGGCGCGGCGGGCATAGATGTTGAGCAACTCGGCAGCCGAGTCGCGCACCTGCTCGGCAGCCTTGCGCTTGGCTTTGTCCCACTGGCCGGAGCCCAGCTTGTGCAGCGGTGCCTCGTCGGCGCTGACGCCGGTGTAGCGGCTGATCTGGTGCAACTGCGAGACCGGCACGTAGAGCGTGGCCTTGTCGGCGTACTCCAGGTGCAGCATTTCCTGCAGGAGGGGCTTGCCGTCGGGGCCGTTGCCCTGGCCCAGGTCCATGTGGATCAGGCCGCGGTAGCGGCCGATGCCGTGCGCGGTGTGGACCACCGGGTCGCCGACGTTCAGCTCCGACAGGTCCTTGATGAGCGCCTCGACGTCGCTGACCTGTTCCTGCTTCTTGTTGCGCCGGCGCGTGGTGGGCGCGGTGGCGAACAGCTCGGTTTCGGTGACGAGGTCGATGCCTTGCTCGCGCCACGCGAAGCCCGACGCCAGCGCGGCGGTGGCGATGCCGACTTTCTCGTCGGCGGAGGCTTCGAATTCGGCCAGCGAGTCGAAGGCCGGCGGGTTCACGCCGCTGGCGCGCAGGAAGTCGAGCAGGCTCTCGCGGCGGCCGTCGCTCTCGGCGATCAGCAGCACGCGGTGCGGCGTCTTCGCGATGTGCGCCTTGAGGCCGACCAGCGGGTCTTCGGCGCCGCGCACCACGGCGAACGGCGGCAGTTTGTCGAACTCGGCGTAGGGCGCTTCGGTGGGCACGTCGCCACGGATGGCGAGCTGCGCATGGGGCTTGGCGCGCTGGTAGAACTGCTCGGCGTTCAGGAACAGCGCTTCGGGCGGCAGCGCCGGGCGTTCGGGGTCGCCCTGCACCAGCCGGTAGCGCTCGTTGGTGTCCTGCCAGAAGTGCTGGAACGCGGGCTCCAGGTCGCCGTGCAGCACCACGGTGGCGTCGGGGCCGAGGTAGTCGAACACCGTGGCCGTCTCGTCGAAGAACAGCGGCAGGTAGTACTCGATGCCGGCGGTGGCCACGCCGTTGCCCATGTCCTTGTAGATGCGGCTCTTGGTCGGGTCGCCTTCCAGCAGCTCGCGCCAGCGGCCCCGGAAGCGCCCGCGCGCGTCGTCGTCCATCGGGAACTCGCGGCCCGGCAGCAGGCGCACCTCGGGCACGGGGTAGAGGCTGCGCTGGGTGTCGGGATCGAAGGTGCGGATGGAATCGATCTCGTCGTCGAACAGGTCGACGCGGAAGGGCACCGGCGAGCCCATGGGGAACAGGTCGATCAGCCCGCCGCGCACCGCATATTCGCCGGGGCTCACCACCTGCGTCACGTGGCTGTAGCCGGCCAGCGTGAGCTGGGCCTTGAGCTTCGATTCCTCGAGCTTCTGCTTGGCCTTGAAGTGGAAGGTGTAGCCGGCCAGGAAGGACGGCGGCGCCAGCCGGTAGAGCGCGGTGGTGGCGGGCACCAGCACCACGTCGGCTTCCTTCTGGCTGATGCGCCAGAGGGTGGCCAGGCGCTCGCTGATCAGGTCCTGGTGGGGCGAGAAGCTGTCGTAGGGCAGCGTCTCCCAGTCGGGGAACAGGGCGCAGCGCAGGTCGGGCGCGAAGAAGGCGATCTCGTCGATCAGGCGCTGGGCGTCGTTGGCATCGGCGGTGAACATCGCCGTGGCGCGCCCGGCGGCTTTCTCGCGCATGGCCAGCTGCGCCAGCAGCAGTGCATCGGCCGACAACGGGGGACGCGGCAGCGTGAAACGCTTGCCCGCCGTGAGGTGGGGGAGGTCCATGTAACGCTTAGGAAATGCACAACACCCCGCGCCGGCTGGCGAGGGGTGTGCGAGGGGCAATTCTAGAATGGCGGCCCTTCATCCGCTTGTCGGCCATTGGCCCGCCCGTACAGGACCTCATGTCTTCTTCCCGATTTTTCGTGCTGATTCCCTGCGCCGGCTCCGGCCATCGCGCGGGCCATGCGCAGTCCAACCAGCCCAAGCAGTACCAGCGACTGGCCGGCCTGCCGATGGTGGCGCACACGCTGGAGGCCTTCCGGGCGCTGGCGGGGCGCTTCGCGGGGCTGGCGCTGGTGGTGTCGCCGGACGACCGTGATGTGGACGCCGCGCTGCCGCGCTTTCCAGCCGAGAACGAATACCTGCTGCGCGTGGGCGGCCTGACCCGGGCGGCCACGGTGCGCAACGGCCTGGCGGCGCTGCGGCAGAAGGGCGCCGGCGCGCACGACTGGGTGCTGGTGCACGACGCGGCGCGCTGCCTCGTCAGCTCCAGCCAGATCGAGGCGCTGATTGCCGCCTGCGAGCACGACGCCGTGGGCGGCCTGCTGGCCCACCGGCTGGCGGACACGCTGAAAGCGTCGACGACGGAAAGCCGCGTGGCCCAGACCCTGCCGCGCGCCGACAAGTGGCTGGCGCAGACGCCGCAGATGTTCCGCATCGGCATGCTGCTCGACGCGCTGGAGCGCATCGGCGACGCCGTGACCGACGAGGCCGGCGCCATCGAGGCCATCGGCCTGTCGCCGCTGCTGGTGCCGGGCAGCGCCCAGAACTTCAAGGTGACCTACCCCGAAGACTTCGCACTGGCCGAGGCCGTGCTGCTCGGCCGCAGGAAGGGCATGGCATGACGGGCGCTTTCAACATCCGCGTCGGCGAGGGCTGGGACGTTCACCAGCTGGTGGCCGGGCGCAAGCTGATCCTGGGCGGCATCGAGGTGCCGCACGTCACCGGCCTGCTGGGCCATTCGGACGCCGACGTGCTGCTGCATGCCATCACCGACGCGCTGCTGGGCGGCGCCGGGCTGGGCGACATCGGCCGGCATTTTCCGGATACCGATCCGCAGTTCCGCGGTGCCGATTCGTCGGTGCTGCTGGCCGAGGCGGCACGCCGGGTGCGCGCGGCGGGCTGGGAGATCGGCAACGTCGACAGCACCGTGATCGCCCAGGCGCCCAAGCTGGCGCCGCACATTCCGCTCATGTGCCAGCGCATCGCCGACACGCTGGGCGTGGCGCTGGAACAGGTGAACGTGAAGGCCAAGACGGCCGAGAAGCTGGGCCCGGTGGGCGAGGGCCGCGCGATGGAAGCGCGCGCGGCCGTTCTGCTTCACCGCTGAGGCGGGGCGCTCAGGCCGGCTTCTTGCCGCCCTGCGACTCTCCGGGCTTGCCGGACGCCGCCGGCATTGCGCGCGGCATCCGGATGTGGGCCGCGAGGCCGCGCCCCGGCGTGCTGGTCAGCGCGAAGGTGCCGCCCATGCGCTCGATGTTCTTCGCCACGATCGACAGGCCCAGGCCCGCGCCGGCCGCCGAGGTGCGGGCGGTGTCGCCGCGGAAGAAGGGCTTGGTCAGCTGCGAGAGCAGGGCAGGCTCCACGCCCGCGCCGTGGTCTCGCACCTTGATCAGCACCGCGTCGTTGTTGGCCTGCGCCTGGATCGTCACGTCGGCCACGCCGGTGGAGGGCGTCTTGCCGTAGCGCCGCGCGTTCTCGACCAGGTTGGAGATCACCCGCGTGAGTTCGACCTCGTCGCCCAGCACGCGCAGGTCGGCGGGCACGTCGACGGTGATGTTCATCTCGTCGTAGTCCTGCACGGCGTAGGTGCAGGCGTCGACCACGTCGCGCAGCAGCACCGGGCGCGGGTCGACATGGTCGGGCCGGGCGTAGTCGAGGAACTTGTCGATGATCGCGTCGAGCTGGGCAATGTCGGCGGCCATGTGGTCGCGGGCGTCCTCGTCGGCCACGCTCATCTCGGTTTCGAGCCGCAGCCGTGCCAGCGGCGTGCGCAGGTCGTGCGAGATGCCGGCCAGCATGATGGCGCGGTCCTGCTCGATCTTGGCGAGCTGGTCGGCCATGCGGTTGAAGCCGATGTTCACGGCGCGGATCTCGTTGGTGCGGGCGCGCTCGTCGAGCCGGTGGGCCTCGTATTCGCCTTCGCGCACCTGCATGGTCGCGCGCGACAGCTGCTTGAGCGGCAGGTTGATGAGCCGCGTGATCAGCGCCGCACCCGCCAGCGACAGCGCCATCGCCGTGCTCAGCCAGACCAGCCAGGTGCGCCCGCCCACGCGGCTGAAGCGCGTGGGGTCGAGCAGCAGCCAGTAGGTGTCGCTCTCGATGGTGAAGCCGATCCACAGGCCGGCTTCGTCGTTCACGCGGCTGGCCACCGTGGTGCCTTCGCCGAGCTGGTCGATCAGCTCCTCGGTCACGCGCAGGTCGAGCGCACCGCTGGTGTAGGGCTCGAAGCGGTCGTTGGGCTCGCGCGGCAGGATGCGCACGCCTTCCTGGTCGGCCAGTGTCTTGATCAGCGAGACCCGCGTGATCGCGTCCGAATACACCAGCGCCGCGCGCGTGAGGTTCACGAGCGAGGCGATCTGGTGCGCGGTCTGGATGGCACGGGGCTCGTATTCGAGCGAGCGGAAGGTCTGCAGCCAGGCGACCGTACAGCCGATCAGCAGCAGCGCGAGGAGGAAGAAGGTGCGCCAGAAAAGGCTGAAACCCAGCTTGAGGCCGGGGCGACGATCACGGTGCGAACTCGCCTCGAGCGGGCTCGGCATCGTGACCTGTGCGCCGTCCTCCTGGACCAGGCCCTGTCTGGCGGGTTGGCCGATGGGCACCTTTCAAACGGGCGTTCAGGCCGTGCCGTCCGGCACGAACACGTAGCCCACGCCCCAGACGGTCTGGATGTAGCGCGGCGCGGCGGCGTCGGACTCGACCAGCTTGCGCAGGCGCGAGATCTGCACGTCCAGGCTGCGGTCGAAGGGCTCGAACTCGCGCCCGCGCGCCAGCTGGGCCAGCTTTTCGCGCGACAGCGGTTGACGCGGATGGCGCACCAGCGCCTTCAGCATCGCGAACTCGCCGGTGGTCAGCGAGAGTTCTTCGCCATCCTTCTTGAGGGTGCGCGAGCCGAGATCGAAGGCGAACGGGCCGAAGGTGACGGTCTCGTTCTCCGTGGAAGGGGCGCCGGGCGCCTCGAGCGGCGGACGGCGGCGCAGCACGGCGTGCACGCGGGCCAGCAGTTCGCGGGGGTTGAAGGGCTTGCCGAGGTAGTCGTCGGCGCCGACTTCGAGGCCGACGATGCGATCCACGTCTTCGCCCTTGGCGGTGAGCATGATGATCGGCGTGCGGTCATTGGCGGCGCGCAGGCGGCGGCAGACCGAGAGGCCGTCTTCGCCGGGCATCATCAGGTCGAGCACGATCAGGTCGACCGTGTCGCGCAACAGGATGCGGTTGAGCGCCTTGCCGTCCTCGGCCACGATCACTTCGAAACCTTCCTGCGTCAGGTAGCGGCGCAGCAGGTCGCGGATGCGGGCGTCGTCGTCGACGATCACGATCTTGTCGGTGCGAGCGGGAACTTGAGTCATTTCTACAACGATGAATTTGTAACAGGGCCGATTCTGAAGGCGTTGAGCACCCGTTGAGCCAGATTTACTTATGGTTTGACACTAAGTTACAAAACTTGCGGACGCTCGCGGTCTGGTCACCAGCCGTACGCGTTGAGGTGGCAAAGTCACTGCTGCCTTATGACTTTCGCTCAATGAGACAACCATACTTTGCCCGGTCATTTCTTGTCGCCTGTGCTTGTGCGCCGCTGTGGGCGCAGGCGGTTCCCGGCAATTTACTGAGGGTGGGCGAGGTGCGCCGCAGCGAGGTTCGCGATGCCGTCGCGGCCCATCGGGCCGGGCAACGCGAAGAGGTCCGCCGCGAGGAAGCCATGGCCGGCCGGCGGCTGACGGCCGCCGAACTGTTCGAGCTGCGCCAGCAGGTTCGCGGCCAATGGACCCCGCCCGCCGCGGGTGCATTGGTCAATTCGGCAGAATCGCAGCCGGCCGAGCGGATCGCACCGGCACCGCCCACCGCGGCCCGTCCGCTGACGTCTCCAAGCAGCCAACGCCGCTGAGGCGTTCCGGCGGATCAGCCGGATGGCCTGCCGGCCTCGGCTTGTCTTTCATACCAACTGGGGAGAACTACACCTTGAAAACCATCAAATTGCTCGCGGCCTGCGCCGCCCTGGCCATGGCCGGCACCGCCATCGCGCAAAGCGTCGTCACGCCCGCGCCGCAGAACGTTCTGCAGCTGTCGGCGGCCGGAACGGTCGAGGTGCAGCAGGACATGCTGAGCATGACGCTCACCACCACCCGCGACGCCGCCGATGCCGCCACCGTGCAGACGCAGCTCAAGGCAGCGCTCGATGCCGCCCTGAGCGAGGCCAGGAAGAGCGCCCAGCCGGGCCAGCTGGACGTGCACACCGGCAATTTCAGCCTCTCGCCGCGCTACACCAAGGACGGCAAGATCAACGGCTGGCAGGGCTCCACCGAGCTGGTGCTCGAGGGCCGCGATTTCCCGCGCATCACCCAGACCGCCGGCCGCATCAGCACGCTGAGCGTGGGCAATGTCGGTTTCGGCCTGAGCCGCGAGCAGCGCGCCAAGACCGAGGCCGAGGCGCAGGGCATCGCCATCGAGAACTTCAAGCAGAAGGCCGCCGAGCTGGCCAAGGGCTTCGGCTTCGGCGGCTACACGCTGCGCGAGGTGTCTGTGAACGCGAGCGACAACGGCCCGCGCCCGCGCATGATGGCGATGCAGGCGAAGGCGTCGTTCTCTTCCGATTCGGCCGTGCCGGTCGAGGCCGGCAAGACCAGCGTGGTCGTGAACGTGTCGGGTTCCGTGCAGCTCAAATAAGAAGGCTGCGTACCGCCGGGCTACCCTTTACTGGGCAGTCCAGCCGCCGTCCATGGCCCAGGCAACGCCCCGGACCTGGTCGGCCGCCGGCGAGCACAGGAACACGGCCAGGCCGCCCAGCTGCTCGACGGTGGTGAACTGCAGCGAAGGCTGCTTTTCGCCCAGCAGTTCGTTCTGCGCCTGCGCGGGCGTGATGCCTTCGCGCGCCGCGCGGTCGTCGATCTGCTTTTGCACCAGCGCCGTGAGCACCCAGCCGGGGCAGATGGCATTGACGGTGACGCCGGTGGTCGCGGTTTCCAGTGCGACCGACTTGGTCAGGCCGACGATGCCGTGCTTGGCCGCCACGTAGGCCGACTTCTGTGCCGAGGCCACGAGCCCGTGGGCGGAGGCGATGTTGATGACGCGGCCCCAGTTGGCCTCGCGCATCGCCGCAATCGCCAGCCGGGTCGTGTGGAATGCGCTGGTGAGGTTGATCGCGATGATGGCGTCCCAACGTTCGGCGGGAAAGTCCTCGACCTTGGCCACGTGCTGGATGCCGGCGTTGTTCACGAGGATGTCGACGCGGCCGAACTTCGACGCGGCGAACTTCATCATGTCCTCGATCTGCGCCGGCTTGCTCATGTCGGCCCCGTGGTATTCGGCGCGAACGCCCAGCGCCTCGATCTGCGACCTTGGAGCCTCGGCGTCGCCGAAACCATTGAGCACGATGTTCGCGCCCTGTTGCGCGAGCGACTTGGCGATGGCCAGGCCGATGCCGCTTGTGGACCCCGTGACAAGCGCGGTTTTGCCTTTGAGCATGTAGATCAATCTCCGGATGAATTAGGATGCGACGAGACAATTATCCGCACCAGGACGACTTCGTTTTCATGACCGAACCGACGCTTCATTACGTGGCGTGCGACGACGCCCAAGGCGGCCATCGCATGGCCTATTGGCAATGGGGCGACGCACGCAGTGCGCACGTCGTCGTCTGCGTGCACGGCCTGACCCGGCAGGGGCGCGATTTCGACTTGCTGGCACAGGCCATCGTGGCACGCGCCGGCGGCAACGTGCGCGTGGTCTGCCCCGACGTGGTCGGGCGCGGACGCAGCGACTGGCTGCGCGATCCGTCCTTCTACCAGGTGCCCGTCTACGCGGCCGACATGGTGGCGCTGGTGGCGCAGCTGCATCGCGAACACCCCATCGACACGCTCGACTACATCGGCACCAGCATGGGCGGGCTGATCGGCTTCGTGCTCGCGGGGCACAAGGAGCTGCCCCTGGCCCGGCCGATCCGCCGGTTCGTCCTCAACGATGTCGGCCCGACCATCGAGCCTGCTGCGGTGCAGCGCATTGGCGCCTACGTGGGCAAGAGCGGCCGCTACGAAAGTGTGCAGGCTGCGGCCGACGCCATGTGGGCGCTGTCGACCACTTTCGGGCCCCACACGCCGGAGCAATGGCTGGCGTTGTCGCGGCACATGGTGGTGCCGGCGTCCCTGCGCACGGCCGACGGCTCGGCCAAGGTCGAGGCAAGCGGCAAGGAGGGCGGTGAAGAAGGCGGCGAGGAGGGCGGCGAGGAGGGCGGCTGGCTGTTGCACTACGACCCCGCCATCGGCGTGGCTCTGCGGGCCATCACTCCCGAGGCCGCGGCGCAGGGCGGCGCGATCATGTGGAGCCTGTACGACGCCATCGAGGCGCGCACGCTCATCACGCGCGGCGCCGTGTCCGATCTGCTGTCGCGCGAAACCGCGCAAGCGATGACGCAGCGCGGCCCGCACGCCGCGCTGGTCGAGTTCGAAGGCGTGGGCCATGCGCCGACCTTCGTCGACCCCGCACAGATCGCCGTCGTCACCCGCTTCCTCTTCGATTGAGTGAAGAAGCGTGAAGCGCGATTCCTCGAGCCTCCAGACGGCGCCCGTGACCGACGCGGCCATGGTCGACTATCCGTTGTCCGCTGCAACAGCCGAGCGCTCGCCGGTGATGGAGAACATGCTGGCGCGTGCGCGCGCATTCGCCGAGCCGCTGATTGCCGATGAGAAGCTGGACACGGGCGAAAACACGCTCGCGCATGCCGATGCAGTGGCCGCCATCGTCGCGAAGATGGGCGGTTCCGAGGCGATGCAGGCGGCGAGCTACCTGGTCTATGCCTGCCAGCACCTGAACCGTCCGCAGGAGGTGATCGCCAAGGTGTTCGGCGACAACTTCGCGGCGCTCGCCGTCGAGACGACCAAGCTGGTGCGCGTGCAGGAACAGGCGCGCTCGGCCTCGCAGGGGAACCACGCCGAAGGCGCCGGCGCGCAAACGGAAAACGTGCGCAAGATGCTGCTGGCGTTCTCGCGCGACTTGCGCGTGGTGATGCTGCGGCTGGCTTCGCGCCTGCAGACGCTTCGGCATGCGGCGGCAAGCAAGCAGCCGGCGCCCGAAGGCGTGGCGCGGGAGTCGCTGCAGGTGTTCGCGCCGCTGGCCAACCGGCTGGGCATATGGCAGGTGAAGTGGGAGATCGAGGATCTTTCGTTCCGCTTCCTCGAGCCCGAAACCTACAAGCTGATCGCGCGGCTGCTCGACGAGAAGCGCATCGAGCGCGAAGGGCACGTCGAGCAACTGCGCTCGCAACTGGAGCGCGAACTGCAGGCCGAGGGCGTCAAGGCCACGGTGCAGGGGCGGCCAAAGAACATCTACAGCATCGTCAAGAAGATGCGCGGCAAGTCGCTCGACTTCGCGCAGGTCTTCGACATCCTCGCGCTGCGCGTGGTTGTGCCCGACGTGAAGGACTGCTATGCGGCGCTGGCCTGGGTGCATTCGCACTTCCAGCCCATCGACGAGGAGTTCGACGACTACATCGCGCGGCCGAAGCCCAACGGATATCAGTCTTTGCACACCGTGGTGCGCGAGCTGGTCGACGGCAAGCCGGGCAAGCCCATCGAGATCCAGATCCGCACCGAGGAAATGCACGACCATGCCGAGCACGGCGTGGCCGCGCATTGGGCCTACAAGGAAGCCGGGCACAAGGGCTATGCGGGCGTGTGGGCGAGCGGCGAGTACGACGCCAAGATCGCGGTGCTGCGGCAACTGCTGGCGTGGGAGCGCGATCTGTCCGGCGGGCTGCAGGGGCAGGGCCTGTTCGACGACCGCATCTACGTACTGACGCCCGATGCGGCGATCGTCGAGCTGCCGCAAGGTGCGACGCCGGTCGACTTTGCGTACACCGTGCACACGACGCTGGGCCATCGCTGCCGCGGTGCGCGTGTCGACGGCGCGATGGTGCCGCTGAACACGCCTCTGTCGAACGGGCAGACGGTCGAGATCATCGCCGCCAAGGAAGGCGGGCCGTCGCGCGACTGGCTCAATGCCGAGCTTGGTTATCTCGCCAGCCATCGTGCGCGCGCGAAGGTGCGCGCATGGTTCAACGCGCAGATCACGCACGAGACCGTGGCGCGTGGGCGCGAGGCGGTCGAGAAGCTGCTGCAGCGAGAAGGCAAGACGGCGGTGCGGCTGGAAGACCTGGCTTCGCAGCTGGGCTTCAAGTCGGCGGACCATCTGTTCGAAGTCGTCGGCAAGGACGAGTTCTCGCTGCGCAACATAGAGACGCTGTTGCGTCCGCCGGAGCCCGCACCTGGGCCGGACGACGGCGTGCTGATCAAGAAGGCACGCGGCAGCGAGAAGTCGGGCAAGGGCGGCGTGCTGGTGGTTGGCGTGTCCTCATTGATGACGCAACTGGCCAAGTGCTGCAAGCCGGCGCCGCCGGATGCGATTCGCGGCTTCGTCACGCGCGGGCATGGCGTCAGCGTTCACCGTAGCGATTGCAGCAACTTCCGCACGATGGCCGCCAAGGATGGCGAGCGCGTCATCGATGTCGAGTGGGGTGCTCCCAAGAAGGGGGGCGACGTACCTGTCTATGCGGTGGACGTGGCCGTGGAAGCGGCCGACCGCCAGGGTCTGCTGCGCGATATCTCCGACGTCTTTGCGCGCGAGAAGATGAACGTCATCGGCGTGCAGACGCAATCGATCAAGGGCACGGCGTGGATGACGTTCACTGTTGAAATCGCCGACGCCGCGCGGCTCACGCAGGTGCTTGGCGTGGTCACTGCAGTAATTGGTGTGCGATCTGCACGTCGTCGCTAAAAAGTGCCATTTCTCCTGCTACAATAGCTGCTTCTCGGACACATCCTTAGGCGCGTAGCTCAGCTGGTTAGAGCACCACCTTGACATGGTGGGGGTCGTTGGTTCGAGTCCAATCGCGCCTACCAATTTTCCCTCTGAAGAAGACCAGTCTTCAGGCCCACAGGGAAAATTTGAAAACTGCAGCTGCCTAGAAAAGCAGCCTGCAACTTTTCTTTCTTGCCGCCGTGATGGCACCCTCAATTCATCTCGCACAGATCCGACATCAGCGTTCGGATGTTTGCGTCATGCAGTCTGGTTTTGGAAGACCTCGGCCTTGTTGTTGTGCTACCTTGAGGGCTCTGAAATTTCATTCCAATTTTCTTGATTAGCGATCCGATACATACGCGATCAACGCTGGTTGATCCGGCTCATGCCGAGAGGCGTCTCGCGGCGCTGATGAGGCAGGCTCCTCTCGAGTTTGCACGCGCTGTCTACGGCATCAACGACCACTCGAGCGGCCGCACCGACACCATGGCCGCACGCGAGGTAGCGCGTGCACAACGCCAGGGTATGCCGGTGACCGAAGAGCGGGCTGAACAGCGTGCGCGCGCCTATCTGCCTACCGCCGGGCAGGAGCACTGCCCGCGCTGCTGGGTTGTCTACGGGCAGAAAAATCCGCTGCGTTTTCGTGATACCGCTGCAGAGCGGCCCGAAACCGCGCTCTGCCACGCATGCGGCGCGGAGTACGCAACATCGCCGGATTGAACAATGTGCGGCGCGCGGTCAGGGTAAACCTTGTCGCGATGCAGCAAAACGGCTCCCTAGAATCATCCGATGACATGGGCGTCCATGTGAAGGAGTCCGCAGTGCAGAGCAAGAAGTCCGGGGTCAAGCCGGTACAGCGTGTGATCAAGAAGTACCCCAACCGAAGGCTCTACGACACCGAGACATCGACGTACATCACCTTGACCGAGGTGAAGCAGCTGGTCATCCAGAATGCGCAGTTCGTGGTGCGCGATGCCAAGACCGGCGACGACCTCACGCGCAGCATCCTGCTGCAGATCATTCTCGAAGAAGAGGCGGGCGGCGCGCCGATGTTCACCGAGCAGGTGCTGGCCAACATCATTCGCTTCTACGGTCAGGCAATGCAGGGGTACATGGGGCCGTATCTCGAGAAGAACATCCAGGCCATGACCGAAGTGCAGGCGCAGTTGGCCGACAAGGCCGAGGGCCTGACGCCCGAGATGTGGTCGCGCTTCATGACCATGCAGTCGCCGATGCTGCAGGGGCTGATGGGCAACTACGTCGAGCAGTCCAAGAACGTTTTCCTGCAGATGCAGGAGCAGATGCAGAAAAACACCGAGCAGGTATTGGGGGCCTTTGGCATCAAGCGTCCGTGAGTACCGCCCGATCGCCGTAAGTCGAAGGTTTTTCGAAGGGCGCCCGGCCGTCGCCGATAGCTGGGACAATAGAGGCATATGAGCGAAGTTGCCTCCCCCGAACGAACGGCCACGCCGACCGCCCCCAAGGTCGGATTCGTGAGCCTGGGCTGCCCCAAGGCCCTTACCGATTCCGAATTGATCCTGACCCAGCTGAGTGCCGAGGGTTATCAGACCGCCAAGACCTTCGAAGGTGCCGATCTGGTGATCGTCAACACCTGCGGCTTCATCGACGATGCCGTGAAGGAGAGCCTGGACACCATCGGCGAAGCGCTGGCCGAGAACGGCCGTGTCATCGTCACGGGTTGCCTGGGTGCCAAGACCGGCGACCAAGGCGGCAACCTGGTGCGCCAGATGCATCCGAGCGTGCTGGCCGTTACCGGCCCCCATGCCACGCAGGAGGTGATGGATGCGGTGCATGCGAACCTGCCCAAGCCGCACGACCCGTTCATCGACCTGGTGCCCAACACCTTCGGCGTTGCCGGCCTCAAGCTGACGCCGCGCCACTACGCCTACCTGAAGATCAGCGAAGGCTGCAACCACCGGTGCACCTTCTGCATCATCCCGTCGATGCGCGGCGACCTCGTGTCGCGGCCTGTCGGCGATGTGCTGGGCGAGGCCAAGGCCCTGTTCGAGGGCGGCGTGAAAGAGCTGCTCGTGATCAGCCAGGACACCTCGGCCTACGGCGTCGACGTGAAGTACCGCACCGGTTTCTGGGACGGCAAGCCGGTCAAGACCCGCATGCTCGAGCTGGTGCGCACGCTTGGTGAGATCGCCGAGCCGTACGGCGCCTGGGTTCGCCTGCACTACGTGTACCCGTACCCGAGCGTGGATGAAGTCATTCCGCTGATGGCGAGCGGACAGGTGCTGCCGTATCTCGACGTGCCGCTTCAGCACAGCCACCCCGATGTGCTCAAGCGCATGAAGCGCCCGGCCAGCGGCGAGAAGAACCTCGAGCGTCTTGCGCGTTGGCGCGAGGTGTGCCCGGAGCTCGTGGTCCGCAGCACTTTCATCGCCGGCTTTCCTGGCGAAACCGAACATGAATTCGAGCATCTGCTCGACTTCATCCGCGAAGCCGAGATCGATCGTGCCGGTTGCTTTGCCTACAGCCCGGTCGAAGGCGCCACGGCCAACGACATTCCAGGCATGCTGCCCGAACCGGAGCGCGAAGCGCGCCGTGCCCGCTTCATGGAAGTGGCGGAGGCTGTATCGATCGCCAAGCTCCAGCGTCGCATCGGTTCGACCATGCAGGTGCTGGTCGATTCGGCGCCGGGCCTGGGCCGCAAGGGTGGAGTGGGGCGCACGTACGCCGATGCGCCGGAGATCGATGGCACCGTGCGCCTGCTGCCGCCCGAGAAGATCAGCAAGACGCTGAAGGTCGGCGAGTTCACGCGCGCGCGCATCGTGGGCGCCGAAGGCCACGACCTGATCGCCCTGCCGATTTGATGCAGATTCGAACGGACAAGAAAAAAGCCACCGGAGACCGGTGGCTTGTTTCGGAACACGACCTGGCGGGGGTCAGTGTGAATTTGGTGCCCAGAAGAGGACTCGAACCTCCACGATGTTACTCGCTAGTACCTGAAACTAGTGCGTCTACCAATTCCGCCATCTGGGCATTCTCTGCTTTTCAGCAAAGACTGCGATTATATACACAGATTCGGCGCAACCTTTTTGGCCAGTCGAAATTTTTGCGCCTGCATGGTTCTGCCCATGTGGACGGTGTGTTGCCGAACGCGGGCGAGCGTGGTCGTGCGCGCGAGGTCGGTGTCCGTGGGGGCAATCTCGTGAACGCGTCGCGTGTCACGCAGATGCGAGCGACCATGAAAAAAGCCACCGGAGGCCGGTGGCTTGAATCGAATGACCTGGTAAAGGTCTGTTTAAACTTGGTGCCCAGAAGAGGACTCGAACCTCCACGATGTTACTCGCTAGTACCTGAAA
>NZ_JARVTD010000011.1:0-214268 GCF_030208835.1 Variovorax sp. efr-133-TYG-130 | reverse complement strand
AAGGAGGAGGCCGCAGGCCGGGGGACATTCGCGGAGGGGAGTACCCGGTGGCCTGCGCACGCGCCCTGAACCAACAACCTCATCTTGAACACAAACGGAGAACGAAGAAATGACTTTGGCAATGAGCTGGGACGAATGGGCCTCGCATGACGGCATCGGCCTGGCCGAACGGGTACGCAAAGGCGAGGTGACCGCAGCGGAACTTGCAGCGCAGGCCGCCGCCGGCATCGCGAAGGTCAACCCGCAACTGGATGCCGTCGTCGAAGTGTTCGACGACGTGGTGGCCGATCCGCTCAAGGACGGCATGAACCCCGAAGGCGTGTTCGCGGGCCTGCCGTACCTCATGAAAGACCTGGGCCCCACCCTCAAGGGCCGGCTGCAGGAATTCGGCTCCATGATGATGCAGGGCCACCGCCCCGCGGCCGACAGCTTCCTCACCCAGCAACTGCGCAAGGCCGGCCTCAACATCGTCGGCCGCAGCACCACGCCCGAGTTCGGCGTGTGCAGCTCGGCAGAAAACTCCATCAGCGTCACCCGTAATCCGTGGGACCTCGAATACACCACCTGCGGCTCGTCCGCCGGCACCGCAGCGGTGGTCGCGGCGGGCGTGCTGCCTCTGTCGCACGCCACCGACGGCGGCGGCTCCATCCGCATTCCGGCGGGCGTGAACGGCAACATCGGCCTGAAGGTGTCGCGCGGCGTGTTCTCGCTGGCACCTGGGCTGTCGGACCTGTCGGGCCTGGTGTCGATCCAGGGCTGCCACAGCCGCACCGTGCGCGACACCGCCGCCTTCGTGGACAACGCGCGCGGCGGCGCACCGGGCGAGTTCATGCCCTTCTGGTCGCCGGCCGAGCCGTACAGCGAACTCATCAAGAAAGACCCGGGCCGCCTGCGCATCGCGCTGTCGCACGAGTGGGGCGACTTCCGCGCCACGCCGCATTTCGTGGCCGAGCTGGAGCGCGTGGGCAAGTTCCTCGAAGGGCTGGGCCACCATGTCGAATGGGCGCTGCCCGAGGTCGACTTCCAGACCGCCTTCGCGGCCCAGACCACCTGCTACATCAGCAACTTCGCGCAGGTCATCGACGGCCACCTGCACCGCCTGGGGCTGGAGCGCCCGCCGGCGGAGCTGCTGGAGCCGATCAACATCAAGATCTGGGAAGCGGGGCTGCACACCTCGTACACCGAGCGATCGAAGATGCAGGCGGTGTTCAACACCACCTCGCGCGCCTTCGGCAACTTCTTCCAGCAGTGGGACATCATCCTGACGCCCGTGACCGCGCTGCCCACGCCCAAGGTCGGCACCAGCGAGTACCTCACGACGAGCACCAACCCTTCCGTCTACGATTGGTTCGCCAACCTGTGGAAGAACTTCGCGTACACGCCGCTGGCCAATCTCTGCGGCATGCCGGGCATTTCGCTGCCGATGGCCTCGCAGGAAAACGGCCTGCCGCTGGGGATCCAGGCGCAGGCCGCGCAGGCGAATGACGGGCTGCTGCTTCAGCTGGCCGCGCAGATCGAGCGGGCGCTCGGCGGCAAGTGGAATGCGGGCCAGCGGCCCGGGGTGCACGTCACCAAGGGCTGACGACGCGGGTCACAGCAGGTTGCGCAGCGCGGCTTCCACGGCCGCGGCTGTGGCCAGCGGCTTTTCCATGGGGAACAGGTGGGAGCCGTCCAGCATGGTGATGCGGCCCTTGGTGACCTGCAGGGTCATCGCCATGCCCACGCGCTTCATCTCGGCCGACTGGCGACCGCCGATGAAGGCGGCCTTGCACTTGAGCGGGTGCGCGCGCAGCAGTGCGCCCAGGGTGTGGGGCAGGGTGTTGTAGATGGCGGTCTCGACGTCGCGGTCGAAGCTCAGGGCGCGGGTGTCGTCGCTGTCGAAGGTGCCGTGGTCGATGTAGTCGTGCAGCACCTGCTCGTCCCATTTCGCGAAGGCCTTCTTGCTGCGGAAGTGCTCGAACACCGCCTCGCGGTGCTCCCAGCTGTTGCGGCGCTTGCGGCTGACCGCGCCGGGCGAAATGCTCTTCATGAGCGGCGTGCGCTTGACCATGTTGAGCGTGTTCGCACGCCAGCCGCCGAGGATGGGCGAATCGATCAGCACCACGCCGCGCGCCAGCTCGGGATGCCGCGCCGCGCACATCAGGCTCAGGAAGCCGCCAAGCGAATGGCCGATGAGAAACACCGGGCCGCCCGCGCGGTCGGCGCGCGCCTTGGCGAAGTCGGCCAGCTGCTGCACCAGGTGCGGCCAGTTGTCGGTGACGGGGTACTTCGGGTCGTGCCCGAATTTCTCGATGGCGTCCACCTCGAAGCCGCGATTGCGCAGGCTGTCGAGGACGACGCGGTAGGTGCTGGCGGGAAAGCTGTTGCCGTGCGAGAACACGACGGGCGGCATGGCCATGGCCGAGGCTTCGTTCAGATGAGCTTTTCGTCGGGGGTCGAGATCTTGCGCAGCGGGCTGTGGCGTGTGGCCGGCATCTTCAGCGGATGCTCGGTATGGCCGTCGTCCCACACCGGGTCTTCGATGCTGTCGAACACCTCGCGCAGCTTCTGGCCCCAGCTGTTGTGCATCATGCGGTAGTAGGGGTTGTCGGCGTCGATGCAGATCACGCGGTCGGTCTCGAGCTTGTTGGCCTCGTACACCACCAGGTCGAGCGGCAGGCCGACCGACAGGTTCGACTTCATGGTCGAGTCCATCGACACCAGCGCGCACTTGGCGGCTTCGTCCAGCGGGGTCTCGGGGGTGAGCACGCGGTCGAGCACGGGCTTGCCGTACTTCGATTCGCCGATCTGGAAGTAGGGCGTCTCGGTGGTGGCTTCGATGAAGTTGCCGGCCGCATACACCAGGAACAGGCGCATGCCCTCGCCCTTGACCTGCCCGCCGAAGATGAAGGACACGTTGAAGTCCAGCCCCGCATGCTTGAGCGCCTCGGCGTCGCGGTCGTACACATGGCGCACCGCCGAGCCCAGCACTCGGGCGGCGTCGAACATGCTCTTGGCGTTCCAGATGGTGATGGGGTCGCCGGGCGTGCCGTCTTCGCGGGTCTCGCGCAGTTCTTCGATCTGCAGGATTTCGCGCACCGACTGCGAGATGCTCAGGTTGCCCGACGACAGCAGCACCATGACGCGGTCGCCCGGCTGCTCGTAGACGATCATCTTGCGGAAGGTGCTGATGTGGTCCACGCCCGCGTTGGTGCGCGAGTCGGACAGGAACACCAGGCCGGCGTTGAGTTTGATGCCTACGCAGTAAGTCATGAGTTCATCTTGCATGAACGGTGCCCGATCACGCGGCACCGAGTTCACGTTTGTTCAATTTTTGAAGGGCATACAGGGCATCGAGGGCTTCGCGCGGACTCATGGCGTCAGGGTCGAGCGCAGCCAGCGCGGATTCTACGGCGCTGACCAGCGGCGTCTCGGCCACCGGGGGCGGCGCGAACAGGTCGACCTGGGCGCGGGTCTGCGCATGCTGCGACTCCAGCGCTTCCAGCGCCTGCCGGGCATGGTTGACCACCGCCGCGGGCATGCCCGCGAGCCGCGCCACCTGGATGCCGTAGCTCTTGCTGGCCGGGCCGGGCTGCATTTCGTGCAGGAACACGATGTCGCGGCCCGCCTCGGTGGCGCTCACGTGCATGTTCACCGCGCCGTGGTGCGTGGCCGGAAACTCGGTCAGCTCGAAATAGTGGGTGGCGAACAGGGTGAAGGCCTTGCTGCGGTCGTGCAGCTGGGCCGCGATGCCCGCGGCCAGCGCCAGCCCGTCGAAGGTGCTGGTGCCGCGGCCGATCTCGTCCATCAGCACCAGCGACTGGGCGGTGGCGCTGTGCAGGATTTGCGCGGCCTCGGTCATCTCGAGCATGAAGGTCGACTGCGCATTGGCCAGGTCGTCCGCCGCGCCGATGCGGGTGTGGATGGCATCGATCGGCCCCAGCCGGCAGGCGGCCGCCGGCACGTGCGAGCCGATGGAAGCCAGCAGCACGATGATCGCCACCTGCCGCATGTAGGTCGACTTGCCGCCCATGTTGGGGCCGGTGATGACCTGCATGCGCTGCTGCGGCCCGAGCTGCGTGTCGTTGGCGATGAAGCCGCCCGAAGACTTTTCGGCCAGCCGGGCCTCCACCACCGGATGGCGGCCCTGCGAAATCTCGATGCACGGGTGCGACACGAAGCTCGGCGCGCGCCAGTGCAGCGTGTGCGAGCGCTCGGCCAGCGCGCACAGCGCGTCGAGCGTGGCGATGCCGCCGGCCAGCTGCGTGAGCGCGGGCACCGAGGGCTGCAGCGCGTCGAGCAGCTGTTCGTAGAGCCACTTCTCGCGGGCCAGTGCGCGGTCTTGCGCGCTCAGGGCCTTGTCCTCGAAGGCTTTCAGCTCCGGCGTGATGAAGCGCTCGGCGTTCTTCAGCGTCTGGCGGCGGCGGTAGTTGTCGGGCACCTTCGAGAGCGCGCTTTGCGTCACCTCGATGTAGAAGCCGTGCACCCGGTTGAACTGCACCCGCAGGTTGCTGATGCCGGTGCGCTCGCGTTCGCTGACTTCGAGCTTCAGCAAGAAGTCGTCGCAGTTCTCGCTGATGGCGCGCAGCTCGTCGAGTTCGGCGTCGTGCCCGGTGGCGATGACGCCGCCGTCGCGCACCAGCGCCGACGGGTCGGGCTTGATGGCGCTCGCCAGCAGATCGGCGCAGCCCGGCGGCGGCGCCAGGCGCTCGGTGATCCGGGCCAGCAGAGCGGCGCCGCCGGGCAGCAGCGGCGCCAGTTGCTCCGCCTTGGCCAGCGCCAGGCGCAGCGCCAGCAGCTCGCGGGGGCGCACCTGCCGCAGCGCGATGCGGGCGGCGATGCGCTCCACGTCGCTGGTGTTCTTGAGCTGCTCGCGCAGCGTGCGCCAGGGTGCGGCCGTGGCGCCGAGCACCGTGGCCTGCAGCGCTCCGATGGCTTCGAGCCGCTCCTGGGCCTCGGAGCGGTCGCGCCGGGGCGACAGCAGCCAGCGCTTCAGCAGCCGGCTGCCCATGCCCGTCATGCAGGTGTCGAGCAGCGAGAACATGGTGGGCGATTCTTCGCCGCGCAGCGTCTGCACCAGTTCGAGGTTGCGGCGCGTGGTGGGCGGCAGCTCGATCAGGTCGCCGTCGCGCTCGACCGACAGGCGCTGCACGTGCGACAGCGCGCGGCCCTGCGTGTGCTCGGCATAGCCCAGGAGCGCGGCGGCTGCGGCGTGCGCGTTGGTCAGCGATTCGGCGTTCCAGGCGGCCAGGCTGTTGCTGCCCATCTGCTCGCAGAGCTTGCGCTCGCCCAGGCCGCCGTCGAACTGCCACGCGGGGCGGATCGACAGCGTGAAGGGCGTGGCGCCGCGCGCGGCCTTCATGCGCTGCTCGAAGGCCGGCGTCACCTCGGCGCTGTAGAGCAATTCGCTGGGCGCGATGCGTGCGATCCAGGCTTCGAGCGCGTCGGCCGGGCATTCGGCCAGCCGCAGTTCGGCGCCGGTCACGCTGAGCCAGGCCAGCCCGCATGTATTGCGCGAGCCGGCATGCACGGCGAGCAGCAGCGATTCGCTCTTGTCGTTGAGCAGCTCGGCGTCGGTCAGCGTGCCGGGCGTGACCACGCGCACCACCTTGCGCTCGACCGGGCCCTTGCTGACGCCGACCTCGCCCACCTGCTCGCAGATGGCGACCGATTCGCCCAGCTTGATGAGCCGCGCGAGGTAGGTGTCGACCGCGTGGAAGGGCACGCCGCACATCACCACCGGCTGGCCGGCCGACTGGCCGCGCTGGGTGAGCGTGATGTCGAGCAGGCGCGCGGCCTTCTCGGCGTCGCCCCAGAAGAGCTCGTAGAAGTCGCCCATCCGGTAGAACAGCAGGGTGTCCGGATGGTCGGCTTTCAGGCCCAGGTACTGGGCCATCATGGGCGTGTGCGCAGAGACGTCTGACTTGTTCATTTCAATCAATAACTTGCGATCCGTGCCACCGGCGCGCGGGGGCGGCAGTGCCGGGCGCCATGGAGCGGCGGCCTGCCTCCGCGGAACTGGGGGGGCTTGCTGGGGGAGTGCATGGGGGAGCGCGGCGCCGGAGCCCGCATGTGCACGGGCGGAATGCCGGGGCATTTTACGTTCGGTGCGCGCCACGCCGGGCTGTTGCCGGCCTCAGCCGGGCGCCCGGCCATCCAATGGCTCTTCATGCCCCATCGCGCGGTTGCGCCCGATTTCCTTGGCCCTGTACAGCGCGCTGTCGGCGGCCTCGATGAGCCGCTGCTCGGGCCCGCTGGCCTGCGTGCCCCACAGGGTGGCCGCGCCGATGCTCACAGTGACACGTTCATGCGGGCTGGCGCGATGCGGAATGTCCAGCTCGCGCACATGTGCGAGCAGCTGGTCGGCGACGGCCAGGGCGCCCGGCAGCTCGGTGTTGGGCAGGATGACCGCCAGTTCCTCGCCGCCGTAGCGCGCCACCAGGTCGCCCGGGCGCCTGACGCATTGCCGCAAGGCGTCTGCGACCGCCCTCAGGCATTGGTCGCCGGCCACGTGGCCGTATTCGTCGTTGAAGCGCTTGAAGTAGTCCAGGTCGAGCAGCAGCAGCGCGAGGCTGGTTCCTTCGCGCACCGCGCGGCGGCATTCCTGAGACAGCACCTCGTCGAAGCTGCGGCGGTTGGCCAGCCCGGTGAGCTGGTCCTGCGTGGCCAGCACCGCCAGCCGGCGGTTGGCCTGCAGCAGGTCTTCGCGCGCGGCCCTCAGCGAGGCCTCGGCGCTGACACGCCGGCCGATGTTGATGATCAGCCGCCAGCCCACCGCCGCCATTGCCGCGAGCAGGGCCCCCACCACGCCGACCGTGAGCAGTGCCTGTTGCCGCCAGGCCTGCAGTGCCTCGTCGTGGCGCAGCGTGACCGTGGTCAGCACCGGGTAGCGGTCGCTCTTGCGGAAGGCGTAGAGCCGTTGCCGCCCGTCCATGCTGGAGCGGAACGAGGCCGTGCCCACCGTGCCGGCAAAGTGGCGCTGGAAGTTGGCCGACTTGGAGAAATCGAGCCCGATGTCCTGTTCGCGGTAGGGATAGAGCACCAGCATCTTTCCGGCGTTGGTCGTCAGGCTGATGGTGCCGCTGCTGCCCAGGGCGATGGTGCCGAAGGCGCGCAGGAAATTTGCCAGGCCCAGCCCGATGACCGCGACGCCGGCGAATCTGCCCTCGCGGTCTTCCAGACGCCGGCTGACCGTGATTCCCCATTCCCCCGAGAACGGGTTGCGCAGCGGCGGACTGATGAAGATCTCGTTCGAGCGGGTCTCGCGATGGTGCGTGAAGTAGGGCCGCTGCGCGCTGTTGGTGCCCGGCGGGACTTGCCCCTTGGAGTACAGCAGCCAGTTGCCCTGGGCGTCGAGGACGGCCACGCCATCGAGCTGGTCGAGCATGCGCTTCTGGTGCTCGATCAGCGACTGCACGCGCTGCAGGTGCCCGTGCGCGTCGTCTTCCGAAACCAGGGTGTCGGCCACGCCCTGCAGCAGCATGTCGCTCTGCGTGAAGACGCCTTCGGCATAGATGTTCAGCGCCTTCGCCAGGTTGAGATTGTTGGTGTCGGCCGCGGCCAGCGTCTGGTGGCGCACCACCCAGAGCTGCCAGGCCGTGGCAGTCGACACCGAAACCATGACGGCCAGAAGCAGGGCCTTTGCAAGGGCAACGTCCCGCTTCACTTGATCGATTCCCCGTACGAACTTGTTTCCATGATCCTCCCCCCTCATCTATTTATATGTCCGTTTGCCAGGCGGACGAGCGCGAACTCTAGCCGACCAACCTGAATCGGCTGTGACACGCGCGCCGCAAGCCACTGCCGCCGCCTCGTGGCACCATGCGCAGATTGCACCAACGTGAACTGCGGGAGTACCGATGCTCATCAATTGCGTCGCCTATGAAAACGGCTCCAAGCTCGCCGACATCTCGGTCGAGGACATCAGCGACTACATCTCCCGGCCGGGCTGCTTCGTATGGGTGGCGCTCAGCGACGCCTCGGACGCCGAGCTCGGCGAAATGCAGAAGGAATTCAACCTGCACCCGCTGGCGGTGGAAGACGCCCACCACGGCCACCAGCGCCCGAAGGTGGAGGAATACGGCGATTCGCTGTTCGTGGTCATGCACCTGGTGGAGCCATCGCCAGAGGGCGAGCACTGCACCAACGTGGGCGAGGTCGACGTGTTCGTCGGCAAGAACTACGTGCTGTCGGTGCGCAACCGCAGCCAGCAGGGCTTCCTGGGCGTGCGCGAGCGCTGCGAGCGCGAACCCGAGCTGCTGCGCAACGGCGCGGGCTTCGTGCTCTATGCGCTGATGGACGCGGTGGTCGACCGCTACTTTCCGGTGATCGACGCGCTGGAAGTGGAACTGGAGACCATCGAACAGCAGATCTTCGGGCAGGGCGGCGCGGCGCGCGACAAGATCAAGCAGCTGTACGACCTGAAGCGCCGCAGCATGACCCTGAAGCGCGCCGTGGCGCCGCTGCTGGAGGCGGCCGGCAAGATGCACGGCGGACGGGTGCCGCAGATCTGCATGAGTTCGCAGGAGTATTTCCGCGACGTGGGCGACCACCTGGGCCGCATCAACGGCTCCATCGACGCGGTGCGCGACACCATCGCCACCGCCATCCAGGTGAACCTGTCGATGGTGACCATCGAGGAGAGCGAAGTCACCAAGCGGCTCGCCGCCTGGGCCAGCATCTTCGCGGTGTGCACCGCGTTCGCCGGCATCTGGGGCATGAACTTCGAGCACATGCCGGAGCTGAAATTCCGCTACGGCTACCCGGTGGCGCTGGCGCTGATCGTCAGCACCTGCAGCTACCTGTATTACCGCTTCAGGCGGGCCGGCTGGCTCTGACGGGTGCCGGCGCTCGCTAATGCCAAACTAATAAACATGTAGATAATCTAGTCCCTTATGAAAAGGGACTTCACCCAGCGCTTCGGCTTCCTCGTCAAGAGCGTGGGCAAGCTCTACAGCGAAGAGTTCGACCGCCTCGCGCGCGAACGCATCGGACTCACCAGCGCCCAGTGCCGCCTGCTCGGCGCGCTGGCCATGCATGACGAAGACGAGCCGCTGTCGCAGGCCGAACTCGCGCAGCGCCTCGACCTCACGCCGATGGCCGTGGCCGGCCTGTGCGACCGCATGGCCGCGGCAGGCTGGATAAGGCGCGAACCCAGCCCGACCGACCGCCGCGTCAACAGGATCCACCTGGAGCCCAGCGCCGAAGAAGCGCTCGACGCCGCGCTGAGCATCAGCGACGGGCTCAACGCCCGCGTGATGTCGGTGCTGTCGCAGGCCGAGCGTGCCCAGTTGCTGGGCCTGCTCGGCAAGGTGCACGGCAGCCTGGTCGACATCACCTCTGGCGGAGGGCAGAAGCCATGAGCGTCGCGCCCGGAACCACGGTGCCGCACCGCGGCATGATCACCATCTCGATCATGCTGGCGACCATCATGCAGGCGCTGGACACCACAATCGCCAACGTGGCGCTGCCGCACATGCAGGGCAGCCTGCAGGCCTCGCAAGACCAGATCACCTGGGTGCTGACCTCGTACATCGTGGCCTCGGCCATCGCGCTGCCGCTGACCGGCTGGCTCTGCGGGCACTGGGGCAGGCGGCGGGTCTTCATCATCTCGGTGATCGGCTTCACCGTGGCTTCGGCGCTGTGCGGGCTCGCGACCTCGCTGGTCGGCATCGTGGCGGCGCGGCTGCTGCAGGGCATCTTCGGCGCGGCGCTGGTGCCGCTGTCGCAGGCGGTGCTGCTGGACATCAACCCGCGCGAGAAGGTCGGCCAGGCCATGGCGATCTGGGGCGCGGGCATCATGGTCGGGCCCATCCTGGGGCCGCTGCTGGGCGGCTGGCTCACCGAGAACTTCGACTGGCGCTGGGTGTTCTTCATCAACCTGCCGGTGGGCATCTTCGCCTTCTGGGGCATTGCGCGATATCTGCCGGAGAGCCGGCCCAAGGGCGAGAAGCTCGACATCTTCGGCTTCGTGACGCTGAGCCTGGCCATCGGCATGCTGCAGCTCTTTCTGGACCGGGGCGAGCAGTTGGACTGGTTCGACTCGTGGGAGATCAAGCTCGAAGCGGCCGCCGCGCTGGTGGCGTTCGGCTTCTTCGTGGTCCATACGTGGACGGTACAGGGCGTTTCCTTCTTCGACCGCGACCTGCTGAAGGACCGCAACTTCGTCACCGGCCTGCTGTTTGCCTTCATCGTCGGCATGATTTTGTTCGCGACGATGGCGCTGCTGCCCAACTTCCTGCAGGGCCTGATGGGCTACCCGGTGGTCTACACCGGCGAGGTGACGGCGCCGCGCGGCGTCGGCACCATGATCGCGATGATCATCGTCGGGCGGCTGGTGCAGAAGGTGGACGTGCGCGCCATCATGGCCGTGGGCTTCAGCCTCACCGCGTTTTCGCTCTACCAGATGACGCGGCTCACGCTGCAGATGGACAGCACGCTGATCGTCGTCTCGGGCTTCATCCAGGGGCTGGGCATCGGCTTCACCTTCGTGCCGCTGTCGACCGCCACCTTCGCCACGCTGGCCCCGCGGCTGCGCAACCAGGGCACGCCCATCTTCAGCCTGCTGCGCAACATCGGCAGCAGCGTGGGCATCTCGATCGTGCAGGCGCTGCTGACCGAAGGCTCCAGCAAGGCGCATGCGCAGATCGCCTCGACCGTGGCGCCCGGCAACCAGGCGCTTTCCACGCTGCCGCAGATGATGTCGCCGGACACGATGACCGGGCTGGCGCTGCTCAATGCCGAAGTGACGCGGCAGGGGGCGCTGGTCGGCTATTTGGATGACTTCGCGATCATGATGATCATCACGGTGCTCGCGATTCCGCTGCTGCTGCTGATTCGCAGCCCCAAGCGCAGTGCGGCGGCGTCGGGCCCGGCGGAAGTGCCGCATTGAATTTCTCCCTCCCCCGCTGGGGGAGGGCAGGGGTGGGGGCTCGGCGGCCTATGAATGGCCAGCGTGGCTTATCTAACGCCGCTTGCCCCCATCCCGGCCTTCCCCCAGCGGGGGAAGGAGCAAAGCAACTCACTCGTCGTGGGTGTCGTGCGTCGCCACCGCGCCCTTGCGCCAGTAGCCCGAGGCCCGCGTCCATTTCGGATTCGCGCCGCGCTCGCCCACCAGATGCGCGCGCAGCGCCTTGGCGATGGCCGATTCGCAGCCTACCCACGCATGGAAGTCGCCGGCAGGCAGCTTCGCGGCCTTCAGCGCGTCGAGCAGCACGGGGCTGGTGCCCGGCTCGGCGCCGCGCCTGTGCACCCAGTGCAGCGTGAGTTCGGCGCGGGTCTCGAAGGGCAGCTCGTCGGCTTCGCTGTCGACCTCCGCCAGCACCACCGCGCGTGCGCCGACCGGCAGCTCGGCCAGGCGGCGCGAGATGGCGGGCAGGGCGGTGTCGTCGCCGATCAGCAGGTGCCAGTCGAATTCGGTCGGCACGATGAACGAGCCGCGAGGGCCGCCCACGCCGAGGATGTCGCCGGGCTTGGCCTGTTCGGCCCATTGCGTGGCGGGGCCGGCGTCGTGCAGCGCGAAGTCGATTTCCAGCGTGCCGGCCTGGGCGTCGTGGCGGCGCGGCGTGTAGTCGCGCATGGTGGGGCGGCCGCTCGCGGGCCACACCGGGCCTTCGGGGCCGGCGGTCGGCAGCGTGAGCTTGCCGGTGGCGGCATCGGGAAAAAAGATCTTGGCGTGGTCGTCGAAGCCGGGGCTGTGGAAGCCCGCGAGGTCGTCGCCGGTGAGCGTCACGCGGATCAGGTGCGGCGTCACGCGCTCCACGGTCTTGACCGTGAGCTGGCGGAAGCGCAGTTCATGCCGCACCCGGCGCGGCGTGCGGTCGGGTGCGGAGGCGGTTGGCGAAGTACTGAAGTCAGTCATTGCATGAATCCTGTGGGAACAGGGCGGGTTGAGATTCGGTGGTGGTGACTCAGATCTTGTCGATCTGCTGTGCGGCGCTGTCGAGCACGGCGGCAAAGTCGTGCGCTTGCTGCTCCGTCAGCGGCGTGCCCGACAGGCGCATGCGCATGGCGAGCTTGAGGTTTTCTATGGCGCGCGTGACTTGCGGCGGGCGCCCGCCGCGCGGGCCGGCGCCGTCGACGCCGCCGCTCATGCGGGCCATCATGGCGTCGGCCGTCTCGCGGTTGGCCGCGAGAAATTCCTGCCCGCTGGCGGTGATGCTGTAGCGCTTGCGCCCGCCGTTGTCGGCGGTTTCCACGCTCAGGTAGCCCAGCTCCTCGAGCAGCGTGAGGGTGGGGTAGACCACGCCGGGGCTCGGCGCGTAGCTGCCGCCGAGGCGGTCTTCGATGGCCTTGATCAATTCGTAGCCGTGGGCGGGCTTGTCGGCGATGAGCTGCAGCAGCACGAAGCGCAGCCCGCCGTGGCCGAACACGCGGCCGCCGGCGCCGCCGCCGCGCCCGCCACGGTGTCCGCGGCCGCCGGAAAGGCCGTCTTCATGCTCGCCGCGCGCGGTGTGGCAGTGGTGGTGGCCGAAGTGGAAATGTCTCATGGTGGGCATCCTTTTCGATGTATGTCTTAAATTATTTTAGATATATCTAAAAGAAAGTCAAATCGATATATGCCGGGATGCCCGGGCGGAGGGCTCAGGCGGCTGCGGAGGCCCGGTGCTGACGCAAATGTTCGAGCGACAGTGCCTCGCCGATGTGCGACATCTGGATGGCCGCGCCTTCGGCCGAGCGCTCGGCCACTTCGGCGACGCGCTCGAACATCTGCGCTTCGCAGGCGGTCACCGCGCCGCCCCAGTCGGCTTGTTTCGTCAGCGCGGCCGCCAGTTCGACGGCATCGCGCATTGCGGCATTCACGCCTTCGCCGCCAAAGGGCGACATCAGGTGTGCAGCGTCGCCCAGCAGCGTGAGCCCGCGGCGGGGCGCCCAGCAATGGCCGACCGGCAGTGCGTAGATGGGGCGCGGCACGAACAGGTCGTTGCTGGCGCGGAAGAGGTCGGTCAGGGCGTCGGCGTAGCCTGCGAACTCGTCGATCAGCGCGCTGCGCACTGCGGCGGGCGATGCAAAGTCGAAGCGCTTCGCAGCCCAGTCGGGCGGCACGCGGAAGATCGCGTAGCCGCGGATCTGCGCATTGCCGTTGCGCTGCGCGATGATGAGCTTGCCGTCGCCTTCCACGTCGAGCTTGCCACGGCCCACCAGCCTGGAGAGCGCCGGATGGCTGTCGTCCACGTCATCGATACCGAACTCGATGAAGGTCAGCCCGCTGTACTGCGGCTTGTACGGCGAGAGCAGCGGCCGCACGCGCGACCATGCGCCGTCCGCGCCGACCACCAGGTCGAAGGGGCCGGCTTCGCCGTCGGCCAACAGCAGGTTCCAGCGCCCACCCTCCTGAAGCCGCAGGTCGCGCAGCGCACGGCCCCATTGCACGCAGTCGGCCGGCAGCGAGGCCAGCAGGATGTCGCGCAGCGCGGTGCGGTCGATCTCGGGGCGGTTGCCGGCCGAAGGATCGGGCTCCTCGAACAGCACGCGGGCTGACTTGTCGAGCAGGCGCGAGCCCTGGTCTTCATAGCGTGCGAAGCGGCGGAAGGCATCGCCGAGGCCGGCCTCCTCGATGGCGAGCAGGCCCGAGTCCTCATGAAGATCCAGCGTGCCGCCTTGCGGGCGCGAGAGCGGGCCTTCGTCGCGTTCGAACACGGTGGCGTGGACGCCGGACAGGTGAAGGAGGCGCGCCAGCGTGAGGCCGCCGGGACCGGCGCCGACGATGGCGATGCGGGGATGCTTGTTCATTCGATCGACTTCGAATAAAGATAGGTTCCTATTCATATTAGCATAGGCTCCTATGAAAGTAGAATGACGGCATGGCAGACACCCCCGAACCCAACCCCCTGAAGCTTCTGGGCCGCGTGGCCCGCGGATTCACGCGCATCGTCGATGGCGGCCTGCGTGAGCTGGGCCTTGCGGCCGGCCAGTTGCCGGTGCTGGTGTCGCTGAAAAAGAGCAAGGCGCTGTCGCAGGCAGAGCTCGCGCGGATCGCACAGGTCGAGCAGCCCAGCATGGCGCAACTGCTGGCGCGCATGGAGCGCGACGGGCTGGTCGAACGCGTGGACGACCCGGAAGACAAGCGCAGCCGCCTGATCTCGCTCACGCCGTTGGCCGCCAAGCGGCTGCCCAAGGCCAAGCTGCTGATGGATGCGCACGTGGAAAAGGCGCTGGCCGACTTTTCCCCCGAAGAGGTCGAGCAGCTGACGGCGCTGCTGCTGCGGGTCGACGCGAACGTCGAGCGCATGGGGGGTGGCGGCTGAATCGGCTTGGTACCCGCGGCCGCCAACCATTCCCAGCCTCATCACCCGCATGGACGACTTTCCCTTCAGCGCAGCCGCCGACCGCAATGCCGCGTGGTTTGCCGCCGCCCGAGCGGCTTGGTGCCCTATCAGAACTTGTAGCGCGCCGTCAGCTGCACGTTGCGCGGCGCGCCGTACGTGCCCGAGTACCACCAGCCCGAAACCGACGAGATGTACTTGCGGTCGAACAAGTTCTGCACGTTGAGCGTGAGAGAGAGCTGATCGTTGACTTCGTACCGAGCCATCAGGCTGGCCACGGCATAGGCGCCCTGGCGTGCGGTGACCGTGCGTTCGATCTGCCAGGCCTCTCCCGTGTAGTAGAAGCCGCTGCTCCAGTCCACGCCGCCGCCCAGCGTGAGCCGCCGCCAGTCGCCGGGCATGCGATAGGTGGTCCACAGGCGAGCCATCTGGCGCGGAAAGGTGGTGTTGATGCGCTGGCCGTTGGGGTCCTTCGAGGTGCTGAAGTTGTAGGACGCAGCCACGTTCCAGCCGCGCGCCAGCGTGCCGTTGAGCTCCAGGTCGATGCCCCGCGTCGTCGCGCCCTTGATGGCGCGCGAGGCCGTGGTCGTGGTGCCCGGAACGAAGTAACCCGAGTCCGCCTCCGCGACGTTGTCCTGCTTGATCTGGTAGACGGCGGCGCTGCTAGTCACCCGGCCGTCGAGGAAGCTGCTCTTGATGCCGGCCTCGTACGTGTCGCCCTTTTGCGGATCGAGCAGCGCGCCCTTGCGGTCGACCGAGCTTTGCGGGTTGTAGATCGTGGCAAAGCTTGTGTAGAGCGTGTGGTTCTCGTTCAGGTCGTACAGCAGACCGGCATAGGGCGTGAACACGCGCCGCTCGGACGAAGGCGAGTTCGTGTGGTAGCCGTCGGTGGTGTCGGTGATGTAGTCGCTGTCGTAGTCAAGCAGCTTGCCGCCCACCACCAGCTTGAACTGGTCGCTCAGCTGGAGGCGGCCCGCGCCGTAGATGCTCTTTTGCCGCCGCGTGCTGTCGAAGGTGACGTAACGGTCCCCGAACACCGGCGTGCCCGTGTTGTTCCAGCTGTAGATGTTGACTGGCGCATTGCGCAGCCCCGAGATGTCGAAGCTGCCGTTGGTGAGGCTGCGGAAGTCGGTGTAGTCGGCGCCGATCACGGCTTCGTGCTGGCGGCCGAACAAGGTGAACGGGCCCGTCAGCTTCAGGTCCACCGTCTTGTTGCGCAGGTTGTAGTCGCGGCGCTCGGCGTTCAGGTTCAGTCCGTCGCCGGTGAACTTGTCGAAAAGGCTGCTGTTGACCGCCAGGTAGACCGAGTCTTCGCGCTGCTTCGAGCGCAGGTAGTTGGCCGAGAGCTTGAGCTTCCAGTCGTTGGCGAGCGACTGCTCCAGCGTCACGAAGCCGCTGGTCGAATTGGTGTTGAAGCGGTTGTCACGGCTCGCGCCGTTGAAGGACACCGGAAAGTCGACCTGCTCGCCGCTGCTGTTGAACAGCGGATAGCCCAGGTAAGACAGCGATCCGCGCGACCGGTTTTCCTGATGGTCGATGCCCGCGGTGAGCTTCAGCGTGGAGGTCAGGTCGGCTTCCACCACGCCGTAGAACACTTCTTTCTTCTTGCGGTAGTAGTCGATGTAGCTGTTGCCTTCCTGGTGCACCGCCACCATCCGGCCGCGCACGCTGCCCGATTCGTTCAGCGGGGTCGAGATGTCCAGCATGCCGCGCCGGTCGCCCCACGAGCCGACGCTGGCCTCCGCCACGCCCTGGAACGCGGCCGTGGGCTTCTTGCGCACCATGTTGATGATGCCGGACGGATCACCCGCCCCCGTGGTCAGGCCCGAGGCGCCGCGCATCACCTCGATGCGGTCGTACAGCGCCATGTCCGCGATGCTCTGCGTGGGCAGCGCATCCAGGCCCAGGAATTCGCTGTGCGTGCTGATCCCGTCGAGCTGGTAGTTGGTGATCGGGTAGCCCCGCGCACTGGCGCTGGTGCGCTCCGTGCCCAGCGTCGAGGTCGAGAGGCCCGGCGTGCGCGCCAGCACCTGGCCGATGCTGGTGAGGTTCTGGTCTTCCAGGCGCTGCTGCGTGATCACGCTGATCGACTGTGGCGTGTCCTTCAGGCTCAGTCCAAGGCCGGTGGCCGAACTGCTCGGCCCCCTGGCGGTGTAGGCACCAGTGCCTTCGGTGGTGCCAGTGCGGTCGGCCTGCGCCGTCACGCGCACCTCGGCCAGCGTGGAGCCCGCTTCAGGCGTGGACTGCAGCGCCGTGCTGCTTTCGGACGCGACCACCGTCAGCGTGCCGCTCGGTGTCTGCGCCAACGCGAGTCCGCTGCCGGCCAGCGCCTGCTGCGCCGCTTGCGCCACGGTCAGGCGCCCTTGCACCGCAGGCGCCCGGCGTCCGGCCACGAGCGCGGGTGCCGCACTGATGGTGCGGCCGCTCTGGCGGGCGATGCGTGCCAGCACGATGCCCAGCTCATCGGCGGGCAGCTTCCATGCCAGGGCGCCGTCGGTTGCAGCGGGAGCGCCCGGGGATGCGGTTGGCGCTTGCGCGAACGATGCGCTGCCGCATGCGAACAGTGCGGCCAGCGCCAGTGTGGCCTTGCGCGTCGGCAGGGGTGGGCCGGCCTTCGGGCGGGCCGGTGAAATAGGGGAGAGCGTCACGTCGGACATTCCTCGTCGGTTCTGTCTGGGTTGATCGGAGTGTTCAACCCTGTATGTCCCGCGAGGGTGCGAAAACCCGTCAGCTCATGCGTCGCGCACGTCCACGTACACAACCAGATCGCTCCAGCGGCGCACGCGCAGCGGCAGCGTGTCCACCAAGTCCTGCAACACCTGCATCGGCCGGTCCAGCGGGTAGACGCCGAAGACACGCACGCGCGCGGCCGCGGCGCTCACGCGCAACACGGCAGGCGTGTACGGGCGCAGCGCGTCCAGCACGTCGGCCAGCGGCTGGTCATGCACTTCCAGCACGCCCGCCGACCAGGCGCTGGGGTCGACACGCGTGGCGAAGACCGCTTCGACGCGGTCCGACTGCATCCACGCGCTGCTGCCTTGCTCCAACGCGATGCCGGCGCCTTCGTCGCCCGGGGCCAGCCGCACGCTGTGTTCCAGCACCGACACCAGCGTGCGCCCCTGTTCCTGCTGCACCATGAAGCGCGTACCCAGCGCGCGCACCGTGCCCTGCGCGGTCTGCACGACGAAGGGCCGCAGCGCGTCGGCCGCGACCTGGGCGATCAACGCGCCCGCGCGCAAGCGCACGAGGCGCTGCGTCGAGCTGAAATAGAGATCGGCCGACGAGCGCGCGTTGAGCAGCAGGTCGCTGCCGTCTTCCAGCGCGAAGCGCCGGCGCTCGGCCGTGCCCGTGTGCAGGTCGGTGGACCAGGCCATGAGCGGCATGCGCCGGTTGAACCAGATTCCGCCGCCAGCGGCCGTGAGCAAAGCCACCGCGGCGCTGCCCAGCAGTGCGCGACGGCCTGGGCGATGGCCCGCAGCCGTGCTCAGGGCGCGGACGCTGGGGGATGCATGGCCGTCGGCCTGCAACTGGCTCAACGCGGGCGAGATCCGCTGGTTCAAGCGCTGCTGCAGGTCCATCCATGCGGCGGAATGGGCTGGGGCCATGGCAAGCCACTGCGCGAAGGCCTGTTGGTCGCCATCGTTGCTGTGGCCCGAGTCGAGCCGCACCAGCCAGTCGATGGCCTGCTCGGTGACCGCATCGAGCGGCAGTGCATGGGCGTGCGCAGCCATCTCAGGCCTCCGCCTGCACCGGGCAGGTGTAGAGATGCACGATGGCCTGTTTCACATAGCGCTCGACCGAGGTGATCGAGATGCCCATGCGCGCCGCGATGTCGGCATGCGCCAGGCCCTCTAGCCGGCGAAGCAGGAAAGCCTCGCGTACCTTGGGCGGCAGGCCGTCGAGCCAGCGGTCGATGGTTTCGACCGCTTCGCGCACCAGCGCGTAGGTTTCCGGGGAGGGCGCCAGTTCCTGCGGTTGCGCTGCAAGTGCGTCGAGCCATGCGCGCTCCAGCTCGCGGCGGCGCCAGAAGTTGTAGAGCACCCGCTGCGCCAGCGTCGTCAGGTAGGCGCGCGGCTCCTGGATCGCCTGCGCCTGGCCGCCGCTGATGACGCGAACGAAAGTGTCTTGCGTCAGGTCGGCGGCCGTGTGGCCGTCGCCCAGCCGGCGCCGCAGCCAGCCTTGAAGCCAGTCGCGGTGCTCCCGGTAAAGCGCATCGATCGGGGCTGTCGCAGCGGGGGAAGGCATGGAACGAGAGTGCGGCAAATGAGAATTGCTCTCATTTTACCCGTGGCCCTCGGTATCCTGCCGCCCGTGCTGGTTAACATGTGCCGTTCCGCGGGCTGCGGCGTGCCCGCCACGCCAACCCGGTCCGCTTGGCTTCGATCACAGGGAGTTTCAATGGGGATGATGGATACCCTCGGCCACGCGCTGATGGACAACGACAAGCTTCACTTCGACACCGCCGAGGTGCTCACGGGCCAAGAGCAATGGCTGGTCACGCTCAGTGCGCCGCTGTCTGCTTTCAATGGCGACTTCGTGAACGCGGTGGCTACCGGCAAGGACAACGACGTGCTGCGCGAAGGCATCGCCGACGTCTGGAGCGTGCACGACCGCGCCAGCTTCGAGCAGACCGCCCGCTGGCTGGTCGACGAGGGCCAGCGCTCGGCCTACCGCCCGCTGTGGAATGCCGTGGCTGCCATCGACACCGCCACGCGGGAAACGCCCATGCTGCTGCGGATGGCCATGGAGGCCTTCTTTCCCGCGTTCTTCCAGATCAAGGCGCGCAAGAGCCTCGACTATCGCCAGCTCGCCGCGCAGAGCGGCAAGTCGACGCAGGAGCTGTCGGCGTTGATGACGGGCAGCCCGAGCTGGGTCGAGGCCCTGCGCAAGCACTTCCAGGTCTCCGCGGCCGACGTGCCCGACCTGGTCGCGTGGGACGCCGTGCGCCTTGCCAGCCTCTCGCGCTGGGCGGTGCAGCTCGGCTACATCGAGCGCGCCGAGTTCGCGGGCTTTGCCGGCGGCCTGGCCACCAAGGTGCGCGAGGCCTATTCCAGCTGGTCGCAGGTGAGCGCCGCATACATCGCGGGCGGGCTCATCTGGAAGTACTCCGATGCGCGCGAAGAGCATCTGCTTCGCACCAACCGAATGCTGCTCGGCGATGCGCGCAGCCCCTACCGCAGCGTGCCGTTCGCCGGCTGAAGCGGCGCCTGATGCGCCCACGCCCGCATCCACCGGCTGCCCTGCCGGTCGATGCGGCATACTCCCCACCCCCTCAAACTCACCAGAATTCCACTGAATGGACAAGGAAGTCGACCCCCGCGTACTCACTGTGATCGACGAGATGCGGCTCTCGGGCCCACGGCTCACACCGGTCGAGATCGTTGCAAAAATGGGTGTGTTCGACGCTCGAGACAAGCCCTTCGAGCATGCCTGGCTGGCCACCGGCGACAACATCATCGCCACCATCTGGGCCGAATGGGTGAACGTGGCCGCTAACGGGCGCTGGTTCTACCTCGAGTCGCTCGACGTGCACCACCGCGCCGGCGGCGGCGAACGCAACGCACAACAGATACAGCGCGCCAAAGACCGGCTCGCGCTGCTCAAGCGCAGCTATGACAGCGGCAGCGGCTTCCGCGCCGTGGTGCAGACCAACCGCATCGCCATCCTCGAAGTCGAGAGCAACAAGGACGCCAAGGTGTCCACCCGCGTGCGCGACGACGACGAATGGCACGTCGCCAGCTGGGAGCCCGAGCACAAGCTGGCCGTGCTTGTGCGCGGCCCGCAGGGCTGGACGCCCACCGACGCCGAAGTGCAGGCCGCCAGGGCGCGCGGCAACGTGCCGCAACCCATCTCGACCACGGCCAATGCGGGCGCGGCAGGCGGCGGCGACAACAAGGCATCGCCCGAACAGGTGCAGGCCGCGGCTCTCGAATACGTCGTCAAGCACTTCACCGGCTACGGCTACAAGGCCGAGAACATGACCGGCAAGGGCTTCGACCTCGAAGTGTCCAACGCCAAGGGCCAGACCCTGCTGCGCGTGGTCGTCAAGGGCACCGCGCCCGGCGTGCCCAGCTTCAAGCTCAGCAAGGAAGAAAGCGACTGCTCCAAGCGCGAGGCGCTGTGGCGCCTGCTGGTGGTGACCGACGCCGGCAGCGGCGTGGCGCAGCACAAGATCTACAAGCCGACGGAGATCAATTCGGCGCCTGGGTTTGATCCGGCTTGAATGAACGGATGTCCAGTCTTCGGGTTGCGATATCTGGAATCCACCAGTTAATTCGAGCCCCACTTAACAACCGATGGCGTACATCTCGCGATCAGTTGTTGCGCTGCGCGTCGCTGGCGACAATCTGGACCCGAAGAAAACAGCGCATTGCTGGGACGCATCCACCGCGTTCATATCGCAAAGGGTACGCCGTTGCTCCCGGACGCGCCCTGCGCATCGCCACCTTTGGGCATTGGCAACTGCACGCGAATGACACAGAGCAGCTCTGCCTCCTGAATTGTCACGCATACGAGTTCTTGCAATCCGGTAGGTGCCTATGCAAGACGTTCCTTAGGTAGCTCGTGCCACATGCTTGTCCGCGTTCGATGGCCTGTTGTAGCAGCGCGGAGTCGCCGAGTTTCATGAAAGGCCAGGGACAGGCTTGCCGTGAAACGGGCCAAGCCTAGAGCCAGCGCCACCTGAGAGAACCGCTGCTATGAAAATTTATGTTATGTCGAGTGTAAAAAAATGGAATGCTGGTCTGGAATTGCAAAAACGACATTAAGGGTGCCGAGATTTTGGAAGGGCTAACCTTGGCGTGAAATGATGCCCCTATACTCTCTCGACAAGATGATGACAAAGCTTCGAGTGTTGCATGCAAGTCCCACCTGGTTTTCTCCGACCAGCGTGGTGGGTGGTGGTGAGCGCTGGGTTGACAACGTCAGGTTGGCACTGTCTGCGGGCGCACCAGAGATCGAGCAAGCCATGGTTGCAATCGGCGAGGAGCCAGAGGTATCCCTCCGAGGCCAGTCGCTTGTTCGGGTGCTGCCAAATCAGAGAGGTTTAAGAACCCCGATGGATGCGGTTTCGTCCTATCTGTGGCGCGAGTTTGAAAATTTTGACGTCGTCCACGTGCATCAGTCTTTGACTGACTTCGGCGCATACGCATGCTGCGTGGCCGCTTCTCTTGGTAAGACTGTCGTCTTGACGGATCTGGGTGGGGGCGCTAGCCCCATCATGCTGCAAGGTGGACTCGCCATGGCCGACGGTATCGTCTCCATCTCGCGCTACGCCCACGCCATGATTGCGTCCTCGGTGCGAAGCGACTCTCTGATCATCAGTGGTCCGATCGACACCGACAAGTTTGTCCCAGCTGCAACGAAGCCGGCCAACCCCAGCGCGATCTGCGTGAGCCGAATAATGCCTCACAAGGGGATCGACCGACTTATCAAAGCGCTTCCTGCCGGCCTAAAGCTCAAGGTTGTCGGCAGGGTGTACCACGACGCTTACCGGGCTTTTCTGGGTGAGCTTGCTCGTGGGAAAGATGTGGAATTTATCCACGACGCCCAAGATGACGACTTGCTCGGCTTGTATCAGAGTTCGTCTGTTTTTTTGCAGGCTTCGTGCATCACCGATGTCTACGGAAGTGTTCAGCTTAAAACGGAGCTGATGGGATTGACAACGCTAGAAGCGATGTCCTGCGGATTGCCGGTTGTCGTTTCGTCGGATGGTGGGTCATTGCCCGAGTTGGTGACAGATGCGCAGTTTGGCGCAGTGTTCACGAACCAAGACGAGCTGCAGTCATTGCTCACGAGGCACATGGCAGGCTTCTGGCCTGTGACGACCGCATCCAGCGCCGCGCGGGCACACGTCATACAGGCTGCTGGACTGGTCGGCTATGGTCAACGACTTGGCACCTTCTATGCAAAAGTGCACGCGCAAAAAATAAAAAGTCTACAGGGGAAGTCGGTTGCGCATTCTTATTCTCAGTAATCTCTTCCCTCCCTATGTGCTAGGAGGTTATGAAATAGCCTGCGAGGCTGTGGCGCGTGCGCTGAGGCAGCGTGGTCACGATGTGGTCGTACTCGCAGCCAGAGCTCCGTTTGCGACCCCGCAAGATCCCGATTGGCTTAAGCGTGTCTTCGTGCTGCGCGCCTATGGGCCTGTTGAGCCCCATACGGCCGAGTTAATCGAGGGCAAAGCCTATGAGATGGGGAGTTCCATCTACGCCAACTCGGCGACGCTACTGGACTTTTTGAAGAGCTTCGAGCCGGATGTGGTGTATGCGTGGCACATTTGGGGCATCGGCGGCATGGCATTGCTTGATCTGCTCCAGCAAGTTGACGCGCCATGGCTGATGCACTTGATGGATACGATCCCCACGTATCTCCTGGGGGGAGTCAAACCCGTCGCCTCTTCGCTTTTTGCCCGCCACGAGGTATCACTTCTTGATGATGCCCATACGATCGCGATGAGCGAGCATGTGCTAGCGGAAATCCGTGAAACAACCGGTGTACAGTTCAAGAAGAAGCCTAAGGTCATTCCAGGATGGGTGGACATGTCCCTCGTCCGTCGTAGGACGAACTACATGGAGGGCGGACAGCTTCGCATGGTCGCCGCAGGCTCGCTGGGGGCTCATAAAGGGATAGGAATCATCGTACTTGCCTGTGCGTTGCTCGTGAAGGCAGGCCACACGAATTTCAGAGTTGATATCTATGGTTTCGGGGCTGCCGAGCCGTGGTTGCTTTTGGCCGCGCAGCACAACATCAGTGAATATCTAAATTTCCTGGGCGCTCGCACACAAAAGGAAATCATGGCGCTTCTGCCCGAGTACGACGTATTCCTTTTTCCGACGCACAGCAGAGAGCCATTTGGCTTTGCGCCGATCGAGGCCGCAGCGTGCGGCGTAGTGCCCATCGTCACGCGGGACGCGGGCTGCAACGAGCGGCTGGTCGACGCAGTGCATGCCCTGAAAATCGATCGCACGCCCGAGTCTCTCGCGAAGGCGATCGAGCAGTTCCTTGAGAACCCGGGTAATCTCGAATGCATCGGCCAGCGCGCCGCGCGCATGGTCACAAGCGACTTAAGCTTTGAGCATTGCATGGACAGCATCGAATGCGCATTGAGTGACATTTGCCGTCCCTGGAATCGCCAAGCACTTCATCAAGCACGTTTGCCCAGTGCGCTGTTTGCCAAGCACATGCTTGGCGAGCACTTTACCGCCCGTCCCTGAACCACCCACCCTCAATTATTGAAATGACCGATCTCTACGCGTTGAAGCAGGCGGGACATAGTTCCACGGCGCGAGCATGGCTCACGAACCCTGTCAGATCAGCGCTTTTAATGGTCGCGCGACCGTTCTTCGCGCGGCTCCTGTCAGACATGCAAGCTTTGCGTGAGGAAAATGCTGTGCTTAACCAGCGGTTAACCACCGTGGCAAGCGCTGCTTCGCAGATCGCCGTCAGCGCCACTTCGCAAGTCGTCGTCAGTGCGACGGACGAAGAGTTGCGCCACCTCGCCCGTATGTTCGACTCCCTGCGCAAAGACCAGATGGCCTGCAATCACCGGCTCGGCAGCTTGGAGGACAGCGTGGAAGATGGCAAGGCTCAGTGGCGCGAGGCCTCGCAATTGGCTCAGGTTTGGCGTGAGCAAGACCAGCGGTCGCAGGCCTATCAGGATTTGCTGAGCACCCGTGTGGACGCCCTCGAACACGACGTTGCGAGCGAGCGCACCAAAGCGACGGGCATCTTGACGCTGGCGCGCAACACCCCCATGGCCGTGTTCGGCACGTCGCTCGTATTGCACGACGGACCCTATGGGCGCTTTGTCCTACGTCAGCCCGATCTGATAAGTGATTACATCCTTGGTGGGGCGTTCTGGGATTCGCATCTCAAGAAAATCATTGAGGACGCCACGGCGGCCGATCGCACCGCCATCGATGCCGGCTCCTATCTTGGTTTTCACAGCGTCTACATGTCTCGGTTCTTCCGAACCGTTTATGCGTTTGAGCCGCAGGTCGAGATCTACCGAATGCTATGCGCCAATCTTCTTTTGAATGGGTGTCACAACGTTGTGGCTAGCAACCACGCTTTGTACGATTCGCCCGGTCACATGCGTCTGGCAGACGGTGTTTCACAGGAGATCGCGGTTCCCGCGCGTGATGGAGAAGTCGACTACGACCACATCGGAAATGCGGCGGCCATGTCCTTCCAGCTTGCCCAGAAGTCTGAGCCGAGTGCGGTGGAGTCTCGCACGATTGATCAAATGGAGTTGCCGGATGTTGCACTCATCAAGGTCGACACTCAGGGCAGCGATCTTCGCGTTCTCCAAGGCGCGCGCCGCACGCTAATGCGTTGCAAGCCAGTCATTGCCGCGGAATATGAACGAGAGCTCGCGAGGAATCACGGGTCGTCGCTGGAGGACTTCTATTCTTTTTTCAGCGCTATTGGCTACGACGTGGCGACAGTGCGCGAGCAGAGCGATGGCAAACAGCTTGACCTGCTTGCTACCCCGCGCTAGTCCCATATGCGCATCTTGATTTTCGGCCCGTGGGCTATTACGCGCGCTCGTCACGGAGGCCAGATCCGCGCCGCCAATATCGTGAGTGCGTACCGGGCGGCAGGCCATGACGTAAAGTTTATCGGCATCTACGACCCCAACAACGTCCCGCCACTCGATACGACCCGCGACGATGTGCCCATTGACGCTACGGTCATGCAATTCGTGCACGCTTCCGGGGTGCCATGGCAGATCTCGCTGTGGCGCTCTTTTGCAGAGTGCAAGGTACTTTTTGAGCGTTTTGTGGCTATAGTGCGCGACTTCAAACCCGATGTCGTGCAGTTCGAGGAGCCCTACATGTGGCCGCTCGTTCGAACCTTGAGGGATTCAAGCCATCTGCGTGACGTTCGGATCATTCATTCTTCCTACAACTTCGAGACTGAATACAGGCGCGAACTGAGCCGCATCGCTGGTCACTTTGACGAAGCGGTACTGTTGGATGTTGCCCAGCAGGAAGAGCAGATCGCGCGGGAGTGCGATCTGGTTATCACAGTCTCAGATGACGACGCCCGCAGCTTTCGGGCGCTGGGAGCATCTCGTGTGATCGTTGCGCGAAACGGTAGCTCTCGTGTTTTGCCTTGTAAGACCGCGATCCGTGCGGTGAATGACTATCTGGGAGCGCAATCGTTTGCGCTGTTTGTCAGTTCGGCCCATCCTCCAAACGCACAAGGATTGCTTCAATTCGTGGAAGGCATCGAGCAGCCGTTGCCCGGCAAGCTCATCATCTGCGGCGCGGTCTTCAAATTGCTTGAGAGCCAACGGAGAAAGCATCGTCTTTTGCGCGATGCGGAAATCTGGGGCATGGTCGACCCGGAAGTGCTGCAGGCTCTGCTGGCTCGAGCCAGCGTCGTGATTTTGCCTAAGACAAGCGGCGGCGGCTCCAACCTGAAGACTTCCGAGGCGCTCTTGTCGGCGCGCCCGGTGGTTGCAACCCGTTTTGCATTCACTGGTTTCGAGGATTGGCAGGATCTGCAAGGCGTTTGGATCGAGGACGAACCGATCATGTTTTGGCGTCGCGTGGCCGAGCAACTTCGCAGCGAGAGAGATCCATCGTCAACTTGGCATGAGAGCGCTTTCGAGCGAAGAAACCATTTGCTGTGGGAGGCGTGTCTCGTTCCCATGGTCGACGCATTAGCGCAAGACTTGGTAACAGGCGCTGCGAGCTAATGCTTGGCGAATGGTCCTGCATTTCAGTCGCTTTCCGGCATTGTGCCGGGTCTGCACCTTTCTGATTTGAACGCGGCTGCATCATGCGCAATTAGGCGGTACGGAAATCGAGCCTGGCACTGTTTGATTGTTCACGAGGCGAGGCTGGCCTGTCGCCTCCATACTTTTATTGATATACACAATGCGTAATTACAACCCGACAAAACGCGTGCTTGTCACGGGTGGCGCCGGATTTCTCGGCAGTCATTTATGTGAACGTCTAGTTGCACAAGGGCATGATGTCTTGTGTGTAGACAATTTCTTTACGGGCACCAAAACCAATATTGCCCATCTGCTTGACAATCCGCAGTTCGAATTGCTTCGTCATGACGTGACCTTCGCGTTGCATGTTGAAGTCGACGAGATCTACAACTTGGCTTGTCCGGCCTCGCCGATTCATTACCAGCACGACCCAGTTCAAACAACCAAGACGAGCGTGCTCGGTGCAATCAACATGCTGGGGTTAGCCAAACGTCTCGGCGCGAAGATCTTGCAGGCATCCACGAGCGAAGTTTATGGCGACCCAGAGGTGCATCCCCAGGTGGAAGCATATTGGGGGCGGGTGAATCCGATCGGGATTCGAAGTTGCTACGATGAAGGCAAGCGCTGCGCAGAAACACTTTTCTTTGATTACCACCGCCAACACGATTTGCGCATAAAGGTAGCGCGAATCTTCAACACGTTTGGCCCGCGCATGCACATGAATGATGGAAGGGTGGTTTCTAATTTCATCGTGCAGGCACTTCGCGGAGAGGACATCACGATCTATGGTGACGGGCAACAAAGCCGTAGCTTCTGTTTCGTTGATGACTTGATCGAAGGAATTGTGCGCTTGATGGGAACCACAGATGAATTTACGGGGCCCTTAAATATCGGCAATCCGGGCGAATTCACTATGTTGGAGCTAGCCAAGCGGGTGCTTGCGCTGACAGCTTCCAAAAGTAAAATCGTGCAATTGCCCTTGCCCGCAGACGATCCCAAACAGCGTCGCCCGGACATCTCACTAGCAGCTCGCACGCTTTCAGGCTGGAAGCCGCAGACCCAATTGGACGAGGGCCTCATGAAAACCATCGCTTACTTCGATCAGCTCTTGTCTAGTATGAACTCAGCAGCCTTGCCGTCATGAATGTCACCATCATCGGAACAGGTTACGTCGGACTGGTTACTGGGGTTTGCCTTGCCGATCTTGGCAACCACGTGTTCTGCCTGGACTTGAACCCTGCAAAAGTCGCATTGCTGAGCTCGGGAGGTATGCCCATCTATGAGCCCGGGCTCGAACAGCTGTTGAAAAACAATATTCGGGCCGGACGCATTGAGTTTTCTACGGATGCGCGCGCTGCTGTCCAACATGCTAGTGTGCAATTCATCGCCGTTGGAACGCCCTCGGACGAAGATGGTTCAGCTGATTTGCAGCACGTACTGGCTGCGGCGCGCTCCATCGGACAGGAAATGCGCGACTTCAAGGTCGTTGTGAACAAGTCTACGGTTCCTGTAGGAACTGCGGACAAGGTTCGAGAGGTGCTGAAGCATGAGCTGCGCGTGCGCGGGATGTCGGAAGACTTCGCCGTTGTCAGCAACCCCGAATTCCTCAAAGAGGGGGCTGCTGTGGAAGATTTCATGCGTCCTGATCGAATCGTGTTGGGCGTGGATGACGATCTGCGGGGACAGGATGCATTGGCTCTAATGCGTAAGCTCTACGCGCCATTTAACCGCAACCATGAACGCATGCGAGTCATGGATGTGAAATCAGCAGAGTTCACCAAATACGCTGCCAACGCCATGCTCGCTACTCGCATCAGCTTTATGAACGAGCTTGCGAACCTGGCCGACGAGGTCGGCGCGGATATCGAGATGGTGCGGCAAGGCATAGGGTCAGATCCTCGCATCGGTTACAGTTTTCTATATGCTGGAGCAGGTTATGGCGGCAGCTGTTTTCCGAAAGACGTCAAAGCGCTTATAAAAACGGCAGTGGAGCATGGCAAGCGACTGCAAATACTGGAGTCAGTCGAGGAGGTGAATGCGGTCCAGAAAAATGTTGTGATCGACAAGGTTTTCTCGCGATTCGGTGCTGACTTGCGCGGACGCAAATTCGCAGTCTGGGGCCTCGCATTCAAGCCAAATACCGATGATATGAGAGAAGCGCCCAGTCGAGGCCTTATCGCCGCGCTGTTACGAGCTGGGGGTGCTGTTGCGGCGCATGATCCAGTAGCTCTGGATCAGGCGCGCGCGGCGTTGTCCGATGACTTGGTGGACTTCGATCTAAAGAATAATCAACTTCAATTTGTCAGCGACGAGATGGAGGCGCTTCATGCAGTCGATGCGTTGATTGTGATGACTGAATGGAAAGTATACAGAAGTCCTGACTTCGTCGCATTAAAGTCTCTGATGGCAAGTGCCATTATTTTCGATGGGCGCAATATTTATGAACCCAGTGTGATGAAAGAGGCGGGGTTCGAATACTTAGGCATCGGACGTAATTTTTGCAGTTAATTATTTACGTGCGCAGGCCACCTTGACCTACCCCCTTTAGACGTGCCAATGTTTAGTTAGCGAGTCCAAGGTGTGGAGACTACTTGATCTCCGGTGATTGCCTTGCATCGCCAGCGCGCTGGCGATGCAAGGCTGCGAAGCTGGCCGGCGAGATGCGCCCCAGTGAGCTGTGGGGCCGCACCTCGTTGTAGTCGCGCCGCCAGCGGGTTATTTCCTGACGGGCCTGCGCCAGCGTCTCGAACCATTGCTCGTTCAAGCACTCGTCCCTGAACTTGCCGTTGAAGCTCTCGACGTAGGCGTTCTGGGTCGGGCATCCGGCATCGTTGAGCAGATGCAGAACGCCGCGTGCCGCTGCCCACTCCATGAAGGCCCGACTGGTGAACTCTGGCCCCTGATCGGTGCGGATGGCCAGCGGGTAGCCGCGGAACTGGGCTGCCTGGTCCAGCAGGCACACGACGTACTCGCACCCATGCCGTGGTCCACCGCGATGTCCACGCACTCGCGGCTGAAGTCATCGACCACCGTCAGGCACTTGATGCGCCGACCGTTGGCCAGCGCGTCCATCACAAAGTCTGCGCTCCAGCTGTCATTGACGTGCTGGCCGGCTGTCAGAGGCTGGCGCTCGCCCGTGGCGCGTTTGACCTTGCGGCGCTTGCGCTCCGACAGGTTGGCCAGCTTGTACAGGCGCCACACACGTTTGTGGTTCTGACCTGCTCGGTCTAATCGAGACAGTTTTTCCTAGAAGACGGCGGGTTGCAGTTCTTTGCGGAGTTCCAGTTTGAACTCTGCCGGGGTCAAGTATTGCAGGCTGCTGTGGGGACGTACCTCGTTGTAGTGATTGCGCCAGGCTTCGATCAGGACAGCAGCTTCGCGGCGAGAGCGGAACCACTCGATGGACAAACACTCGTCGCGGAACTTGCCGTTGAAGCTCTCGTCGGTGCCGTTCTGCCAAGGCTTTCCGGGATCGTTGAGCACGGTGGCAATGCCCGCGCCCGAGATCCACTCCAGGATGGCCTGGCTGACAAACTCCGGCCCGTTGTCCGAACGCATGAACAGCGGCGCACCATGCAAGCTCACCAAGCGCGACAGCACCTCGATCACCCGCTTGGAGCGGATGGCCCCGGCCACATCGATGGCCAGGCACTCGCGGGTGTACTCGTCCACCACGGTCAGGCACTTGATCTGCTGACCGCTGGCCGTGGTGTCGAAGACGAAGTCGTACGCCCAGACCATGTTGGCCATCAACGGCGTGTGGATGCGCGGGCGCTGCGAGGCAATGCGCTTTCGCGGCCGTTTCCGGGGCACCAGCAGGCCCGCCTGACGCCACAGCCTGTGCGTGCGAGACCAACTCAGCTCGAAGCCCCTGCGGCGCAGAAATACGCGAATGCGGCGATAGCCTTAGCGCGGATACTGGGCTGAGAGTGCCTTCATCGCCGCGAGCACCAGTGCATCTTTGGCGGGCAGGCGCAGCTCATAGCTGGGCGTGGCGCGTGACATACCGATGAGCCCGCAGGCACGACGCAGACTCAGGCCCCGTGCGCGCACGAAGGCCAGTTGCTCGCGCCGAGCCAGTGGGCTGACCATTTTTTTGCGTTGATCTCCGTGAGGATCTCGAGGTCCAGATCTCTCTCGGCAAGGAGCTTCTTCAGCCGGCTGTTCTCAAGCTCTAGGGCCTTCAGACGCTTGACGTCGGCCGCTTCCATCTGGCCGAAGTGTTTGCGCCAGGCATAGATGGTGGCGTCGCTGACCTTGTGCTTTTTGGCGGCCTCGGCCACCGTCGTGCGATCTGCTTCGCGCAGGATCGTGACCATTTGCTCTTCTGAAAATTGACTCTTCTTCATGGGCTCCTCTTCGGGCGGGAGCCATCTTCCTAGAAATCAATGTCTCGGAGAAAGCGGGCAGGTCAGTTCACTTGGTGGCCTTCAAGACTCAACAGGTCGTGGATGCGCCGATAGCCAAAGCGCCGGCGCTCGTGCGCTAACTCGACGATGCGCGTGCTCGGGCTGGCCGTGGACTCGTTCATGCTGGGCGGCTCCCGGTAGCTGGTTCTGGACAACCCCGCATAGCGACAGGCGCGGCGCTCGCTAATGGACAGTTCCTGACCATCCTGGCAGCGGCCTCGCGCCTGGCCTGCGGGGTCAGCGCTTTACCCCGAAGCCCACCTTCAGCGCTTCGATGTGCACGTGGGCCTCTGCCAGCAGCTTCTTGAGCTTGGCGTTCTCGCTCTCGATCTCGCGCAGCCGCGTGGCTTCGCTGGCCTGCATGCCGCCGAACTTGGCTCGCCACTTGTAGAACGTCGCATCGCTGAAACTGCCCAGGCGACACAGCTCCTTGACCGGCATGCCGCCCTCGGCCTGCTTGAGAAAACTGATGATCTGTTCGTCGGTGAATCTGCTCTTCTTCATGTCCGTTCTTCCTCTGAAAACGGACTCTACTAACCTTCAACTGGTATGCCCTATGGGGAGCAGGTCAAACAAGGCCACGCGAGTATTTCGGTTCTCCCGATAGTCGCTATGTAGAGGGGCCTTGTCACAGGTCTATCGCTGCGGCATATCCTTCACAGAGTACCCAAGACTCACAGTCGCATCCTCCGGAATAGCCGGCATAGTCGCATTCCAAGCCGCCCAATCCGCCCGCATAGCAGCGAGTCGTTCAGGCTCCTTCTTCGCCAGATTGGCCCGCTCGCGTTCATCCCCGGGGATGTTGAACAGGTACTCGTTCCCGTCCACCTTCAGGTACTTCCAGTCGCCGTCGCGCAGCGCTTCCTGTCCGCGATGGTTCATGCGCCAGTGCAGCGGGCGGCGGAAGCTCTTCGACGCGTCCTTGAGCACGGGCATCAGCGAAACGCCGTCCAGCGGATAGTCCGGGTGCGCCGCCACGCCGGCTGCGTCGAGCATGGTGGCGGACCAGTCCATGGTCATGCACAGCTGCGGGCTTTCGCCGCCCTTGCCGATCACGGCGGGCCAGTGGGCGATCCATGGCACGCGGATGCCGCCTTCGGTCAGGTCCATCTTGCCGCCCACCAGCGGCCAGTTGTCGGAGAAGCGTTCGCCGCCGTTGTCGCTGGTGAACACCACCAGGGTGTTGTCGGCCATGCCGTGCTTTTCCAGCGCGGCCATGATCCAGCCGATGCCTTCGTCCATGTGATGGATCATGCGGCGGTACACATGAATGTTGCCGCCGGCCAGGTCGAAGAGGTTGTCCTTGATGTTCGGCGCCTTGGCCGCGTCGTCGCGGGTTTCCCACGGCCAGTGGGGCGCGGTGTAGTGCAGGCTCAGGAAGAAGGGCGCGTCGTCCTCTTTCTTCTGGAGTTCTGCCATGCGGTCGACGTAGTCGACTGCGCGCCTGGAGAGGATGTCGGTGAGGTAGCCCTCTTCAACCTTGTCTTCTTCGCCGAACCACAGGTCGTGGCGGCCGGTGGAGTCGCAATGCGTGAAGTAGTCGACGCCGCCCGACATGGGCCCGAAGAACTCGTCGTACCCCGAGCGCAGCGGCCCGAAGCTGGGCGGGTAGCCCAGGTGCCATTTGCCGATGAGGGCGGTCTGGTAGCCGCTGGCCTTCAGCAACGAGGGCAGGGTGGGGTGGTCGGTGGGCAGGCCCAGGGTGGTGCTGCCGCGGCTCTTGCTGTTGATGGGCTCTTCGGCCGCGCCGCGCAGGCGGTACTGGTAGCGGCCGGTGATCATGCCGAAGCGCGTGGGCGAGCACACGGGCGAATTGGCATAGCCCTGGGTGAGCTTCAGGCCGTTGGCGGCCAGGCCGTCGAGCACGGGCGACACGGGGCCGAACGCGGCGTCGCGCCCGCCGTAGCAGCCGAGGTCTGCATAGCCGAGGTCGTCGGCCACGATGAAGATGATGTTGGGTCTGGTCATATATCTCCTGGAGTTCTTTTTCTTCTTCAGGGCTGGTAGCCGGACTTCTGGACCACGGGCGCCCACTGCGTGCGGTAGGCCTTCAGCATGGCCACGGTCTGCGCCTGGGTGCTGACCACGGGCGTCATGCCGGAGTCCTTGAACTTGCGTTGGGTGTCCGGGTCTTGCATGACTTCGCGGATGGCGGTGGCCAGTTGCTCGACCTTGGCCTTGGGCATGGTGGTCGGGGCAAAGAATGTGTTCCAGCCGGTGGCGGCCAGGTCGAGGCCGGCTTCCTTGAAGGTGGGAATGTTCGGCGCGAACGGCGAGCGCTTGGCGCCCGACAGTGCCAGGATGCGCAGCTTGCCCGCCGTGTGCTGCGGCAGTACCACGTCTTCGGTGTCGACGGCAATGGGCACCTGCCCGCCGATCAGGTCGTTCAGCAGCGGCGCGGAGCCGCGGTAGCCGATCACCTGGGTCTGCACCTTGGCCTTCTCGCCCACCATGAGGCCGAAGAAGTGCGGCAGGCTGCCGGTGGCGGGCACGCCCACGTTGGCTTGGTCGGGGTTGGCGCGCATCCATGCGAGCAGGTGGCTCAGTTCGCGCACCGGCAGGGTGGGCGACACGGCGAGCGCGAAGTCGTAGTCGTTGACGTGCGACACGGGCACGAAGTCGCGGTCGGGGTCGTAGTTGTTGTCCTTGAAGACCAGCGGCGCCACCACCATGACGGCGGGGTTGGCGAGCATCAGCACGTTCTGGTTGGCCGGCGTGACCTTCACCTGCTGCGCCGCGAGGCGGCCACCCGCGCCGGGCTTGTTGTCGACGATGACCGCCACGCCCAGCTTGGTGCCGAGCTTGTCGGCCACCACGCGCGCCACGCGGTCGGTGGCGCCGCCGGGCGCATAGCCGACCACGATGTGCAGCGGGGTGTCCAGCTTGGCCTGGGCGGCGGCACCGGTGGCAAAAGCCGCCGTGAAGCCGGCTACGGCCAGCATGCCGACGAGGCGGTGGGTGGCGCGGCGGGTGAGGGAGTGGGTCGGCAGCATGATGTGCAGGTCCTTGTCTTCTTCGGTTCAGGCAATGGCCAATGAGTGTGACCGCGAGGTCCGCGGTTGCGGACGATTCTGAAGACGCTGCATTCGATTGTTCAAATCAACCATTGCCCTGGTTTACCCAGGTGTGGCGCTCATGCCCCTGTTCAGTCGACCTTCATGCCGGTGGCCTTGACGATGCGGCCGTAGCGCGCAAGGCTGGCGGCCAGGTGGTCGCTGGCGGCGGTACCGGTTTCTCCGAGCGCAACCATGTCGAGCGCGGCAAGGCGCGACTTGACCTCGGGCAGCGCCATCGCCTTCTGCAGCGACGTGCGCAGCGTCTGCATCACCGGCTCGGGCGTGGCGGCCGGCACCATCGCGAGGTAGAGCACCTCGAACTCCAGGTTCTTCAGCCCCAGTTCGCCCACGGTGGGCACCTGCGGCAGCAGTGGCGAGCGCTGGCGGCCGGTCACGGCCAGGGCGCGCAGCTTGCCCGACTGCACCTGCGGCAGCAGCCCCGGCGTGGCGAGGATGCCGGCCTGCACTTCGTCGCCCATCAGCGCCAGCACGGCGGGCGCGTTGCCCTTGTAGGGCACGTGCGTGATCTTGGCGCCGGTCTCGTTCGCGAAGATCTCGGCGGCGATGTGGCCCGGGCTGCCGTTGCCGGCCGAGCTGAAAGTGGCGGGCTCGGCCTTGGCCTGCGCGATGAACTCGGGCAACGTCTTCGCCTTCACGTTGCCCGCCACGCCAAAGCTCAGGCCCGACGAGCTGAAGATCATCAGCGGCTTCAGGTCCTTGGCCGCGAAGGGCATCGACGCATAGAGGTGCGGGTTGATGGTGAAGGTGGTGTCGATGCCCAGCAGCACCGTGTAGCCGTCGGCCGGGCTCTTGGCCACCAGGTCGGCGCCGATGTTGCCGCCCGCGCCGGGGCGGTTGTCGACGATGAAGGGCTGCTTCAGGTCTTTCTGCAGCGCGTCGGCCAGCGCGCGGGCGAGGATGTCGATGGGGCCGCCGGCCGGGAAGTTGGTGAGCAGCTTCACCGCCTTGGCGGGGTAGGGGGCGTCGGCCGCCTGCGCCGCCGTGGCGCAGAAGCCCAGCGGCAGCAGCGCCGCGCAGGCGGCGGCCACTGCTGCGAAACGGCGGCGCGCGCCGCCCAGGGCGTTCTTGAAAACGGTGGTCATGTCTTGGCTTGTCTCCTTGTCTGAGGCAACTCTAGGGCGGCGGCAAGGCCGGCACAACTGAAAGCTCTTCTGCCAGGTATTCCGGCTGGTTATATTTACAAGCCCGTTGCTCCAAGGGAAGATCCATGTCAGCCATGAACTTTGCGCGCCTGAAGCTGCGCCACCTGCAATGCCTGGTGATGGTGGCGCAGGAGCGCAACCTGGTGCGCGCCGCCAAGGCGCTGTCGCTCACGCAACCGGCGGTGTCCAAGACCGTGGCGGAGCTGGAAGAAATCATCGGCCGTCCGCTGCTGCTGCGGCGCCGCCGCGGCGTCGAGCTCACGCCGGCCGCCGAAGTGCTGGTGCGCCATGCGGTCTCGGCGCTGCGCGGGCTGAGCGAAGGCCTGGGCCTGGCCATGGACATGCCCGAGGCCGACCAGCTGCACGTGGCCGTCGGCGCGCTGCCCAACATGGTGGCCAACCTGCTGCCGGAGGCGGTGGCCTTGTTGCATGCCTCGCATCCGGCGCTGCGCGTGCGGGTGGTCAGCGGCATCAACGCGCAGCTGATGACGCAGCTGCGCCAGGGTGAAATCGACCTCGTGCTGGGCCGGCTCGCGCAGGCCTCGGCCATGGCCGATCTCGCCTTCGAGCATCTCTACAGCGAACCCTTGCTGCTGGTGGTGCGGCCGGGGCATCCGCTGGCCTCGCGGCGCAAGCCGGCGCTCGATGCGCTGGCCGGCTATCCGCTGGTGCTGCCGGTGTCGGGCTCGCTGATCCGCCACACGGCGGACGCCTTTCTCATTGCGCAGGGCGTGGCCCTGCCCAACCGGCTGGTGGAGGCGACCGACACCAGCTTCGCCATCGGGCTGCTGCAGCGCTCCGATGCGGTGTGGTTCGCGCCGCAGGGTGCGGTCGAAGGCTTTGTGGCGCGCGGCGAACTCGAGCGCGTGGCCATCGACACCAGCAGCACCGAAGGCCCGGTGGGGCTCACGGTGCGGCGCAGCGGCGAGCCGGGCGAGGGCGCGCGGCTCTTGATGGAGACCATCCACGGCATCGTGCAGAAGCGCAAGCCCGTCGTGAGCCTGCGCCCGGTGGAGGCGGCATGAGCACGGTGCCTTCGTCGCAGGAGCGGCAGCCGCTGGTCGACGCACTGCGCGGCTTCGCGCTGCTCGGCATCCTGGTGGTGAACATCGCGAGCTTCTCGTCGCCGTTCTACGGCCTGGGCCTGTCCGACCCGATGGCCCAGTCGGCGGTGGAGCGTGCGGCGCTGTTCGCGCGCTCCTTGCTGTTCGAGACCAAGTTCTACCTGCTGTTCTCGTTCCTGTTCGGCTACAGCTTCACGCTGCAGATGCAGTCGGCCGAACGAGACGGCAGGCCCTTCACGCCGCGCATGCTGCGTCGGCTGGCGGGGCTGTGGGTGCTGGGCCTGCTGCATGCGGTGGTGCTGTACCACGGCGACATCCTCACGACCTACGCGGTGATCGGCGGCGTGCTGCTGTTGCTGCGGCGGCGCGGCGACGGCGTCATGGCGTTCTGGGCGGTCAGCCTGGTGCTGCTCACATCGCTGCTGTGGGCCAGCCTTGGCTACCTGATGACGCGCACGGGCGTCGATGCCGACACGCTGAGTCTTCATGCCGAGGCCTTCGCGGCGCTGGAGGCTTACCGGGGCACCCCTGCCACGGTCATCGCCCAGCATGTGCGCGAGCTGGCGCAGGTGTGGGTGGTGCTCGCATTCGCGCAGGCACCCACGGCGCTGGCGATGTTCCTGGCGGGCTTCATCGCCGGGCGGCGCGGCCTGCTGGCGAATGCGGGCGCGCACCGCGCGTTGTTCAAGCGCCTGTTCTTCTGCGGGCTGCTCATCGGCGTGCCGGGCGCCATGTTCTATGCGCTCTCGACCACGCGCACAGGCGCCGGCGGCCGCGAGGTGGTCGGCCTCGCGCTCGGACTGCTCACCGCGCCTTTCCTCACCGCAGCCTATGCGTCGGGACTGGTGCTGCTGTTCCAGGCGCCGCGCGGGCGGGCGCTTGTCGCGTGGCTCGCGCCGGCGGGGCGCATGGCGCTGTCCAACTACCTGCTGCAGTCGCTGGTGTGCGCGTGGATCTTCCTGGCCTACGGGTTGCGGCTGATGGGCTCGGTCGGGCCGCTCGCCAGCTTCGGGTTTGCGTTCTCCATTTTCGCGGTGCAACTGCTGCTGAGCCGCTGGTGGATGCAGCGCTTTGCCTATGGCCCGGTCGAATGGCTGCTGCGGGCGTTCACGCTGCTTGAATGGCCGTCCTGCGCAGCGAAATAAAGGAGGAGGCCGCAGGCCCGGGGGCATTCGCAAAGCAAGGTACCCCGTCGGCGTGATCGCGCCCTGAACAACGGCAACAGGCTTACAGCATCGGCTGCTGCTGTTGCTCCTGCGCACCTTCGCTCTCGATGCGCATCTTGGGCAGGAACTGCGGGTACTCGCGCTGCATGAAGTCGATCAGCCCTTCGCGCACGTTGCAGCGCAGGTCGAAGGCCAGGCCCGAGGTAGCGGCGGTGCACAGCACGCGGATCTGCATGGTGCGCTCGGTGGCGTCGGTCACGCGCAGGTTGAAGAAGCGGCCGTCCCATTCGGGCGAAGACTTCACGATGCGCTCGACCTCTTCGCGCAGCGGCGCGAGCGGCATGCCGTAGTCGGCGTAGATGAACACCGCGCCCAGCAGCTGCGACGAGTGGCGCGTCCAGTTCTGGAACGGCTTCTCGATGAAGTAGGTCAGCGGCAGGATCAGCCGGCGCTCGTCCCAGATCTTGATGACCACGAAGGTGCCGGTGATCTCCTCGACACGGCCCCATTCGCCTTCGACCACCAGCACGTCGTCGATGCGGATCGGCTGCGCCAGCGCGATCTGCAGGCCGGCGATGAGGTTGCTGAACACCGGCTTGGCCGCAAGACCGGCCACGATGCCGATCACGCCGGCGGAGGCCAGCAGGCTGGCGCCGACCTGGCGCGCGCCGGGGAAGGTCATGAGCATCATCGCGCCGCCGGCCACCAGCACCACCGTCATGGCGGTGCGCGCGAGCACGCGGGTCTGCGTGAGCACGCGGCGCGCATGCAGGTTGTCGGCCACGTCCGAGGGGTTCTGCGCCAGCACGCCTTCGGCGAAGCCGCTGATGGCCCTGACCGCGAGCCAGGTGGTCGCGGCGATCAGCAGCAGCCCGGTGAGATGGCGCACGTTGCCGATGAACTGCAGGTTGTCGGGCGCGCCCTGCCACACCACGTTGAGCGCCAGCAGCGGCAGCACGAACCGCGCCGCGGAATTGCAGCTGACCACCATCGAATGGATCGTCGGGGCGGGGCGGGTGACCCGCCTCAACACAAGGCCGCCGATACGGTGCGCGAGAAGAGAAAGGGGAACTGCGATCAGGGCGGCAACCCATGTGCCGAACCAGGGGTGGGCGAGTATCTCTTTGATCATCAGGCGGTGGTCGTCTTTGCTTGTGCTGTGGTTTCGTTCAGTGGTTGAAGAATGCGGGCCGCGTCGTCGCGCAGCTGCGTGGCGAGGGCCGTGGCCAGATCGAGGCGGCGCAGCAGCCAGGGGCTGATGTCGTTGTCGAACGGGTCGGGCAGGGGAATCGGTCCGCCGACGGCGGTGGAACCGCTGCTCTCGGGGTGAGAGGGGCCGGTGGTCGGCATAGTTCCGATGGCGGCCTCGATTCGTTGCGAGGTGCGGCTGATGGGGCCTTCGACCTCGCCCGGCGTGAGGCGGTCGCGCCGCAGCACGAGCATCGACTTGACCGCGCTGAGTTGCGCGAGCAACTGGTAGCTGTGGGCCTGCAGGTGTTCGAGCGGCTCCAGCGGCGGCTGCACCGCGCGCGGTTCGGAGAGCGAACGCTGCGTGGCCTGCACCAGCGCCGAGAGGCTGTCGTAGGCCTCGCGGCGCGCAAGCCGCCATTCGAGCTCGGGACTGCTGTCGATGGCCTGCAACTGGCCCAGGCCGAGCGCCAGGCGCGCATGGCGGGCCTGCGCCGTGAGCACGCGCGCCACCAGCGCGGGAATCTGCGTGCGCTCCCATGACGGCAGCACGTAGCAGAAGCCCCAGGCCAGCGCGGCGCCGATGAGCGTGTCGGCGATGCGCTCGAACAGCGCGAAGATGGGCGCCACGCCCACGTTCAGCATGTGGGCCTGCACCAGGCCCAGCACGGTGGCGGCCACGGCGGTGATGAGGTAGCGCCGCACCGCGAAGCTGTGCGCGATGGCCTGCGCCACGGTCACGATGGCCAGCAGCGCCAGCGCCGACGGATGCGCCGACAGCAGCCCCACCGCGAGCACGCAGCCCAGCAGCGTGCCGGCCACGCGCGCGTTGCGCCGCTCCAGCGTCTGCGAGAGGCTGCCGCGCAGCACGACCACGATGGTCAGCAGAATCCAGTAGTCGTGCGAGCCCCACGGCATCGACACCGCGATGGCATAGCCGGCCGCGATGGCCAGCGACGCGCGGATGGCGTGGCGCAGCGGCGGCTGGTCCCAGCGCCACAGCGTGAAGAAGGGGCGCCACGACCAGTCGGTCGGGCTCACGAACATCTGCCAGTTGGCGCGCACCACGGCAAGGTTGGGCTCGACGTCGCCGCGGGCCATGGCCGACAGGCGCAGCACCTCGTCGTTGATGTGGCCGATGCGGCTGGCCAGCCCGCGCGCCAGCATGGCGGCGGTGGGGCCGATGTGGCCGCCGCCCCCGTGGGTGTTGGCGCTGTCGTCGGCCGACACATGGATGGCCGCGAGCCGAGGGCGCCGGTCCGCCACGGCGGCGGGATGGCGGCGCATCAGCAGCGCATCGGCCAGCGCGATGGTCTCGTCGGCGAGTTCTTCGAGCACCTCGCGCATTTCGATGAGCGCCGCGGCATGCGCGGGGTGGGCGCGCAGGGTGTCGAGGTCGAGCTCGCTCGCGAGCAGCTGGTCGCGCATTTCGAGCACGATCACCAGCATGGCGGCCAGCCGCTGGCGGCGCGGCGTGCGGGGCGATTCGAGCACGATGTCGCGCGTGGCCTGCAGCTGGTCGGCCAGCGCGGCCTGTTCGCGCAGCAGCTGGCCGAGCACGGGCGCGGGGGTGTCGCGCACGTCGCGGGTGTCGTCGTGCGGCAGGAACTGGCCGGCCTCGGTGCGCATGAGCGCAGCCAGCGAATACAGCACGTCGGCCATCGACTGGGTGCGAAAGCGCCCGTTGAGCAGCAGGTTGGCGAGCGTGGCCCAGATCACGTAGAGGCCCGCGCCCAGCCCGAAATGCCAGGTGCGCTCGATGGCGTCGGCCATGTCGCGCGGGGTCTGCGTGGCCATGGAGAAGATCATCGAGAACATCACCGCGATGGCGATCGGGATGCCCCGCTTGCCCCAGGCCATGGCCAGGAAGGCCATGAAGGTGGCCGGCACCAGAAGCAGCCCGAGGCGGATGGGCGCGGTGTGCAGCATCTGCACCGCAAAGAAGAGCGGCAGGCCGATGAGCGGCGCCGGCAGCATCTGGAAGAACTTGCCGCGGCGCGGGCCGGGCAGGTCGGGCGGCGCGGTGACGATCACGCCGGTGGCGGCCGTGGAGGCCGCCAGGGTGCCCAGCCACAGGTGGATGCCGCCCGAGATGAACAGCAGCCCCAGCGCCACGGTGAGCCCGCTCGCGACATAGTGGCTCAGCGCAATGCGCAGAGCGGCGCGGACCCGGTGGGCGGCGCGGGGCCCCAGCATCGTCACTTGGCGGAAGCGTCGCCCTCGGAGGGGGCTCCAGCGGCGGGAGCGGCGTCGCGGCGCACGCGCGTGAGCTTGCGCGGCGCCGCGGGGGCGGCCACGGCGGGCTTGTCGCCTTCAGCGGTTTCGTCGGCGAAATCGACCACCGTGCTGCGGGCGTACAGGTCGGCCGACGCGTCGTCGGGGTTCGACTTGGTCGAGGCCGACACGGCGCGCATGCGGTCGCTGGCGCGCAGCTTGTCGTCGACGTTGGCGAACTTGGAGTACTTGGCGAGCAGCGGCACCAGCTGGCCGTAGATGCGCGGCGCGGCAGCCAGGCATTCGCGCTGTTCGAGGAATTCGGGCTCGCCCGTGAAGTTGCCGATCAGGCCGCCGGCTTCGGTGACCAGCAGCGAACCTGCGGCCACGTCCCAGGGGTTCAGGCCGGTCTCGAAGAAGCCGTCGGTGAAGCCCGCGGCCACGTAGGCCAGGTCCAGGGCAGCCGCGCCGGGGCGGCGCAGGCCGGCCATGCGGGGCATCATGTCCGCCATGATGGCCAGGTACTGCTTGAAGTTGTCGCCCGTGCGGAACGGGAAGCCCGTGGAAATGAGGCACTCGGTGAGCTTGGTGCGCTTGGACACGCGGATGCGGCGCTCGTTCATGTAGGCGCCGCGGCCCTTGGTGGCCGTGAACAGGTCGTTGCGGCTCGGGTCGTACACCACGGCCTGCTCGATCTTGCCGCGCACGGACAGCGCGATGGACACGCAGTACACGGGGAAGCCGTGGATGAAGTTGGTGGTGCCGTCGAGCGGATCGATGATCCAGACGTAGTCGGAGTCCTTGGCGCCGTGTTCGGTGCCCGATTCTTCGGCCAGGATGCCGTGCCCCGGGTAGGCGCCGAGCAGCGTTTCGATGATCGCTTGCTCGCTCGCGTGATCGACTTCGGTGACGAAGTCGTTGACCTGCTTCTGCGAAATGCGCACGGCCTCGACGTCGAGGGCAGCGCGGTTGATGATCGCGCCGGCGGCGCGTGCGGCCTTGACGGCCACGTTGAGCATGGGATGCAGGTTGGGGGACGACATTGGATTGTGGGAAGAACGGTGGGGAGGACCCCGGAGGCGGCCCGGCGATGCGGGCAGCGAGAATCGGGGCATTTTACCGGCTCCGCCGTTCCGTGTCTCCCGAACCCGCCATGCGCACCCGTTTCATCCTGATCCAGACCAGCCACGCCGGCAATGTGGGCGCCGCCGCCCGCGCCATGAAGACCATGGGCTTCTCCGACCTCGTGCTGGTGGCTCCCCGCTGGGCCAACGTGCTGCGGCGCGAGGAAACCATCCAGCGCGCGAGCGGCGCGCTCGACGTGCTAACCAACGCCCGCATCGTCGAGACGCTGGACGAAGCCCTCGACGGCGTGACCCACCTTTGCGCCACGGCCATGATCCCGCGCGACTTCGGCCCGCCCACCCGCACGCCCCGGGAGCACCTGGAGCCGCTGGCGAAGCAGGGTGACCAGCACGTCGCCTTCCTGTTCGGCTCCGAGCGTTTCGGCATGCGGAACGAAGACGTCTACCGCTGCAACGTGGCGCTGACCATCCCCACCGACCCGAAATTCGGCTCGCTCAACCTGGGCGCGGCCATCCAGGTGATCGCCTACGAATGGCGGCTGGCGCTGGGCGGCTACGAAGTGCGCGAGGCCGTCAACCCGGTGCAGGCCGCCGATGCGCAGGCCGTGGCCGGCATGCTCGACCACTGGGAGCGCTCGCTGGTGGACATCGGCTTTCTCGACCCGGAGGCGCCCAAGAAGCTCATGCCGCGCCTGCAGCAGCTGTTCAACCGGGCCCAGCCCACGCCGGAAGAAATCCACATCCTGCGCGGCATCGCCAAGGCCATGAGCGACGCGACCAAGCCGCCCCGGGGCTCGCTGCCCGAATAAAACCTTATCGCCCGTAAGCGATGGCGGCGGGCTATAGACTGCCCGCCCCATATAGATATAACGACAAAAGGCAGCGATGTTCTCTCGACTGCGCGCCGACATCCGGTGCATCCTCGAACGCGACCCGGCCGCCCGCAGCGCCTGGGAAGTGATCACGGTCTACCCCGGCTTCCATGCCGTGGTGCTGCACCGTTGGGCGCACGCCTGTTGGACCCACGGCTTCAAGTGGCCGGCGCGCTTCATCGCGCACTGGGCGCGCTGGATCACGGGCATCGAGATCCACCCGGCCGCCAAGATCGGCGAACGTGTGTTCTTCGACCACGCGATGGGCGTGGTGGTCGGCGAGACCGCCGAGATCGGCGACGGCTGCACCATCTACCAGGGCGTGACGCTGGGAGGCACCTCGCTCTACAAGGGCACCAAGCGGCACCCCACGCTGGGCCGCAACGTGGTGGTGAGCGCAGGGGCCAAGGTGCTGGGCGGCTTCGAGGTGGGCGACGGCGCCAAGATCGGCAGCAACGCGGTGGTCATCAAGCCGGTGCCCGCGGGCGCGACGGCGGTGGGTATTCCGGCGCGCATCATCCCGTCGAAGGCGGGTGAAAGCGCCGACGTGGCCGCGCCGCAGAAGTTCTCGGCCTACGGCATCACGCAGGAAGACGATCCGCTGAGCCAGGCCATGCGCGGCCTGGTCGAGAACGCGTCGAGCCAGGAGCACCAGATCGCGCTGCTGTGGCAGGCCATCGAGAAGCTGTCGGACCGCTCCGGCACCACCAAGGACTGCGTGCCGGGCGATGCGGCCCGCGACGAGTGCTTCGAGGCCGAGAAGCTCACGCAGCTCATCGGCAAGTAGAAAGACCGGTCAGGCCGCGCGCTTGGCCGGCGCGTGCAGCGCGCCGTGCACATGCCCCGCGTGCTGCCCGAAGGTCTCGGGCGCGAGCGTGGCGGTGTCCAACTCCTGCAGGATGCCGCAGTTGCTTGCCGACTCCGGCCCGCCGCATTGCTGGCGCAGCGCCTTCAACTGCTTTTCCAGCGTCTTCAGCTCGGCGATGCGCGCGGCCACGTGGCCGATGTGGTCGTCGAGCAGCTGGTTGACCTGGCCGCAGTCTTCCTGCGGGGCGTCGCGGAATTTGAGCAGGCTGCGGATCTCGTCGAGCGTCATGTCCAGCGAGCGGCAGCGGCGGATGAAGCCCAGGCGCTGGGCATGGTCTTCGTCGTAGATGCGGTAGTTGCCGTCGGTGCGCGCGGGCTCGGGCAGAAGTTGCTCGCGCTCGTAGTACCGGATGGTTTCGACGGGGGTGTTCGCGACCTTGGCCAGCTCACCGATTTTCATGATGCGGCAAATGAACGAGTGGAAATGAGCGTTTGACTCTACACCTGCTTCAGGGTTTCCAATCGATTCCATGACGAACGAAAACGCTCTGACCCGGCCTGTGCCGCACGCCCATTCGCACCCTCATCCGCATGGCGACGACCACGACCACGGCCATGAACATGAGCACGCCAAGCCCCATGCCCAATCGCACGCCGAGCATTCATGCTGCGGCAGCGCCAGCCCCTGCGGCCCGATTCCGCTCGCTCCGGCCGGGGCAGACAACGCCGATGTGCCCAAGGGCGCCCTGCTGTTCCGCATTCCCACCATGGACTGCGCGGTGGAAGAGTCGGAAATCCGCCGCGCGCTGGAGCCGGTGGCGGGCGTCAAGGCCCTGCGCTTTCGCCTCGGCGAGCGCACCATGGCCATCACCACCGAAGACGGCGCGCTGCCCGAGGCACTGGCCGCCATCCGCAAGGCCGGCTTCAAGCCGGAACCGCTGAACGCTCCCGGCGAGCAGGCCGCCGCGGCGCCCGCGCAGATCGCCGGCATGAACATGGGCCTCGTGCGCCTCGTCGCGGCGCTGGTGCTGGCCATCGCCGCCGAGTCGATTTCGTTCATGGCGCCGGACGGCATGGGCTTCAAGGCCGCGGAAGTCGTGCTCGCGCTCGGCGCCATCGGCCTGGCGGGCCTGGACACCTACAAGAAAGGCTTTGCCGCGCTGGTGCGCGGGCGCCTGAACATCAACGCCCTGATGGCGGTGGCCGTGACCGGCGCCTTCATCATCGGCCAGTGGCCCGAAGCCGCGATGGTGATGGCGCTCTACGCCATTGCCGAGCTGATCGAGGCGCGTGCCGTGGACCGCGCGCGCAACGCCATCCAGAGCCTGCTGGCTCTCGCGCCCGAGCAGGCGGAGGTCAAGCAGGCCGACGGCAGCTGGCAGACCGTGATGGCCAACACCGTGGCGCTGGGCGCCGTGGCGCGCATCCGCCCCGGCGAGCGCGTGCCGCTCGACGGCGTGGTCACCGAAGGCACCAGCGCCATCGACCAGGCGCCCGTCACCGGCGAGAGCATTCCCGTCGACAAGACCGTGGGCGACCCGGTGTTCGCGGGCACCATCAACCAGACCGCCGCGCTGGAGTTCCGCGTGACGGCGGTGGCGTCGAACACCACGCTCGCGCGCATCATCCACGCCGTCGAGGAGGCACAGGGCTCGCGCGCGCCCACGCAGCGCTTCGTCGACAGGTTCGCGGCCGTCTACACGCCCACTGTCTTCGTGCTGGCGCTGGCCGTGGCGGTGCTCACGCCGCTGTTCATGGACTGGACGCGGATGCAGTCGGTCTATAAGGCGCTGGTGCTGCTGGTCATTGCGTGCCCGTGCGCGCTGGTCATCTCCACGCCGGTCACCGTGGTGAGCGCGCTGGCCTCGGCCGCGCGGCGCGGCATTCTCATCAAGGGCGGCACGTACCTCGAAGAGGCGCGCAAGCTCAAGGCGATTGCGCTCGACAAGACGGGCACCATCACCGAAGGCAAGCCGAAGCTGGTCGAGTCGGTGCTGTTGGATGCATCGGGCAATGAAGCCGTCGCTTTCGCGGTGGCCGCCAGCATCGCGGGCCGCTCCGACCACCCGGTGTCGAAAGCCATTGCAGAGGGCCTGAAGAGCCAAAGGCAAGAGGTCGCCGACTTCACCGCGCTGCCCGGCCGCGGCGTGGGAGCCACGCTGTCGGGCCAGGCCTACGTGCTCGGCAACCACCGGCTGATCGAGGAACGCGGGCTGTGCTCGCCGGCGCTCGAAGCCGAGCTCAAGCGGCATGAAGAAGCGGGCCGCACCGTCACGCTGCTGGCGTCGGACACGGCGGTGCTGGCGCTGTTCGCGGTGGCCGACACCATCAAGGAATCGTCGCAGGCGGCGGTGGCCGAGCTGCGCGCGCTGGGCGTGACGCCCGTGATGCTCACCGGCGACAACACCGCCACGGCAAAGACCATCGGCGCCCACGCCGGCATCGACGACGTGCGCGGCAACCTGCTGCCCGAGGAAAAGCTCGACGCCATCAAGGCCATGCAGCAGCGCTACGGCGCGGCCGCCATGACCGGCGACGGCATCAACGACGCACCCGCGCTGGCACAGGCCGACATCGGCTTCGCCATGGGCGGCGCGGGCACCGACACCGCCATGGAAGCGGCCGACGTGGTCATCATGAACGACGACCTGCGCCGCATTCCCGAGACCATCCGCCTGTCGCGCCGCGCGCATTCGGTGCTTTGGCAGAACATCACGTTGGCCCTGGGCATCAAAGCGGTGTTCTTCGTGCTCGCGGTGTTCGGCAGCGCAACGATGTGGATGGCGGTGTTCGCGGACATGGGGGCGAGCCTGCTGGTGGTGGCGAACGGGCTGCGCCTGATGCGCGTAGCCAAGTAAGGGCAGGGCGGAGGCCGGGTTGAGCCGGTCATCGGGGGGCACTAACATGGGCCGCAATTCCGTCGGCTTCCAAGTTATCGCTACGCCATGTCCGCAACTTCCCTGCTGCTGCAACTCATCGTCATCCTGACCACCGCGCGCGTCTGCGGCTGGGTTCTCCGGCACGTCGGGCAGCCCGGCGTGGTGGGCGAGATGGCCGCCGGCCTGATGCTGGGGCCGATCGTCTTCGGGGCGCTGTTTCCGTCGCTGCATGCGCAGCTGTTCTCCAGGGAGTCGCTGCAGGGACTGTCGTCGCTGTCGACCCTCGGGCTGGTGCTTTTCATGTTCGTGGTGGGGCTGGAGTTGCGGGCTTCCAAAAGCGTGCGCGAGCAGTTGCGTTCGGCGGGCTACGTGGGCGTGCTGAGCGTGGTCGTGCCGCTGGCGCTGGGCATCGCGATTTCGCCGGCCCTCTATCCCACGCTGGCGCCGGCGGGTGTCGGCTTCTGGCCGTTCGCGCTGTTCATGGCGGCGGCGCTGTCGATCACCGCATTCCCGGTGATGGCGCGCATCCTCAAGGACCGCGGCATGACGCGCACGCCCTTCGGCCAGCTGTCGCTCGGCGCCGCCGCCGTGGTCGACGTGTTCGCGTGGATCCTGCTGGCTTTCGTGGTGGCGATGGTGGGGGCGGGCGAGGGCTACCAGGGGCTGCTCAAGACCACGCTGGGCATGGCCGTGGTGCTGTGCGTGCTGTTCTTCGGACTCAAGCCGGCCTTCGCGTGGCTGCTGCGCACCAAGGCGCCCGAGGGCGAGCCCTCGACCACCGTGATGGCCTCGCTGATGCTCGGCCTGCTGGCCACGGCCCTAGCCACCGAGTGGCTGCACCTGCACGCGGTGTTCGGTGCTTTCCTCTTCGGCGACTGCCTGCCGCGCGACGACCGGCTGCTGAAGTCGCTGAGCGAGCGCATCGAGCCGATCTCCATCGTCGTGCTGATGCCGCTGTTCTTTGCGCTGGCCGGGCTCGGCACCACGTCCAACGCGTTCTCGGGTGCGGGCTTCGGCGCCATGATGCTGATCCTGGCCACGGCCGCCTTCGGCAAGATCGCCGGCGGCGCGGTCGGCGCCCGCATGGCGGGCTACGGCTGGCGTGAAAGCCTGGCCACCGGCTCGCTGATGAACGCGCGCGGGCTGATGGAACTCATCGTCATGAAGATCGGCCTGGACGCCGGCCTCATCGGCCCCGAGCTGTTCACCATGCTGCTGGTGATGGCGCTCGCGACCACCGCCATGACCGGGCCGCTGATCAACCTGTTCATCGGCCGCCGGGCGCCTGCCGTGGCCGATGCGGCGCACGCCAAGCCTTGAGGCTCATCGCTGCAGCGTGAACCCGATGCGCGTCTCGCCGCCCTGGCTGGCCGCGAACACCCGCCCGCCGTGCATGCGCGCGATGGCCTCGACGATCGACAGCCCCAGGCCGTGGTGCCGGGTCGAGCCGTCGCGCGCCTGGGCTGCGCGGTAGAAGCGCTCGAACAGGCGCGGCAGCGCGGCAGGGTCGATGGGCTCGCCGCGGTTGACCACCGCGATGGTGAATTCCTCGCTGTCCTGGGCTATCTCGATGCGGATGACCGAAGCCGGCGTGGCGAAGCGGATGGCGTTGCCCAGCAGGTTGAACAGCGCGCGCCGTATCAGCGCGGCATCCACGTCGGCCATGGCGTCGCCGGCCACCTCGGCGCGCAGGCCGGCTTCTTCCAGCATGGCGTCGTAGAAGTCGATCACGTCGGCTGCCTGCACGGCCAGGCTGGTCGACGCGCGCGTGCGCATCGGCGTGCCGCGCTCGGCCTGCGACAGGAACAGCATGTCGGTGACGATGCCCGAGAGCCTGCCGACCTCTTCGAGATTGGACGCGAGTACGGCCTGCAGCTCTTCGTTGCTGCGCTGGCGGGTCAGCGCGAGTTCGGTGGAGCCGATCAGGTTGGCCAGGGGCGTGCGCAGCTCGTGCGCCACGTCGGCGTTGAACGACTCCAGCTGCACGTAGGCGCGCTGCACACGCAGCAGCAGGGCGTTGAACTGGGTGATCCAGGGGCGCAGCTCCTCCGCGAAGTCCATGGCGTCGATCGGCCGGTTGGCCTTGTCCGGCGCCATCGCCGCGGTGCTCTCGGCCAGCCGCTTGAGCGGACGCAGCCCGCGCCGCACCAGCCACATGCCGGTGAACGAGACCAGCGCCGTGCCCAGCACCACCGCGCCCAGCAGCGTCCAGGCGAGGCGCCGCAGCAGCCGCGCTTCCTGCGCGGTGTTCACGCCGATCTGCACCGACAGCTGCGTGCTGGTGGCGCCCTGCGTCCATGGCACCTCGATGTCGCGCAGCATCCAGCGGCCTCCGACGGCGGGCGTCGACTGGAACAGCGTCTGGCCCGCGTGCGAGATCGACAGCGTCACGTCGTCCTGCATCGAGAAGAAGTCGTCGAGCTTGTGCCGCAGGAAGGGCAGGTCGCCGCCTTTCTCGGCCTCTTTGAGCAGGTGCTGCACCAGCACGGCCTTGTGGTCGAGTTCCTCTTCCTGCTTCTGCCCGAAGTTCCAGGCGGTGACGAGGTAGATGGCGAGGCAGATCACGCTGAGCCCGAACAGGGTCTGCGCGGCGATCCAGAGCGACAGCCGGCTCTGGATGGAGTGCGGCCGGCCTGGGGGCTGGCTCATGCCCAGGAGCGGTCTTCCAGCACGTAGCCCATGCCGCGCACCGTATGCAGCAGCTTCACGTCGAACGGGTCGTCGAGCTTGCTGCGCAGGCGGCGGATGGCCACTTCCACCACGTTGGTGTCGCTGTCGAAGTTCATGTCCCACACCTGCTCGGCGAGCGTGGTGCGCGACAGGATCTGGCCGCGCCGGCGCAGCAGCACCACCAGCAGCGTGAATTCCTTAGCCGTGAGGTCGAGCCGCGCGCGGTTGCGAAAGCACTTGCGGCTGACGAGGTCGAGCTCCAGGTCGGCCAGCCGCAGCGTTGTCGATTCCTGCGGCTTGCCCCGGCGCAGCAGTGCCTGAACCCGCGCCAGCAGCTCCGAAAACGAGAACGGCTTGACGAGATAGTCGTCCGCACCCTGCTGCAGGCCCTGCACGCGGTCTTCGACCTTGTCGCGCGCGGTGAGCACCAGCACGGGCACGTTGCGCGTGCGCCGTATGGCCTGCAGGACGGCGAAGCCGTCGATGCCGGGCAGCATCACATCGAGCAGAACCAGTGCGTAGTCACCCTCGGTGGCGAGGTATTTCCCCTCGATGCCGTCGCGGGCTATGTCGACCACGTATCCGTTCTCTTCGAGCCCCTTTTTCAGGTAATCGCCCAGTTTGGGCTCGTCTTCGATGACAAGAATGCGCATTTCCGAATGGTAACGAAGCACTTTCGCCGCCATGGTTACGTTTTGGTAATCCTATTGACGGACAAGCGCTCGACCTTGTGTCATACATTCCGCGGCGCCTGCAAGCCGCAAGGGCATTGCTGAAGCACTGCCACAGGCCCCCGATATACTTTTTGCTCCATGCGCCGCTGGTTCCTGATCCTCATGCTGTTCCTGCTTCCGTTCCAGCTCAGCTGGGCGGCGGCGTCAGCCTATTGCCAGCACGAGCGCGACATGCAGCCCCAGCACTGGGGCCACCACGAGCACGAAAGCCGCGGCACCGACCGCAGCCACAGCGGCGAGGGCGCGCAGAAGAATTCCAGCACCCAGCCCAATGCCGTCATCGGCGACTGCGCGGTCTGCCATTCGGGCTACGCGCAGCACGTCGAAGGCACGCCGGAGCCCGTGCCGTCCGCGCGGCGCATTGCACAGCCGCTGCGCGTCATGGCCGCCGAGCGCTTCGACTCGCACATCTCCGACGTTCCGGTCCGTCCCGACTGGTCTCTCGCCCTCTGATTCGGCGAGAGAACACACCCGACTTCTGATCCACACCATCAGCTGAGCTCTCGCCGAATTCGTCCGTCCGTTGTTTCGCAACCCAGGAGAATTCGATGCGCACGCTCTTCGTGCCGCTGGCCGCATTGGCCATGGCGGCGCCCCCGGCATATTCACAACAAGTCACGCCGTCCGTTCCGGCCTCGGCCGGTTCCTCTTCGGCTTCGCCGCAGGCGTCTTCGCGCGCGGCCACCAGGACACTGGAGCCCGCGGGCCCGCTGACCCTGCGCAGCGCGGTTGCCATGGCACTGCGCGCCAACCCCGGCCTTGCCGCCGCGTCGCGCGAGCAGGACGCCACCGAGGCCGCCATCGTGCAGGCCGGCGCCTGGCCCAACCCCACGCTGGACGCACAGCTGGAAGACCTGCGCCGCGACAACCGCACCACTACCTTGCAGCTGAGCCAGCCGATCGAGCTCGGCGGCAAGCGCTCTGCCCGCGTGACGGCCGCCGAGCGCGCGCGCGACCAGGCCGCGTCGGCACTGGCGGGGCGCCGCGCCGAGATCCGCGCCGCTACCGTCACCGCCTTCTTCGATGTGCTGACCGCGCAGGAGCGCCTGCGGCTCGCGCAGGATTCGGTGGGCCTCGCGCAGACCGCGACCCGCGCGACCACCAATCGCGTGGCCGCCGGCAAGGTGTCGCCGCTGGAAGAAACCCGGGCGCGCGTGGCCGAGGCCGGTATGCGCGTGGAGCTGCTGCAGGCCGAAGGCACGCTGCGCTCGGCCCGCCAGCAACTGGCCGCGCTGTGGGGCAACTCCGATCCGCGCTTCACGCAGGTGGAGGGCGCGGTCGACCAATTGCCCGCGATGGCGGCGTCGCAAGACATGGGCGTGCGCATTGCCGCGGCGCCCGTGGTGGTGCAGGCGCGGCTCGAGGTCGAGCGGCGCAAGGCACTGTCCGACCTGGAGCAGGCCAAGCGCATTCCCGACGTGACCGTGTCGCTCGGTGCCAAGCGCGTGCCGGCTTCCGACGGCGAGGCCGGCGGCAGCCGGCGCAACCAGGTGGTGGTGGGCCTGTCGGTGCCGCTGCCCATCTTCGACACCAACCGCGGCAACGTGGCTGAGGCCCTGAGCCGCGAGGAAAAGGCGCGCGACGACCTCGCTGCCGCCGAGCTGCAACTGGGCACCGAGGTGGCGCAAGCCACCGAACGGTTGCGCTCCGCGCGCGCCACCGCGCAGACGCTGCAGCACGACGCGCTGCCCGGTGCCGAGACGGCCTACAAGGCCGCGACCAAGGGCTTCGAGCTGGGCAAGTTCAGCTTCCTGGAGGCGCTGGATGCCCAACGCACGCTGTTCCAAGTGCGCGCGCAGTACCTGCTCGCGCTGGCCGATGCGCACCGTGCGGCCGGCGAACTCGACCGGCTGCTCGGCAACGAAGGCGACGACATCTCCCCCATGACACCCGCGGCGCCCGTGGCGCGCTGACAAGCAAGGCAACAGATCATGAACACAGAAAACCGCGGCTCGTTCAAAGAACGCGTCGGCAAGAAGCAGTGGATGGCCATCGTCGTCGTCCTCGCCGTGGGGCTCGGCGCCGGCGCGCTGATCCTTCGCTCCGCGCCCGCCAAGCCGGAGGCCGCAGGCCACTCGGAAGAGGCCGGCCACGGCGACGGCGAGCACCACGAAGAAGGCAAGGCTCACGGCAAGCAGGAAGCCAAGGAAGAGGGCAAAGACCACGACCACAGCCACGGTGAAGCCAAGGGCCACGCCGACACCGAGCACCACGAGGAAGGCAAGCAGGAGGCGAAAAAGGAGCCCGCCGGCCACGAGGAAGAGGAAGAAAAGATCGCCTTCACCGACGCGCAGATCAAGGCCGCCGACATGACCATCGAAAGCGCGGGCCCCGCGCGCATCAAGTCGTCGCTGCAACTGCCCGGCGAGATCAAGTTCAACGAAGACCGCACGGCCCACGTGGTGCCGCGCGTGGCGGGCGTGGTCGACAGCGTGTCGGCCAACCTGGGCCAGGAGGTCAAGCGCGGACAAGTGCTGGCCGTGATTTCGAGCCCGGCGCTGTCGGAGCAGCGCAGCGAGCTGCAGTCGGCGCAGCGCCGGCTCGCGCTGGCGCGCACCACCTACGAGCGCGAGAAGAAGCTCTGGGAGGAAAAGATCTCGCCCGAGCAGGACTACCTGCAGGCGCAGCAGCTGATGCAGGAGGCGCAGATCGCCGTGGCCAACGCCAACCAGAAGCTGCTGGCGCTGGGCGCCACGCCATCTTCGTCGGCGCTGGGCCGCTACGAGCTGCGCGCGCCCTTCGACGGCATGGTGGTCGAGAAGCACATCTCGCTCGGCGAATCGGTGGGGGAAGCGGTGAATGTGTTCACCATCTCCGACCTGTCGACGGTGTGGGCCGAGATCAGCGTAGCGGCCAACAACCTGAACCTGGTACGCATCGGCGAGCCGGTGAGCATCCGCTCCAGCGCCCTGGGCCAGACGGCCACGGGCAAGGTGTCTTACGTGGGTTCGCTCATCGGCGCGCAGACGCGCACCGCCACCGCGCGCGTCACGCTGACCAACCCGCAGCGCGTGTGGCGCCCGGGGCTGTTCGTGAATGTGGAGCTCGTGGCCTCCGAAGTGGATGCGCCCGTGACGGTTTCGGCCGAGGCGGTGCAGACCGTGGAAGACAAACCCACCGTGTTCCTGCGCGTGCTCGGCGGCTTCGTGCCGCAGCATGTGCAGACCGGGCGCAGCGACGGCCAGCGCATCGAGGTCACCAGCGGCCTCAAGCCCGGCGCGGCCTATGCCGCGAGCGGCAGCTTCGTCGTGAAGTCGCAGCAGGGCAAGAGCTCCGCCACGCACACCCACTGAGGAAGCCCGCATGTTCGAACGCATCATCCGCTTCTCCATCGAGCAGCGCTGGCTGATCCTGCTTGCCGTGCTGGGCATGGCGGCGCTGGGCATCTTCAGCTACCAGAAGCTGCCCATCGACGCGGTGCCAGACATCACCAACGTGCAGGTGCAGATCAACACCGCCGCGCCCGGCTACTCCCCGCTGGAGACCGAGCAGCGCGTGACCTACCCGATCGAGACCGTCATGGCCGGCCTGCCGGGGCTGCAGCAGACGCGCTCGCTGTCGCGCTACGGCCTTTCGCAGGTCACTGTGATCTTCAAGGACGGCACCGACATCTACTTCGCGCGGCAGCTCGTCAACGAGCGCATACAGTCGGCGCGCGAAAGCATGCCCAGCGGCATATCGCCGGTGATCGGGCCCATCTCGACCGGCCTGGGCGAAATCTATCTGTGGACCGTGGAAGCGGAAGAGGGCGCGAAAAAGGCAGACGGCAAGCCCTATTCGCCCACCGACCTGCGCGAGATACAGGACTGGATCATCAAGCCGCAGCTGCGCAACGTGGCGGGCGTGACCGAGATCAACTCCATCGGCGGCTATGCGAAGGAGTTCCAGATCTCGCCCGACCCGGCCAAGCTGCTGGCCCACGGCCTCACCATGACCGACATGGTCACCGCGCTGGAGCGCAACAACGCCAACGTGGGCGCGGGCTACATCGAGAAGCGCGGCGAGCAATACCTCATCCGCGCGCCGGGGCAGGTGAAGTCGGTGGAGGACATCGGCAACGTCATCCTGGGCAACGCCGGCGGCATTCCGCTGCGCGTGCAGGACGTGGCCGAGGTCGGCATCGGCAAGGAACTGCGCACCGGTGCCGCCACCGACAACGGCCGCGAAGTGGTGCTGGGCACGGTGTTCATGCTGATCGGCGAGAACAGCCGCACCGTGTCGCAGGCCGTCGACAGGAAGATGCAGGAGATCAACCGCACGCTGCCCGCCGGCGTGAAGGCGGTGACGGTGTACGACCGCACGGTGCTGGTCGACAAGGCCATCGCCACGGTGAAGAAGAACCTGTTCGAGGGCGCGGTGCTGGTCATCGCGATCCTGTTCCTGTTCCTGGGCAACATCCGCGCGGCGATCATCACCGCGCTGGTGATTCCGCTGTCGATGCTCTTCACCTTCACCGGCATGGTGAACCAGAAGGTCAGCGCCAACCTGATGAGCCTGGGCGCGCTGGACTTCGGCATCATCATCGACGGCGCGGTGGTGATCGTGGAGAACTGCGTGCGAAGGCTGGCCCATGCGCAGGCCCACAAGGGCCGGCCGCTGACGCGCGCCGAGCGCTTCCATGAAGTGTTCGCCGCCTCGCAGGAGGCGCGCAGGCCGCTGCTGTTCGGCCAGCTCATCATCATGATCGTGTACCTGCCGATCTTTGCGCTCACGGGCGTGGAGGGCAAGCTGTTCCACCCGATGGCCTTCACCGTGGTGATCGCGCTGCTGGGCGCGATGATCCTGTCGATCACCTTCATCCCCGCGGCCGTGGCGCTGTTCATCGGCAACAAGGTGAGCGAGAAGGAAAACCGCCTGATGGTGTGGGCCAAGCGCGGCTACGAGCCGCTGCTGGCGCGCGTCATGGCCGCCAAGCCGCTGGTGATTACCACCGCGGTGGTGGCGGTGGTGCTGTCGGGCCTGCTGGCCACGCGCCTGGGCACCGAGTTCGTGCCCAGCCTGAGCGAGGGCGACTTCGCCATCCAGGCGCTGCGTATTCCGGGCACCAGCCTCACGCAGTCGGTCGAGATGCAGAAGCAGCTCGAACGCACGCTGAAGGAGAAGTTTCCCGAGATCGAGCGCATCTTCGCGCGCACCGGCACGGCCGAGATTGCTTCGGATCCGATGCCGCCGAACATTTCCGACGGCTACATCATGCTCAAGCCCGAGAGCGAGTGGCCCACGCCACGCCGCTCGCGCGCCGAGCTGCTGGCGGCGGTGCAGGAAGAAGTCGAGAAGCTGCCGGGCAACAACTACGAGTTCTCGCAGCCGATCCAGCTGCGCTTCAACGAGTTGATCTCCGGCGTGCGCAGCGACGTGGCGGTGAAGATCTTCGGCGACGACATGGACGTGCTCGACAAGACCGCGGCCGAGGTGTCGCAGGCGCTGGGCAGGATCCCCGGCGCGGCCGAGGTGAAGGTCGAGCAGACCACCGGCCTGCCGATGCTTACGGTGAACATCGACCGCAACAAGACCGCGCGCTACGGCCTGAACGTGGGCGACGTGCAGGACGCGATCTCGGTCGCGGTGGGCGGGCGCGAGGCGGGCACGCTGTTCGACGGCGACCGCCGCTTCGACATCATCGTGCGCCTGCCCGAGAACCTGCGCACCGACCTCGAGGCCATCAAGCGCCTGCCCGTGGCGCTGCCCAAGGGGGCGGGCGCCGAGGGCGCGCGCACCAGCTTCATCCCGCTGGGCGAAGTGGCCACGCTCGACATTGCGCCGGGCCCCAACCAGGTGAGCCGCGAAGACGGCAAGCGCCGCATCGTGGTGAGCGCCAACGTGCGCGGCCGCGACCTGGGCTCCTTCGTGGCCGAGGCCGAAGAGGCCATGCGCAAGGTGAGCATTCCCTCCGGCTACTGGACCGTGTGGGGCGGCCAGTACGAGAACCTCGCGTCCGCCACGCAGCGGCTGCAGATCGTGGTGCCGGTGTCGCTGCTGCTGGTGTTCACGCTGCTGTTCGCGATGTTCGGCAACCTCAAGGACGGGCTGCTGGTGTTCACCGGCATTCCGTTCGCTCTCACGGGCGGCATCGTCGCGCTGTGGATGCGCGGCATACCGCTGTCGATCTCTGCGGCGGTGGGCTTCATTGCGCTGTCGGGCGTGGCGGTGCTCAACGGGCTGGTGATGATCTCCTTCATCCGCAACCTGCGCGAGGGTGGGCTGCCGCTGGACGCGGCCATTCGCGAAGGCGCGCTCACGCGGCTGCGGCCGGTGCTGATGACCGCGCTGGTCGCGTCGCTGGGCTTCGTGCCCATGGCCATCGCCACCGGCACGGGCGCCGAGGTGCAGCGGCCGCTGGCCACCGTGGTGATCGGCGGTATCCTTTCGTCGACCGCGCTGACGCTGCTGGTGCTTCCGCTGCTCTACCGCATCGCGCACAGGCGCGACGAAGACGAGGTGCGGCAGGAAGAAGACGCACGCGAGCAGAACCACGGCGCGCCGCTCGACCCTGTACCGGAAGGACCCCATGACACATGAGCATTCGCACGCCGCAGCGCCCTGCGTGATGCCACTCGGCTGCGGGGGCCGATCGATTGCGGCGGGACGGGCGATGGGGCTATAAAGCTCGCGTCCGAGCGCCGGAGACCCGCGGCGAATGACAAACACGGCCAGCTCGCGCTATCGCTGGAATTGAGTGCTTCTATTCGCCCCACGGCTGCTTCTGTCAGAGAATTTGCCCCATCCCCTCGCAGCAAAAAACCAGGAGTTCTCATGAGCAGTGACAAGACCGAAGCCAAGTGTCCCTTCAGCCAGGCAGCAGGTGCCGGCACCACCAACCGAGACTGGTGGCCCAGGCAGCTGCGTATCGATCTGCTTCACCAGCACTCGTCGAAATCCGATCCGATGGACAAGGACTTCGACTACGCCGCGGCGTTCAAGAGCCTCGATCTTGCAGCGGTGAAGAAAGACCTCGCCGCGCTGATGACCGACTCGCAGGACTGGTGGCCGGCGGACTTCGGCCACTACGGCCCGCTGTTCATTCGCATGGCATGGCACAGCGCGGGCACCTACCGCATCGGTGACGGACGCGGCGGCGCCGGTCGCGGCCAGCAGCGCTTCGCGCCGCTGAACAGCTGGCCCGACAACGTGAGCCTCGACAAGGCACGGCGCCTGCTCTGGCCGATCAAGCAGAAGTACGGCAACAAGATTTCATGGGCCGACCTGTTGATCCTCACGGGCAACGTCGCGCTGGAAACGATGGGCTTCAAGACCTTCGGCTTCGCGGGCGGCCGCGCCGATGTGTGGGAACCCGACCAGGACGTGTACTGGGGCCGCGAGACCACCTGGCTCGGCGGCGACATCCGCTATTCGCAAGGTTCGCCGGGCGTCGAGAAACCCGGCGCGGTGCTCGTGAAGGACGACGACAGCAAGGTGCCGCACACACGCGACCTCGAGAACCCGCTGGCCGCCGTGCAGATGGGCCTGATCTACGTGAACCCGGAAGGTCCGGACGGCAACCCCGACCCGCTCGCCGCGGCACGCGACATCCGCGACACCTTCGCGCGCATGGCCATGGACGACGAAGAAACCGTGGCGCTCATCGCCGGCGGCCACACCTTCGGCAAGACGCACGGCGCGGGTCCGGCAACCAACGTCGGCCATGAGCCCGAGGCAGCGGACATCGAGGCCCAGGGCCTGGGCTGGAAGAGCAGCTTCGGCACCGGCAAGGGCGGCGACACCATCACCAGCGGCCTGGAAGTCACCTGGACCACCACGCCCACGAAGTGGAGCAACAACTTCTTCGAGAACCTGTTCGGCTTCGAATGGGAACTCACCAAGAGCCCGGCGGGCGCGCACCAGTGGGTGGCCAAGGGCGGCGCCGGCGCGGGAACCATCCCGGACGCGCACGACCCGTCGAAGCGCCACGCGCCGACCATGCTCACCACCGACCTGTCGCTGCGCATCGACCCGGGGTACGAGAAGATCTCGCGCCGCTTCCTTGCGAACCCCGACCAGTTCGCCGATGCGTTCGCCCGCGCATGGTTCAAGCTCACGCACCGCGACATGGGCCCGCGCGCACGCTACCTCGGCCCTGAGGTACCGGCCGAAGAGCTGATCTGGCAAGACCCGATTCCCGCCGTCGACCACGCGCTGGTCGATGCGCAGGACGTTGAAGCGCTCGCGAAGAAGGTGCTGGCCTCGGGCCTCACGCCGGCGCAGCTCGTCTCGACGGCATGGGCGTCGGCGTCGACCTTCCGCGGCTCCGACAAGCGGGGCGGCGCGAACGGCGCGCGCATTCGCCTGGCGCCCCAGAAGGACTGGGCGGTGAACGAGCCGGCGCAGCTGGCCAAGGTGCTGCAGGTGCTCGAAGGCATCCGCGATGAGTTCAACGCAGCGCAGCAGGGCGGCAAGAAGATCTCGCTGGCCGACCTGATCGTGCTGGCCGGCGGCGCGGGCGTGGAGCAGGCCGCGCGCAATGCCGGACGCGAACTGAAGGTGCCGTTCTCGCCGGGCCGTACCGACGCGTCGCAGGAGCAGACCGACGTGCAGTCCTTCGAGCCGCTGGAGCCGGTGGCCGACGGTTTCCGCAACTACACGAAGGCGCGGTTCAGCGTGCCGGCGGAAGTGCTGCTCGTCGACCGGGCGCAATTGCTGACGCTGACCGCACCGGAGCTGACCGTGCTCATCGGCGGCCTGCGTGTGATCGGCGCCAACGTCGGCCAGAGCCAGGACGGCGTCTTCACCAGGAAGCCGGGCACGCTGACCAACGACTTCTTCGTCAACCTGCTCGACATGGGCACGGAGTGGAAGGCCGCTCCGGCCGGCAACGAGAAGTACGAAGGCCGTGACCGCAAGTCGGGCGAGCTGAAGTGGACCGGCACGCGCGCCGACCTGGTCTTCGGCTCGAATGCGCAGCTGCGTGCCATTGCCGAGATCTACGCGAGCTCGGACGCACAGGAGAAGTTCGTGAACGACTTCGTGGCCGCCTGGACGAAGGTGATGAACCTCGACAGGTTCGACCTGGCCTGAGCCTGAAAAGCCCCCGGCGCGTTGCGGCGGGGGCTGCCGATTCGCGGACAATCGGCTTGATGGTCAGCTACGACAAGTCTTCCGCACGCACCACTGCCACCGCCGAGCCGCGCGCTTCGCAGCGCCGCCGGGTCCATGGCGGCTCACCTTCACATCCGCCCATGGCGTTCGACGTCGGCCCCGTGGCCGAGCCCGCCGTGCCCAGTGCGAGGACCTGGCGCTCCACGGTGGTGGGCATGTCGCTCGGGCTGGGCATCGTGCTGGCGCTGTCCATGAAATGGCTCATGAGCTACCAGATCGACAGTGCCGAGGAGCGCCGTGTGCAGCAGAAGGCCGCGCGTGCCGCGGCCGCGCGCTGCCACGAGCAGGCATCGCACGCGGCGGTCAGTGCGTGCCTGAAGGACGTGGAGGCGAAGAGCCTTCCGCCGCAGTAGCGGCTGTAGCGGCCGTTGGTCGGCGCCGATCAGGCGCGTGTGCGGATGGCCGACTTCGGCCGGAAGGCCTTGCAGACCGAATCGTCGGTTTCCAGGTACGGCCCGCCGATCAGGTCGATGCAGTAGGGCACCGCCGCAAAGATGCCGGGCACCAGCTGCGCGCCGTTCGCGTCCTTCAGTCCCTCCAGCGTTTCCGCGATCGACTTGGGCTGGCCCGGCAGGTTGATGATCAGGCTCTTGTCGCGGATCACCGCCACCTGCCGCGACAGGATCGCGGTCGGCACGAAGCGCAGGCTGATCTGGCGCATCTGCTCGCCGAAGCCGGGCATTTCCTTGTGGGCGACGGCCAGCGTGGCCTCGGGCGTCACGTCGCGCAGGGCGGGGCCGGTGCCGCCGGTGGTCAGCACCAGCGAGCAGCCGGCATCGACCAGCTCGACCAGCGCAGCGCTGATGCGCGCGGCGTCGTCGGGAATAAGCCGGGGCTCGAATTCGATGGGGTTCTTCAGCGCCTTGCCCAGCCATTCCTTCAGCGCGGGCAGTCCCTTGTCTTCGTAGGCGCCGCTGGAGGCGCGGTCGCTGACCGAGACGACGCCGATGCGGACCAGCTCGAAGGCGGCTTCCGCGCTCATGCGTCCTCTTCCCGGTCTTGTTCCGCCGCGGCGGCTGCGTGGTCGTCGCCGCCGTGCACCGCCAGCTGTGCGCGCACCAGCTGGAAGATCTCGCGGTAGGCCTTGCCCTGGCGGGGCGCTTCACCGGCCGGGCCGGTCTTCATGTCCTTGCGGGCCTGGCGCACCAGGGCGCGCAGTTGCTGGGAGTCGGTGGCGGGGTGGGTTTCGATCCAGCCGCCGAGGGCGTCGTCGTCGGCAATCAGCCGGTCGCGCCAGCGCTCGGCCTCGTGCAGGGCGGCGGTTTCGGCGGCCGGCACGCTGGCCTGCTCCGACAGGGCCTGCCTGACGGCTTCCAGCACCTCGGGCTCGAGCTTGCGCATGAGCTTGCCGATGAACTGCATCTGGCGGCGCTTGCCCTCGAAATTGGTGATGCGCTTGGCTTCGGCGATGGCGTCGACCAGCTTTTCGTCGAGCGGGAGCGCGTCGAACAGGCCGGCGCGCAGCGTGAGCAGTTCGCCGCCCAGCTTCTGGAGTTCGTCGCTCTCGCGCTTGAGGTCGGTGCGGCTGGCGTCGTCGGTGCCCTTGAGCTCGCGCTTGAGCTCCAGGTCGAGCTCGCTGCCTTCGGCGACGAACTGGCCACGGACGAAATAGCCTTTTTTGGGTTTGCGGGACATGGGATGGATTCTGGGCCGCACCGCGAGGCGTTGCAACGCATGCAATGCGCGGTGGGAAGCAGGGGGTAAACGGGGATTGGGGGGCGCAAGTATCATAGCCACCACATGACGACATCCTCCTCGCGCGCCGATTCCGGCTTCGCCTACAGCCGTTCCTTCTTCGAAAACCTGGTCGACTCGGCCTTGGCGCACGCCAAGAAGCTCGGGGCGACCGATGCCGGCGCCGAGGCGTCCGAGGGCTGCGGCCTGAGCGTCTCCGTGCGCAAGGGCGAGCTTGAGAACGTCGAGCGCAACCGCGACAAGTCGCTGGGCATCACGGTCTACGTGGGCCACCGCCGCGGCAACGCCAGCACCTCCGATTTCTCCGAAGCCGCCATCGAGCAGACCGTCCAGGCGGCCTACGACATCGCCCGCTTCACCGCCGAAGACCCGGTGAGCGGCCTGCCCGACGAGGATGACATCGCCAAGAAACACCCCGAGCTCGACCTGTTCCATCCCTGGGACGTGACGAGCGAGCAGGCCGCCAGGCTGGCGCTGGAATGCGAAGCGGCCGCCCTGTCGACCGACAAGCGCATCACCAACAGCGAAGGCGCGGGCGTCTCGGCCCAGCAGAGCCACTTCTTCAGTGCCCACACGCACGGCTTCCGCGGCGGCTACGCCAGCTCGCGGCACTCGATTTCGGTGGCGCCCATCGCCGGCAAGGGCGACGACATGCAGCGCGACGCCTGGTACAGCTCCATGCGCTCCGCCGACGAACTGGCCAGCCCGCAGGCCGTGGGCCGCTACGCCGCCGAACGGGCGCTGAGCCGCCTGAAGTCGCGCAAGATCAAGACCACCGAATGCCCGGTGCTGTTCGAGTCGCCGCTGGCCGTGGGCCTGCTGGGCGGGCTGGTGCAGGCCGTGAGCGGCGGGGCGCTGTACCGCAAGAGCAGCTTCCTGCTCGATTCGCTGGGCAAGCCCGTGCTGCCCAAGCACATCGACGTGGCCGAAGACCCGCACATGATGCGTGGCAAGGGCAGCTCGCCCTTCGACGACGAAGGCGTGACCACACGGGCGCGCAAGGTGGTCGATGCCGGCCGCCTCGAGGGCTACTTTCTCTCGACCTATTCGGCCCGCAAGCTGGGCATGAAGACCACCGGCAACGCCGGCGGCTCGCACAACCTGACGCTGAGTTCGCGCCTGACCAAGCACACCGACGACCTCGACGCCATGCTCGCCAAGCTGGGCACCGGCCTGTTCGTGATCGAGCTGATGGGCCAAGGCGTGAACTACGTGACCGGCGACTACTCGCGCGGCGCCAGCGGCTTCTGGGTCGAGAAGGGCAAGATCGCCTTCCCGGTGCAGGAGATCACCATCGCCGGCAACCTGAAAGACATGCTCATGGGGATCGAGGCCATCGGTGCCGATGCCTACACTTTCGGCGCCAAGACGACCGGATCGGTGCTGGTGAACCGCATGAAGGTGGCCGGCGCCTGAGGCCCCGGGTCAACCGGGTCGGGCTTCTTCCGCGGCCCGACGCGGCCTGGCTGGTTCTTCCACCGGCGCGATCAGGTGCTCGAGCATGCGCCTGGCATTGAGCGGCAGCTCTTCCGACGAGCGCACGCAGGCCATCAGCGTGCGCTCGGCCCATTTGTCCGCAAGCGAGGCGCGCGCGATCTTCATCGAGCGGGCACAGCGCTCGGCGGCCGTCTGCGGCACGATGCCCACGCCGATGCCGTACTCGACCATGCGGCACACCGCCTCGAAGTTGCGCACGCGAACCCGGTAGGCGAGGTGCTTGCCGAGCGCGCGCACATGCTGGGTGATCAGCTGCTGCAGCGCACTGTCGGCGGGCAGGCCCACGAATTCGTTGCCGACCACCTCGGCCAGCTTCAGCCGCCGGCGCCCGGCCAGCGCGTGGCCGCGCGGCATGACGAGCACGAGGTCGTCGCGGCGGAAGGTGTGGCATTCGAGGCCTTCGCTGTCGATGGCGTCCGAGACGATGCCGATGTCGCACAGGCCGGCGCGCAGCGCTTCCACCGTGTCGGGGCTGGCGCGTTCTTCCAGGTCGACCGAGATGCGCGGATGCTGCGCGAGAAAGCGGCTCAGCACTTCGGGCAGGTGCTCGGTCAGCGCCGAAGTGCCGCACATGAAGCGCACGTGGCCTTTGAGGCCCTGGCCGTATTCGCCGAGTTCGCCGCGCAGCCGCTCCATCTGCTGCAGCACGACGCGCGCATGGTGCAGCAGCGTGCGGCCCGCCTCCGTGGCGCGCACGCCCTGTGCATGGCGCGTGAGCAGCGGGGTGCCCAGCGCGTCTTCCATGCCGCGCACCCGCTGGCTGGCGGAGGCCAGTGTCATGTGCGAGCGGACGGCGCCGCCGGTGAGGCTGCCGGCCTCGACCACGTTGAGGAACAGCCGCAGGTCGGTGAGATCGAATCGCATGATCCGCCGGAGTGTGCACCAGGAGCCTCAGGCCCAGCCTGAGGCCGGCTGCGCGAATGCCGCATTTCCGGGCGCGGGCTTCCCCGGCAGACTCGGCCGCCATGACGATGCCGACGAACGACGCCATGAGCTTCTGGGCCGCCGCCGCGGCGGTGTACCTGCTGGCCGGGGTGATCAAGGGCGTGGTCGGCCTCGGTCTGCCGACGGTGTCGATGGGGCTGCTGGCGCTGTGGATGTCGCCCGTGCAGGCGGCGGCGCTGCTGATCGTGCCGTCGCTCGTCACCAACATCTGGCAGACCGGGCCGCGCGAGACCTTCATGCCCGTGCTGAGGCGCATCGGCGGCATGCAAGTGGGCGTGGTGGTCGGCACCTTGGGCGGGGCGTTTTGGCTGGGCGTGCCGGCGGGGGCCTGGGCTTCGTTCGCGCTCGGGGTGGCGCTGGTGGTCTACGCGGTCTGGGGGCTGACCGGGCGGCAATTGCACGTGAGCGACGCGCGGGCGCGCTGGCTGGGGCCGCTTGTGGGCATCGTCACGGGGCTGGTGACGGCGGTGACCGGGGTGTTCGCGGTGCCGGCGGTGCCGTACCTGCAGGCGCTGGGGTTCCAGCGCGATTCGCTGATCCAGGCGATGGGGATCTCGTTCACCACCTCGACGGTGGTGCTGGCCGTCGGGCTGATCGGAAACGGGGGCTATCCGGTGTCGGCGCTGGGCGGCTCGTTCGCGATGCTGGTGCCGGCCATCGGCGGCATGGTGCTGGGGACCTGGCTGCGGCGGCGGCTGCCGGTGGCCGTGTTCAAGCGCTGCTTCCTGATCGGGCTGGCGCTGCTCGGGCTCTACATGGCCGCGCGCGCCGGCCTGTGAGCCGGTGTCAGGCTGCGAGCAGCAGGGCGGCGCGGACGCGCTCGATGGTCTGGCGGTAGGGCAGGGCGAAGTCGTCGAGGGCGTCGCCGGCTTCGAGCCAGCTGAACAGGAAGACCAGGCCTTCCTCTTCGGGGCTGCCCGTTGCCGTGTGCGTGAAGCTCTCGGGCAGCGGGCTTTCGGCACGCATCAGGAACAGGTGCCACAGCTGCGGGTGGCGATGGGTGTTGCCTTCGACGCCGGCCTCGCATTCGCGGTCCAGCGTGCCCAGCGACTGCAGAGGGCCGCGGTGGTCGATGCCCGATTCCTCGAGCAGTTCGCGGCGCACCGCCACCTCGGGCGCTTCACCGGGCTCGATGGTGCCCTTGGGGAGCTGCATGTTGCCATCCTCGGGATGGCGGAACACCAGCAGCCGGCCCCGTGCGTCGACCAGGCAGGCGCAGGCCTTGGGAATGGCGACGGAGCGGCTGCCGGCGTTCATCGGCATCAGGCGCCCGCCAGAGCGGCCTTGACCGCTGCGCTGACCTGGCCCATGTCGGCCTTGCCGGCGAGGCGGGTCTTGACCACGCCCATCACCTTGCCCATGTCGCCGGGGCCGCTGGCGCCCAGCTCGGCCACGATGGCCTTCACCGCGGCCACCGTTTCATCGGCGCTCATGCGCTGGGGCAGGTAGACCTCCAGCACCTTGATCTCGGCGGCTTCCTTGTCGGCGAGGTCGGCGCGGCCGCCGGTGGTGAAGGCGGCGATCGAGTCCTTGCGCTGCTTGACCATCTTGTCGACGATGGCGACGACCATGGCGTCGTCGAGCTCCACGCGCTCGTCGACTTCCTTCTGCTTCATGGCGGCCAGCAGCAGGCGGATGGTGGCCAGGCGCTCGGAGTCCTTGGCGCGCATCGCCGTCTTCATGTCTTCGGTGATCTGTTCTTTGAGTGTCATTCGGCAACCTTTCGGAAAAAACAAAAGCCGCGGCAGGTTTCCCTGGCGCGGCTGAGGCAACTGGGCGGCGGTGCTGACTTTCGTCTGGAGCCGGCCGCCCGGGCGTTGCTTAGTACAGCTTCTTGGGCAGCTGCATGCTGCGCACGCGCTTGTAGTGGCGCTTGACCGCGGCGGCCTTCTTGCGCTTGCGCTCGGCGGTCGGCTTTTCGTAGAACTCGCGGGCACGCAGGTCGGTCAGCAGGCCGAGCTTTTCGATGGTGCGCTTGAAACGGCGCAGTGCGACGTCGAAGGGCTCGTTTTCTTTAACGCGGATGGTGGTCATTGATGAATCGTTGAAATGAATTTGGCCTGGAGAGATCGAGGCCCCAAGCCGGGGTTCCTCAACTGAAAACTGTTTGCGGCCGTTGAGGGGAGGCCAGAGTTAGCCCGCGATTATAGCACTCCCCCAGGCTGCGCGCACTTCGTGTCGCTTCGCCTTCCCCCTCGCCGGGGGCGGCACCGGTGGCCCGGCGAAGCCGGTTCCACGGTGCCCTGGCGAAGAGGGTCAGAGGGCTGTCGCACATGCATGTGCGCTTGCCCACGCCCATTGGAAGTTGTATCCACCGAGCCAGCCTGTGACATCGACCACTTCGCCGATGAAAAACAGCCCGGGCTGCTTCGATTCCATGGTCTGGGACGACAGGTCGCGGGTGTCGACGCCGCCGGCCGTCACCTCGGCTTTTTTGTAACCTTCGGTGCCGCTGGGGGTGATCTGCCATCGGGCGATGCGCTCCGACAGCGCGGCCAGCGCCTTGTCGGCGGCCTCGTTCACGGGGCGCTGCAGCGCCGGGTCCTGGCCGACCCAGGCGTCGGCCAGGCGCGAAGGCACCAGGGCGGCCAGTTCGTTGGCGATGCGCTTTTTCGAGCGCAGCTTGGCTTCGCCCAGCGCCTGGGCCACGTCCACGCCGGGGGCGAAATCCAGCGTCAGCGGGGCGCCGGGCTTCCAGTAGCTTGAGATCTGCAGCACCGCCGGGCCAGAAAGCCCGCGGTGCGTGAACAGCAGGTCTTCGAGGAAGGCCATTTTTTCCTTCTTGGCCCCTGTTTCGATGCGCACCGGCAGCGCCAGCCCGGCCAGCCCCGCATAGGGTTCCCAGGCTTCGCCGCCGAAGGTCAGCGGCACCAGCGCCGGCCGCGGCGTGACCACGCGCAGGCCGAACTGCTCGGCGATGCGGTAGCCGAAATCGGTGGCGCCGATCTGCGGGATCGACAGGCCGCCGGTGGCAACCACGATCTTCGGTGTCTCGATGGGGCCCCGGCTGCTCTCGATTCGATAGCTCCCTGAGCCCGTCAAAGCGATGTTCCCGATCCTGCACGGCTGCCACCGTTCGACGCCACCCGCCGCGCATTCGGCCAGCAGCATGTCGACGATCTGCTGCGAGGAACCGTCGCAGAACAACTGCCCCTTGTGCTTCTCGTGGAAGGCGATGCCGTGCTTCTGCACCAGGTCGATGAACTGCTGCGGCGCGTAGCGCGACAGCGCAGAGCGGCAGAAGTTCGGGTTGTCGCCGATGAAATGGCGTTGCGGCGCCCGCACGTCGAGGTCGCGATTGGTGAAGTTGGCGCGCCCGCCGCCCGAGATGCGGATCTTCTCGCCCACCTTCTCGCTGTGGTCCACCACCAGCACCTTGATCCCGCGCTGGCCCGCCACGCCGGCGCAGAACAGCCCGGCAGCGCCGGCACCGATCACGACGACGTCGAACCGGTGGGACACGTCCGCCGCGCTCAAGGGCCATCCGCCGCGAGCAGCGGCGGCGGGTTGTATTTCAGGTGGCCCACGTAGCGCAGCGGCTGCGTGGCGGCGATCGAGGGCACGTCGCCTTCGCGCATGTGCAGCAGGTCGGCCGGGCTCACCCAGCGCGGGTCGGCGCGGGTGATCGGCAGGCCGGCCTGCCTGTAGGCCTCCAGCACGAACTGCGAGCAGAAGAACTGGTCGTTGCGGCTCGCGCCCAGCTGCACCATCGCCATGCCGCTCATGCAGTAGCTGCTGACGGCCTCGGGCATCAGCGGCAGTTCGCACAGGCGGCGGTTGAGCACGAAGGGCGCGTTCAAAAGCACGCCCACGGTGTTGTAGCGCGTGCCGACCTGCGACATCGCCCACTCGCGCAGGCGTGCGGCGCCGGCTGCATCGACGCCCGGCACACGAAAGGCCACGACCATCTGTTCCTCGTCCACCACTTCGGCCAGCGGCCGTGCGCGCACGCCGGTGCCCACGGCTTCGGCGATCTGGCCGTCGCCGAGGTACAGCACCGCGTGGCTCACCGGCGAGAAGGTGCCCAGCCGGATGCCGAAGGAGTTGACCGTGGCGATGGAGGTCAGCAGGATGTCGCCCGCCTCCAGCGCATCGGCCGCGATGAGCTCGCCGCCATTGCCCGGCGCGATGACCGAGCTTTGCACGCGCAGGCGCAGCCCGGCGTCCTTGGAGGGCAGGTCGAGGCGGGTGGCGCATGCCGTCAGCATGAGCAGTGCGGCGCTCGCGGCCGCCAGGGCCGCGCGGGTCTTGAAGGCAGCGCGCATCAGCCCTTCCAGACGAACGGGAACTTCAACTGCTTGAAGAAGCCGTTGGGCACGTAGTCGCCCAGCACGCCGTATTTCTCGGGCCAGAGCTTGGTGCTCTTCACGGCCGTGCCGAAGATGTAGTCGAGGAAGGCGTAGTGCGCCGCATAGTTCTTGTCGAGCGCCTCGATGTCCTGGCTGTGGTGCCAGTGGTGGAAGTTGGGCGTCACGATCAAATAGCGCAGCGGGCCGAGCCGCACGCTCACGTTGCAGTGGTTGAACACCGCCTGGAAGCCGACCACCACGATGTAGGCGTCGATCACTTCCTTGCTGAAGCCCAGCACGTAGATGGGCGCCAGCACCAGTGTGCGGGTGATCAGCAGCTCCAGGATGTGCTGGCGCGAGCCGGCCATCCAGTCCATGCTCTTCACGCTGTGGTGCACCGCGTGCAGGCGCCACAGCACGGGCACCTCGTGGTAGGCGCGATGCGTCCAGTACTGCACCAGGTCGGCCACCAGGATGATCAGCAGCAGCCCGGCCCAGAACGGCAGGTTGCCGACCCAGCCGCGGATGCCGTCGTTGGCGGCCCAGCCGAAGAGCTTGTGCACCAGCAGGTTGGTGGCCAGCAGCACGAAGCCCACGATCATGTGGTTCACCACGAAGTGATGGAAGTCGGTCTGCCACTCCTCGCGGAACACGGGCTGGTCCTTGCGCAGCGCGAACAGCTTCTCGATGAAGATGAAGATCAGCGACGAGCCCAGCAGGTCGAGGATGAACCAGTCGAGCCCGATGTACGGCGTGTGGTCCGCGAAGTCGTGCACCGGCACCTTGTGCCCGCCCAGCAGCGCCGACGCAACCACCAGCAGGAACGCCGCCGACGACAGCCAGCGCGAGCGGTTGAAGATGATGTTCACCAGCGACAGCCCGCCCGAGATGACCAGCGCCGTCAGCAGGATGATGCGCATCACGTCGACGTTGTAGCTCTTGCGCAGCTCCGGCGTGGTGAGGTACTGCGGAAAGTGGAACGCGAGCACGCCGAGGAAGCACAGGATGGCCAGGCTCAGGGCGATCGTGCCCGTGACCAGCCCCTGGCCGCGGCGCAGTTCGCCATGGTTGTTGGTGAATTCGTTGAGTTTGTCGATGTCGAGCATGGGACCCCCTCAGGGTTGCGTTGTGCTTGTTGTGCGGCGGATTTTAGGTCGCGCGGTGTTTTTCGACGAGGCGGCTCGAGCGCAACTAAACCTTGGAACCAATCGCTTACCTTTGTATATTGGCAAGCCAATTGCTTGGAGTGCTCGTGACCATCAAACAGAAATTCATTCGGGCCCTCGTGGCTGCCGTTGCCGCCTGCACCATCGGGCCGGCTTTTTCCCAGGACCAGGAAAGCTCGCTCGCGCGGGTGCAGCGCACCCATGTGCTGCGCGTGGGAGCCATCGCCGGCGCCATTCCGTACTTCGCCAAGGACCCCGGCACCGGCAAATGGGAGGGCTTCGGCCCCGACTTCGGCGAGAGCCTGGCCAAGAGCCTGGGCGCCAAGGTCGAGTACGTCGAAACCACCTGGGGCAACGCGGTGCTCGACCTGCAGTCCAACAAGATCGACGCCATGTTCGGCCTGGCCCCGTCGCCGCAGCGCGCGGCCATGGTCAACTTTGCCGACACGCTGTTCGAGAACACCTACACGGTGGTCTGCAAGAAGGGCGTGCCGCAGAAGAGCTGGGAACAGCTGAACACGCCGGAGACCAAGATCGTGGTGGACATCGGCTCCAGCCATGACCAGCTGGCCCAGCGCGTGCTGCCCAAGGCCGACGTCACCCGCCTGGAAAATTCCGGCGCCGCCACCATGTCGCTGCAGGCCGGCCGCGCCGATTGCCAGGTGCTCGTGATCCTGCTGGCCGAGCCGCTGCTGGCCAAGCGCCCGGGCCTGGGCACGATGTACATCCCTCAGCCGGTTTACACCGCGCCCGTGAGCATCGGCCTGCGCAAGGACTCCGACCCCGGCCTGCAGAAGGCGGTGAACGCCTGGCTGGCGCAGGAGCGCAGCAAGGGCGCGGTGCGCAGCGTCATCCTGAAGAACATGGAAAAGCTCGCGGGCGTGCCGGCCAGCGCCTTCCCGCCTGAAATCAAGTTCTGAAGGGGTCGCCATGGACCTCGAGGATCCGACGAGCGAGCCCAGGGGCCGCTCCCGGCTCGGCACGGCCGTGCTGCTCGCCTGTGTGCTGGTGGGCGTCTGGGCCGCCGTGCGCCATTTCTCCGGCGGTGCGTCCGGCACGGCCTACGACTGGGACTTCAGCGTGCTCTGGAGCTACCGGCGGCTGCTGCTCATCGGCCTGGCCTACACGCTGGTGTTCACGGTCGTTTGCGTGGTGCTGGGACTCCTGATCGGCCTGGTCACCGGGCTGGGGCGGTTGTCGCGCAACCCGTGGGTGTCGGCGCCGATCCGCGCCTACATCGAGGTGTTCCGCTGCACGCCGGTGCTGGTGCAGCTGGTGTGGTTCTACTACGCGCTGCCGGTGCTCACCGGGCTGGAGATCTCGGCGGTGGCGGCCGCCACGCTGTGTCTGTCGCTCTACGGCGGTGCGTTCTATTCCGAGATCGTGCGCGGCGGCATCATTTCCATCGACAGCGGGCAGGTCGAGGCGGCGCGCGCGCTCGGCATGACGCGCATGCAGCTCATGCGCCGCGTCGTGCTGCCGCAGGCGTTCAAGCGCATGGTGCCGCCGCTCATGAGCCAGTCGATCATGCAGCTGAAGAACACTTCGCTGCTCTCGGTGCTGGCCGTGCCCGACCTGCTCTACCAGGGCCAGGTGATCGCGCACGAAACCTACCGGCCGCTGGAGCTCTACACCTTCATCGCGGTCGCCTACTTCGCGGTGCTTCTGCCCGTCACCATCTGGGCCAAGCGCATGGAATTCGGCGCCGGCGCCAAGGAAGAAACCTGAGATGCCCGCACCCCTGATAGAGATCAGCCAGCTCAAGAAAGCCTTCGGGCAGAACGTGGTCCTGAAGGACATTTCGCTGCAGGTGGAGCGCGGCCAGGTGGTCGCCATCATCGGACCCTCGGGCTCGGGCAAGTCGACGCTGCTGCGCTGCATCAACCTGCTGTCGGTGCCCAACGCCGGGCGCATCACGGTGGGCGAGCAGAGCATCGAGTTCAACGGCGTGCACACCACGCTGCCCAACGAGCGCGCGCTGGCGCGCTTCCGGGCGTCGACGGGCATGGTGTTCCAGCATTTCAACCTCTTCCCTCACATGACGGTGCTGCGCAACGTGATGGAAGGGCCGGTGACGGTGCTGAAGACGCCCAAGCCGCAGGCCGAGGCCGAGGCGCGCGCGCTGCTCGCCAAGGTGGGCCTGCTGGACCGCGCCGACTACTTTCCCGACAAGCTCTCCGGCGGCCAGAAGCAGCGCGTGGCCATTGCGCGTGCGCTGGCCATGAAGCCTGCCGTCATGCTGTTCGACGAAGCCACCTCCGCGCTGGACCCTGAACTCGTCGGCGAGGTGCTCGGCGTCATCAAGGGCCTGGCCAGGGAAGGCATGACCATGATCCTGGTGACGCACGAGATCGGTTTCGCGCGCGAGGTGGCCGACCAGGTGATCTTCATGCGCGACGGCGTGGTCGCGGAGAGCGGACCGCCGCAGGTGGTGATCGACAACCCGAGGCAGGCGGCGACGCAGGCTTTCCTGGGCCGCTTCAAGGGTGCGGCGGCGTAGCGCAGAGGGCGTGCTGTGACAAGCGACGCCGTGCCGTTCCTCGGCGTGCTGATGCTCGACACGCGCTTCCCGCGGCCGCCGGGCGACGTGGGCAATCCGGCGACTTTCGAGCGGCACGGCATTGCGGTGCGCCGGCTCGTGATCGAGGGTGCTTCGCCCGAGCGCATCGTGAAGGAGGCCGACCGCTCGCTGCTGCAGCCCTTCGTCGACGGCGCGTTGCGGCTGGCCGGGGAGGGCGCGGCCATGCTCACCACCAGCTGCGGCTTTCTGGCGGCGTACCAGCAGGTGCTGGCCGGCGCGGTGCGGGTTCCCGTCGTCACGTCGAGCCTGCTGCAATGCCGCGAGTTCGCGCGCCCCGGCATCCTGACCTTCGATGCGGATTCGATGAGCCGGGCCATCCTGGACGCGGCCGGTGTGCCGCGGGGCACGCCGGTGCAGGGCGTGCAGCCGGGCTGCGAGTTCCACCGGCGCATCCTGAACAACGAGGCGCATCTCGATCTGGCGGAAGCCGAGCGCAACGTGGTCGATGCCGCGCGCCGGCTGGTGACGCTTCATCCGGAGGTGGAAGACATCGTGATGGAGTGCACCAACATGCCGCCTTACAGAGAGGCCGTTGGCCGTGCCACGGGCCGGCGTGTGCACGACATCGAGACGCTGCTGGCTGCCCGGTGGGCAGCCCTCGGCTAGCGTTTGCGGGTGGAGCGCCGGCGCAGCATGGCGGCCGAGCCCAGCGCCACGGCCATGACCAGCAGCGACACGACGGTGGTCACCGTGCCAAGTGCGTAGATCGACGGCGTGGTGACGGTCGAGGTCAGGCCTTGCAGTTCGAGCGGCAGGGTGTTGACGTCGCCGATGGCCTGCGAGGTGCGGGCGATTTCGTCCCACGAGAGCGTGAAGCCGAACATGCCGATGCCCACGATCGAGGGGCCGATCAGCGGGAGCACCACGAAGCGGAAGCTCTGCCACGGGGTGGCGCCGAGGTCGCGTGCGGCTTCTTCGTAGGCGGGGTTGAAGCGGTTGAACACGGCGAACATGATGAGCAGGCCGAACGGCAGCGTCCATGTCAGGTGCGCGCCCAGGGCTGAGCTGAACAGGCCGAGCGCGGTTCCGTAGCCTTCGAGCAGGGTGGTGGCGTCCATGGCTGTCAGCAGGCTCTTGATGCCGGTGTCGAGGAGCCGGAACTGCAGGCCGATGCCGAGCGAGATGATGATCGACGGCATGATGAGGCTGGCGACGGTGACGAAGAAGAGGGCGTTGCTGCCCGCGAGCTTCTTGCGGAATGCCAGGCCGGCCAGTACCGACAGCACGACGGTGAAGGCCATGACCACGGCGCCCAGCGCGAGCGAGCGCCTGAAGGCCGCGCCGATGTCCACCGTGCCCAGCCCTTCGGCCAGTTTGTAGAACCAGTGCAGCGAGACGCCGCGCAATGGAAAGGTCAGGCCGCCCTCGGGGCCCTGGAAGCTGAGCACGAAGATCGTGATCATCGGGCCGTAGAGGAAGAGGACGAAAAGTCCGAATACGGTTGCCAGCGGCCAGAAGCCCGGGGAGCGTTGTTCGCCTATGCGTTGGCTCATTTGTGTTTTTCCTTCAGGGCGAGTGCCGAGAGCATCGGGTACTCCCCTCCGCGAATGTCCCCCGCCTTCGGCTCCTCCTTTATTTCGCTGCGGGGAGCACCCGATGCCCTGTGCACAACAAGCGCGGTCGTTGTTCCGGCCGATCAACAAGTGCTCTGAACGATCACGTCGGCGGGGTGCCTTGCGCAGCGAAATAAAGGGGGAGGCCGCAGGCCGGGGGACATTCGCGGAGCAAGGTACCCCGTCGGCGTGAGCGAGCCCTGAAGAACAAAAGCCCACGCTACAGCTCCTTTCGGATGTCGACCAGCCGGGTGAGCCCCCAGATGATCATCAGCACCACCGCCAGCAGGATCATCGCGTTGGCAGCCGCCAGCGGAAACTGCAGGTACGAGGTCTGCACCTGGATGATCTTGCCGATGGACGCGATCTGCTGGCCGCCCATCACGCCGATGGTGACGAAGTCGCCCATGACGATGGTGATGACGAAGATCGAGCCGATCAGGATGCCGGTGCGCGACAGCGGCACCACCACGTTCCACAGCGTCTGCCAGCCCGAGGCGCCCGCGTCGCTTGCTGCTTCGAGCAGCGAGCGGTCGATGCGCATCATGCTGTTGAAGATCGGCACGATCATGAACATCGTGTACAGGTGCACGAAGGCCAGCACCACCGAGAAATCGGAGAACAGCAACCACTCGAGCGGCTGGTTCACCAGGCCCAGGCCCATGAGCGCCTGGTTGACCAGCCCGTTGCGCCCCAGCAGCGGCACCCAGGAGATCATGCGGATCACGTTCGATGTCCAGAACGGCACCGTGCACAGCACGAACAGCACCGTCTGCATGGTCGACGAGCGCACATGGAACGCCAGGAAGTACGCCACCGAAAAGCCGATCAGCAGCGTGATGCCCCATACCAGCACGCAGAACTTGAACGTGCTCAGGTAGGTGTTGAGCGTGACGCACAGGTCGCCGTTGTCGGTGAGGCGCGAGCAGCCCTCGAACAGGCTCAGGTAGTTGCGCAGCGTGACCGCGGGGATCAGCTCGTATTCATTGAAGTTCCACAGGCTGACCATCGCGACCAGCGCCAGCGGAATCAGGAAGAACAGCAGGAACACCAGCGCGAACGGCGCCGCCTGCCACCACGCCTTGACGGCGTGGATGGGCGCGGTGGCGGCGGACGCGCTGGTCGAGGGAGCGCTCACAGGCTCAGGCCGGAGGTCAGGCCGCGACGAACTCGTTCCACTTGCGGACCATGTACTCGTTCTCGTCCATCACCGCGTTCCAGCAGGCGATGCCGCCCATGCGCTGCTCGTAGCTGCCGCCGTCGCGCACCGAGCCGGCCTTGGCGATCACGTCGCCCTGCGGGCTCTTGATGTCCTGCGCGGCGGGCTTGCCTTCCATCCAGTAGGCCCATTCGTAGGCTTCCATCTTGGTCTTGGCGGTGTCGAGCACGGCGCTGTAGTAGCCCTGGCGGTTGAGGTACGCGCCGGCCCAGCCGTCGAGGAACCAGTTGATGAATTCGTACGCGCCGTCGAGCTTCTTGCCTGAGAGCGTGGCGGGCAGGCCGAAGCCCGAGGCCCAGGCGCGATAGCCTTCCTTGAGCGGCTGGAAGGTGCAGTCGATGCCCTTGCTGCGCACGGCCGTCACGGCAGGCGACCACATCGACTGGATCACCACCTCGCCCGAGGCCATGAGGTTCACCGACTCGTTGAAGTCCTTCCACAGCGCGCGGAACTGGCCGGCCTTCTTGGCCTCGATCAGGGTCTTGATCGTCAGGTCGATCTCGGCCTTGGTCATGTTGCCCTTGTCGGCGTATTTGTGGATGCCCTTGGCTTCCACCACCATCGCCGCGTCCATGATGCCGATCGACGGGATGTTCAGGATCGCGGTCTTGCCTTTGAACTCGGGGTTCAGCAGCTCGGCCCACGAACCGATGGGACGCTTGATCAGGTCGGGGCGGATGCCGAGCGTGTCGGCGTTGTAGGTGGTGGGAATCAGCGACATGTACTGCGTGGCCGACTTGGCGAAGGCTTTGCTCTTCTCGCCTTCCAGGTAGATCACCTTCACGGGGGCCGTGCCCTGGTCGCCGACCTTCTTGCCGGCGACTTCGCCCTTGGTGAACAGCGAGGTGATCTTGTCGGCGTTCTTGACGCGCTTGGTGTCGATGCCCTTGAGGTTGCCGGTCGGCACGATCTTCTTGAGCGAGAAGAACTCGGTGTCGATCAGGTCGAAGCTGTTGGGCGCGGTGACGGCGCGCTTGGTGACGTCGTCGGTAGTCACGGCCACGTACTGGATCTCGATGCCCGTGTCGGCCTTGAATTTCTCGGCAATGGCCTTGTCCTGGTTCACCGCCGTGCCGAGGTAGCGCAGCACGACCTTTTCCTGCGCATGCACGAAGGGCGCGATGCCCGTGGCCAGGATGCCGGCCGTGCCCTGCAGCAGGGTGCGACGCTTGAAGCCGGCGGACGAGTCGATGGGGTCGGTCATGGTGAAGTCTCCGTGGAAGAAACAGTGGAAAGGAAAGGGAAGAAAAAAAGGTGGGCTCAGAGGGTCATGGCAAGCGCGGCCGTGTCGTCGCGCGATGCACTGCCGGCGGGCGCCGATGCCCGCTCGCCCGGCGGCTTGGCGCCGGGGCCGAGCACGCGCGCGTCGGCCGCGGCCCATGACAGGTGCACAGCCTCGCCCTGCGCGTAGGGCCGGGCGAGGAAAGCGGCTTCGCCCAGCAGCACCGAAACGTTCTGGCGACCCGGCGCGGCGCTGCCGAGCGACAGGCCGAGCAGCACGTAGGTGCCCTGGTATTCCACGTCGGTGACGGTGGCCCGCAGTGCATCGGGTGCCGCGCTCGCTTCGTCGGAAACCGCGGCGATCCGCATGCGGTCGTTGCGCACCGCGATCGGGCCGGCCGGCGTGTCGAACACGTTGTGGCCGCCCATGAAGCGCGCCACGAATTCGCTCGCCGGGTGGTTGTAGACCGCGTGCGGCGAGCCGACCTGTTCGATCACCCCGTGGTTCATGACCACCATGGTGTCGGCCAGCGCCATCGCTTCTTCCTGCGAGTGCGTCACGTGCACGAAGGTCAGGCCCAGTTCCTTCTGCCAGCGCCGCAGCTCGGCGCGCATCTGTATGCGCAGGAAGGGGTCGAGCGCCGACAGCGGCTCGTCGAGCAGCAGCACGCGCGGCTCGGTGATGAGCGCGCGCGCCAGCGCCACGCGCTGCTGCTGGCCGCCGGAAAGCTCGCCGGGCTTGCGGTCGGCCAGGTGGCCCATCGCGACGCGTTCGAGCAGGTCGTTGGCGCGCTTGTGGCGCTCGGCCTTGCCGACGCCTTTCATCTTGAGGCTGAAGGCCACGTTGTCGGTGGCCGAGAGGTGCGGGAAGAGGGCGAAGCTCTGGAACATCATCGCCGTGCCGCGCGCCGCGGCGGGCAGGTCGGTGATGTTGCGGTTGTCCAGCAGGATGTCGCCGCTGGTGACCGACTCGTGGCCCGCGATCATGCGCAGCGTGGTGCTCTTGCCGCAGCCCGACGGGCCGAGCAGGCAGCAGTAGCTGCCGCTGGCGATGCGCAGGTCGATCTGGTCTACGGCGGCCGGCGTGCCGGGGGCGTAGCGCTTGGTGAGCGCGACGATTTCGACGGCGGCGGGTTCGGGCGTGACGGCTGCATTCATTGCCGGTGGCACAGCACGATCCATGCCACGTTGTGGTGCGCGGCGCCCGCGCCGCGCGAACCGTCCTCGCCCCGGTCAGGTGCCGATCAGGCGCCGATCAGGTACCGAACTTGTCCGCGCGCACCGGCAAGGCGGCTGCGGCGAGCCCGCGCAGCACGTCGCCCACCACGATCACCGCCGGGCTGGCGAGCCCCGCTTCGGCGATGCCGCGCTGCAGCTTGTCCAGCGTGGTCGCGATGTGCCGCTGGTGCGGCAGGCTCGCATGCTGGATGACGGCCGCCGGCGTGTCGCCCGGCAGGCCCTGCAGCAGTTCGCGCTCGATGTGGCCCGCACCCGCCACGCCCATGTAGATGACGAGCGTGAGCCGCGCGTTGTACGCCGTCGCGGCCAGCGCGCGCCAGTCGGTCGGGTCTTCGGCCGCGCCCGCGCCGGTCTTGGCATGGCCGGTGACGAACACCACGCCCTGTGCATGGTCGCGGTGCGTGAGCGGCACGCCCAGCGCGGTCACGGCCGCGAGGCCGGCGGTGATGCCGTTGACCACGGCGCATTCGATGCCGGCTTCGCGCAGGTGCTCCACCTCTTCGCCGCCGCGTCCGAAGATGAACGGGTCGCCGCCCTTCAGGCGCACCACCGTCTCGCCTTCGCGCACGGCGGTGATCATCAGCCGCTCGATGAAGGCCTGCGGCGTGCTCTTGCAGCCGCCGCGCTTGCCCACGTGCACGATGCGCGCGTCGGGCCGGGCGTAGGCCTGCACGATCTCGTCGTTCACCAGGTCGTCGACCAGCAGCACCGTCGCGGCCTGGATCGCCTTCACGGCCTTGACGGTCAGCAGCTCGGGGTCGCCCGGGCCGGCGCCCACCAGCGTGCAGCGGCCGGCGATGAGGGAGGTGGGGTTGTCGTTGTTCATGCGTGGGATGCCAGTTGCGTGATGTGCCTGACCTGCGCCGCGATGGCTTCGGGCACGGGAAGCTCGCCGGCCAGCACGCGGCGCGTGTAGTCGGCGGTGGTGGCGACGTCGATTTCCTTCGGCAGGCCCGGCACGTCGGCGGCGGTGCCCGCCTGCTGCGCCTGCAGTTCGGTGCGCACGCCGCGCACGAAGCCGTCGATCTGCGCCGTGCGGCGCGGGTCGGAGACCACTTCGCCTTCGAGGCCGCGTGAGAGCAGGGCGGTCATGCCCGTGAGCTCGAAGGTCTCGCCCATGGTGCGGGCGTATTCGGGATGCGTGTAGCTGGCCACCACCACGCAGGCGCCGGCGGCGGGCTGCATCAGCTTGACCACGCTGTGGCCCGGGTTGCGCAGGCCGACCACGCGGCGCACGTCGAGCAGGCGCTTGAGCGCGGGGTTCAGCAGTTCGGTGGGGGCAAAGGCCGCTTCGCCGTTGGCGATGGGGCGGACGGCTTCCAGTGGAGCGACGCCAAGCGCCGAGAGCACGTTGGACGCCAGCACGCGCGAGCTCTCGCTGGCGCTGCCGTGCACCAGCACCGGCAGGCCTTCGCGCGCCAGCAGCAGCGCCAGCAGCGGCGTGAGCACCGGCAGCTTGCGCGCGCCGTTGTAGCTGGGCAGCACGACCAGCGCCCGGTCGCCGGCCGGAATGCGGTTCAGCCGCGCATGGGTGGCATCGAGAAAACCAGCCATCTCCTCGGGCGTTTCGCCCTTGATGCGCATGGCCAGGCAGAAGCCGCCGATTTCCAGGTCGGTGACGGTGCCGTCCAGCACCTGGCCGAACAGGTCGGTGGCCTGTTCGCGCGTGAGCGGCTTGGCGCCTCGCGCGCCGCGGCCGATTTCCTTGATGTATTGGCTGATTCCCATGGGTAGGCGGATTGTCCTGCAATGCTTATGCCGGAATGTCATTCGGCTTATGCCAGCGAGACACGGGGTCATGGCGCAACCGCCTCCGCCTCGGCCGGCGTGGCCCGCACCATGCGCTTGAGCTCCGGAATGCACGAGCCGCAGTTGGTGCCGCACTTCAGCGCGCCCTGCAGCTTCGCCAGCCGCTCGTCGGCGGTGCCGGTGCAGCGGCCCAGTTCGGTCTGTATGGCCATGTCCGCCACGTTGAAGCAGGTGCACACCGTCTTGCCGCGCGATTGCACCGCCACCGGCGCTTTCGAGCCCGGCGACAGCAGCAGGCGGCCGTAGCTCTGGGCCGGCAGTTCCTCGCGCAGCAGCGTGGCAATCCAGGCTTCGGCGCTGGTGTCGCCGCCCAGCAGGAAGGCTTCGAGCCCGGCGCCGCCATCGGCGCGGCGCACCAGCCGGGCCGAGCGGCGCTGGCCGCGGCGGCGGTCGGCGTAGCGCAGGGTGTCGGCGGTTTGCAGTCCGAGCAGGGCCTCGATCTTCTCGACCAGCGCGTCGTCGGGCGCGTCATGCGCGGCGGCGCGAAAGAGCAGGCCGCTGCGTTCGGCGCCCTGCGTGTTGCCGGCAAACGGCACGCAGGTCGCAAAAGGAAACAGCGCCATCATCGGCTGCAGCGCGCGGTGCGCGGCAAGCGCTTCGCCATCGGGCAGCCAGGCCATGGCCAGCAGCGACCACGGAAGCTCAGCCTTGAGGATCTTCACCGGCGTGTGCTTCAGCTCGGGCTGCTTCGAGGTCGGGCAATAGGCCGGCGTGGTGAGCGCGTTGATGCCCGCCAGCCGCGTGCCGTTCGAGGAGCAGCCGCTCAGGTATTCCTCGCCCCAATGCATGGCGACGAAGACCTGGCTCAGCCCCACCTCGGCGCTGGCGCGCGCGGGCAGCATGATCGAGCCGCGTTTGGAGGTCAGGTGCACCAGGTCGCCTTCGCGGATCTGGCGGCGCGCCATGTCCTGCGCGTTCATCTGCACCACCGGCTCCGACACATGGCCGAACAAGCGCCCGACGGTGCCGGTGCGGCTCATGCCGTGCCACTGGTCGCGCAGCCGGCCGGTGTTCAGCGAGAAGGGGTAGCGGGCCTCGCGGGCCTCGGCCACCGGCTTGTAGACCGTGTCGACGAAGCGGGCGCGGCCGTCCGGCGTGGGGAACACACCGTCTTCGTAGAGGCGCGCGCGGCCGGTGCTTTCGCCTTCCTTCAGCGGCCATTGCTGCGGGCCGGCCGTGTCCAGCATCGCGTAGCTCAGGCCGGTGATGTCGAGATCGCGCCCGCGCGTGGATTCGCGATGCTCGTTCCAGACGGATTCGGCCGTCTCGTACGGGAACAGCGTGAAGGTGCGGCCCAGCTGCCTTTCGAGCCGGTGCGCGAAGGCCACGGCAATCGACCAGTCGTTGCGCGCCTCGCCGGGCGCCGGCACGGCCGGGCGCACGCGCGAGATGCGGCGCTCGCTGTTGGTCACGGTGCCTTCCTTCTCGCCCCAGGTGGTGGCGGGCAGCAGCAGGTCGGCGAAGGCGCAGGTGGCGGTGGTGGCAAAGGCTTCCTGCACCACGACGAACTCGGCGCGTTCCAGCGCGCGGCGCACCGTGGCCTGGTCGGGCATCGACTGCGCCGGATTGGTGCAGGCGATCCACAGCGCGCGGATCTCGCCGTCGGCCGCGGCCTGGAACATCTCGACCGCTGTCTTGCCCGGCTTCCCGGGCACCGAGGGCACGCCCCACAGCGCGGCCACTTCGGCGCGGTGATCCGGGTTCGCCAGGTCGCGGTGCGCGCTCAGCAGGTTGGCGAGGCCGCCGACTTCGCGCCCGCCCATCGCGTTGGGCTGGCCGGTCAGCGAGAACGGGCCCGCGCCGGCGCGGCCGATCTGCGCGGTGGCCAGGTGCAGGTTGATGAGCGCGGCGTTCTTCGCCGTGCCGCTCGACGACTGGTTCAGGCCCTGGCAGTACAGGCTCAGCGTGGCAGGCGAGGTGGCGAAGAGCCGCGCCGCTTCGAGCAGGTCTTCCTTCGGGATGCCGCACACCTGTGCCACCTTGTCCGGCGTGCACTCGCGCACCGTCGCCTTCAAAGCGTCGAAGCCGCTGGTGTGGGCCGCGATGTACTTCGCGTCGATCCAGCCCTCCCACAGCATCAGGTGCAGCATGCCGTTGAACAGCATCACGTCGGTGCCGGGCTGGATGGGCAGGAACAGGTCGGCGATCTCGACCGTGTCGGTGCGGCGGGGGTCGGCCACCACGATCTTCAGCGCCGGGTTCGCGGCCTTCGCGTCCTCGATGCGGCGGAAAAGAATGGGGTGCGCCCACGCCGTGTTGCTGCCCACGATGAACAGGCAGGCTGCGTGCTTCAGGTCGTCGTAGCAGGCCGGCGGCGCGTCGGCACCCAGCGTCTGCTTGTAGCCGGCCACGGCGCTGCTCATGCACAGGCGGGAGTTGGTGTCGATGTTGTTGGTGCCGACCAGGCCCTTGGCCAGCTTGTTGAAGACGTAGTAGTCCTCGGTGAGCAACTGGCCCGACACATAGAAGCCGACCGAGTCCGGGCCATGGTCGCTGATCACCTGCGCGAACTTGCCGGCGGCGTTGGCGAGCGCGGTGTCCCAGGTCACAGCGGTGGGCGCCTCGGCGCGCACAAGGCGCTGCATGGGCTGCAGCAGCCGCGTCTGCCGCGTGACCGCGGCGCTGGCCGTGAGGTGCAGCGTCGAGCCCTTCGTGCACAGCCGGCCGAAGTTCGCCGGGTGCTCGGGGTCGCCGCGCACGCCGGTGATCTCGCTGCCTTGCGATTCGATGATGACGCCGCAACCGACGCCGCAATAGGGGCAGGTGGAGCGGGTCTCCAGCGTCATGGCTATTCCAGCGGAAGGACCGACAGCACCGCGAACGGCTTCGGCCCGGCGACCGGGCGTTCCAGGTCGATGGCGTGCGTCGCCAGTTCGCCCGCGTCCAGGTGCACCACCCCGTCTTCCACCTTCACGGCGAACTTCGGCGTGCAGCCCTCGTCGGGCGACTTGGCGCAGCCGTCGTCCAGCCCGATGGCCCAGTTGTGCAGCGGGCAGGCCACGCTGGTGCCGAACACGATGCCCTGGCTCAGCGGCCCGCCCTTGTGCGGGCAGCGGTCGAGCAGCGCGAAAACCTCGTTCTCGGCATTGCGGAACACGGCAACATCCACGCCGGCGGGCCGCGTCACGCGGCGCGCGCCGAGCACGGGGATGTCGTCGATGCGGCAGATGGCTTTCCAATCGTTCATGGGGTCCTTCCTTCAGACTGTCTGGCGGGTGTCGCTCGACGCCGTCAGCGGCGTGAACTGCCGCACGTCGACCGACGCCTGTGCCGATTCGAACCACGGATCGGGTTCGCCGTCGAGCGCGAACTGCAGGCGTTCCCACAGCGCCTTGCGGCCCTCGGCGTCTTCGAGGATCTTCTTCTTCACGTAGTCCAGCCCCACGCGGCCGATGTAGTGCACCGTGCGCTCCAGGTACCAGCCTTCTTCGCGGTAGAGCTGCAGGAAGGCGCCCGAGTACTCCATCACTTCCTCGGCCGTCTTCACCTTCACGAGGAACTGCGCCACCTCGGTCTTGATGCCGCCGTTGCCGCCCACGTAGAGTTCCCAGCCCGAGTCGACGCCGATCACGCCCACGTCCTTGATGCCGGCCTCCGCGCAGTTGCGCGGGCAGCCCGACACCGCCAGCTTGACCTTGTGCGGCGAATACATGGCCCACAGCGCGCGTTCCAGGTCCTTGCCCATCTGCGTGGAGTCTTGCGTGCCGAAGCGGCACCACTCGCTGCCCACGCAGGTCTTCACCGTGCGCAGCGACTTGGCATAGGCAAAGCCGCTGGGCATGCCGATGTCCTTCCACACGCCTTCCAGGTCTTCCTTCTTCACGCCCAGCAGGTCGATGCGCTGGCCGCCCGTGACCTTGACGGTCGGGATCTTGTACTTGTCGGCCGCGTCGGCGATGCGGCGCAACTCGTCGGGCGTGGTGTGGCCGCCCCACATGCGCGGAATGACGGAATAGGTGCCGTCCTTCTGGATGTTGGCGTGGCTGCGCTCGTTGATGAAGCGGCTCTGCGGATCGTCCTTCGCCTCTTTCGGCCAGGTGCTGATCAGGTAGTAGTTGACGGCCGGTCGGCAGGTGGCGCAGCCGTTGGGCGTGCGCCAGCCGAGGTTGCGGTACACCTCGTCGTGCGTCAGGTAGTGCTCCTTGCGGATCGCGTCGCGCACGTCCTGGTGGCTCGCGTCGGTGCAGCCGCACACGGCCTTCTTCTTGGGCGTGGCGGAGTAGTCGCCGCCCGCGGTGAACATCAGGATCTGCTCCACCAGCCCGGTGCACGAGCCGCAGCTGGCGCTGGCCTTGGTGTGCTTCTTCACCTCGTCGAGCGTGAACAGGCCCTTTTCCTTGATGGCCTTGCAGATGGTGCCCTTGTTCACGCCGTTGCAGCCGCAGACCTCGGCGTCGTCGGGCATGCTCGCGGCCTTGTTGTGGCCTTCGTGGCCGGTGTCGCCGATGTTCGATTCGCCGAACATCAGCTTGTCGCGGATGTCGTGCACGCTGCGGCCGTCGCGCAGCAGCTTGAAGTACCAGCTGCCGTCCACCGTGTCGCCGTAGAGGCAGGCGCCCACGAGCTTGTCGTCCTTGATCACCAGCTTCTTGTAGACGCCGCCGAAGGGGTCGCTCATGACGATTTCCTCGGTGCCTTCGCCGCCCATGAACTCGCCGGCCGAGAACAGGTCGATGCCCGTCACCTTCAGCTTGGTGGAGGTGAGCGACCCCAGGTAGCGGCCGATGCCGAACTGCGCCAGGTGGTTGGCCGCCACCTTGGCCTGCTCGAACAGCGGCGCGACCAGGCCATAGGCAATGCCGCGGTGCGCGGCGCACTCGCCCACCGAGTAGATGCGCGCGTCGGTCACGGTCTGCATGGTGTCGGTGACGACAATGCCCCGGTTGCAGTGCAGGCGCATCTTCTCGGCCAGCTCCACGTTCGGGCGGATGCCCACGGCCATCACCACCAGGTCGGCCGCCGCCTCGGTGCCGTCCTTGAAGCGGATGGCCTTCACGCGGCCGTCCTCACCGCCCACCAGGTCCTGCGTCTGCGCGCCCATCAGGAACTTCAGGCCGCGGTCTTCCAGCGACTTCTGCAGCAGCTTGCCGGCCACGTCGTCGAGCTGGCGCTCCATCAGCCAGGGCATCACGTGCACCACTGTCACGTTCATGCCGCGCAGCATCAGGCCGTTGGCCGCCTCCAGGCCCAGCAGGCCGCCGCCGATGACCACCGCGTTCTTGTGCGTGCGCGCGGTCTCGATCATGTAGTCGGTGTCGGCGATGTCGCGGTAGGCGATCACGCCCTTCAGGTCCTTGCCGGGCACAGGCAGCATGAAGGGGTTGGAGCCGGTGCACATCAGCAGGCGGTCGTAGGCGGCCTCGGTGACACCGCCTTGCGAATCCACCGCGCGCACGATGCGCTTGACGCGGTCGACCTCCACCACCTTCTTGCCGGCGTGCAGCGTGATGTGGTTGTCCGTGTACCACTCCCAGCTGTTGAGCACGATCTCGTCGACCGTCTGCTCGCCCGCGAGCACCGGCGACAGCAGGATGCGGTTGTAGTTGGGATGCGGCTCCGCGCCGAAGACGGTGATGTCGTACAGCTCGGGCGCGATCTTCAGCAGCTCTTCGAGCGTGCGCACGCCGGCCATGCCGTTGCCGACCATCACGAGTTTCATTTTCTTGTCCATGGGAGCCGTCCTTTCCTGGAATCGGGCGTGGGGAGGCGCGCGGCGCACCAGGACCGCGCCACGGGCTTGTCGAACAACGAAACAACCGGCCGCCTGCGCGCTTCGCAGCGCGGCCGCCAAAAAATCAGGCCGCGGCCTTCTCCACGTGCGCCTGGCGCGTGTAGAGGAAGTCGATCACCGCCTTGCGGGCGTGCACATAGGCCGGGTCTTCCGCCAGCTCGACCCGGTTGCGCGGGCGCGGAATGCCCACCGAAAGCACGTCGCCGATGGTGGCGGCCGGGCCGTTGGTCAGCATCACGATGCGGTCGCTCAGCAGCACGGCCTCGTCCACGTCGTGCGTCACCATGACGACGGTGCTGTGCGTCTTCTGCACGATGGCGAGCAGTTCGTCCTGCAGCTTGGCGCGGGTGAGGGCGTCGAGCGCGCCGAAAGGCTCGTCCATCAGCAGCACCTTGGGCTCCATCGACAGCGCGCGCGCAATGCCCACGCGCTGCTTCATGCCGCCGGAGATCTCGCCGGGCCGCTTCTGCGCGGCGGGCGTGAGGCCGACCAGCGCCAGCGCGGCGTCGGTGCGCGCACGCAGCTGCGCCTTGTTCTCGGTGCCCGCGAACACCCGCTCGACCGCCAGGTACACGTTCTCGAAGCAGGTGAGCCAGGGCAGCAGCGAGTGGTTCTGGAACACCACCGCGCGCTCGGGGCCGGGCCCCTTGATTTCCTTGTTGGCGCACAGCAGCGCACCCTGAGTGGGCGTGGTGAGCCCGGCGATCAGGTTCAGCAGCGTCGACTTGCCGCAGCCCGAGTGCCCGATGAGCGTGATGAACTCGCCCTTGGCCACGTTCAGGTTCACGTCGCGCAGCGCGACGAAGCGGCCCTTGGGCGTCTTGAACGCCTGCTCGACGCCGTGGATCGCGATGTACTTGCTGTCGTCGATCATTGGAAACCTCCGCGCAGCAGCGCTGCGGTATTCGCCTTCGGAGCGGCCGTGCGGCTCATGACTTCACCTCTTCGAACGTGAATGCCGTTGCGAGCTTGATGAGCGCGAACTCCAGCACCAGGCCTACGATGCCGATCACGAAGATCGCGATGATGATGTTGGCGACGTTGAGGTTGTTCCACTCGTCCCACACCCAGAAGCCGATGCCGACGCCGCCCGTGAGCATCTCGGCGGCCACGATCACCAGCCACGCGATGCCCACGGCCAGCCGCACGCCGGTCAGCATGTAGGGCAGCACGGCGGGGAACAGGATCTTGGTGAGGATCTTCCACTCGCTGAGGTTCAGCACCTTGGCCACGTTCATGTAGTCGCTGGGCACGCGCTGCACGCCCACGGCGGTGTTGATGACCATCGGCCAGATCGAGCAGATGAAGATGGTCCAGATCGCGGCCGGGTTGGCGCCCTTGAACACCAGCAGGCCGATGGGCAGCCAGGCCAGCGGCGACACGGGGCGCAGCAGGCTGATCAGCGGGTTGAACATGCGCGAGAGGAACTCGAAGCGCCCGATGGCAAAGCCCGCCGGAATGCCGACCAGCGCCGCCAGCCCGAAGCCCAGCGCCACGCGCTGCAGCGACGAAAGCACGTTCCAGCCCACGCCCTGGTCGTTCGGCCCCTTGCTGTAGAACGGATCGCTGAACACCGTCACGGCCTGCTGCCAGGTGGCCGCGGGCGTGGGAAAGCCGGTGGTGCTTTTCATGGCCACCACTTCCCAGATCAGCAGCAGCAGGCCGAAGCCCGCCAGCGGCGGCAGCACGCGCATCCAGAATGCGCGCAGGTCGATGGGCGCGCGCACCCGGGGCTCGGGCGCCGGGGCGGGTGTCGGCTTTGGCGCTGCCGGCCTGGCCGCGACGGAAGGGGCCACCTGCGTCACCTGTGCGGTGGTCGCTTCGAGCGGCGAGTGAAAGACTGCGCTGACCATGGTGTTCTCCTCAGGCATGAAGCTTGAACGACTCGGCGTACTTTTTCGGGTCCTTGCCGTCCCAGACAGAGCCGTCGAACAGCTTGCTGGTGCGCATCAGGTCCTTGGGCACCGGCGTCTGCGTGGCGGCGGCGGCCTGCTTGTAGATGTCGATGCGGTTGATCTCGGTGGCCACCTTCAGGTAGTCGGGGTGTTCCTTCAGCAGGCCCCAGCGCTTGTGCTGCGTGAGGAACCACATGCCGTCCGACAGGTACGGGAAGTTCACGGCGCCGGCGTTGTAGAACTTCATGTGGTTGGGGTCGTCCCAGCTCTTGCCCAGGCCGTTGGTGTAGCGGCCCAGGATGCGCTGGTTGATGGCGTCCACGCTGGTGTTGACGTAGCTCTTGTCGGCGATGGTCTCGGCCATCTTGTTCTTGTTCTGCAGGCCGGCGTCGATCCACTTGCTGGCTTCGAGGATGGCGGCCGTCACGGCGCGCGCGGTGTTGGGGTACTTCTTCGTGAACTCGGCGGTGCAGCCGAGCACCTTCTCGGGGTGGTCCTTCCAGATGTCCTGCGTGGTGATGGCCGTGATGCCGATGCCGTCCATGATGGCGCGCTGGCCCCAGGGCTCGCCCACGCAGTAGCCGTCCATGTTGCCCACGCGCATGTTGGCCACCATCTGCGGCGGCGGCACGGTGATGTTCTTCACGTCCTTGAACGGATCGATGCCGGCCGATGCGAGCCAGTAGTAGAGCCACATGGCGTGCGTGCCGGTGGGGAAGGTCTGCGCGAAGGTGTATTCACGCTTCTCGCTGGCGATGAGCTTGGCCAGCGAGGCGGCGTCGACCGCGCCCTTGTCGGAGAGCTTCTTCGACAGCGTGATGGCCTGGCCGTTGTTGTTGAGGGTCATGAGCACGGCCATGTCCTTCCTCGGGCCGCTCAGGCCCAGGTGCATGCCGTAGACCAGGCCGTAGAGCACGTGCGCCATGTCGATGTCGCCGTTGGAGAGCTTGTCGCGCACGCCGGCCCAGCTGGCTTCCTTGCTGGGCACGATCTTCACGCCGTACTTCTTGTCGATGCCCAGCACCGAGGCCATGACCACGCTGGCGCAGTCGGTCAGCGGTATGAAGCCGATCTTGACTTCTTCCTTCTCGGGCTTGTCGGAGCCCTGGGCCCAGACGGCCGCGCGCAGGGCGGGGTCGATGCCCACGGCGCCGATGGCGGCGGCTTGCAGGACGCGGCGTCGGCTGAGACGGGTTTTGAGCAGGTCGGTCATGTGGCGGGGCTCCGGTTGAAGGCAAACAAAAACAGCAAAGACAAAAACGAAAAGGCGTCCGCACCGCGCAGGGGCTGCTCGAAAACGAGCCCTTGCGGGATGGGGACGCCTTTGTCCGGTCGGTGGGTGGCACCCGCCGTTGGGTGCCGCCTGCCTGAAGACCCCTGGAGGTCTATGCGCTGGTTGCTTGCAAGCGGTGTGCCAGCCCTGCCGGGCGGTCTGCTGCTATCGGAAAAGTAGCTGGAACGTCTTGCGCTGCAAGGGCGAAGCGCCATCCGGACGGTGCACGGGCGACAGGCACGGTTGTTGTGCGGCGCACCAAATTGAACGCTTTCAGCGGGGAGGCGGGGGCAAGTAGTCGGCCATCGCGAGCACCGACTCGGCCACTTCGACGAGCCGGCGGCCCTGGTTCATGGCGGTCTCGCGCAGCATCTTGTGCGCTTCCTGCTCGCTCATGCGCCGGTGCGCCATCAGCAGGCCCTTGGCGCGCTCCACGAGCTTGCGTTCATTGAGCGAGGCGCGCACGGTCTGCAGTTCGTCGCTCATGGCCTGCAGCCGCTGCGACTGCTCCTGCACCATGTCGAGCACCGAGCGCTCGAGGTGGCGGCCGAGTTGCGCGGGCGTGGCGGCCTGTGCGTCGGCGTCGTCGAAGAACAGCGCGGCGTCGGTCTCCGGCGCCAGCGTGTCGAGCACCTGCCGGTAGGCCTGGAGTTCGCTGCGGGCCCGGGCTGTCTTGTGGCTGCAGAGCGCGCGCAGGTCGGCCTCGAGCCGGTCTTCGACGGTGCGCATGGCGTCGATGCGGCGCGTGCAGCAGTCGAACCAGGCCTGGCCGAGTGCGGAGTCGGCGGGCGCGGAGGTGGCGCCCCTGCGGCGCATGCGCTCCAGCTCGGCCAGGGTGGCGTCGGACTGGCTCTCGCGCCAGAGGGCGAGCACCGCATCGCCGGAAAAGTCGACGAACACCTGGAAGCATCGTTCCTGCGATTCGATCAGGTGCTGCCATTGCAGGCGCCGGGTTTCGTCGCTGCGGCCCTGGGCCAGCGCGGCGGCGCCGAATGCGCGTTCCTGGCCGGCAAACTCCTTGCCCTGCATGAAGTTGAACATCGCCACCAGGAGGCGCGATATCTCGGGGTCGGTGGCGCCGTCGGCCGCCTCGAACACGACCGACAGCAGACCGGCGATGAGCTTGACGAAGGCGGCGGTCGACTGCGACGGCTTGAGTTCGAGCGCATCGATGCGCCGGCGCAGGGCGGGCAGGGCGTCCAGCCCCGGCAGCACCCAGGCGATGCGGCTGAACAGCCGTGCGCCGTTGCCGGAGCCGACGCCGCGGTGATGCTCGGACTCGAGCTGGTCGAACCCGGCGCGCACTTCCTGCTCGAGCGCCAGGCATTCCGCGATCTGCGGGGCTCGCTGCTCGGCCAGGCGCACGCCGTGCGATGCAAGGAACACGTTCGACATGCCGCGCTCGCGCTGCAGCGCGTGCACCAGCCGACCGATCACGCCGACCAGTTCGCTGGTGCGCGCGAGCTGGTCCAGCTCGTCGATTTCGCAGCGGCGGGCGGCGATCAGAAAACTCAGTCCGGACTTCATGGTGGGTGCGTTCGCCTGCGGGGCCTTGGGGGAGCACTGCAACATCCGTGCCTCTCGGGGGCCTCCGGCGCGCCTGCGCTTGCCCCTTCGCGGGCGACCGCGGCAGGCGCCACCTACACTCGGCGGCATGCTCTTGTTGGGAATCGAATCATCCTGCGATGAAACCGGCGTGGCGCTGGTGGAGTCGCACGGCAACGCGCTGCCGGTGTTGCGCTCGCATGCGCTGCACAGCCAGATCGCCATGCACCAGGCCTACGGGGGCGTGGTGCCCGAACTGGCCAGCCGCGACCACATCCGCCGCGTGCTGCCGCTGACCGAGTCGGTCATGGCCGAGGCCGGCCGCTCGCTCGGTGAAATCGACGTGGTGGCCTACACGCGCGGACCGGGCCTGGCGGGTGCGCTGCTCGTGGGCGCCGGCGTGGCCTGCGCGCTGGGCGTGGCGCTGGGCAAGCCGGTGCTGGGCGTGCATCACCTTGAAGGACACCTGCTGTCGCCGTTCCTGAGCGCCGATCCGCCGGAGTTTCCGTTCGTGGCGCTGCTGGTGTCCGGCGGCCATACGCAACTGATGCGGGTGGACGGCGTGGGCCGCTACGAGCTGCTGGGCGAGACCATCGACGACGCGGCCGGCGAGGCCTTCGACAAGAGCGCCAAGCTCATGGGCCTGCCTTACCCGGGCGGGCCGTGGCTCGCGAAGCTGGCCGAAGGCGGCAACCCGGCGGCGTTCAAGCTGCCGCGCCCGCTGCTGCACAGCGGCGATCTCGACTTTTCGTTCGCCGGCCTGAAGACGGCGGTGCTCACCCAGGCCAAGAAGCTCGGCGACCAGCTCGAGGCCGGCAAGGCCGACCTCGCGGCGTCCACGCAGGCGGCCATCGTCGAGGTGCTGCTGAAGAAGTCGCTCGCCGCGCTCGACCAGACCGGCCTGAAGCGGCTGGTGGTGGCGGGCGGCGTGGGGGCGAACAGGAACCTGCGCGAGCAACTCGATGCCGCATGCGCAAGGCGCAAGGTCCGGGTGCACTACCCCGAGCTGCACCTGTGCACCGACAACGGCGCCATGATCGCCATGGCCGCCGCGATGCGCCTGCAGTCGGGCCTGTCGCAGGCGACCGAGCGCTATGCCTTCGACGTCAGACCGCGATGGCCATTGGCATCGCTGACGACCGAGGCGTCGATGCCGCAGGCTGCTGCATAGCAGGCTGCGGCTGGCGCGAGCGGCCGATGGCCGGCAGCGGCAGCACGTCCAGCACGTTGCGCCAGAGCTGGCGCCATTGCGGCCAGTCGTGGCCGCCTTCGGTGGTGAACACGCGGCCCGGCGGCAGTGCGTCGGCCAGCAGCTTGTGGTTGCTAGCAAAGCGGTCCTCGAGGCCGAACCCCAAGTACAGCGGCGGCAGGTTCTTCGAAGGCTGCGCCGAGAGGTATTGCTGGAAGAAGGGCCAGAGCTTGCGGTCGGGCTCTTCGTCGGGCTGCGGCCCGGTAGGTGCCTGCCATGCGCGCAGGCCGCCGGCCTTCTTGATCTCCGCGCCCAGCACCCGGCGCCCGAGGTAGGGCGCCAGCGCCACGATGCCGTCCACCGAGCCGGGCTTGGCCAGTTCGTGGATCAGCGCGCCGAAGCCGCCGATGGAAATGCCCACCAGCCAGATCGCCTTGTAGCCCTTGGCGCGCTGCGGCTCGATGACGTCCGCATGCAGGCGTTCGCTGAGCGTCTGGTCGTAGTAGTAGGAGACGTCGGCGTCCACCAGCAGCGCATCGGCTGCGAGGTGGCGCTCCCTGACGGCGCTGATGAATCCTTCGCGCTCGAACTCGTCGGGCTTGAGGTAGGCGCCTGGCAGGAACACCAGGAGCGTGTCGGATTGTTCGGTGGGGTTTGCAGGTTGAAGGTGAGTTTTCATGGTGCCAGGAGGGGCACCCGATCCGCACCGTCATGATTTTCGATGCGTTTACAAGACGCCCACGAAGAAGAAAGTACTAAGAAAACGTCACATGATGTGACGTTATGCACGCCTATTGTGAATAGGGAGCATGTTCAAAGTCAAAAGCAACCCTTGGCTGACACTTTCTTCTTGTGGGCATCGCCCTTACTAGTTGATTTGCAAACTCGTCGCCTGGCTCACCGGCACCAGTTTTCCGAGCTTCAGCGTGAGCACGCCGTTCTCGAGCTTGGCTTCGCTGGTGGCCGCGTCGATGTCCTGCGGCAGCTCGTAGGCGGCCTTGAACTGGCGCTTGGCTTCGGCCTTGCTGTCGATGCGCAGCACGGCGCCTTCGATGCTGATGGCGAGGTCTTCACGCGAGAAGCCGGGCACGTCGAGCGAGAGGGTCCAGCTCTTGTCGTCCTGTTCCACGAGCGGCGAACGGCGGGCACCCGCGAAGGCCTCGCTGGCGAAGCGTTCGAAGGCGCGGTCATAGCCGCGCGGAGCGAAACGGGCGGTGCGGAGGGTAGGTGCGAAAAACATGTGAAGAACTCCTGAATGAACACAATGGGGACAAGGAATGTGTGTCCCTTACACTGCGCGGCCGTTCCATCGTGTGAGTGCCGCTTGACACCTCATCTAGGCGCAGTGGCAAGCGTTTCAAGACAATGAATCCCCCCTTTAATTTGCGTCGCGAGACCTTGAAATTCGCGGCGCTGGCGCTATGCGCGAGGCCCTTCGCGGCGCTCGCCCAGGCTTCGCCCGCACCCATCCGCCTCGCGCTGATCGAGAGCATGAGCGGCCCTTTCGCCAACACCGGCGAGGCCGTTTTCCGCAACCTGCTGTGGGCCGTGGAGCGCGTGAACGCGCGCGGCGGCATCAGGCTGCCTGGCGGCGCGCGCATGCTGCAGCTCGACCGCTACGACAGCAAGGGGCAGAACGAAGAAGCGCTCTCCGCGTTGCGCGCAGCAATGGACGACGGCGCGCGCATCGTGCTGCAGGGCAACTCGTCGGCCACGGCCGCGGCGCTGGTCGATGCCATCGACAAGAACAACGAACGCGACCCGTCGCGGCGCTTGATCTTCCTGAACTACGCGGCTGTCGATCCGGTGCTCACCAACGAGCGCTGCAGCTTCTGGCACTTCCGCTTCGACGCCCATGCCGACATGCGCGTGGCGGCTCTGATGGACGTGGTGAAGGACGACGCCGCGCTCAAGCGCGTCTACCTCATCGGGCAGGACTACAGCTTCGGCCAGTCGGTGCTGCGCGAAGCGCGCCGGCAGCTCGGCGCGCAGCGGCCCGACGTGGAGATCGTCGGCGACGAACTGCACCCGATGGGCAAGGTGAAAGACTTCGCGCCGTACGCGACGAAGATCATTGCGAGCGGCGCGCAGGCCGTGGTCACGGGCAACTGGGGCAACGACCTCACGCTGCTGGTGAAGGCGGCGCGCGAGGCCGGGTTCAACGGCACCTTCTATACCTTCTACGGCAATGCGCTGGGTGCACCCGCTGCCATCGGCGACGCGGGCATCGGCCGCGTGGTCGCGGTGGCCGACTGGCTGCCCAACGTGCAGACGGCGCAGTCCGCGGAGTTCTATCGTGCCTTCCGCGCGCGCTTTCCGAAACCGGCCGAAGACTATGTGCACATGCGCCTGGCGCTGATGATCGAAGCGCTTGTGCAGGCCATCGAACGCGCGGGCAGCGTGGACGCGGTGCCGGTCGCACGCGCGCTGGAGCAGGCCGACGTGAGCCTCCATGGCCAGCGCGGGCGCATGCGTGCCGCGGACCACCAGTTCCAGCAGCAGCTGGTGGTCGGCGTGATGGACCGGCAGGGCAGGCCGGGCGTGCAGTTCGACGTCGAGGGTTCGGGCTACGGCTTCCGCGTGGTCAAGACCATTCCTGCCGAACGCGCGGAGCTGCCGACCTCGTGCAAGATGAAGAGATCTTGATCGATTGATGACAGAGAACAGGACCCGAAGACATGCGTGAAGCCATCCACAACCTCGAAGCGTCGAAGATCCGCGAAGTCGCCAATGCCGGCATGGGGCGCGACGACGTGCTGGCCTTCTGGTTCGGCGAGAGCGACGAAGTCACGCCCGAGGTGATCCGCCAGTCGGCCATCGAGTCGCTGCAGCGCGGCGAAACCTTCTATGCCCACAACCTCGGCCTGCCCGAGCTGCGCGAGGCCATCGCGCGCTATACCAGCGGGCTGCATCCGGCGGTCGATGCCTCGCGCATCGCAGTCACGTCGGGCGGGGTGAGCGCGCTGATGCTCGCGGTGCAGGCGCTGGTGGATGCGGGCGACGAGGTGGTCGCCGTGACGCCCGTTTGGCCCAACCTGACGGCGCAGCCCGCGATCATGGGCGCGAACGTGCGCACGCTGCCGCTGGTGCCGGTGGACGGGCAATGGACGCTCGACCTGCCCGCGCTGCGCGCCGCGGTCACTGCCAGGACGAAGCTGCTGATCGTCAACGCACCCAACAACCCCACGGGCTGGACCATGACGCGCGACGAGCAGCAGGCCGTGCTGGACCATTGCCGCCAGACCGGCACCTGGATCCTGGCCGACGAGGTGTACGAGCGGCTGTACTACGAGCCGACGCCCAACGGCTGCGCGCCCAGCTTCCTCGACATCTCCGAGCCCGACGACCGCCTGGTCGTGACGCACAGCTTCTCGAAGAGCTTCCTGATGACGGGCTGGCGCCTCGGCTGGCTGGTGCTGCCGCCGTCGATGGTGGAGGGCATCGGCAAGCTGATCGAGTTCAACACCTCGTGCGCCAGCGTGTTCACGCAGCGCGCGGCCATCACCGCCATCGAGCACACGGGCGAGATCACGCCGCGCGTGGTGGCCCACCTGAAGTCGTGCCGAGACACGCTGGTGCCGCTGCTGGCGGCGGTGCCGGGGGTCCAGGTGGCGCCGGCCAAGGGTGGCATGTACGCCTTCTTCCGGCTCGAAGGCTTCGGCGATTCGCTCGAAGTGGCCAAGCGGCTGGTGTCCGAGGCGGGCCTGGGGCTCGCGCCGGGCAACGCTTTCGCGCCGGAAGCCCAGGGCTGGCTGCGCTGGTGCTTTGCCTCCAAGGACCCGCAGCGGCTGGTGAAGGGCGTGGAGCGCCTGCGCGACTGGCTGGCGCAGCAGCGGCCCGGCAAGGGCTGAACCCGGGCTGGCTTGCCTCGATGGAGGGTTTCCAGGGAGCATGAAAGCCCGGTGAAAGTCGCCGGGCTATAATCCCGAGGCTTTGCATGCCGCAAGGCGCACGGTGGGTGCAGTTCCAGCGCACACCGCAAGTCAAACATCCCGGAACAAGGAAATCAACATGATCGCAGCCTCCATCAAGGCCGAAGTCGTCAAGGACAACGCCCGCGCCGCCAACGACACTGGCAGCCCCGAAGTGCAAGTCGCACTGCTGACCGCCCGCATCAACGAGCTCACCCCCCACTTCAAGACGCACGCCAAGGACCACCACGGTCGCCGCGGCCTGCTGCGCATGGTGAGCCGCCGCCGCAAGCTCCTGGACTACCTCAAGTCCAAGGATGCCGACCGTTACACCGCGCTGATCGCCAAGCTGGGTCTGCGCAAGTAAACCAAATCGCATGAAAAAACGCCTGGGTTAGTCCGCTAGCTCAGGCGTTTTTTACTTCGCGATCCACTTTCGGAGTGCCCAAACAGAGCGAAGCTGTGTCATTCCAATGAAGTTCGCCCCGAGCTTCGCTGGAATGGCATCGTGTTCTGAGAAGCCTCCGCCCCTTGCGGATCCTGTGTGATCCGCTACTAAAACAGGAGCAAACATGAGCCTCTTCAACAAAGTCACCAAGTCGTTCCAATGGGGCGACAAGACCGTCGTCATGGAAACGGGTGAAATCGCCCGCCAGGCCAGCGGCGCCGTGCTCGTCGACATCGACGGCACTGTCATCCTCGCGACCGTGGTCGCCTCCAAGTCGGCCAAGCCCGGCCAGGACTTCTTCCCGCTGACCGTCGACTACATCGAGAAGACCTACGCCGCCGGCAAGATCCCCGGCAGCTTCTTCAAGCGCGAAGCCAAGCCCAGCGAACACGAAACGCTGACCAGCCGCCTGATCGACCGCCCGATCCGTCCGCTGTTCCCCGAAGGCTTCCTGAACGAAGTGCATGTGGTCATCCACACGATCTCGCTCAACCCCGAAGTCGATGCCGACATCGCCGCCATGATCGGCGTGAGCGCCGCGCTGTCGATCTCCGGCGTGCCGTTCAACGGCCCGATCGGTGCGGCCCGCGTTGGCTACATCAACGGCCAGTACGTGCTGAATCCGGGCCAGACCGCCCGCAAGGATTCGCAGATGGACCTCGTCGTCGCCGGCACGCAAGCCGCCGTGCTGATGGTCGAGTCCGAAGCCCTGCAACTCAGCGAAGAAATCATGCTGGGCGGCGTGGTGTTCGGCCACGAGCAGGCCAACGTCGCGATCAACGCGATCCATGAACTCGTGCGCGACGCCGGCAAGCCGGTGTGGGACTGGAAGGCGCCCGCCGAAGACGAAGCCTTCGTCGCCAAGGTCAAGGGCCTGGCCGAAGAAAAGCTGCGCGCCGTCTACCAGATCCGCAGCAAGCAGGCGCGTACGCAAGCCCTGCGCGAAGCCAACGCCAGCGTGCTCGAGGCACTGAAGGCCGAAGGCACCGAATTCGACTCCGGCAAGGTCAGCGACCTGCTGTTCGCCATCGAGTCGAAGATCGTGCGCAGCCAGATCCTGTCGGGCGAGCCCCGCATCGACGGCCGCGACACGCGCACCGTGCGCCCCATCGAGATCCGCAACTCGGTGCTGCCCCGCACCCACGGTTCGGCCCTGTTCACGCGCGGCGAAACCCAGGCGCTGGTCATCACCACGCTCGGCACCGAACGCGACGCACAGCGCATCGACGCGCTGGCCGGCGAATACGAAGACCGCTTCCTGTTCCACTACAACATGCCTCCCTTCGCCACCGGTGAAGTGGGCCGCATGGGCTCGACCAAGCGCCGCGAAATCGGCCACGGCCGCCTGGCCAAGCGCGCGCTCGTCGCCGTGTTGCCGAACAAGGAAGAGTTCCCCTACACGGTGCGTGTGGTGTCGGAAATCACCGAGTCGAACGGCTCGTCGTCGATGGCGTCGGTGTGCGGCGGCTGCCTCTCGATGATGGACGCCGGCGTGCCCATGAAGGCGCACGTGGCCGGCATCGCCATGGGCCTGATCAAGGAAGACAACCGCTTCGCGGTGCTGACCGACATCCTGGGCGACGAAGATCACCTGGGCGACATGGACTTCAAGGTTGCGGGTACCACCAACGGCATCACCGCGCTGCAGATGGACATCAAGATCCAGGGCATCACCAAGGAAATCATGCAGGTCGCACTGGCGCAGGCCAAGGAAGCGCGCATGCACATCCTGGGCAAGATGCAGGAAGCCATGGGCGAGGCCAAGGCCGAAGTCTCCAGCTTCGCACCGCGCCTGACCACGCTGAAGATCAACCCCGAGAAGATCCGCGACGTGATCGGCAAGGGCGGCTCGGTCATCCGTGGCCTGCAGGAAGAAACCGGCACGACGATCAACATCGACGAAGACGGCACCATCACCATCGCCTCGACCGATCCGGAAAAGGCAGAACTGGCCAAGAAGCGCATCGAGCAGATCACGGCGGAAGTCGAAATCGGCAAGGTCTACGAAGGCCCGGTCACCAAGATCCTGGACTTCGGCGCGCTCATCAACCTGCTGCCCGGCAAGGACGGCCTGCTGCATATCAGCCAGATCGCGCACGAACGCGTCGAGAAGGTGACCGACTACCTGAGCGAAGGCCAGATCGTGAAGGTCAAGGTGCTCGAGACCGACGAAAAGGGCCGCGTCAAGCTGTCCATGAAGGCCCTGACCGAGCGTCCGGCCGGCATGGAATTCAGCGAGCGCCCGCCGCGTGAAGACCGTGGCGATCGCGGTGACCGTGGTGACCGTGGTGGTGAGCGCCGCGAGCGTTCGGACCGTGGTGATCGCGGCGACCGTGGCGACCGCGGTGGTGATCGTGGCGAGCGCGCACCGCGCTTCAACGACCAGCAGCAGCAACCGCGCAACGAGCAGCCGCAGGCTCCGGCCGGCGAGCAGCAACAGCAAGCCCCGCGCGAGCCTCAGGAGTAAGAAGGGCGCAACGGCGGTCCAGTGCCGCCGTTGCCATCTTTTGAACAGCAAGCTTCGCCCCATCTGCGGGCGCAGGAGGCCGAAAGACCATGAAAGCCATTGAAATCACTTCGTTCGGTGCCCCCGAGGTGCTGCGCGTGGCGGAGCGCCCCGATCCGGTAGCCGGCGCTGGCGAACTGCTGATCCGCGTTGCGGCGAGTGGTGTCAATCGCCCCGACGTGCTGCAGCGGATGGGCAACTATCCGGTGCCGCCGGGCGCATCCGACCTGCCGGGCCTCGAAGTGGCCGGCGAGATCGTGTCGGGCGACGCCGCGGCGGTGGCTGAAGCCGGCTTCAAGGTCGGCGACCGTGTCTGCGCGCTGATTGCGGGCGGCGGTTACGCGCAGCTGTGCGTGGCCCCTGTCGCGCAATGCCTGCCGGTGCCCAAGGGCTGGAGCGATGTCGAGGCGGCTTCGCTGCCGGAGACCTTCTTCACCGTCTGGAGCAACGTGTTCGAGCGTGGCCGCCTGCAGAAGGGCGAGACGCTGCTGATCCAGGGCGGCTCGAGCGGCATCGGCGTGACGGCGATCCAGATCGCCAAGGCCCTCGGTGCGACCGTGATCGTCACGGCCGGCAGCGACGACAAGTGCGAAGCCTGCAGGAAGCTGGGCGCGGACCATGCCATCAACTACCGCACGAGCGATTTCGTCGAAGAGGCGAAGAAGCTCACGGGCGGGAAGGGCGTGGACGTGGTGCTCGACATGGTCGCCGGCGACTACGTGGCGCGCGAGATCGAGTGCCTGGCCGAAGACGGCCGGCTCGTGATCATCGCGGTGCAGGGCGGCGTGAAGAGCCAGATCAACGCGGGCCTCGTGCTGCGCAGGCGCCTCACGATCACCGGCTCGACCCTGCGTCCGCGGCCGGTGGCATTCAAGGGTGCCATTGCCAAGGCGCTGCGCGAAAAGGTCTGGCCGCTGCTCGAGAGCGGCGCGATCAAGCCCGTGATCCACAGCACTTTTGCGGCAGCGGGTGAACCGAGCGGCGCCGCCCAGGCTCACACGCTGATGGAATCGAACCAGCACATCGGCAAGATCGTGCTGACATGGTGACGAGAAGAACGCGATGACGACCAAGAAGAAACTGATCGCCGGCAACTGGAAGATGAATGGCAGCCTGGCTGCCAACGAGGTGCTGGTGAAGGCGCTGCAGCAAGGCCTGGCTGCGAGCCCGGCCGCGTGCGACGTGGCGCTGTGCGCGCCCGCGCCGTACTTCGCGCAGCTGCAGTCGCTGCTGGCGGGCTCGCCCGCTCTGGCGCTGGGCGCGCAGGACATCTCGGCGCATCCCCAAGGTGCATTCACGGGCGAGCAATCGGCGGCGATGCTGAAGGATTTCGGCGTGCGCTACGCAATCGTCGGCCACTCGGAGCGTCGCCAGTATCACGGCGAGACCGACGAGGCCGTGGCTGCGAAAACCGCCGCCGCACTGGCCAACGGCATCACGCCGATCGTCTGTGTCGGTGAGACGCTGGCCCAGCGCGAAGCAGGGCAGACCGAGGAAGTCGTCAAGCGTCAGCTGGCGGCGGTCATTCATGTGAACGGCCATTGCATCAGCGAGATCGTGGTGGCCTATGAACCCGTCTGGGCCATCGGCACGGGCAAGACGGCCACGCCTGAACAGGCGCAGGCGGTGCATGCCGTGCTGCGCGCGCAGCTGCATCACGCGGCGAGCGAGCACGCTGCGGCCATCAAGATCCTCTACGGCGGCAGCATGAACGCGGCGAATGCCGCCGAGCTGCTGGCGCAGGCCGACATCGACGGCGGCCTCATCGGCGGCGCGTCGCTGAAGGCGCCCGACTTTTTGCAGATCATCTCTGCCGCTGCTCGCTGAACGCGGTCAACGGCGGCAATCAATTAGGAGTAAGAACGAATGAATGTGGTCCTCAACCTTCTGGTCGGCGTGCAGATGCTGGCAGCCCTCGTCATGATCGGCCTGATCCTGATCCAGCACGGCAAGGGCGCCGACATGGGTGCCGCTTTCGGCAGCGGCAGCGCGGGCAGCCTGTTCGGTGCCAGCGGCAGTGCGAACTTCCTGTCTCGCACCACGGCGGTGCTTGCTGCCGTGTTCTTCGCATGCACGCTGCTGCTGGCCTATTTCAGCCATTCGCGTCCTGCCGGCGGTGGCAGCCTGCTCGAGCGCGCCGCTGTCGGAGCGCCTGCCGCACCCGCTGCGCCTGCTGCTCCCGCGGCCGGCGAAATCCCTGGTGCAACGGCTCCTGCAGCCCCTGCGTCGGCTCCTGCCGCGCCCGCTCCGGCGCCGGGCCAGATTCCCAGCAAGTAATCAACTCGTTTTCATGAGCTGTCAGTGAAAAACGGCTCGTTTTCAGGGTAAACTCTAAATCTGTTCGGAAAGCCAACTACCTGTTTCAGGTACCTCATGCCATCCGAACAGTAAAAACCGCGGTCGTGGTGAAATTGGTAGACACGCTATCTTGAGGGGGTAGTGGCGAAAGCTGTGCGAGTTCGAGTCTCGCCGACCGCACCAAATCTCATCGGCAGAAAGCCTCATCCAGAGGCTCTTCTTGTCGGTGGCAAGCGGTGAAAAACTCTCGATGAATCTCGACTCCTACCTCCCCGTCCTTTTGTTCATTCTGGTCGGAGTCGGCGTAGGCGTCGCCCCTCAGGTCATCGGATACATTCTCGGCCCCAATCGGCCCGACGCCGCAAAGAACGCTCCCTACGAGTGTGGCTTTGAAGCCTTCGAGGATGCGCGCATGAAGTTCGACGTGCGCTATTACCTCGTCGCGATTCTCTTCATCCTGTTCGATCTCGAAATTGCCTTTCTCTTTCCGTGGGCCATTGCGCTCAAGGAGATCGGTGCTGTCGGCTTCTGGGCCATGATGATCTTTCTCGCCATCCTCGTCGTGGGCTTCGCCTACGAGTGGAAAAAAGGCGCGCTCGACTGGGAATGACAAGGAAGCTACACAATGGCCATTGAAGGCGTTCTCAAAGAAGGTTTCGTCACCACGACCTATGACTCGGTCGTGAACTGGGCGAAGACCGGATCTCTCTGGCCGATGACGTTCGGCCTCGCATGCTGTGCCGTGGAAATGATGCACGCGGGTGCCGCCCGCTACGACATCGACCGTTTCGGCATGCTGTTCCGTCCCAGCCCGCGCCAGTCCGACCTGATGATCGTGGCCGGCACGCTGTGCAACAAGATGGCTCCGGCATTGCGCAAGGTCTATGACCAGATGCCCGAGCCGCGCTGGGTGTTGTCGATGGGCTCGTGCGCCAATGGCGGCGGCTACTACCACTACAGCTATTCCGTGGTGCGTGGCTGCGATCGCATCGTGCCGGTCGACGTCTACGTGCCGGGTTGCCCGCCCACCGCCGAAGCGCTGCTCTACGGCGTGATCCAGCTGCAGCAGAAGATTCGCCGCACCAACACCATTGCCCGCGCCTGAGAGATTGCCGACGATGACTGACTTTGCAATTTCGCCGGAGGTGCTGCGCGCCACCATCGCCGAGACGCTCGGCGACAAGGCCAAGGCCGTGACGATCGCACTCGGCGAAGTGACCGTCGTGGTCGACTCCACCGACTACATCGATGCCGCGCTGCTGCTGCGCGACGCGCCCGGCTGCCGCTTCGAGCAGCTGATCGACCTCTGCGGCATGGACTATTCCGACTACCGCGAAGGCGAGTGGCAGGGCGAACGCTATGGCGTCGTCACGCACCTGCTTTCCGTGAGCCTCAACCAGCGCGTGCGCCTCAAGGTGTTCGCGCCTAACGAAGACCTGCCCGTGGTCGATTCGCTGCAGCCCGTCTGGAATGCCGCGACCTGGTTCGAGCGCGAGGCGTTCGACCTCTACGGCATCGTGTTCGAAGGGCACGACGACCTGCGCCGCATCCTGACCGACTACGGCTTCATCGGCCACCCGTTCCGCAAGGACTTCCCGGTGTCGGGTCACGTCGAAATGCGTTACGACGAAGAACAGAAGCGCGTCGTCTACCAGCCGGTATCGATCGAGCCGCGAGAAATCACCCCGCGCGTGATCCGCGAAGACAACTACGGCGGCGGTTTGCACTGACTGATATGGCCGAAATCAAGAACTACACACTCAACTTCGGTCCCCAGCATCCGGCGGCACACGGCGTGCTGCGCCTGGTGCTCGAGCTGGACGGCGAAGTCATCCAGCGCGCCGACCCCCACATCGGCCTGCTGCATCGCGCGACCGAAAAGCTCGCCGAATCGCGCACCTTCATCCAGTCGCTGCCGTACATGGACCGTCTCGACTACGTGTCGATGATGAGCAACGAGCACGCCTACTGCCTGGCCATCGAGCGGATGATGGGCCTCGAGGTGCCGGAGCGCGCGCAGTACATCCGCGTGATGTTCGCCGAGATCACCCGCCTGCTGAACCACCTGCTGTGGCTCGGCGCGCACGGCCTGGACTGCGGTGCGATGAACATGCTCATCTACTGCTTCCGCGAGCGTGAAGACCTGTTCGACATGTACGAAGCCGTGTCCGGCGCGCGCATGCACGCGGCGTACTTCCGTCCGGGCGGCGTCTATCGCGACCTGCCGGATGCGATGCCGCAGTACAAGGTCAGCAAGATCAAGAACGCGAAGGCCATCGAGAAGCTCAACGAGAACCGCCAGGGCTCGCTGCTCGACTTCGTGGACGACTTCTGCAAGCGCTTCCCGAAGATGGTCGACGAGTACGAGACGCTGCTCACCGACAACCGCATCTGGAAGCAGCGCACTGTGGGCATCGGCGTCGTCACGCCGGAGCGCGCGCTGAACCTGGGCTTCACCGGCCCCATGCTGCGCGGCTCGGGCATCGAGTGGGACCTGCGCAAGAAGCAGCCCTACGACGTCTACGACCGCATGCAGTTCGACGTGCCCGTCGGCAAGACCGGCGACTGCTACGACCGCTACCTGGTTCGCGTGGAAGAAATGCGCCAGGCCAACCGGATCATCCAGCAGTGCTCGGCCTGGCTGCGCGCCAACCCCGGTCCTGTCATCACCGACAACCACAAGGTCGCCGCGCCCGCGCGCGAATCGATGAAGGCGAACATGGAGGAGCTGATCCACCATTTCAAGCTCTTCACCGAAGGCTTCCACGTGCCCGAAGGCGAGGCGTATGCCGCCGTCGAGCACCCGAAGGGCGAGTTCGGCATCTATCTCGTGAGCGACGGCGCCAACAAGCCGTACCGCCTGAAGATCCGCGCCCCTGGTTTCCCGCACCTCGCCGCCCTCGACGAAATGTCGCGCGGTCACATGATCGCCGACGCTGTCGCGGTGATCGGCACGATGGACATCGTGTTCGGCGAGATCGACAGGTGAGAAAGAGCGAATGACTTCCTCGACCCACCATGACACGGCGCCTCTGGCGCCTTCTTCCCCTCTGCGGCCGGCGATTCTCGAGCGCTTTGCGCGCGAGGTGGCCAAGTACCCCGAAGCAGGCAAGCAATCCGCGGTGATGGCCTGCCTGGCCATCGTCCAGCAGGACGAGGGCTTCGTCAGCCTGCAGCGCGAGCGCGAGATTGCCGAGTACCTCGGCATGGCGCCCATCGCCGTGCACGAAGTGACGACCTTCTACAACATGTACAACCAGCACCCGGTTGGCAAGTTCAAGCTCAACGTGTGCACCAACCTGCCTTGCCAGCTGCGTGACGGCGTCACCGCCCTCGTGCACCTCGAGAAGAAGCTCGGCATCAAGATGGGCGAGACCACGGCCGACGGCCTGTTCACGCTGCAGCAGAGCGAATGCCTCGGCGCGTGCGCCGACTCGCCCGTGATGCTGGTCAACGACCGCACCATGTGCAGCTTCATGAGCAACGAAAAGCTCGACCAGCTCATCGACGGCCTGCGCAATGCCGCACCGGCCGCCAAAGGGGAGGCTTCGTGATGTCGCCCGAACAAGTTCTACAGCAGTTCCAGGCAACGGGCGTCCAGACCTGTTTCCATGACCGCCACATCGAGCCGCAGATCTATGCGGGCCTCGACGGCACCAACTGGCGCCTGGCCGACTACGAGGCGCGCGGCGGCTACCAGGCCCTGCGCAAGATCCTCACCGAGGGCCTCACGCCCGACCAGGTGATCGCCGAAGTCAAGGCGTCGGGCCTGCGCGGCCGCGGCGGCGCGGGTTTCCCGACCGGCCTGAAGTGGAGCTTCATGCCCCGCCAGTTCCCGGGCCAGAAGTACCTCGTCTGCAATTCCGACGAAGGCGAGCCGGGCACGTGCAAGGACCGCGACATCCTGCAGTTCAACCCGCACATCGTGATCGAAGGCATGGCCATCGCCGCGTATGCGATGGGCATCAGCGTGGGCTACAACTACATCCACGGCGAGATCTTCCAGACCTACGACCGCTTCGAGGAAGCCCTCGAGGAAGCGCGCGCCGCCGGCTACCTCGGCGACAAGATCATGGGCAGCACGTACAACTTCCAGTTGCACGCCGCCCACGGCTTCGGCGCCTACATCTGCGGCGAAGAAACCGCGCTGCTCGAATCGCTCGAAGGCAAGAAGGGCCAGCCGCGCTTCAAGCCGCCGTTCCCGGCCAGCTTCGGCCTGTACGGCAAGCCGACCACCATCAACAACACCGAGACCTTCGCGGCGGTGCCCTGGATCATCCGCAACGGCGGTCCGGCCTACCTCGAGTGCGGCAAGCCGAACAACGGCGGCACCAAGATCTACTCGGTGAGCGGCGACGTCGAGTTGCCCGGCAACTACGAAGTGCCCATGGGCACGCCGTTCTCCAAGCTGCTCGAACTGGCCGGCGGCGTGCGCAAGGGCCGCACGCTGAAGGCCGTCATCCCCGGCGGATCGTCGGCGCCGGTGCTGCCGGCCGACATCATGATGGCCTGCACCATGGACTACGACTCCATCGCCAAGGCCGGCTCCATGCTGGGTTCGGGCGCGGTGATCGTCATGGACGACAGCCGCTCGATGGTCGAGTCGCTCAAGCGCCTCTCGTACTTCTACATGCACGAGTCCTGCGGCCAGTGCACGCCGTGCCGTGAAGGCACGGGCTGGCTCTACCGCGTGGTGGACCGCATCCACAACGGCCAGGGCAAGCCCAGCGACATGCAACTGCTGGACTCCGTCGCCGGCGACATCATGGGCCGCACCATCTGCGCGCTCGGCGATGCCGCGGCCATGCCTGTGCGCGCAATGATCAAGCATTTCCGTCACGAGTTCGAAGCCCTGATCCCGGGCCACGTTCCGACGGCGCCCGTCAAGGCCTGAGCGCGAGAAGAAACATACTCATGATCGAAATCGAACTCGACGGCAAGAAGGTCGAAGTGACCGAAGGCAGCATGGTGATGCATGCGGCCGACAAGGCGGGCACGTACATCCCGCACTTCTGCTATCACAAGAAACTCAGCATCGCGGCCAATTGCCGCATGTGCCTCGTCGACGTGGAAAAAGCGCCCAAGCCGATGCCGGCCTGCGCCACGCCCGTCACGCAAGGCATGATCGTTCGCACCAAGAGCGAGAAGGCCATCAAGGCGCAGCAGTCGGTCATGGAGTTCCTCCTGATCAACCACCCGCTGGATTGCCCCATCTGCGACCAGGGCGGCGAATGCCAGCTGCAGGACCTGGCCGTGGGCTACGGCGGTTCTTCCTCGCGCTACGAGGAAGAAAAGCGCGTCGTGTTCCACAAGGACGTCGGCCCGCTGATCAGCATGGAAGAAATGAGCCGCTGCATCCATTGCACGCGCTGCGTCCGCTTCGGCCAGGAAGTGGCCGGCGTGATGGAGCTCGGCATGTCGCACCGCGGCGAGCACTCCGAAATCGAGACCTTCGTCGGCGACTCGGTCGACTCCGAGCTGTCGGGCAACATGATCGACATCTGCCCGGTCGGCGCGCTCACGAGCAAGCCGTTCCGCTACAGCGCCCGCACCTGGGAACTGTCGCGCCGCAAGTCGGTGAGTCCGCACGATTCCACCGGCGCCAACCTGATCGTCCAGGTCAAGAACAACCGCGTGATGCGCGTGGTGCCGCTCGAGAACGAAGACGTCAACGAATGCTGGATCGCCGACCGCGACCGTTTCTCGTACGAAGCGCTCAACGGCACCGAGCGCCTGACGCAGCCCATGCTGAAGCAGGGCGGCCAATGGCAGCAGGTCGACTGGCAGACGGCGCTCGAGTACGTCGCCAACGGCCTCAAGCAGATCAAGGCCGACCACGGTGCGCAGAGCATCGGCACGCTGGTCAGCCCGCACAGCACGCTCGAAGAGCTGCAGCTCGCCACCATGCTCACGCGTGAGCTCGGCAGCGACAACATCGACTACCGCCTGCGCAACGCCGAATTCACGGCGTTCGAAGGCGTGCGCTGGCTCGGCACCTCGATCGCCTCGCTCACGCAAGTGCAGCGCGCGCTGGTCGTCGGCTCGAACCTGCGCAAGGAACATCCGCTGTTCGCACAGCGCATCCGCCAGGCCGTGCGCAAGGGCGCCGCGCTGTCGGTGATCACCTCGGCCAGCCTCATGGCCGACCGCAACGCCTGGGCCATCGACGTGGCGCAGTCGAGCATCGTCGAAGCCGACCAGTGGGTCGAGGCGCTGGCCGCTGTGGCCGCCGCCATCGGCGAGACCAATGGCGCAGCCGCGCCGCTGGCCCCGAAGAACGCACCGGACGACGCCGCCAAGGCCATCGCGGCCTCGCTGCTCAGCGGTGAACGCAAGGCCGTGCTGCTCGGCAACGCCGCCGCCCACCACGCCCAGGCCAGCAGCCTGCTGGCGCTGGCGAACTGGATCGGCGCGCAAACCGGCGCCACCGTCGGCTACCTGACCGAAGCCGCCAACACCGTGGGCGCGCAGCTCGTCGGCGCGTTCCCGAAGAACGGCGGCCTCGATGCCGGCCGCATGCTCGCCGCCGGCTCCGGCCTGAAGGCCGTGCTGCTGCTGAACACCGAGCCGGTGTTCGACTCGGCTGCAGGCAAGGCCGCGGCCGATGTCATCGGCAATGCGCAGATGGTCGTCACGCTGAGCCCCTTCAAGGCCAACCTCGAGTTCAGCGACGTGCTGCTCCCGATCGCTCCGTTCACCGAAACCCCTGGCACCTTCGTCAATGCCGAAGGCCGCATGCAAGGTTTCCATGCCGTCGTGAAGCCGCAAGGCGAAACGCGCCCGGCGTGGAAGGTGCTGCGCGTGCTGGCCAACCTGCTGGGCCTGCAGGGCTTCGCGTTCGAATCGACCGCCGAAGTGCTGGCCACGGTGGGTGACAAGGGCGCCGTTCCCGCGAACGCACTGAGCAACGCGACCTCCGCCAATGCAGTCGCTTCCAGCGGCGTGGTTGCCGCGCCCGTGGTGGCGAGCATCTACCAGCTCGACTCGATCGTGCGCCGCGCGCCGTCGCTGCAACTGACCGCCGACGCACGCAACGCATCTGCTGGTTCGAACGTGGCCGCTCGTGCCGAGGAGGCACTGGCATGATCGTCGACACCATTCACGGCTTCGGCCAGGGGCTGGTTGCCGCAGGCTGGTGGACCGGCGTGGTCTGGCCCGTGGTCTGGACGCTGATCAAGATCATCGTGGTCGTGATCCCGCTGATGCTGGCCGTGGCGTACCTCACGCTGTGGGAACGCAAGGCCATCGGCTTCACGCAGATCCGTATCGGCCCGAACCGCATCGGACCGCTGGGCTTGCTCCAGCCGATCGCCGACGCGCTCAAGCTGATGACCAAGGAAATCATTCTTCCGACGGTCGCCAACAAGGGCCTGTTCCTGCTGGGCCCGATCATGACCATCATGCCGGCGCTCGCCGCATGGGCCGTGATTCCCTTCGGCCCCGACGTGGCGCTGGCCAACATCAATGCCGGCCTGCTGTTCGTGATGGCCATCACCTCGCTCGAGGTGTACGGCGTGATCATCGCCGGCTGGGCCTCGAACTCGAAGTACGCCTTCCTGGGCGCGCTGCGCGCCTCGGCACAGATGGTGAGCTACGAAATCGCGATGGGCTTCTGCTTCGTCGTGGTGCTGATGGTCACCGGCAGCCTGAACATGAGCGAGATCGTGAACGTCCAGGGCAAGGGCATGTTCGCCAACATGGGCGTCGGCTTCCTGTCGTGGAACTGGCTGCCGCTGCTGCCGATCTTCGTCGTGTACTTCATCTCGGGCCTGGCCGAAACCAACCGCCACCCGTTCGACGTGGTGGAAGGCGAGTCGGAAATCGTTGCCGGCCACATGATCGAGTACTCGGGCATGAGCTTCGCGATGTTCTTCCTAGCCGAGTACGCCAACATGTGGCTCGTCTCGATCCTGACCGTGGTGCTGTTCCTCGGCGGATGGCTGCCCCCGTTCGAGTTCCTGAGCTTCATTCCGGGCTGGATCTGGCTGGGCGCGAAGACTTTCTGCGTCGTCACCATGTTCCTGTGGGTCCGCTCGACGTTCCCGCGCTTCCGCTATGACCAGATCATGCGTCTGGGCTGGAAGATCTTCATTCCCGTCACCCTCGTGTGGCTGGTCGTGGTCGGTGGCTGGATGCAGACGCCGTTCAACATCTGGAAATAACAGGAAGCGCCAACAATCATGTCTGCTGCGCACACCGCAACACCGTCCGCGCCGTTCTCGCTCAAGGACTTCCTGGGCAGCTTCATGCTGTTCGAGCTGTTCAAGGGCCTGGCCATCACCGGCAAGTACGCCTTCGCCCGCAAGATCACCGTGCAGTTCCCCGAAGAGAAGACGCCGCTGTCGCCGCGCTTCCGCGGCCTGCACGCACTGCGCCGCTACGAAAACGGCGAAGAGCGCTGCATTGCCTGCAAGCTCTGCGAAGCCGTCTGCCCGGCGCTGGCCATCACCATCGAATCCGATGTGCGCGACGACGGCTCGCGCCGCACCACGCGCTACGACATCGACCTGACCAAGTGCATCTTCTGCGGCTTCTGCGAAGAAAGCTGCCCGGTCGACTCGATCGTCGAGACGCACATCTTCGAATACCACGGTGAAAAGCGCGGCGACCTGTACTTCACCAAGGACATGCTGCTGGCCGTTGGCGATCGCTACGAAAAAGAAATTGCAGCGAACAAGGCGGCCGACGCCAAGTACCGCTGATCCGACCAGCCCGAACCCCGTACCAATTCGAATTCCAATGGACGTCAAGACCGGTCTGTTCTATCTGTTTGCCGCGGTGCTGCTGTTCGCAGCGTTCCGCGTCATCACTTCCCGCAACCCCGTGTACGCCGCGTTGTACCTGGTGCTGGCTTTCTTCCAGGCATCGGCCATCTGGCTGCTGCTGCGCGCCGAGTTCCTCGCGATCTCGCTGGTGCTGGTGTATGTCGGCGCCGTGATGGTGCTGTTCCTGTTCGTCGTGATGATGCTGGACATCAACGTCGACAGCCTGCGAGAGGGCTTCTGGAAGCACTTTCCGCTGGCGGCGGGCGTAGGCGCGCTCATCGCGCTCGAAATGGCCGCCGTGCTGATGGGCGGCTTCCGCCTCGGCGAGGCGCGCGTCACCAGCGGTGCCATGGCCCCCGACAGTTCGAACACGCTCGAACTCGGCAAGCTGCTGTATTCGCAATACCTGTATCCGCTCGAAATTGCCGCTGTCATCCTGCTCGTGGCCATCGTGGCCGCCATTGCCCTGACGTTGCGCACTCGCAAGGACAGCAAGTACACCAACCCGGCCGACCAGGTTCGCGTGAAGGCGCGTGACCGCGTGCGCATCGTGCAGATGCCCGCGACGCGCGCCGCCGAACCGGTGGCTGAAGCAGCAACTGCGGACGCGGCAAAGGAAAACAAGGCATGACGCTCACGCTCGGACACTTTCTTTCGCTCGGCGCGATGCTCTTCGCGCTCTCCGTGATCGGCATCTTCCTGAACCGCAAGAACCTGATCGTTCTGCTGATGGCCATCGAGCTGATGCTGCTGGCGGTCAACATGAACTTCGTGGCGTTCTCCCACTTCCTGGGCGACATGCACGGACAGATCTTCGTGTTCTTCATCCTGACGGTGGCCGCGGCCGAGTCGGCCATCGGGCTGGCTCTGCTGGTTCTGCTGTTCCGCAACAAGTCGAACATCAACGTGGACGAACTCAACTCGCTCAAGGGTTGACAGCAACATGAGCGCAACCCTTTCCGCATCCACCTTGCTGGCCGTGCCCCTGGCACCCCTGGTCGGCGCAGCCATCGCCGGCCTGTTCGGCACCAAGTTCGGCGGCAATCACATCGGCCGCAAGGTCACGCATTCGCTGACCATCCTGGGCGTGCTGGTCGCCTTCATCATCTCGGCCATGACGCTCAAGAGCGTGATCGTCGACGGTGCCCGCTTCAACGCCACCCTCTACGAGTGGATGGTCGTTGGCGGCCTGAAGATGGAAGTCGGCTTCATGGTCGACGGCCTCACCGCCATGATGATGTGCGTCGTGACCTTCGTGTCGCTGATGGTCCACATCTACACCATCGGCTACATGGAAGAAGACGACGGCTACAACCGCTTCTTCGCGTACATCTCGCTGTTCACCTTCTCGATGCTGATGCTCGTCATGAGCAACAACATGCTCCAGCTGTTCTTCGGCTGGGAGGCAGTGGGCCTGGTGTCGTACCTGCTGATCGGTTTCTGGTTCAACAAGCCGACCGCGATCTTCGCGAACATGAAGGCGTTCCTGGTCAACCGCGTGGGCGACTTCGGCTTCATCCTGGGCATCGGCCTGATCGCCGCCTACGCCGGCACGCTGAACTACACCGAAGCCTTCGCCAAGGCAGGCACGCTGGCCGGCATCACGTTCCCGGGCACCGAGTGGATGCTCATCACCGTGATCTGCATCTGCCTGTTCATCGGCGCGATGGGCAAGAGCGCGCAGTTCCCGCTGCACGTGTGGCTGCCCGACTCGATGGAAGGCCCGACCCCCATCTCGGCGCTGATCCACGCGGCAACCATGGTGACCGCCGGCATCTTCATGGTGGCGCGCATGTCGCCGCTGTTCGAGCTGAGCGACACGGCACTGAGCTTCATCCTCGTGATCGGCGCCATCACCGCACTGTTCATGGGCTTCCTGGGCATCATCCAGAACGACATCAAGCGCGTGGTCGCGTACTCGACGCTGTCGCAGCTCGGCTACATGACGGTGGCGCTGGGTGCCTCGGCCTACTCGGTCGCGGTGTTCCACCTGATGACGCACGCGTTCTTCAAGGCGCTGCTGTTCCTGGGTGCCGGCTCGGTGATCATCGGCATGCACCACAACCAGGACATCCGCTGGATGGGCGGCGTGCGCAAGTACATGCCCATCACCTGGATCACCTCGCTGCTGGGTTCGCTCGCGCTGATCGGCACGCCGTTCTTCGCCGGTTTCTACTCCAAGGACAGCATCATCGAAGCGGTGCACGAAAGCCACCTGTGGGGCGCGAACTTCGCGTACTACGCGGTGCTGGCCGGCGTGTTCATCACGGCGTTCTATTCGTTCCGCATGTACTTCCTGGTCTTCCACGGCAAGGAACGCTACGACCAGAACCCCGACGCGCACCATGACGACCATGCGCACGACGACCACGGCCATGGCCACCACGACCACAAGCCGCACGAGTCGCCCTGGGTCGTCTGGCTGCCGCTGGTGCTGCTGGCCATCCCGTCGGTGGTGATCGGCTTCATGACGATCGAGCCGATGCTGTTCGGCGAGTTCTTCAAGAACGCGATCTTCGTGGACGGTGCCAAGCACCACGCCATGAAGGAGCTGGAAGAGGGCTTCCACGGCCCGGTGGCCATGGCCATCCACGGCCTGACGACGGCGCCGTTCTGGCTGGCGCTGGCCGGCGTGGTCCTGTCCTGGTACATGTACATGATCAACCCGGCGCTGCCGGCCGCCATCAAGCGTGCCTTCGGCCCGATCTACCGCCTGCTCGAGAACAAGTACTACATGGACTGGTTCAACGAGAACGTCATCGCCCGCGCCACCCGTGCCCTCGGCACCGGCCTGTGGAAGGGCGGCGACCAGGCCCTGATCGACGGCGCCGTCGTGAACGGTTCGTGGAAAGTGATCGGCCGGATTTCGGGTGTGGTGCGCTGGATGCAGTCGGGCTACATCTATCACTACGCCTTCGCGATGCTGCTCGGCATCTTCGTCCTGATGACGTACTTCGTCTGGTTCAAACGCTGAGCCTAAGCGCTGGAGAAAAAGAAAAATGGGTTTGTTGAGCCTTGCCATCTGGGTGCCGATCGCATTCGGCGCCGTGCTGCTGGCGTTTGGCCGTGACGAGCACGCCAGGGGCGTCCGTTGGGTCGCGCTCGTCGGTGCCATCGTGAGCTTCCTGGTCACGGTGCCGCTGTTCACGCGCTTCCAGAACGGAACCGCCGCCATGCAGTTCGTCGAGAAGACGAGCTGGATCTCGCGCTTCAACGTCAACTACCACCTCGGGGTCGACGGCTTGTCGCTCTGGCTGGTGCTGCTGACGTCGTTCATCACGGTCATCGTCGTCATTTCCGCCTGGGAAGTGATCACCGAACGCGTGAACCAGTACATGGGCGCGTTCCTGATCCTGTCGGGCTTCATGATCGGCGTGTTCGCCGCGCTCGACGGCGTGCTGTTCTACGTGTTCTTCGAAGCCACGCTGATCCCGATGTACCTGATCATCGGTATCTGGGGCGGCCCGAACAAGATCTACGCGGCGTTCAAGTTCTTCCTGTACACCTTGCTCGGCTCGCTGCTGATGCTGGTGGCGCTGATCTTCCTGTACAACAAGTCGGGCGGCAGCTTCGACATCCTGGCCTGGCACAAGCTGCCGCTGGGTTCGACCGCGCAGACCTTCCTGTTCTTTGCCTTCTTCGCGGCCTTCGCCGTGAAGGTGCCGATGTGGCCGGTGCACACCTGGCTGCCCGACGTGCACGTCGAGGCGCCCACCGGCGGCTCCGCCGTGCTGGCCGCGATCATGCTGAAGCTGGGTGCCTACGGTTTCCTGCGCTTCTCGATGCCGATCGCTCCCGACGCCTCGCACGAATGGGCCTGGCTCATGATCGCGCTGTCGCTGATCGCGGTGATCTACGTGGGCCTGGTCGCGCTGGTGCAGCAGGACATGAAGAAGCTGGTGGCTTACTCGTCTGTCGCCCACATGGGCTTCGTGACGCTCGGCTTCTTCATCTTCAACGAGCTGGGCGTGTCCGGCGGCATCGTGCAGATGATTGCGCACGGCTTCGTGTCGGGCGCCATGTTCCTGGGCATCGGCGTGCTGTATGACCGCGTGCACTCGCGCCAGATCGCCGACTACGGCGGCGTGGTCAACACCATGCCCAAGTTCGCCGCGTTCGCGCTGCTGTTCGCCATGGCCAATTGCGGCCTGCCGGGCACCGCCGGTTTCGTGGGCGAGTGGATGGTGATCCTGGGTGCCGTCAAGGCCAACTTCTGGATCGGCCTTGGCGCCGCCACCGCACTGATCTTCGGCGCGGCCTACACCCTGTGGATGTACAAGCGCGTGTACCTCGGCCCGGTCGGCAACGACCACGTCAAGGAACTCAAGGACATCAATGCCCGCGAATTCCTGATGCTGGCCCTGCTGGCAATTGCCGTGCTGTGGATGGGCCTGTATCCGAAGCCCTTCACTGATGCAATGGATGCCTCGGTGACCGAGCTCCTGCGCCACGTGGCAGTTTCGAAGCTGCCCTCCTGATGCCACGCTGAAGAAGAGAACGAGATGATTGACAAAATCAGCTGGGTCACGATCTACCCTGAAATCGTGTTGCTGGTCATGACCTGCATCATTGCACTGGTCGACCTGTCGGACACGAGCCCGCGCCGTACCCGCACCTATGTGCTGACGCTGCTCACGCTGGCCGTGGTCGCCGTGCTGTCGGGCCTCCAGGCCCACGACGGCAAGACCGCCTACGGTTTCGGCGGCATGGTCGTCAGCGACCCGATGGGCAACTGGCTCAAGTGCTTCGCCACCGTTGCCTTGATGGTCACGCTGGTCTACGGCCGTCCCTATGCGGGCGACCGCGAGATGCTGCGCGGCGGCGAGCTCTTCACCATCAGCATGTTCGCGCTGCTGGGCATGTTCGTGATGATCTCGGGCAGCAACTTCCTGCTGATCTACCTGGGCCTCGAACTGCTCACGCTGTCGAGCTATGCGCTGGTGGCGCTGCGCCGCGACAACGCGGTGGCCAGCGAAGCCGCCATGAAGTACTTCGTGCTCGGCGCGATGGCCAGCGGTTTCCTGCTGTATGGCCTGTCGATGATGTACGGCGCGACCGGCTCGCTCGACGTCAACGAAGTCTTCAAGACCATCGCGAGCGGCAAGGTGAACCACCAGGTGCTGGTGTTCGGCCTGGTGTTCATCGTGGCCGGCCTGGCATTCAAGGTGGGCGCTGCGCCGTTCCACATGTGGGTGCCCGACGTCTACCAGGGCGCACCGACCGCGATCACGCTGCTGATCGGCGCCGCGCCTGAACTGGCCGCCTTCGCCATCATCATCCGCCTGCTGGTCGACGCGCTGCAGCCGCTGGCCATCGACTGGCAGCAGATGCTGGCCGTGCTCGCCATCGCTTCGCTGCTGGTCGGCAACCTGGCCGCCATCGCGCAGAGCAACCTGAAGCGCATGCTGGCGTATTCGACCATCTCGCAGATGGGCTTCATGCTCCTCGGCCTTGTCGCCGGCTCGGACCAGCAGGGCACGTACAACGCCCAGTACGCCTACAGCGCTTCGATGTTCTACATCGTGACCTACGTGCTGACCACGCTGGCCAGCTTCGGCATCATCCTGCTGCTGGCACGCGAGGGCTTCGAGAGCGAAGAGATCACCGATCTCGCCGGCCTCAACCAGCGCAGCCCGCTGTACGCAGGCGTGATGGCCATCGCGATGTTCTCGCTGGCAGGCCTGCCGCCGCTGGTCGGGTTCTACGCCAAGCTGGCGGTGCTGCAGGCGCTGATCGCCTCGGGCCACGCCATCTACATCGGCCTGGCGGTGTTCGCGGTGATGATGTCGCTGATCGGCGCGTTCTACTACCTGCGCGTGGTCAAGGTCATGTACTTCGACGCACCGGTCACGGCCACCACCGTGTCGGCACCGCGCGACGTGCGCACCGTGCTCACCATCAACGGCGCGCTGATCCTGATCCTGGGCATCGTGCCCGGCGGACTGATGACGCTCTGCTACGACGCGATCGTGGCCACGCTGGCCCACTGACGCGGCCGACCTCGGGTGTCGCAAACCGCGTCTGTCTGGGTCGTGTTGCTGGTGGCCCTCGTGGCCGCCAACCTGCCGTTCTTCAACGACCGCCTGTTCGGCGTCGTGCCGCTGTCGACGAATGCCAAGTCGCTCGCGGTGCGGCTCGCCGAGCTGGTGGTCTTGTACTTTCTGGCTGGTGGCATCGGGCTGCTGTTCGAGCGCAGGGCAGGGCAGATCGCGGCGCAGGGCTGGGAGTTCTATGCGGTGACGGGCTCGCTGTTCATCGTGCTCGCCTTTCCGGGGTTCACCTGGCGCTACCTGATGAAACACAGGCATTGAGGACGACATGACGACTGCATCTTCCACTTCCGATTCGCACCTGAGGGAAGAGCTCACGAAGAGCGAAGACCTCTTCAAGGGCAATTTCCTCAAGGCCAAGCGCGACACCATCCGCCTGCCCGACGGCAATACCGCCACGCGCGAATACGTGGTGCACCCCGGCGCGGTGGTGGTGATTCCGATGCTGGACGACGGCCGGGTGGTGCTCGAGCGCCAGTTCCGCTACCCCGTCGGCCACGTGATGGTCGAGTTCCCGGCCGGCAAGCTCGACGCGGGCGAAGACCCCTTCGTCTGCGGCAAGCGCGAACTGCTCGAGGAAACCGGCTACACCGCGCGCGAATGGGCGCATGCGGGTGCCATGCACCTGGCGGTGGCGTACTCGACGGAAATCATCCACATCTATTTCGCGCGCGGCCTTTCGCTCGGCGAACGCCAGCTCGACCACGGCGAGTTCCTCGACGTGTTCACGGCCACGCCCGAAGAGCTGGCCGGCTGGTGCCGCGACGGCACCGTCACCGATGCCAAGACGCTGACCTGCACCCTTTGGCTGCAGAACGTCATTTCGGGCGCATGGGCACTGGACTGGACGGCCCTGGGCTCCCAAGGCGGCGCGGGATAATCCGCGCATGAAGGTTCTCGATCTCCGCTGCGCACACGGCCATGGCTTCGAAGGCTGGTTCGCGTCCAACGAAGCCTTCGACAGCCAACTGGCGAGCGGGCTGGTCGAATGCCCGGTCTGCGGCGACACCGCCATCGTCAAGCTGCTGAGCGCGCCGCGCCTGAACCTGGGCAATGCCAAGGCGCCGGAAGCCGTGGCGCCCGCGGCTGTCGCCCCGAACGCCCCCGCCGACCTCTCGCCCGAAGCCCGCTGGATGCGCGCCGTGCGCGAGGTGCTGGCCAAGACCGAAGACGTCGGCGAGCGCTTTGCCGACGAGGCCCGCAAGATGCACTACGGCGAAGCCCGCGAGCGCGGCATCCGCGGGCAGGCAACGCCCGAGCAGACCGAAGCGCTGCTCGACGAGGGCATCCCGGTGATGGCGCTGCCGATTCCCGCCGCGCTGAAGGAAACGCTGCAGTAGCAGCCAAACGGCCTGCTCAGGCCGTGAACTGCAGCGCCGCGAGGCGTGCATACACGCCGCCTTGTGCCACCAGGGTCGCATGCGTTCCCTGTTCGACGATGCCGCCGTGGTCCAGCACGATGATGCGGTCGGCCTTCTGCACCGTTGCCAGCCTGTGCGCGATCACCAGCGTCGTGCGGCCTTCCATGGCCGACTCGAGCGCGGCTTGCACCATGCGCTCGCTCTCCGCGTCGAGCGCGCTCGTGGCTTCGTCGAGCAGCAGCAGCGGCGGATTCATGAGCATGGCCCGCGCGATCGCGATGCGCTGACGCTGCCCGCCCGACAGGCGCACGCCGCGCTCGCCGAGGAAAGTGTCGTAGCCCTCGGGCAGGGCCTGCAGGAAGTCGTGGGCGAAGGCGGCGCGGGCGGCCGCGTGCACTTCTTCGGCGGTGGCCTCGGGGCGGCCATAGCGGATATTCTCGAAAGCGCTGGCCGAGAAGATCACCGCATCCTGCGGAACCAGGCCGATGCGGGTGCGCAGGTCGGGCAGGGCGAGCGAAGTCAGCGGCGCGCCGTCGAGCACCAGCCGGCCGGATTGCGGGTCGTAATAGCGCAGCAGCAGCTGGAACACCGTGCTCTTGCCGGCGCCGCTCGAGCCGACCAGCGCCACTGTTTCGCCCGGCGCGATGTCGAGGCTGAAGTCGCGCAGCGCCGGCGTGCCCGGCCGCGAGGGGTAATGGAAGGTCACCGCGTCGAAGCGGATGGCGCTGCCGGCGGCAGGCACCGGCGTGACCGCCGGGTTGGCCGGGGAGACGATGGCGGCGGGCGCGTGCAGCAGCTCCATCAGGCGCTCGGTGGCGCCGGCTGCGCGCAGCAGGTCGCCGTAGACCTCGCCGAGCACCGCGGTGGCGCTGGCAAGAATGGCGACGTACACGACCGTCTGGCCCAGGTGGCCGGCCGTGATGTCGCCGCGCAGCACCGCCTGCGTGCCCTGGTACAGGCCCCAGAGCAGCGCTGCCGAGGTGGCGATGATGATGAACGCCACCAGCACGGAGCGCGCCTTGGTGCGGCGCACCGCGGTGCGGAAGGCGTTTTCGGTCGAGCCGTTGAAGCGCGAGGCTTCGCGGTCCTCGGCCGTGTAGCTCTGCACCACCGGAATCGCGTTCAGCACCTCGGCGGCGATGGCGCTCGAATCGGCCACGCGGTCCTGGCTGGCGCGCGACAGCTTGCGCACGCGGCGGCCGAACCACATGCTCGGCAGCACCACCAGCACCAGGATGCCCAGCACCTGCACCATCACATAAGGATTGGTCCAGACCAGCACGGCCAGCGCGCCCACGCCCATGACCGCGTTGCGCAAGCCCATGCTGAGCGAGGAGCCGACGACCGTCTGGACCAGCGTGGTGTCCGCCGTGAGGCGCGACAGCACCTCTCCGGTCTGCGTGGTCTCGAAGAACGCCGGGCTCTGCTTCAGCACGTGCCCGTAGACCGCGTTGCGGATGTCCGCCGTGACGCGCTCGCCCAGCCAGCTCACCGTGTAGAAGCGCGCGGCGGAGAAAAGACCCAGCGCCACGGCCACGGCGAAGAGGGCGCCGAAGTGGTCGCGCAGCGCCATCGTCTGCGCGCCCTTGTCGGGGTTGACGAAGCCTCCGTCAATCAGGCTGCGCAAGGCGATAGGGAAAGCCAGCGTAGTGACAGCCGCCATCACCAGAAACACCCCCGCCAGGACGATCTGGACCCGGTAGGGGCGAAGAAAAGGGCTCAGGCCCGACAGCGACCGGGGCGAGCCCTTGGCCATGGAAGACGGAGGGGTAGAAGCCATGGAGCGATTCTACCGAACCCTTGCCCCTACAAAGGCGGCCTTGACAATAATTGCCTCGGCAGCTAATATTTTGGGCATGAGCGATGCAAACACCCCAGAAGCCGCGCCGGCCTCCGCCGACGCAGAGCGTCGCCCGCCTGTTTTCTACCGAGCGGAGACGTACTTGACCGAAGACAGCATCGGCTATCTGATGCGCCGCATCGTGACGGCAGTAGGGCAGGCAGTGGAAACCCGCATGTGCGAGCCCGGCGGGCCGACCTATCCGCAATGGGTGCCGCTGTACAAATTGCACGTCGGCGCCGCCACCACCGTGGCCGAACTGGCCCGCGCCTGCGAGCTCGACACCGGCGCCATGACGCGCCTGCTCGACCGCCTCGAAGCCAAGGGCCTCTGCCGCCGCGTGAGGTCGCTGGAAGACCGCCGCGTCGTCAACATCGAACTCACCGACGAAGGCCGTGCCGCCGCCAAGGAAGTGCCGTACGTGCTCAGCCGCGTGCAGAACGAACATCTCGCAGGTTTCACAACCGAGGAATGGGAGCAGCTCAAGGGTTACCTGCGCCGCATCCTCGACAACGCACAGGCTCTCGCAGCCCGTGGAGATAAAAATGACTGATTCCCTCGCCGTGCGCGCGCTGCGTCGCACTCCCGTCGTGGCTGCCGCACTGCTGGTGGTCGCATTGGCAGGCTGCGCCGACATGGCCGGCATCGGCTCGCAGGCCAAGCTGCGCGACGCGTCGTCGCTGGGCATCGCCCCCGACAGCGCCGCGGTGCCGGTTTCCCGCCTCGACAGCCAGTGGTGGCTCGCCTTCGGCGATCCGCAGCTCAACACGCTCATCGACCAGGCCGTGGCCGGCAACCCCAACCTGCAGGTCGCGCAAGCCCGCCTCGCACGTGCGCAGGCTTCCGCCGACATCGCTGGCGCCGCCCTCAAGCCCAAGGTCAACGGCGAGCTCGACCTGAACCGCCAGAAGTTCAACAGCAACTACATCTACCCGGCACCGCTGGGCGGCTCGATCCAGAACATCGGCCTGCTGCAGCTCGGCGCGAGCTGGGAGCTCGACTTCTTCGGCAAGAACCGCAGCGCGCTCGACACCGCCATCGGCGCTGCCAACGCCGCCGCTGCCGATGCCGACGCGGCCCGCGTGCTGCTCGCGAGCAACGTGGCGCGCAGCTACTTCCAGTGGGCCCGACTGAACGACCAGCTCACCGTGGCCAGGCGCACCCTGGCGCAACGCGACGAAACGCTCCGGCTCGTGCGCGACCGCGTCTCCGCCGGCCTCGACACCAGCCTCGAACTGCGCCAGAGCGAAGGCGGCCTGCCCGAAGCCCGCCAGCAGATCGAATCGCTCAACGAGCAGATCGCGCTTCAGCAGCATGCGCTCGACGCGCTCGTGGCCCAGCCCAACGTGTCGCAGTCGCTCAAGCCGCCGCTGCTGGGCGAGGTCAAGCCCATTGCGCTGCAGGCGAACATTCCGGCCGACCTGCTGGGCCGCCGCGCCGACATCGCCGCCGCTCGGTGGCGCGTGGAGGCCGCCACCAGCGACGTGGCCAATGCCAAGACGCTGTTCTATCCCAACGTCAACCTCACGGCCTTCGCCGGCTTCCAGGCGCTGGGCTTCGGCAAGCTGTTGAAGTCGGGCAGCGAGCAGTGGGGCGTGGGCCCCGCCATCAGCCTGCCGATCTTCGAAGGCGGCAAGCTGCGCGCCAACCTGCGCGGCAAGTCGGCCGACCTCGATGTGGCCATCGAAAGCTACAACGCCACCGTGATCGACGCGGTGCGCGACGCCGCCGACCAGGTGACGAGCGCGCAGTCGATCGCACGCCAGCAGGCCGAGCAGCGCGCCGCACAGACCGCGGCCGAAGGCGCCTACGACATCGCCGTGCAGCGCTACCGCGCGGGCCTCGGCAACTACCTCAACGTGCTGACTGCGGAAACCTCCGTGCTGCAGCAACGCCGCCTGGCGGTCGACCTCGCCGCGCGCGCGCTCGACACGCAGGTGGCGCTGGCCCGCGCGCTGGGTGGCGGCTGGCAGCCGCCCTCCACAACCACGGCTGCAGCCCCGGCCGCGCAGAACTGAACAGACCTGATTCATTCGTCTTCGGAAAGAACTTCATCATGAGCGATAACAACACTCCGACGCCCGCTGCAGCCGCAGCTCCCGCCGCTGCGGAGGCGCCCGCCAGCAACGGCAAGCGCCGCCGCGCACTCACCGCGCTTGCCGCGGTGGTCATCGTCGCCGGCGGCGGCTGGGGCCTCTACGAATGGCTGGTCGCCAGCCACTACGAGGACACCGACAACGCCTACGTGTCGGGCAACGTGATCCAGATCACCCCGCAGATCGGCGGCACCGTCATGGCCATCAACGCCGACGACACCGACTTCGTGAAGGCCGGCCAGCCGCTGGTGCAGCTCGACCCGGCCGACGCCAAGGTGGCGCTCGAGCAGGCCGAGGCCGCGCTCGCGCAGGCCGTGCGCCAGGTGCGCACGCTGTACGCCAACAACGGCTCGCTGGCCGCGCAGGTCACGCTGCGCCAGTCCGACATCGTGAAGGCGCAGAGCGACGTCGCCAAGGCGCAGGACGACCTGCAGCGCCGCCGCGCGCTGTCGGGCAACGGCGCCGTGTCGAAGGAAGAACTCAACCACGCCGAGACGCAGCTCGACACCGCCAGAAGCCAGCTCGCGGCGGCGCAGGCCGGCGTGGTCGCCGCCAAGGAAGCGCTGGTCAGCAACCAGTCGCTGACCGAAGGCACCAGCGTGGCCCAGCACCCCAGCGTGCTGGCCGCCGCCGCCAAGGTGCGCGAGGCCTACCTCGCCACGCAGCGCGTGGCCATGCCCGCGCCGGTCGATGGCTACGTCGCCAAGCGCACCGTGCAGCTCGGCCAGCGCGTGGCCGCCGGCACGCCGATGATGTCGATCGTGCCGCTCAACCAGCTGTGGGTCGACGCCAACTTCAAGGAAGTGCAGCTGCGCAACATCCGCATCGACCAGCCCGTGAAGCTCACCGCCGACGTCTACGGCAAGAAGGTCGAGTACACCGGCAAGGTGGCCGGCCTGGGCGTGGGCACCGGCAGCGCCTTTGCGCTGCTGCCCGCGCAGAACGCCACCGGCAACTGGATCAAGGTGGTGCAGCGCGTGCCCGTTCGCATCGCGCTCGACCCGGAACAGCTGAAGGTCAACCCGCTGCGCATCGGCCTGTCGATGGACGCCGAGATCGACATCTCGTCCAAGAGCGGCAAGATGCTGGCCGACGCGCCGCGCCCTGCCGCGCTGGTGCAGACGCAGGTCTACAGCCAGCTCGACCGCGGCGCCGACGCCGAAGTGGACCGCATCGTCGCGGCCAACCTCGGCCGCGGCGCGCCCGCCACGGCCGCGTCACCGGCCAAGGCAGCGCCCGCCGGTGCATCGGTGGCCGTGCAAGGCCAGCCGGGCTGATCGCCCGCGCGGTCTTCTTCAGGTAATCAGCTCAGTTCGCGCGACCCGCAATGGCCACCGCTGCTCCTGCTTACATTGCGCATCCGCCGCTCGAGGGCGCAGCCCGCGTCTGGGGCACGGTCGCGCTGTCTGCGGCAACTTTCATGAACGTGCTCGATTCGTCGATCGCGAACGTGTCGTTGCCTGCCATCTCGGGCGACCTGGGCGTGAGCACCACGCAAGGCACCTGGGTCATCACCAGCTTCGCGGTGGCCAACGCCATCGCGGTGCCGCTCACCGGCTTCATGACGCAGCGCTTCGGACAGGTGCGCCTGTTCATGGCGAGCGTGATCCTGTTCATGGTCGCCTCGCTGCTGTGCGGCCTGGCGCCCAACATGACGACGCTGATCGCGTTTCGCGCGCTGCAGGGCTTCGTCGCGGGGCCGATGATCCCGCTGTCGCAGACGCTGCTGCTGTCGAGCTACCCGCGCGCCAAGGCGGGCCTGGCGATGGCCATGTGGTCGATGACCACGCTGGTCGCGCCGGTGATGGGGCCGCTGCTGGGCGGCTGGATCACCGACAACATCTCGTGGCCGTGGATCTTCTACATCAACATTCCCGTGGGCATCGTCGCGGCGGCCATCACCTGGGCGCTGTACCGCAAGCGCGAGAGCAGCACGCACAGGGTGCCGATCGACGCCATCGGCCTCGCGCTGCTGGTGCTGTGGGTGGGCTCGCTGCAGCTGATGCTCGACAAGGGCAAGGAGCTCGACTGGTTCCACTCGGCGCAGATCGTGACGCTGGCGGTGGTGGCCGTGGTCGGTTTCGCGTTCTTCCTGGTCTGGGAGCTGACCGACAAGCACCCGGTGGTCGACCTGTCGCTGTTCAAGCGCCGCAACTTCTGGTCTGGCGCGGTGGCAACGGCCGTGGCCTACGGCCTGTTCTTCGGCAACGTGGTGCTGCTGCCGCTGTGGCTGCAGCAGTGGATGGGCTACACCGCCACGCAGGCGGGGATGATCATGGCGCCCGTGGGGCTGCTGGCGATCTTCTTCTCGCCGGTGGTGGGCCTCACGGTGGCCAAGATCGACCCTCGGCGGTACGCGACCTTCTCGTTCCTGGTGTTCGCGCTGGTGCTGTGGATGCGGTCGAACTTCAACACGCAGGCCGACTTCGTCACCATCATCATCCCGACGGTGATCCAGGGCATCGCGATGGCCTTCTTCTTCATCCCGCTGGTGACCATCACGCTGTCGGGCCTCACGCCGGACCGCATCCCGGCCGCGTCGGGGTTGTCCAACTTCCTGCGGATCACGGCGGGCGCGATGGGCACGTCGATCACCACCACGCTGTGGGAAAACCGCGCGGCGCTGCATCACTCGCAGCTGTCCGAGGCGGTTAACCAGGGCAACAACGCGGCGACCAATGCGATGTCGGGCCTGGCGAGCAGCGGCTTCAGCACCGAGCAGGTGCTGGGCCAGCTGAACCGCATCGTCGACCAGCAGTCGTTCATGCTGGCCACGAACGACATCTTCTATGCGTCGGCGATCCTGTTCCTGCTGCTGATCCCGCTGGTGTGGCTTGCAAGGCCGCAGAAGGGCGGCGCGGGCGGCGACGCCGCAGCCGGCGCGCACTGACACGCATGCAACCCACCAACCCCCAGGCTTCGCCAAGAAGACCTGGGGGTTTTTACTTGGCGGAGGTCTTCAGTGCGCGCAGCACGTCGTAGCAGGCGCCCATGGTGTGATAGTCGGTCTTGCCGGCCGGGCTTTTCTCGTCGTTGATCTTCTTGTTGCGCGGCGAGAGGATGCGATACCAGGCGCCGTGGCGGTGGTCGACGAAGTGCTCCCAACTGTACGCCCAGATGCTGTCGTACCAGTCCCAGTAGCCCGATTCGCCGGTGCGCACCGCCAGCAGCGCGGCTGCCGCGAAGCTTTCTGCCTGCACCCAGAAATACTTGTCGCCATCGCACACGGTGCCGTCGGGCGCGAAGCCGTAGACCAGCCCGCCGTTGTCCGCGTCCCAGCCGCGGAACATGGCGGTGTCGAAGAAGTGCTGCGCGCGCGGCAGTATCCAGTCGGCCTTGCGGCCGGCAGCGGCAAGGTGGCGCTCCAGCTGCAGCAGCAGCTTGGCCCATTCCGTCAGGTGGCCGGTCTGGAAGCCCCAAGGCCTGAAGATGTTGGTCTTGTCGTCGCGGTTGTAGTCCCAGTCGATCGACCAGTCCTCGCGGTAGTGCTCCCACACCAGCCCGTCCGCCAGCGCGGCCTGCCGCCCGGTGATGGATTCCGCCAGCACCAGCGCGCGGTCGAGGTAGCGGGTGTCGTGCGTGGCCTCGTAGGCGGCCAGCATCGCCTCGCAGGCATGCATGTTGGCGTTCTGCCCGCGGTAGGCGCCCACGCGCCAGTCGGCCGTGGCCTCGTCAGCGTAGAGCTGGTGGCGCGGCTCCCAGAAGTGCCGTTCCATCAGGTCCCAGGTGTGGACGATCCCGGCATGGGCCTCTTCGATGCCGGCCATCAGCGCATGGGAATGCGCCAGCAGCACGAAGGCCAGGCCGTAGCAATGGCAGGTGCTGTCCTGCACCGTGGCGCGCTGCTGGTGCCAGTCGATCTGCCACGCATAGCCGCCGCCGGGTTGCGCGTGGCCGCTCTGCAGGAAGGCCAGGCCGTGCCGCGCCGCCGCCAGGTGCGCCGGGTTGCCGAAGTGCCGGTAGGCCATCGCATTGTTGAAGACGAAGCGCGTGCTGCTCACCAAGTGCCGCGTGCGCATGTCGTACACCGTGCCGTCGTCCTTGTAGAAATGGAAGAAGCCGCCCGAGGCGTCGATGCAGCGCGGCTCGTAGAACGACAGCGTGTGCAGCACGTGATCGGTCAGGAAGTCGGGAGAGCGGAAATTCAGCATGTTCGCCTCAGTCTACGCAGCGCCCCGCGAACCCCGCTCGGGGTTTCCCGCAGAGGTCTTAGTGTTGCCAGGATGCGCTTTGTCGCTGCAACGACAGTCGCTGATCGGGCCGTTGCGCCGCCCTGCGCAGGTTGCACTGCAGCATAGGCATTTGCCCCAGTATCCAAGCGCAGGGCGCCCACCAACAATCAGGCCGCGCTCGATGGTGGCGCATTGAGATGGACCGCATGACCCACTTTATCTTTACGCACCTGGGCGACACCGCGAGATGAGCGACGTCATCCTCGAAACACGCCAGCTCACCAAGGAGTTCAAAGGGTTCACCGCGGTCAGCAAGGTCAACCTTTCGGTGGTGCGCGGCTCGATCCATGCGCTCATCGGCCCCAACGGCGCCGGCAAGACGACCTGCTTCAACCTGCTCACGAAGTTCCTCGAGCCGACCACCGGCACGATCCTCTTCAATGGACAGGACATCACGCGCGAGCGACCGGCGCAGATCGCGCGGCGCGGCATCATCCGCTCGTTCCAGATCTCGGCCGTGTTCCCGCATCTCACGCTGCTGGAGAACGTGCTGCTCGGCCTGCAGCGCCGGCTCGGCACCTCGTACCACTTCTGGAAGAGCGAGAAGTCGCTCAAGCCATTGGATGCCAGGGCCCGCGAACTGCTGGCTGAAGTCGGCCTGGAAGAACTGGCTGACGAGCAGACCGTGAACCTGCCCTACGGCCGCAAGCGCGCGCTCGAGATCGCGACCACGCTGGCCATGGAACCCGAACTCATGCTGCTCGACGAGCCCACGCAGGGCATGGGGCATGAAGACGTGCACCGCGTGGCCGAGCTCATCAAGCGCGTGTCGGCAGGGCGCACCATCCTGATGGTGGAGCACAACATGAGCGTGGTCTCGACCATCGCCGACACCATCACCGTGCTGCAGCGCGGCGCGGTGCTGGCCGAAGGGCCGTACGCGGAAGTCTCGAAGAACCCGCAGGTGATGGAAGCCTACATGGGCACCACCGACGGCGAAATGCAAGGTGCCCACTGACATGACCGCCGCACTCGAAATCAAGGGCCTGCAAGCCTGGTACGGCGAATCGCACGTGCTGCACGGCGTCGACATGGTCGTGCAGCCGGGCGAAGTCGTCACGCTGCTGGGCCGCAACGGCGCGGGCCGCACCACCACGCTGCGCGCCATCATGGGCCTGACCGGCGCGCGCAAGGGCAGCATCGAGGTCAACGGCAAAGAGACCATCGGCATGCCGACGCACCGCATCGCGCACCTGGGCATCGGCTACTGCCCGGAAGAGCGCGGCATCTTCGCCAGCCTTTCGTGCGAGGAAAACCTGATGCTGCCGCCCGAGCTGAAGGGTGCGGGGCAGGGCATGTCGGTCGACGAGATCTACACCATGTTCCCCAACCTGGCCGAGCGCCGCCACAGCCAGGGCACGCGCCTGTCGGGCGGCGAGCAGCAGATGCTGGCCGTGGCGCGCATCCTGCGCACCGGCGCCAAGCTGCTGCTGCTCGACGAGATTTCAGAAGGCCTGGCGCCGGTCATCGTGCAGGCGCTGGCCCGCATGATCACCACGCTGCGCGCCAAGGGCTACACCATCGTCATGGTGGAGCAGAACTTCCGCTTTGCCGCGCCGCTGGCCGACCGCTTCTACGTGATGGAGCACGGCCGCATCGCGCTGACTTTCGGCTCGGCGGAGCTGGAAGCCAGGATGCCGGTGCTCACCGAGTTGCTCGGCGTCTAGCATGAAGCCCACCCCCAGTCTTCGCGCACTTCGTGTCGCTTCGCCAACCCCCTTGCAGGGGGCGACACCGGTGGCCCGGCAAAGCCGGTTCCACGGTGTCCCCGGACAAACACCAGGCAATCACCCGTCCTTCAAGGAGACAACAGCATGAACAAAAAGAAACTCGGCCTCATCGCAACCGCAGTCGGCATCGTCGCAATGAGCGCGGGCGCCGTTCAGGCGCAGGAAAAAGTGAAGATCGGCTTCGTTACCGACCTGTCGAGCCTGTATGCCGACCTCGAAGGCAAGGGCGGTGCCACCGCCATCCAGATGGCCATCGACGACTTCGGCGGCAAGGTGCTGGGCCAGCCCATCGAGCTGCTGACGGCCGACCACCAGAACAAGGCCGACATCGCCGCCTCCAAGGCGCGCGAGTGGATCGACACTGCAGGTGTGACGATGGTCTTCGGCGGCACCAACTCGGGCGTGGCGCTGGCCACCGCCAAGGTGGCGGAGGAAAAGAAGCGCGTGTACTTCAACAACGGCGCCGGCAGCTCGGTGCTCACCAACGAGCAGTGCAGCCCGTACACCATCCACTACGCCTACGACACCGTGGCGCTGGCCAAGGGCACGGGCGCGGCGGTGGTCGATCGCGGCGGCAAGAGCTGGTTCTTCCTGACGGCGGACTACGCCTTCGGCCATGCGCTCGAAGCCGACACCACCAAGGTCGTGAAGGAGAAGGGCGGCACCGTGGTGGGCGCCGTGCGCCATCCGCTGAACGCGTCGGACTTCTCGTCCTTCCTGCTGCAGGCGCAGAACTCCAAGGCGCAGATCCTGGGCCTGGCCAACGCCGGTGGCGACACCATCAACTCGATCAAGGCGGCCAAGGAATTCGGCATCAACAAGACCATGAAGACCGCCGGCCTGCTGGTCTTCCTGAGCGACATCCACAGCCTGGGCCTGAAGAACACCGAAGGCCTGCTGCACACCACCAGCTGGTACTGGGACCTGAACGACGAGTCGCGCAAGTTCGCCAACCGCTTCTTCGAGAAGACCAAGCGCATGCCCACCGATGTGCAGGCCGCCGACTACTCGGCCACCATGACCTACCTGAAGGCCGTGGCCGCCGCCAAGACCACCGACTCCGACAAGGTGATGGCGCAGCTCAAGAGCATGAAGATCGACGACTTTTACGGCAAGGGCCAGATCCGCGCCGACGGCAGCTTCATCCACGACATGTACCTGGTCGAGGTGAAGTCGCCCGCCGAGTCCAAGAAGCCGTGGGACTACCTCAAGGTGCTCAAGACGCTGCCGGGCGACCAGGTCTTCACGACCAAGGCCGAGACCAAGTGCGCCCTCTGGAAGTAATGCTCGCCCCCAGGCTGCGCGCACTTCGTGTCGCTTCGCCTACCCCCTGCCGGGGGCGGGCCGGCCGCTTCGGGCGGCCGTGCGCGGCGGCCCCCACGACTTTCCGTTTCCTCACTGGAGTCTGATGATCATGAAAAAGACAGCTGTGTTCTCGGCCGTTTCGCTTGCCATCGCGTTGGCCGCCGGCGCCGTGCAGGCGCAGGAGAAGGTCAAGATCGGTTTCATCACCGACATGTCGAGCCTCTACGCCGACGTGGAGGGCAAGAACGGTGCTCTCGCGATCCAGATGGCCATCGACGACTTCGGCGGCAAGGTCAACGGCATGCCCATCGAGCTGCTGCAGGCCGACCACCAGAACAAGGCCGACATCGCCGCCTCCAAGGCGCGCGAGTGGATCGACACGCAGGGCCTGACGATGCTGTTCGGCGGCACCAGCTCGGGCACCGGCCTGGCCATGGCCAAGGTGGCGCAGGAGAAGAAGCGCGTGTTCGTGGTGAATGGCGCGGGCAGCTCGGCGCTCACCAACGAGCAGTGCAGCCCGTACACCGTGCACTACGCCTACGACACCGTGGCGCTGGCCAAGGGCACCGGCAGCGCCGTGATTGCGCGCGGCGACAAGAGCTGGTTCTTCCTGACGGCCGACTACGCTTTCGGACAGGCGCTGGAAGCCGATGCCTCCAAGGTCGTGAAAGAGAAGGGCGGCACCGTGGTGGGCAGCGTGAAGCATCCGCTGAACACGTCGGACTTCTCTTCGTTCCTGCTGCAGGCGCAGAACTCCAAGGCCCAGGTGCTGGCGCTCGCGAACGCGGGCGGCGACACCCAGAACGCAATCAAGGCGGCCAGGGAGTTCGGCATCACCAAGACCATGAAGATGGTCGGCCTTCTGGTGTTCGTGACCGACGTGCACAGCCTGGGCCTGAAGAACACCGAAGGCCTGCTGCTGACGACCAGCTGGGACTGGAACCTCGACGACAAGACGCGCGCCTTCGGCAAGCGCTTCTTCGAGAAGACCAAGCGCATGCCCACCGACATCCAGGCCGCCGACTACTCGGCCACCATGACCTACCTGAAGGCCGTGCAGGCCGCCAAGACCGTCGATGCCGACGCGGTGATGGCGCAGATCAAGAAGACGCCCATCGACGACTTCTACGCCAAGGGCTACGTGCGCGAGGACGGCCGCTTCGTGCACGACATGTACCTGGTGCAGGTGAAGTCGCCGGCCGAATCCAAGCAGCCGTGGGACTACTACAAGGTGGTCCAGAAGCTGAAGGGTGAAGAGGTCTTCACCACCAAGGCCGAAAGCAAGTGCGCGTTGTGGAAGTAACCCCCCGGGCTGCGCGCACTGCGTGTCGCTTCGCCACCCCCCCCCTTGCGGGGAGGGCGGGCCGGCCGCTTCGGGCGGCCGTGCGCGGCGGCCCCCGCGAGAAAGAAAAAACGGCCAGAGGCTTGCTGATACGTCTATGAATATTTCCCTACCCGGCCTGTTGAGCCAGCTCCTCCTGGGGCTGGTCAACGGCTCGTTCTATGCCATCCTGAGCCTCGGGCTGGCGGTGATCTTCGGCCTGCTCAACGTCATCAACTTCGCGCACGGCGCGCTGTTCATGCTCGGCGCCGTCCTGACGTGGATGGCGATGGAGTATCTCGGCATCAACTACTGGGTGATGCTGATCGCGGCCCCCATCGTCATCGGCATCTTCGGCGTGCTGATCGAGCGGCTGCTGCTGCGCTGGATCTACAAGCTCGACCATCTCTACGGCCTGCTGCTCACGCTCGGCCTCACGCTGCTGATCGAAGGCGTGTTCCGCTCGGTCTACGGCGTGTCGGGCCTGCCCTATGACGCGCCCGATGCGCTCTCCAGCGCCACCGACCTCGGCTTCATGGTGCTGCCCAACTACCGCGCGTGGGTGGTGGTGGCGTCGCTCGTGGTGTGCTTCGCCACCTGGTATGTGATCGAGAAGACCCGCCTCGGCGCCTACCTGCGCGCCGGCACTGAAAACCCTCGCCTGGTGGAGGCCTTCGGCGTCAACGTGCCGCTGATGATCACGCTGACCTACGCCTTCGGCTGCGCGCTCGCCGCCTTCGCCGGCGTGCTGGCCGCGCCGGTCATCCAGGTGTCGCCGCTGATGGGGCAGAACCTCATCATCGTGGTGTTCGCGGTGGTCGTGATCGGCGGCATGGGCTCGATCATGGGCGCCATCCTCACCGGGCTGGGCCTTGGCGTGATCGAGGGGTTCACCAAGGTCTTCTATCCGGAAGCTTCTTCCACGGTCGTGTTCGTGATCATGGTCATCGTGCTGCTGATTCGCCCCGCCGGCCTGTTCGGCAAAGAAAAATAAGGCGGACGGCATGAACATGAAAAAGATATCCACCGTCGTCTACGCGCTGCTGGTGCTCGCACTGGTGCTGGCGCCGTTCTTCGGCGCCTACCCGGTGTTCGTGATGAAGCTCATGTGCTTCGCGCTGTTCGCCGCGGCCTTCAACCTGCTGCTGGGGTTCACGGGGCTGCTGTCCTTCGGGCACGCGGCGTTCCTCGGCGGCTCCGCGTACGTCGCGGGCCATGCGATGAAGGTCTGGGGCCTCACGCCCGAGCTGGGCCTGGTCGCGGGCACGCTCACCGGTGCGTTCCTGGGCTGGATCTTCGGCGTGCTGGCCATCCGCCGGCAGGGCATCTACTTCGCGATGATCACGCTGGCGCTCGCGCAGATGATGTTCTTCGTCGCGCTGCAGGCCAAGTTCACCGGCGGCGAAGACGGCCTGCAGGGCGTGCCGCGCGGCAAGCTCTTCGGCCTGATCGACCTGTCGAGCGACCTCACCATGTACTACGTGGCGCTGGTGATCGTGGTGGCCGCGTTCCTGCTGATCGTGCGCACCATCCACTCGCCGTTCGGCCAGGTGCTCAAGGGCATCAAGGAGAACGAACCGCGCGCGCTCTCGCTGGGCTACGACGTGAGCCGCTTCAAGCTGCTGGCCTTCGTGATCTCGGCCGCGCTGTCGGGCCTGGCGGGTTCGCTCAAGACGCTGGTGCTGGGTTTCGCCACGCTGTCGGACGTGCACTGGACCGCCTCGGGCCAGGTCATCCTGATGACGCTGGTGGGTGGCCTGGGCACGCTGTCGGGCCCGCTGGTGGGCTCGGCCGTGGTGGTGCTGCTGGAAAACAAGATCGGCGAACTCGGCAACTTCCTCGCGCGCATCACCACCATCGACTGGTTCAACACGCTGGGCGAATCGGTGACCATGGTCACCGGCCTGATCTTCGTGATCTGCGTGCTGGCGTTCCGCAAGGGGATCATGGGGGAGATCATTGCGTTCATCGAGCGGCGCAAGGGGCGGGTGAAGTAGCCGCAGGCAAAGAAAAAAGGGAGCCTCGGCTCCCTTTCTTCATGGCGGCCACAGGCCCGGGCTTGCGGATCAGCAGTTGCCCTTCTTCGCCTGGCCGGGCGGGCAGAAGTCGCGTTCGCGCTCATGCCAATGGTCGCGGTCGTGGCGGCGGCCGTGATCCTCGTTCCACTCGCGCTCCCGGCGTGCTTCCCGGTAGGCCTCGCGCCGGCGCCAGTCGCCTTCGGCCCAGCGCCAGCCGCCACGGTCCTCGATCCAGCGTCCCGGAGCGTAGGCATAGCCCGCGCGCTCGGGCTGCCAGCCGCCCGGGCGCCATGCGTAGGCACGCCCGTCCCAGGCCCAGCGGCCCGGCACCCAGACGAAACCGCCGCGCGGCGGTGGCAGCGGCTCGTAGCGCGGCGGCGGCGGGGGCGCCATCACCAGACCGGGCACATTGATGTTGACCGAGACCTGCGCATTGGCCGCCAGCGGGCTCGCGAGGATGCAAAGGGCGCCGGCCATGGCCAGTGCTGCGAATCGGATCTTCATGGTGGGGTCCTTTGTTTTGGATGGTTGTCGATATTTTCCCAACGCGGGCGGGAATGGTTCGGTTGTCGGTGTCTGCTCGGGGCTACAACAGTTACAGCTTCAGCGGCGCCGCGTAGCCCGTCATCTCGAGGTAGCCGCGCCCCACGCGCCGCCCCTGCGCATCGAGCAGGTCGCTCAGGCCTTCCCAATAGACGCCACCGGTCGAGCCGCGGCTGTCGAGCTCCTGGTCGTCGAGCAGCGCGCGCACCTCGAAACCGCCCGCTGGCGTCTGCACGCGCCACTGCGTAGGGTATTTGGCCTGCGTGCGCGGGCTTTCCCACGTCTTGAGGCTGTCGAAGCGCACTTCGTCGTTCTTGAAGATGCGCGGCACGCCGTCGCGCGGACGGAACGAGCCGCCGGACCACAGGGCGCTGCCGTCGGCGCGGCGCAGGTGGAAGGCGGTGAGGGCGCTGCCGTCGTCGAGGTTCATGCCGATCCAGTCCCAGCCGACGGCCTCGGGGTGCATCAGCGCTTCGCTCCATTCGTGGTCCAGCCACGCGGCGCCGTTCACTTCGAAGGCCTGGCCCTCGAGCGCCAGCTTGCCCTGCGCCTTGAGCTGCGGCTCGCTGTAGTAGTAGCTGGCTTGCGATTCTTCCGGCCCCTTGCGCGAAAGGCCGGCATTGCCTTGCAGCAGCACGGGCTGCGTCGGCGTGAAGCGCAGGTCGAGCGAAAACTCGCCGGCAGGAATGCGCGCGACATAGATGCCGCCTTCCCGCGCCAGCGACCAGTCTCGTATGCGCACGTCGGTGTCGGCCTCGCTGGCTTCTGCCACGCCGAAGCCCGCGCGCGCGATGCGCTGGTCGTGCAGCAGCACGCGGCCTTCGAGGTCGGTGACGGCCGCATGCGCGAACACGAGGTTCTTCGCGGCGAAGGCGGAGCGCATGCCCTGCGTGGCCTCGACGCGCGAACGGAAGAAGGTCACCTGGAAGCCGAACTCGCGTCCGGCCGCCGTCTTCGCATGACCGGTGATGTACCACCACTCGGTGTGCAGGTCGGGGTGGCTGCCGAAGTCGCGCGGGAACTGCAGCGTTGTCGGCGGCAGCGCCCATGCGGCGGGCGCGGCGCACAGGGCTGCCAGCAGCAGTGCGCGGCGTGACAGCAGGAAGGGCGGGGGAGCCATCGTCATCACGCTGCCGCTGGCGCCTCGACATGTCGCTGCGCCGGCGCCATGTCGCCGGATGCGCCGCGCACCCACGCCACCGGAGCGAGGCTAGGCACTTCGACCATGCGATCGGCCAGCGCGCGTATGAAGCCGGGCTCCGCGCGCGGACGGCCGATGCCCTCGCTGCGGCGGATGGCGCTCTCGAGCCATGCGTTGCACGACGAGGAAGAGGGTGTTTGCTGCATATCGGCCTCAGTCTACAAGTCGGGGCTGGCCTGCGGCGTAGGCGACGGGAGCAAGCCGGCCCCTCCGCCTACCAGTCTTCCTTCACCGCCAGCACCACGTCCCGCCCGGCCGCAGCCCGCCCCGCGAGCCACGCGGTGACGGTGCCCGCCACCACCACCGCGCCGCACAGCCCCAGCAGCCGCAGCCACGGCACCAGCAGATCCATGCTCCAGTGGAAGCTCTGCGGGTTCACCACCTTCACCAGCACCACCGACACCGCCAGTCCCAGGCCCAGCCCCGCGACGGCGCCGATGGCGGTCCACGCGGCGCCTTCGCCCGCCACCACCGCCAGCACCTGGCGCCGCGTGAAGCCCAGGTGCGCGAGCAGCCCGAATTCCTTGCGCCGCGCCAGCACCTGCGCGCTGAAGCTGGCGGCAATGCCGAAAAGGCCGATGGCGATGGCCACCGCCTGCAGCCAGTAGGTCACGGCGAAACTGCGGTCGAAGATGCGCAGCGAGGTCGTGCGGATCTGGCCTACCGACGCAATCTCCACCGAGTCGGCGGAGCCGCCGGCCTGGCGCGCCGCCAGCTCGCGCACCTGCGTCTGCACCGCGCCTTCCGCCGCGCCGGGCGCGAGCCACAGCGCCACGTCGCTCACGTTGCGCTCGCCGGTGATGCGCTCGAAGTCTCGCGCGTCCATCGTGATGGCGCCGAACTGGCGGGCATAGTCGCGCCACACGCCGGCCACGAAGAACGCTGGCGGTTGCCCTTGCGCAGTCGTGGCCGCGCCCATGGCGGCGGACAGCGGTGCGAACACCGTGCCCGGCTTCGCGCCGTACAGCTCGACCATCGGCTCGCTCACGTAGATGCCCACCTGCCCCTCGGGCACCGGCAGCGCGCTGCCAACCAGCGGCAGCGACTGGGTGGCGCCGCCTTCGAGGCTGCGCGCGATCAGCGTGACGGCGGGCCGCGTCGCGTCGAGCTGCAGCGTCTGCGTGCGCAGCGTGCCGGTGCGCGCCACGCCGGGCAGCTGTGCCACGGTTTGCACGAAGGCAGGCGGGAAGGTTGCGGTGTCGGTGCTGTTGCCGTTGCCCGCGTTGCCGCCGCGCCCGCCCGAGGTGGCGCGCACATACAGGTCGGCCGGCAGCACGACGTCGAGCCAGTGCGTGACCGAATCGCGGAAGCTCGCGACCATCACGGTCAGTGCGACCGCCAGGCTCAGGCTCGCGACCACGCCGCTCACCGCCACGGCCGCGGTGCCGCGCATGCGGCGTGCGCGCTCGATGGCCAGCATCGGCAGCAGGCGCTGCGCGAACACCGGCGCGATGCGGTCGTACAGCAGCGCGATGAGCCAGGGCAGGGCGGTGATGCCGCCCACCAGCAGGCAGGCCACCGACAGGTACGCCGCCACCGGAATGCCGCCGATGGCCGGCACGTTGGCCAGCACCGCACCCAGCCCGATCAGACCCAGCGCGAGCCAGTGGCTGTTGCCCCGCGCGGGCGCCGCGCCCAGCCCCTTGAGCGTCTGCGCCTCGGGCAGCGCCTGCGCCGCGCGCGCGGGCCACCAGCCACCGACCAGCGCTGCCAGCACGCCCAGCCCGCCATAGAGCGCCGCGGCGCCTGTACTCCAGTGCAGCTTGGGCGCGACACCTTCGAAATACCCGCCGCCCAGGTCGCCGCCGAGCACGCGCAGCGCGAAGGCCGCGAGCGCGGTGCCCAGCGCGAGCCCGGCAGCGCTGCCGATCAGGCCCAGCACCAGCGATTCGGCCAGCACCAGCCGCAGCCGTTCGCGCGGGGTGAGGCCCAGCACGCCGAGCAGCGCGAACTGCTGCGCGCGCTTGGCCACGCTGAGCGCCAGCACCGAGAACACGAGGAACGCGCCGGTGAACAGCGCGACCAGCGCCAGCACCGTGAGGTTCACGCGGTAGGCGCGCGAGAGGTTGCTCACGCGCTCCGCCGCGTCGCCCGGCTCCGCGAACTGCACCCCTGCCGGCCAGCCCGGCGATTGCCGCAGCGAGGCAATGAACGCGGCGCGGTCGGTGCCGGGCGCGAGCCGCAGGTCGATGCGGCTGAGCTGGCCCACCTGGCCGAACAGCTCCTGCGCGGCGGCGATGTCCATCACCGCGAGTGCCGTGCCGCCTGCGGCCACATGGCCGGCCACGTCGAGCCGTTGCCACGCGTCCCCGCTGCGCAGTTGCACCGTCTCGGCCGCGCCGCCGGCCGCTTGCGCCGGCAGGCCCAGCGCGGTGCGGGCCGCGTTGTTGAGGAACACATGGCCGGGCGCGAACAGCGCGAAGCGGTCGGCGCCGGCCGCGGCCTGCGGCATCAGCGCGGGCGCGATGGTCGGCAGCACCAGCGCATCGACGCCGATCACGCGCATCGGCACCTGTCGCTCGCCTGCGGCCAGCGCCAGGCCCTGGAACTCCAGCACCGGGCTGGCAAGCGTGACCTGCGGCTGCTGCGCGATGCGCGCGAACACGGCCTCGTCGAAGCCGCCCTGCACGGCGCGCACCTCGAGGTCGGGCTGGCCGTTGACCGAGCGCACTGCGCTGGAGAACTCGTCGAGCGCCGAAGCGTTGATCAGCTGCACCGAGAACGCCAGCGCCACGCCCAGCATCACCGCCAGCACGGCGGCCGCGTTGCGCCAGGGGTGGTGGCGGAGTTCCTGCCAGGAGAAGGTCGTGAGCAATGCGCGCATGCGCCGATTGTCGCGGCGCGCACGTTGTTACACAGGCGTGGCACGATGGCACCTCTTCGACGAAGCTGAGGAACCTCACGATGCGGCTGTTGCCCCGCGCCATGATCCGCGCCCCGACCCGCGCCAGTCCCTGCCGCTGGCTCGCGGCCGGGCTCCTCGCACCGCTGCTGGCCGGCACCGCCGCCGCGCAACCGCAGCCGCTGACGCTGGCCAGCGACCCGGCCTTCATCGCCAAGGCCGCGCTCGGCGCGGAGCGCGGCACGCTGGTGGTCGGCACGCTGCGCAACGGCAAGCCCGCCTACGGCGCGGCCTACAACCCCGAGCCGCCGTCGCCGCCGCGCTCCATCGAGCCCAACAGCGCGGAGCAGCCGATGTTCGAGATCGGCTCCGTCACCAAGGTCTTCACCGGCCTGCTGCTGGCGCAGGCGGTGGAGCGCGGCGACCTCAAGCTCGACGACACCGTGGGCAAGCTGCTCGCGGGCAAGGTGCAAGGGCTGTCGGCCGCGGTGGCCTCGGTCACGCTGCGCCAGTTGGTCACCCACACCGGCTGCATGCCCGTGATGGCCGACGGCGTGAGCGGCGGCGCCCCGCTGGCGGAGCAGTTCCGCAGCTTCGACAAGCCGATGTTCTGGGCCGCGCTCACGCGCATCAAGCTCACGGCCGCGGCGCCCCCCTGCGAGGGCGCGTACAGCAACTTCGGCATGGCGCTGCTCGGCCAGTTGCTGGCGGAGCACTACGGCACCTCGTGGGGCGAGCTGGTGCGCGCGCGCATCACCGAGCCGCTGGGCATGAACGACACCGTCATCACGCTGGGCGACAAGGCTTCGCGCATGGCCCCTGCCTTTGCCGGCGACCGCCGCCAGCCTCTGTTCGACATGCAGGCCTATGCGCCGGCCAGCGCGCTGCGCTCCACCGCCGCCGACATGATGACCTTCAGCCGCGCCATCATCGCGGGCGCCGGCGGCCCGCTGGGGCCTGCCGCCGCGCGCATGCTCACGCCGCTGGCGCACTACGAGGGCGCCGAGATCGGCTACGCGGTGATGGTGCGCGGCCCCGAGGGCGGCCGCCGCACCTACTGGCACGCCGGCCTCACCGAGGGCTACCGCACGCTCTGGCTGATCGCGCCCGACACCAACGAGGCGATCGTCGTGCTCGGCAGCAACGCGCGCGCGCCGCTGCAGCCGGTGATGCTGGCCATCGGCAAGAGCCGCTACCCGGTGCCGACGGCCGAGGTGCCGCTCGACCCGCAGCGGCTGGACGACTACAAGGGCGAGTTCCGCATCAGCAAGGCCAAGGCGCTGAGCTTCACCGTGCGCGGCGCGAAGCTGCTGGTGCGGGAGACGGGGCGCGGCTACAACGCGCTGACGCCCACGGGCGCCGATCGCTTTGCCGTGGTGGGCATCGGCGCGTAGTTCGTGTTCCGGCGCGACGCGGCCAATGCAGTGGTCGCCGTGTCGCTGACGCAGGGGGGCAGCCAGCTCGATGCGCGGCGCGAGGGCGCTGCGGCGGCGGTGCCGTTGCAGCAGTGACCGCGCGCGCCGCTCAGCCGGCCAGCGCCAGAAGCTGGTCTGCCATCTGCTCGATCTCTTCGCGCATCACCAGCGGGCGTAGCCAGTCAGCCGGCATGGCGCTGGCGCCGTAGAAGGCACCCGCCAGCTGGCCGCAGATTGCCGCGGTGGTGTCGGCGTCGTCGCCCAGGTTGGTGGCGGCGAGCACGGCTTCCTCGAACGATCGCGTGTGCGCGAAGCACCAGAGCGCCGCTTCGAGCGACTCGACACAGTAGCCCGATCCCTTGATGCGATCGATGGGCTTCGATGCGTAGTCGCCGCGCGCGAGCGCCATGACCTTGTCGCTCAAGGGCGTCAGCGGCTTTGTCGAAAGAATCGCTTCCTTGCTTTCACCGCGCAATGCCGAGCGCAACTGCAGCGCGAAGAGCTGCGAGCACTCGATGGCCTCCAGGGCGCCGTGCGTGGTGCGCGTGCTTTCTCCGGCCTGCTTCCAGGTGGCCTGCGCGCTGGCCGCGTAGAACATCGGCACCGGTGCGAGCCGCATCAAGGCGCCGTTGCCGGCCGTGCGCGGATCGGGGTCGCCCGCGAACGGATCGCCGGACGCGAGATAGCGGGTGAGGGCGCCCGACACCGTGAGGCCGATGTCGAAGCAGTTGCCGGTGCTGCTCATGTAGCCCACGCTGCGCCAGTTGCAGTAGCGGTTCATCTGGTCGACCGCGTCGAAGCCCTTGCAGTGGATCAGGCTCGCGGCCAGGCACAACGCCATCGAGGTGTCGTCGGTCCATTCGCCGGCAACAAGCCCGAACGGGCCGCCACCCTGCATGCCCGTCACGGGCGAGAAGCTGCCGCGCGCGCGGAACTCGACAGTGGTGCCCACGGCGTCGCCGCAGGCCAGGCCGAGCAGGCAGCCACGGTAGCGGTCGATGCCGTCGTTCATTGCGTGTGCCTCAAAGCATCGCGCGCGGCCATCAAGGCAAAGCCCAGCAGGTTCAGGCCCTTCCATTCGCGCGGGTCTTGCGCCGCGGGGTCGGTCGCGGCGCGTCCGATGCCCCAGATGGGATCGACCGGGCTGGCTTCCACCAGCACCTGATGGCCCGTGCCCAGCAGGAAGGCACCGAGCGCCGGGTTCTGCGCGAACTTGGCGATGTTGCCGCGCGTCACGATGTCTAGGCGCGCGGCCACCCATGCGGCTTCGTCGAAGTTGCGGATCTCGCGGCCCAGCTTCTTGGCTTCGGCGGGCGTGCGCGCCGTGAGGATGCGTTCGCAGGTCTCGGTGTCGCCGAACAGGCGCGCCTTGCCCGCCATCATGAAATGCTCGGCGGTGCGATAGCGGATGCCGTCGACGGTGAATTCCGCCTCGAACCATTGGCTGAAGCAGCTCTTGTCGACGCCGCTCTTCGGTGCCTGGTGGCCCCAGAACAGCAGGTATTCGGGGCGATGGCCCTGTGCGAAGTACGCGGGCAGGTCTCGGGTGCTGCGGGGTGTCGTGGTCATTTTTCTATTCTTCTTTCATGAGTTGCTCTGTGCAACTAATTGAGGGTTGTATAGTACAACTAACAAACCCGGCGTCAAGCCTTTCCCGTGGACACACCCAAGCCGAACCTCCCGCCGCTGACTTTTCCCCGCCCGCTGGTCACGGTCGACGTGGTGATGTTCACCGTGCTCGACGACGCCCTGCAGGTCCTGCTGGTGAAGCGGCCAGCCGACAGCGACGAGCCTTTTCCCGGCAGGTGGGCGCTGCCGGGCGGCTTCGTGAACATCGACGAAGACGCCACGCTGCTCGGCTGCGCCCTGCGCAAGCTGCGCGAGAAGACCGGCGTGGTCACGCCCTACCTCGAGCAGCTCGGCAGCTGGGGCGGTGCGCAGCGCGACCCGCGCGGCTGGTCGGCCACGCACTGCTTCTATGCGCTGGTTCCTGCGCAGGCCATGCAATTGCGCAGCGGCGCCAACGCGGCGGATGTGACGTGGTTCGAGGTCGGTGCCGCTTCGCGCAAGCGGCTGGCCTTCGATCACGGCGAGCTGCTCGAGGCGGCCGTCGCCCGGCTGCGCGGCAAGGTCGAATACACCTCGCTGCCGGCCTTCCTGCTCGAAGAGCCTTTCACGCTGCCCGCGCTGCAGCGCGTCTATGAAGTGGTGCTGGGCCGCGACGTCGACAAGAGCGCTTTCCGCAAGCGCATGCTCGACGGCGGGTTCATGGAAGAGGCCGGCATGGTCACGGGCAGCCTGGGCCGGCCGGCCATGAGCTACCGGCTGCGCGATCGCTCGCAGGCGGCATTGTTTCCGCGCACCTTCAACAGCGCGAAGTAGGGCCGCTCAGAGCCGCTGCGACATCGCATTGAGATAGGCCCGCACTACCGCGCTGGTGCTCAGGCCGATGGCCCGGTCGTATGCCTGCCGCGCCGCCGCGCGTGCGCCGCCGGCAGCCAGCAGATGGGCACGCGCGGCCCAGAACGGCTGGTAGTTGGTGATGTCGGCCGCGGGAATCGCATCGAGCGCCTGCAAACCCGTCTCCGGTCCGCGCGCATTGGCGAGCGCGCAGGCAAGGCTGACCTGCGCGCCGATGCTGGGGCGCAAGGCCAGCAGGCCCTGGTACAGCGACACCAGGGTTTCGGGCGGCACGGGCGCGCCGGCGCGTCGTTCGCAATGCGCCGACTGGATGGCGGCCTCCAGCTGGTAGGCGCCGAGCGACTGCATCGACGAGGCCTGCCGCAGGTGGTGCTCGGCCTCGGCCAGCAACTCGTGGTTCCAGCGCGTGATGTCCTGCTGGTCGAGCGGCACGTACGCACCGGCATCGTTGCGGCGTGCGGCGGTGCGCGCCTCGCAGAACAGCATGAGCGCGAGCAGGCCCAGCGGCTCGGGTTCGCGCGGCATCAGCTTGCACAGGATGCGGGCCAGGTCGATGGCCTCGGCCGTGAGGTTGCGCGGAATGGCATCTGCGCCGTCCACGTCGTCCCAGCCTGTGCCGTAGGCGGCGTAGATGCCGTCGAGCACGTCCTGCAGCCGCTGCGGCAGTTCGCGCGCCTGCGGGTATTCGAAGGGAATGCCGGCGGCGCGAATGCGTGCCTTGGCGCGCACCAGGCGCTGGCCGAGCGTCGAAGGCGAGGTCAGGAAGGCGCCGGCCATGCGCGCCGCGTCGAGGCCGAGCACGGTCTGCAGCATCAGCGGCGCGCGCGCCGGCGCGTCGATGGCCGGGTGCGCGCAGACGAAGAGCAGGCGCAGCCGCTCGTCGGGCACGACCGCGCCGTCGTTGGCGCTGTCGATGTCGTCGACCTCGCCCGCCAGCAGCATCAGCGCCTGCGTGGCCTCGTCCTGCACGCGGGTGTGGCGCCAGGCGTCGAGCTTGCGGTGCCGCGCGACGCTCAGCAGCCAGGCGTCGGGCCGAGCCGGTATGCCGTCGGCCGGCCAACGCTCGAGCGCACGCGCGAAAGCGTCCGCCAGAGCGTCTTCCGACGCGGCGATGTCGTGCGTGCGGGCCGACAGGATGGCCAGCAGCCGCCCGTATGAATCGCGCGCCGCACGTTCGGCGGCCTGGTGAGCCACCGGGTCTTTCATCATGCGGCGACGGCGGTGGCCACGAACACGGGCCTCACTTCGACGCCGCCGCTGGTCGCGCAGGGCGCGCGCGCCGCCCATTCGAGCGCCGCGTCGAGGTCGGGCACGTCTATCACGAAGTAGCCGCCGAGTTGCTCCTTGGTGTCGGCGAAGGGGCCGTCCTGCACCTGGCGCCTGTCGCCGCGCACGCGCAGGGTGGTGCCGGTCATGGGCGGGAACAGGCCGTGGCCGCCGAGCGAGATGCCGGCCTGGCGCACCGCGTCGGCATAGGCGACCCAGCTGGCGCGGTAGGCCTGGGAGGAGGCGTCGTTGCGTTGTTCGAATTCGGCCGCGGGTTGGTAGAACATCAACATGTATTGCATGGTGTCTCTCCGTCATGGAAAAGCTGTGCAGAGCAGGATCGCTCACCACAATGACGGCCCGCGTGCGGCCATTTCGACACGCCGTGGCGCGCCGGGGCAAATATTTTTTCCGTTATGGCGCGCGGGTGCAATGCAGCATTTCGCATTCACCCGCGCTGGGCGCTCACGCCACCCGCGCTTTCACCGCCGGTGCGAACATGCCTTCCATTTCGCTGCGAAGCTTGTACGCGGCGGTCGAAGTGTCGATGGCCACGTCGGCCCAGCTCAGGCTCTGGCCCTTCTTCACCGGCCGCAGCAGGCGGATGCCGTGCGCCAGCCCGAGCGGCAGGCCGCCCAAGCGCAGCGAGCGGTCGGCCGGCAGCAGCTTGCCCCAGACCGTGTAGCCGCCTTCGCCGTCGAGCACCTCGCCCACCGCGAGATCGCGCTTGGCGGTGGCCACCACGTCGGCGTTCCAGCAGGTGGCGGCACCGGTAGGCTCGCCGCGCAGCGCCACGCTGGCCACCGACATGCCCACCTCCAGGCCGATCAGGTGCCAGCGCTTGTACAGCGTGAAGTAGCGCCCGCTCGGGTCGGTGTGGGCGTTGTACTCCTCGAAGCAGTTCTTGATGTACTCGGTCTCGGCCTCGACCGTGACCCACACGCCCATGCGGATGTCGTAGGGGATCTTGCGCCCGTCGGCCTCCAGCGATGAGACCACCTCCACCATGCCCTTGCGCTCGAGCACGCCGCCTTCGCTCCTGGGACGGGTGACGAAGGGAATGTCTTCCACGCTCGCGGGCGGGTACAGCAGGCCGTCCGACGGCACAGTGAGGCCGGTGGCGTTGGCCACCGCCGAGCTTTCTATTGATGGCTTGGAGCCGTCGAGAAAGCTGTTGAACATCTTCGGGTTGAGCCCGCCGCGCTTCGCCTGCTCGGGCGTGAGGCCGTAGTTGCCCCACACCGTCTCGGGCGTCGATTCGGTGAAGTGCGGCAGCCACTTGTGGCCGCGCCCGGCGGCCACCACCGGAAAGCCGCAGGTGCGGGCCCAGTCGACCAGGTCGCAGATCAGCGCCGGCTGGTCGCCGAAGGCCAGCGAATAGACCACGCCGGCCTGCTGCGCCCTGCGTGCGAGCAGCGGGCCGCAGAAGGCGTCGGCCTCCACGGTCACGTTCACCACGTGCTTGCCGTGCGCGAAGGCGTCCAGGCAGTGGTCGACTGCGGCGATGGGGTTGCCCGTGCACTCGACCACGATGTCGATGGACGGCTCGCGCGTCACGGCCTGCCAGTCGTCGGTGATCCAGGTGTTGCCGTGCTTCAGCGCTTCCTGCACGGATGAGGCCGCGGCACGTTCGCGCTGCCAGCCCACACGCTCCAGGTTGACGCGGGCCGCATCCGGCGAGAGGTCGGCAATCGCCACCAGTTGCACGCCGGGCGTGCGAGGAATCTGCGCGAGGTACATGGCGCCGAACTTGCCGGCCCCTATGAGGCCGATGCGCACGGGGCGGCCTTCGGCGGCGCGCTGCTGCAGGCGGTTGTGCAGGCTCATGGGGTCAGGCCTCCGCGGTGTCGAGCACGTCGAGCGAGGTGCGCAGCGCGCTCTCGGGCAGGCCGTTCTTCCATGGCACTTCCACCGGATAGGGCTTCAACAGGCAGTCGTCGGGCAGCATCTCGATGGGCGTGAAGTCGCGGTGCGCGATGTACTCGGGCCGCTTGTGGCGCCGGATGTGGTTGCTGACCGCGCACAGGCTCAGGTACACCGCCACGCGGTTGAAGGGCGACAGATTGCTGCCCGAGGCATGCACCAGGCAGCTGTGGAAAAGAATCATCGAGCCCGCCGGCCCCTTCGGCGAGACGATGCCGCCGCGCTTGCCGCCGGCACGGTCGACCAGCTGGCGGATCAGGTCGTTGTCGACCGTCCACAGCGGGTAGCTGGTGGTGGTCAGGTCATGCTTCGCATCGACCACGCCCTTGCGGTGGCTGCCCGGTATGAACATCAGCGGGCCGTTGTGCTCGTTCACGTCGTCCAGGAAGATCGCGACGTTCATCGCGCGCTCGGTGGGCATCAGGTCGTCGTTGAGCCAGGTGCCGTAGTCCTGGTGCCACTGCCACACGTCGCCTTCGAACGCCATCTTGCCGTTGATCTTGAACTGGTGCATGTAGACCTCTTCCTCGAAGAGGTCGGTCACCGGGCCCACCATGCGCGGGTGGCGCGCCAGCCGCGCGAAGGGCTCGCTGATGAGGTGCGCGGCAAAGTTCGTGCGAACCGCGTCGGAGCCTTTCTCGCGCACGTTGAAGGCCTCGCGCCTGCTGTAGAGGTCCGGCACCGCGTCGGTCAGCACCTTCGTCTCTTCGGCAGAGAAATGGCCGGGGAAGAACAGATAGCCGTCGCGCTCGAACTGCGCGCGTTGCTCCGGGGTCAGCTTCATGCCTTGTCTCCTTTTCTGGTCGGTGGGGTCATGGATGCGGCGCGCGCCTGTTGCTGCGCGAGCCGCTCGCTCAGTGCCTCGCTGGCCCGCGAGACATGTTCTTCGCTCAGGCGCGCGGCACGGTCGGCGTTGCCGGCGGCGATGGCCGCGGCAATCGCCTCGTGCTCGTCCCACAGCGATTCGCGCTGCGGCTCGGCCTGCAGCACCGCGCCCATTGCGCGGCGCAGGTGGCGCCAGTGCGGATCGGCGCTCTGGCCGATCAGCGGGTTGCCCGAGGCCTCGTAGATGGCCTGGTGGAAGGCCACGTCGGCATCGAGCATGGCTTCCACATTGCGCCCGCGCGCCGCGCGACGGCCGCGCTCGATGAGCCTGGGGTCGATGCGAAAGCGCTGCTGCGCCGCGAGCCGCGCGGCCAGCGCATCGAGCGCGCCGCGCACCTGGTAGACCTTGCGCATCGCCTCGGCCTCCAGCGGCGCGACCAGCACGCCGCGGCCCGGCGCGTCGAGCACGAAGCCGTCTTTCTTCAGCAGCCGCAGCGCCTGCAGCACCGGCTGGCGCGACACCGACAGGCGCTGCGCGATGTCTTCCTGCGTGATGCGCTCGCCCGGGGCGAGCGTGCCGCTGCTGATGGCGCCGAGCAGGGCGCGGTAGACCTGGTCGACGAGGTCGGGGGCGGCTTCGATGCTGACGAGCTGGGCTGGCATGGACGGGCTCCGGGTCTGAACTCTGTATACAGAGTACAAACTTCAGGGCGGCCGCGCATACCGGGTTTTTACCCATCGGGGCTGCAAAAGATGGCAAGCCGCCGCTAAGCTCGGCGCATGCAACTACCGACCTACGACGACGTCATTGCCGCTGCCCAGCGGCTCGAGGGCCATGCCCATCGCACGCCCGTGCTGCGCTCGACCACCGCCGACGAGCGCTGGGGCGCCAGCTTCTTCTTCAAGTGCGAGAACTTCCAGCGCATGGGCGCCTTAAAGTTCCGCGGCGCGTTCAATGCGCTTTCCAGGTTCGACGCGGCGCAGCGCAAGGGCGGCGTGATCGCCTTCTCGTCGGGCAACCATGCGCAGGCCATCGCGCTGTCGGCCCGCCTTCTGTCGATGCCCGCCGTGATCGTGATGCCCAAGGACGCGCCCGCCGCCAAGGTCGCGGCCACACAGGGCTACGGCGCCGAAGTGGTGATGTACGACCGCTTCACCGAAGACCGCGAGGCACTGACCAGACGGCTCGCGCAGGAGCGCGGCATGACGATGATTCCGCCCTACGACCACCCCGACGTGCTCGCCGGCCAGGGCACGGCGGTGAAGGAACTGATCGAGGAGGCCGGTCCGCTCGACCATCTGTTCGTGTGCCTCGGCGGCGGCGGGCTGCTGTCGGGCTCCGCGCTGTCGGCGCGCGCACTCGCGCCGAACTGCAAGGTCTACGGCGTCGAGCCCGAGGCAGGCAACGACGGCCAGCAGTCGTTCCGCGCGGGCAGGATCGTGCACATCGAAACGCCCAAGACCATCGCCGACGGCGCGCAGACGCAGCACCTGGGCGAATACACCTTCGGCATCATCCGCCGCGACGTGGACGACATCTTCACCGTGACCGACGCGCAGCTCGTCGACGCCATGCGCTTCTTCGCCGAGCGCATGAAGATGGTGGTGGAGCCGACCGGCTGCCTCGCCTTTGCGGGCGCCATTGCGGCGGGCAAGGCCATCGCCGGCCAGCGCGTGGGCATCGTGATCAGCGGCGGCAATGTCGACCTGTCGCGCTACGCGGCGCTGCTCGCGCCGCAGTCATAGGTTTCAGATGGCGCGCAGCGAGCCGAAGAGCCCTTCGGTTTCGCCCTGCGGGCCCGCAGCAAAGTACAGCGCGTTGCTGTCGCCCAGCGCCACGCCATTGCCGAACTGCAGGCCCCAGGGGCCGGCGATCGCGACTGGCTTGTCCTGTTCATCGCGCAGGTCGTCCACATACTGCCCGCTGCCCAGGTCGAACGCGCAGATGCGGCCCGCCCCGCCGAAATTGCCGACCAGCAGCCGGCCCGACAACGCACCGAAGTCGGCTGGCGCAATAGCCACGCCCCAGTGCGCGTTGAGCCGGCCGTCGTCGGCGTAGATGCGCAGCAGCCGGCCGTCCAGGTCGAACTCGGCCAGCTTGCCCCGCGCTGGCCGGTTGCCTGAAGCGGCTTCGGCTGCGGCATCCAGGGCGTCTTCCTCGCCGGCGTGGAAGGCATCGGCACGTGCCGGGTCGGGCTGGCTGAGGGCATACAGCACGAACACCCGGTCGCGGGCTCCGTCGCTCACCACCTGGATGTTGAACGGCACCGGATCGCCCGGACGCGCCGTGCCTGCCGGCCCGCTCGCAAAGGGATTGGCGAAGCCCTGCGTCGGCACCGGTTGCCACCGTGCATCGAGCGTGCGTATTTGCGGCTGCGCGCCGAAGTCGGCCAGCCACAGGCGATCCCATCGGCCGGTGTGGATGGCGGCGCCGAAGAAGGCCATGCCCTGATCCGCGCCGTTGAAGACCTCCACGGCCGGGCCGTCGACGCGCACGATGGCGCCGCTGTCTGCATCGCGCTCCGTCCAGGCGCTGACGCTGCCGCTGTCGGTGACGAAGACGAAGCGCGCCGAGCCGTCGAGCATGCGCGTGCCGGCCGGCTGGCCTTGCACCCGGAACAGGTCCGAAGCCAGGGCCGCGCCGTTGAACACGACGCCCGTGACTTTGCCGGCGCTGTCCTCGCCCGTGCCTGCATCGGCGCCCGGCACGGTCACCTCGCGCAGGCCGTCCTGTTGCAGCGTATGCAATGCCGGGTCGGTGGAGCGCGTCACGTCGCCCAGGTACTGCCAGGAGATGCCGCCGCCGCCGACCCAGAAATGGCCGCCGGCACCGGCCGGGCGAATGGCGATGCCCCAGCCATTGATGAATTCGGGTTCTGTGAAGCGGGCGCCATGGCGCGCGTGGCTGGCCAGCAGATTGGCTTGGCGGTAGCGGTTGGTGGCCGTGGCGGCGCCACTGCCAATGCTGCTGCCGCCGCCGCCGCCGCCGCCGCAGGCGACGAGCGTGGATGACGCGAGTGTGCCTAGAACGAAGTTTCTTCTGTCGAGCATCTGTGATCCCCCTGATTGCGTTGCAAAGCCGTTGTCGAGTTGGCTGGGCACGCGGGACCACCATGCCTTTGACGCAGATGAACTGCAGGCGTCGGTGTGTTCGCAGATGGCTTGGCTATGGGCCGCCGATGCTACGAGAAGCCGTGCTGTGGGCTCTGAAAGCCGGCGCTGTTTCTGCCAACTTTTGCCGCTCCCGGCAATGGCATCGAGCGCAGCCCGGAGATCTCAGGCAGCGATGCCGTCGGCGCGCAGATGCAGCAGGCGGTCCGCACGGGCCGCCGCGCTCTCGGAGTGCGTGACCAGCACCAGCGACGCACCATGCTCGCGCGTCTGGCCGATCAGCAGTTCCATCACCTTGGCGGCGGTGGCCGGATCGAGGTTGCCCGTGGGCTCGTCGGCCAGCAGCAGGGCGGGGCGGTGCACCAGCGCGCGGGCGATGGCCACGCGCTGCAGCTGGCCGCCCGACAGCGTCTGCGGCAGCCGCGCGCCCATGCCGGGCAGGCCGACTGCTTCAAGCATGTGCGCCACGCGGCCGTCGTCGCGCTGCTGGCCCAGCAGCATCAGCGGCAGCGACACGTTCTGCGCGACGTCCAAGTGCGGCAGCACATGGAAGGCCTGGAACACGAAACCTACGTGGCGGCGGCGCCAGAGCGCGCAGGCTTCGCCGTCGAGCGCGCCGATGTCGGTGCCGTCGTGTGTGACCGTGCCCTGGTCCCAGCTGTCGAGGCCGGCCATGCAGTTGAGCAAGGTCGACTTGCCGACGCCCGATTCGCCGACGATGGCGACGAATTCGCCGGGCTCGACGGCGAGCGTCACGTTCTCGAAGACGGGCGATTCACCGTAGTGCTTGCCGAGGTTGGAAATGCGCAGCGTCATCCGGGGCTCTTGGGGCTGTTAGGGCTCATGGCCTTTGCAATCAGTTGAACGGCGTTCTGCACCGCGTAGGGCGCGTCGCAGGCAATCACGGTGCGCTGAGGCATGCTGCGCAGCCAGGTGACCTGCCGCTTCGCGAGCTGGCGCGTGGCGGCGATGCCGCGTTCGCGCAGGTCGGCCATGGCCCGGGCGTCGGGTTGCGACGTGCCGCACGCGTCGAGCGTTTCCCACGCCTGGCGGTAGCCGACGCAGCGCATCGAGGGCAGGTCGGTCGAGAGGTCGCCGCGCGCGCGCAGCGCCTTGACCTCGTCGAGGAAGCCGGCCGCCAGCATCGCGTCGAAGCGCTCGGCGATGCGCTTGTGCAGCCACGCGCGGTCGGCGGGCTCGAGCGAGAACAGCACCCCGCCGTCGACGGGCCTGGCAGTCTTGTTGTCGCTCGCATGAAAGCTCGACAGCGGCTGCCCGCTGCTTTCCCACACCTCGAGCGCGCGCTGGATGCGTTGGCTGTCCTGCGGAGCGAGCCGCGCGGCCGTGACCGGGTCGACCTGCGCGAGCCGCGCGTGCATGGCGGGCCAGCCGAGCGTGGCCGCCTCGGCGTCGATGCGCGCGCGCACGGCGGCATCGGCTGCCGGCATGGCGTCGATGCCGTCGAACAGCGCCTTGAAATACAGCATGGTGCCGCCCACCAGCAGCGGCAGCGCGCCGCGCGCGCGGATCTCTCCGATGAGCCGCGTGGCGTCGGCCACGAAGGCGGCAGCGCTGTAGCTTTCATGCGGATCGAGGATGTCGATCAGGTGGTGCGGCACGGCGGCGCGCTCTTCGGCGGTGGGCTTGGCAGTGCCGATGTCCATGCCGCGGTAGACCAGCGCCGAATCGACGCTGACGATCTCCACCGGGCGGACCATCGCCATGGCCAGCGCCACCGCTGTCTTGCCGGATGCGGTGGGGCCGGCAAGTGCGACATAGCGCGGTGAATCGGGAAGGGTCGCGGCGCCCGGCGATGCCGGGGACGCAGCCGCGTTGGCCGCGGCGGCCGGGGGGAAGCTGGGAGACATGATGCGCCGAGGGTAGCAAATGGCGCGGGGGCGTCGGCGCCGCGGGGCTTGCCCGCGCACGCCTTTGCACGGAACTGTCGCTCAGATGGCCGCTGGAACCGGCGCAGGCGCGGCACCGCGCACGTCTTGCGCGGTGGGCGCATTGGCCGGCGGTGCGAGCCGGGGTGTCGGGCGGGCCGGGCCGCCATTGCTGGCGAGCGTGGCCTCCGGCTTCATGCGGAAGAGTTGCGCCAGCGCCGCGCGGTACTGCGACTCGCCGACCGAGTTGGTGTCGTGGTGCGAGCCGCCCTCGACCAGCACGAACAGCTTGGGCACCGTGGCCGCGTCATACAGCTTGCGGCCCAGCGTCGGGTTGATCAGGCTGTCGGCCGTGCCATGCACCACCAGCAGCGGCGCGGAGATGTTCTTGACCGTGTTGATCGCCTCGAAGCGCTGTGTGATGAAGGGGCCGAAGGGCAGCCAGCCCCACTTGAAGCCGCTCACCACGTCGGCGATCGAGGTGAAGGTGCTCTCCACGATCACGCCGCTCTCGTCGTTCACGTGGGCCGCCAGGTCGATGCCGATGGCGCCGCCGAGCGAATGGCCGAATATGTAACGGTGTTGCTTGGGATGGCGCGCGGCCAGCCAGGTCCAGGCGGCGCGGGCGTCTTCGCGGGCCGATTCCTCGGAGGGCAGGCCCTTGGAGCTCTTCCCGAAACCGCGGTAGTCGATGGCCAGCACCGAGAAACCCAGCTCGTGCATGCGCTGGATGCGCGGTGCCGAGCCGGCGACGTTGTAGCGGGCGCCGTGCAGGTACAGGAGCACGGGCGTGTCGGTCGTCTCGGGCTTGCCGCCCAGCCACAGGCCGTGCAGGCGCGCGGGCTCGCCGGTAAGGGAGGACTGGAAGTCGATCCACACGTCTTCCATGCCCCGGGCCATGGAAGCTGTATTGCCCCAGCTGCGGTCGCTGGGCTGGAAGATCCACTGGCGCTGCTGTTCGTCGAGCGTCGAGCAACCCGCCGCCAGCAGGGCGCAAAGCGAAAAGACTGACGCGAGGAGGGTCCAGCGTTTCATCATGAGGTTGAGGGACAGCGAAGTCGGCGGAAAAGTTCACCTGCGTTGGCCGCGGCGTGCCGACATCGCGCCGCGGTTAACTCCCTGAAACAACGCTCGCAGGCGCTTTGTGGAGCCTATGCAACGTGCGTGCCCGGAACGCGGATGACCGCCCGAACCCCTCGAAAACCCTCTGAAAGGCGCTTTCCGGGGCTATCGGCCGCGCATGAACAGCGAATCCAGCTCGCGGATGGATAGCTGCCGCCAGGTGGGGCGGCCGTGGTTGCACTGGTCGGAACGCTCGGTCGCTTCCATCTGGCGTAACAGTGCGTTCATTTCGTCGATGGTGAGCTTGCGGTTGGCCCGAACAGCGCCGTGGCAGGCCATGGTGGAGAGCAATTCGTTCTGGGCACGCTGCACAACGGTGCTTGCGTCGTGCTGGCCCAGCTCGGCCAGCACGCTGCGCGCCAGTTCCACCGGGTCGCCGTCGGCCAGCGTTCCGGGTACCGCGCGCACCGCAAGCGTGCGCGGCGAGAACGGCGTGATCTCCAGCCCCAGCGTCGGCAGCACCGACGCGCAGGCTTCGGCCGTGGCCACTTCCTGAGGCGTGGCTGCGAAGGTGGCGGGAATCAGCAGCGGCTGGCTGGTGATGGCCGCGCCGTCGAGCTGGGTCTTGAGCCGCTCGTAGACGATGCGCTCGTGCGCCGCGTGCATGTCGACCACCACCAGGCCCTGGCTGTTCTCGGCCAGGATGTAGATGCCCTGCAGCTGGGCCAGCGCGCGGCCCAGGGGCCAGGCCTCGTCGTTGGTCGCCGTCGGCGCCGGCGCTGCAGCGGGAGCGACCGCCGACAGGCCGAGTCCGGCCGGCGGACGAAAGGCTGTTTCAGTCCGTGGCTGGTCGTCGGAGCGATCGGCGCGCTGCTGGGGCCACAGCGCTTCGAAATCCCCGGCGCCGCGCTCCTGAGCTACGAAATTGATAGCAGGCTGGGCCCAGCTGGCGTTCGGTGGCAGCGGTGTCTGCCTGAAGAAGGGCTGCGGCGGGCCGGATGCGGCCACGGCGTCGCCGGCGCGCGGCGCCGCCAGCGCGTCCTCGATGGCATGGCGCACCGCCTGGTGGATCTCGCGCCCGTCGCGAAAGCGCACCTCGATCTTGGTGGGATGCACGTTCACGTCGACCCGCGACGGATCGATCTCGAGGTAGAGCGCGTAGATCGGCTGGCGGTGGCCGTGCAGCACGTCTTCGTATGCGCTGCGCACGGCATGCGACAGCACCTTGTCGCGCACGAAGCGGCCGTTGACGTAGAAGAACTGCTGGTCGCCGCGCGAGCGGGCCGCATCGGGAATGCCGGCACGGCCGACCACGCGCACCGGACCGCCGACGCGGTCGACCGCCACGCTCTGCGCCACGAACTCGTCGCTCAGCGCATCGGCCAGCCGCTGCTCGCGGACCTCGGCCGCGCGCCACTGCTCGACCAGCTTGCCGTCGTGCCAGATCGAGAAGCCCACCTCGGGCCGCGCCAGCGCATGGCGGCGCACCGCCTCGATGCAATGGGCGAGCTCCGTGGCGTCGGTCTTCAGGAACTTGCGGCGCGCGGGGGTCGCGAAGAACAGCTCGCGCACCTCGACCGTGGTGCCGGTGGAGCGGGCCACCGGCCGCAGTTCGCCGGTGCGGCCGTCCAGGGCGAAGGCCGTGTCGGCGCCGGCAAAGCGCGAAAGGATGCTGAGTTCGGCGATCGCGTTGATGGCCGCGAGCGCCTCGCCGCGAAAGCCCATCGTGCCGACCGTTTCCAGGTCGTTGAGGCTCGCGATCTTGCTGGTGGCATGGCGGCGCAGGGCCACGGTGAGTTCTTCGCGCGGAATGCCCATGCCGTCGTCCTCGACGGAGATCAGCCGCACGCCGCCCGCGGCCAGCCGCACCGTGATCTGGCGGGCGCCCGCATCGAGCGCGTTGTCCAGCAGTTCGCGCACCACCGAGGCGGGCCGCTCGACCACTTCTCCGGCGGCGATCTGGCTGATCAGCTCGTCGGGAAGTTCCCGGATGGGGCGGCGTTCGGTGGGAGGAGGAGAGATTGGGAGGGCACTCACCGGGCCATTTTAGGAGGCGTGCCGCGCTGCCCGATGTTGGGGTGATTCAGGGGGTGTTCGGGTTGAGCAAGGATAATCCGCGCCCATGGAAATCATCAGCTTTCTCGTCGACTTCATCCTGCATGTCGACAAGCACCTCGAGCAATTCGTCATCGCCTACGGTCCGTGGGTCTATGCGCTGCTCTTCCTGATCGTGTTCGTGGAGACCGGTGCGGTGGTGATGCCGTTCCTGCCCGGCGACTCGCTGCTGTTCATCGTCGGCGCGCTGTGCGGCGCGGGACTCATGAGCTATCCGCTGGCGTGCGGCATCCTGATTGCGGCGGCCATCCTGGGCGACCAGTGCAACTATTCGATCGGCCGCTACTTCGGACCGAAGGTGTTCCAGTGGGAGAGTTCGCGATTCTTCAATCGCAAGGCCTTCGACCAGGCCCATGGCTTCTACGAGCGCTACGGCGGCATCACCATCGTGCTCGCGCGCTTCATGCCCTTCATTCGCACCTTCGCGCCCTTCGTTGCCGGCGTGGCGGAAATGAACCGCGGCAAGTTCACGGCATACAACGTCGCCGGCGCGCTGATCTGGGTGCTGGGCATCGCGACCGCCGGCTACTTCTTCGGCAACCTGCCGTTCGTGCGGCAGCATCTCGACAAGATCATCTGGGCGTTGATCTTCATTCCGGGCCTGCTCGCCATCTTCGGCGCATGGCGCGCTTCAAAGGCCGAGAAGGCGCGCGCAGCGCAGTTGCCCGCGGCCTGATCCGCGATCGATTCACCCGAGCAGAAACAGAAAAGCGCGCCACGAGGGCGCGCTTTTTTTCATCCCTGGGCCTGAACCGGATCAGTAGTTCGGGCCGTTGCCGGGGTAGTAGCCGCTGCCGCTCGGGTAGCGCTGCTGGTTGTAGTAGTTGCGTTCGTCGGCATTGCGGCCCACCTGGTTGCCGATGATGCCGCCGATGGCTGCACCGCCGACGGTGGCTGCCGTGTTGCCGCCGATGGCATTGCCCACCAGCGCACCGCCTACCGCACCCACACCAGTTCCGAGGTTCTGGTTGGGGCCGCTTGCGCAACCCGCGATAGCCATGACGGAAGTGGCTGCAGCCGCTGCGATCCAGAGTCGTGTCTTCATGATGTGCACCTTTCAAGGAGTGATGGAGCCATCATGTCCAGGTTGCGCTTTGGCACGGTGTAGGAGTCTGCCGCGCCTCCCTGTGCGCTGTCACGGGCCGCCCCGCGTGGGACAGCAGGGCATGCTTTGGCTTTACAAAAGCCCCGCCGGCGGCTCAGAGCTGGCGGCTGCGCGCAAGCGGCGGGTTCTGTGCAAAGTAGCGCTGGATGCCGCGCATCAGAGCATCGGCTAGGCTTTCCTGATAGTCGACGCGGCGCAGGTTCGCTTCTTCTTCCGGGTTGCTGATGAAGGCGGTTTCGACCAGCACGCTGGGAATGTCGGGCGCCTTCAGCACCGCGAAGCCGGCCTGCTCGACCTGCCCCTTGTGCAGCCGCGCGCCGATGTTCTTGATCTCGCCGAGCATGGCGCCGCCGAGCTTGAGGCTGTCGTTGATCTGCGCGGTCGTGCTCATGTCGAGCAGGGCGCGCTGCACCTGCGCCTCATGGCCGCCCACGTTGACGCCGCCGACCTTGTCTGCTTCGTTTTCCTTGTTGGCCATCCAGCGCGCGGCGCTGCTCGAGGCGCCGCTCTGGCTGAGCGCGAACACGCTGGCACCGCGCGCGGCGGGCGTGGTGAAGGCGTCGGCATGGATGCTCACGAACAGGTCGGCCTGCACGCGCCGGGCCTTCTGCACACGCACGCCCAGCGGCACGAAGAAGTCGGCGTCGCGCGTGAGAAACGCGCGCATCGGGCTGCCGTTCACGCTGCCCGCGTTGATGCGTTCGCGCAGGCGGTGCGCAACCTGCAGCACGATGTCTTTTTCGCGCGTCCCGCTGGGGCCGATGGCGCCGGGGTCTTCGCCGCCGTGGCCGGGATCGAGCGCCACGATGATGATGCGGTCGGTGCGGCTCGCCGTGGCGGTGCCGCCGCGGGGCGCGGCCACCGGCGGTGGCGATGCGGGTGGCGCCAACGGCCTGACGGGCGCGGTGCCCACCACAGGTGGCGGCGGCGCGGAGATCACCGGTGCCTGCGGGCGATCGTTGCCCGCCACCACGGCTGGCGGCGGCGTCTGCGGGCCGGGGCGCATGGCCTGCTGCGCCATCAGGTCGCCGAGCGGGTCGCCCGCCGGCGCGGTGGGGTTCGAGGGCACGATGCCGGCCACGGGCGGGTTGCCGCCCTGCGGCGTGCGGGGCGCGTCGCGCAGGCGCTCCGCGATCAGCGCTTCCATCGGGTCGACGGCCTGCTCGGGGTACAGGTCGAGCACAAGCCGGTGCTTGTACGCGGCCACTGGCGCGAGCGAGAACACCTGCGGCACCACGGCCTGCTTCAGGTCGAACACGATGCGCACCACCTTCGGCGCGTTCTGCCCGACACGCAGGCCGTTGATGTACGGGTCGCCCGGCTTGATCTTGCCGACCAGCTCGCGCAGTTCGGGGTTGAGGTCGATGCCCTCGATGTCGACCGCGAGCCGCGGCGGGCTGCCCACCACGAGCTGTTGCGAATTGAGGCGCGCGTCGGACTCGATGGTCACGCGGGTGTAGTCGGCGGCGGGCCATACGCGCACCGCGAGGATGGTCGCGCCGCGCGCGATCTGGTGCACCCCGAGCATCAGCGCGATGCTGCCGCCCTGCAGAAGCACGCGCCGTTTCAGGCCGACCGCCTTCATGCGGCGATGCGCGCCAGCAGATCGCTGCCGCGAGGGGTGTTCGCGAGGAGGGTCACGCTGCGTGTGTCGTCAGTCATTGCTTCTATTTTAATAGCGAGGTCGGCAATTGGTGTGCGGCCCGCGGCGTTGTCGGGCCATTCGGCCAGCTTGAGGCCCGGCCCCGCGAAGATGTCGCGGAAGCCGGCGTCGTCCCATTCGCGCGGGTCGGCGAAGCGATAGAAGTCGAAATGGAAGATCTGCAGGCCGTCGGGCGCATCGTGCGGCTCGACCACCGCGTAGGTGGGGCTCTTGATGCGCCCCGCGATGCCGAGCGCGCGCAGCAGGTGCCGAACGAAAGTCGTCTTGCCGGCACCGAGGTCGCCATGCAGCGCGATGAAGGCGTCGCGCAACGCGGGCGATGCGGCGAGCGCCTGCGCGAAAGCGGCGGTGTCGTCTTCGCTGCGCCAGCGCAGGGTGCGGGTGCTCGTTTGCGTTTCTACAATCGGCAAGTGATCGTCAGCCATCCACTCGTTGTTCGTATTCAGGCTTTGGCCCGGGAACTCGGATTCTCCCAAATCGGAATCGCGGGCGTCGATTTATCGAGCGCCGAGGACGGTCTGATGCAGTGGCTGGCCCATGGGTTCCATGGCGAGATGCAATACATGGCAACACACGGCGCCCGCCGCGCCCGTCCGGCCGAACTGGTGCCGGGCACGGTGAGCGTGATCACCGCGCGCATGAACTACCTGCCGCGCGACACCGCCCCCGAGTGGCAGGCCGTCGAGTTCGACCGCCTCACGCGGCCCGGCGAAGCCATCGTGTCGGTCTATGCGCGGGGCAGGGACTATCACAAGGTGCTGCGCAACCGGCTCGCGAAGTTGGCGGAACGCATCGCCGAAGAGGTCGGGCCATTCGGCCACCGCGCCTTCACCGACTCGGCCCCGGTGCTCGAGGCGGAGCTGGCCTCGCGCAGCGGGCAGGGCTGGCGCGGCAAGCACACGCTGGTGCTCGACCGCGACGCGGGCTCGATGTTCTTCCTGGGCGAGATCTACGTCGACATGGCGCTGCCGCCTAGCGAGCCCGTGACCGCGCATTGCGGCAGTTGCAGCGCATGCATCGACGTGTGCCCGACGCAGGCCATCGTGGCGCCCCGGAGGCTCGACGCGCGGCGCTGCATTTCCTACCTCACCATCGAGCACGGCGGCGCCATTCCGCTGGAGCTGCGCCCGATGATGGGCAACCGCATCTACGGCTGCGACGACTGCCAGCTGATCTGCCCCTGGAACAAGTTCGCGAAGAAGAGCGAGCTGCCCGATTTCGACGCGCGCGAAGGGCTCACCGGGCGCTCGCTGGCGGAGCTTTTCGCATGGACCGAGGCCGACTTCCTGCGCCGCACCGAAGGCAGCCCGATCCGCCGCATCGGCCATGAGCGCTGGTTGCGCAACATTGCGGTGGCGCTGGGCAATGCGGTGCGCGCGGGCGAAGACGGCGCAAAGGAAGCGCTCGCCACGCGCGCGGAGCACCCCAGCGAGCTCGTGCGCGAGCACGTGGCGTGGGGCCTCGGGCAGGAAGTGCCCGCCTAGCCTTTCTTCGCGGGCAGGATCTCTTCCACGCGCTGCCATGGCCGGCACATCAACGTGCCGCGCGGCGACACCACGATGGGCCGCTGCAGCAGGATGGGGTGCGCCACGATGGCGTCGAATAGCTGGTCGTCGCTCAGTTTCTCGTCGGCCAATCCGAGCTCTTCGTAGGGCGCTTCCTTGGTACGCAGCAGGTCGCGCGCGCCCAGGCCCATGGCCTTGGCCAGCTCGCGCAGCTTCTTCTTGCCCGGCGGGGTTTCCAGGTAGAGAACGATCTCGGGCTCCACGCCGCTTTCGCGGATCAGCTGCAGCACGTTGCGCGACGTGCTGCAGTTGGGCTTGTGGTAGATCGTCATCGGATAGTCGGTGGTGGGGGTGCGAGCGGTCATGGCGTCGATTATGAAAAGAGCAGGGCGCTACGCTCCCGTGGTTTCCCAGCCGGGCGTGAACGGAAATCTCTCGGCCCAGAAACCGGCCAGGCGCGGATCGGCGTCCACGCGCTTCACCACCGGCGCCATGCGCGGCGCCTCGCGGTAGAAGCGCGCGCGCCGCGGCGTCCAGCGCGACATCACGGTCACGTACAGGTCGAGCATGCCGAGCCTGTCGCCGAGCAGGTAGGGCGCGGGCTCGTCGATCTGCGTGTCCATCAGGTGCCAGCAATGCGCGATGCGCTCGGCCGATCGATCGAGCATCGCGGGCTGGCCGGCGGGGTCGGGCACGAGCCGCGAGGGATCGTCGCGCACCCAGAACAGCGAATAGATGGCGGCCGGCAGGTAGACCATCCAGCGCAGGTAGCGCGCGCGCAGCGGGCTGTCGGGCGCGGGGCAGAGGCCGGCTTCCGGGTAGCGGTCGCCGAGCCAGATCAGGATGGCCGCGCTCTCGGTCATCACCTCGCCAGAAGGCAGCACCAGCGCGGGCACTTGGCGCATCGGGTTGACGCCCGAGACGCGTTCGCGCTCAGCTTCGCCCTCCCATGCGGCGATGTCGACGGTGTCGACCTGCGCGCCGATCAGCGTCAGCGCCGCATGGATCGGCGTGGCACCGGAGCCGGGCGCTCCGTAGAGTGTGTAGCGGTCGTTCGAGGCGGGTGATGAAGAGCTCATCCGCCCAGATTACTTCAGCCTCGCGGCCGTTGTCACGCGGCCAGCAGCGCATCCACCTGCTTGAGCGCTTCGAGCGTCCTGACGCAGGCCTCGGCCACTTCAGTCCCTTTGACGGCGAAGTGGCGATGGAAATACTTGCGGTGCTCCACGTGCTCATGGAAGTGGTGCGGCGTGAGCACGGCCGAGAAGATCGGCACGTCGGTCTCCAGCTGCAGCGACATCAGCGTGCTGACCACCGTGTTCGCGACGAACTCGTGGCGGTAGATGCCGCCGTCCACCACCAGCGCACAGCCGACGATGGCCGCGTACTTGCCCGAGTTGGCCAGCCGCTTGGCATGCAGCGGGATCTCGAAGGCGCCCGGCACGTCGAAGATGTCGATGAGCTCGCGCGCCACGCCGAGCCGCGCCATTTCTTCGAGGAAGGCGTCGCGCGCCTGGTGGACGATGTCGGAATGCCACTGCGCCTCGACGAATGCGATGCGCGTGCCGCGCGGCGAACCCGACGCGGTGATGGCGGAGAGGGGAAGGTCGTTGATCTGACTCATGGTGTGCCTCTTGAAAGCAGGTTTCCTGAATCAGGGCGCACGAAACCACGGGGCCACCCGCGCGCCTGCATGGCAGGGCACGCGGGTCGACCCGCATTTCGCGCTCTCTTTCATCCGGACTGTGACCGTCGGCTTCGGAATCGCACCGAAATCTGCTGACCCTGGAACCCGTTGAGGGCGCCAGGCGCTCGCGGGCTTGTGCGGCATCCCTTTCGAGAAAAAGCCGCCATTACCGCCGGTGGGGAATTGCACCCCGCCCTGAGAACGCTTGTCGTCCGGCTGGCCGGACGACGGCGCGATTCTAGGAGCGCGCCGCGGCCGGGCTTGTCACCCGCGCGCCAGACCTTCGGCTGCGCGGGGATTTTCGTCAGAAGCGGTACGTGGCCGATGCAGTCACTGTACGGCGCTGGCCGTAGAAGCAGTCGCCGCGCGCCAGGCACGTGGTGAGCTGCACCTTGTCGGTCAGGTTGGCCACGTTGAGCGACAGGCGCAGCGGGCCGTTGTCCCAGGCGAACATCGCGTCCAGCAGCGTGACCGCCGGCACCGGGTTGGCGTCCATGCCGTCCCACGACTTGCCGACGTAGCGCACGCCCCCGCCGGCCGAGAAGCCGGGCACGCCGCCGATGGAGAAGCGGTGCGTCACCCATGCCGAAGCCGCGTGCGTGGGCACGCCCGAAATGCGCTTGCCCAGGTCGGCGGCGTTGCTGCGCGAAACGCGCGCGTCGGTGTAGGCGTAGGTGGCGATCCAGTCCCAGTCGCGCGCGATGCTGCGCTTGTATTCGAGCTCCAGCCCCTTCACGTGCACTTCGCCGAGCTGCACGCTGTTGAGCGGGTTGGTCGGGTCGGTGGTCTTGCGGTTGGTGTCGCGCAGGTCGTACACCGCCGCCATGAACGAGCTGCGCTGGCCTTCGGGCTCCCACTTCACGCCGGCTTCCCATTGCTTGCCGCGCTGGGGCTTGAAGGGCGTGTTGTTGACGTCTGCGCCGGCCAGCGGAAAGAACGATTCGGCGTAGCTCAGGTAAGGCGCCCAGCCGCCGTCGGCCAGATACACGAGGCCGGCGCGCTTGGTTGTGGCCTTGGCGTCGATGCCCTCCGCAGGCCGGCCCTGGGTGTCGGTGGTGGCCTTGTCGTGGCGCAGCCCCAGCACGCCGATCCAGCGGCCGTACTTGACCTGGTCCTGCACGTAGATGCCGGCCTGCTTCTGCACCACCTCGGGCGAGCGCGTGTACCTGGTGGGCGGCGTGTAGTTGCCGTACACCGGCGCGTAGACATCGATGGCGCCGGCGCGCCCGCGGCCCGACAGCTTGGAGGTGGTGTTGCGCTGGAAGTCGGCGCCCAGCAGCACCGTGTGCTCGAAGCCGCCGGTCTTGAAGCGGGCCTCGGCCTGGTTGTCGATCAGCAGCATCTTGCCGCCGTTGATCTCGCTGCTCAGGTCGCGTTCCAGCGTGCGCTGGTCGGCGTTGAACACCGGCCGCGCCGGGCGGCCGGTGAGCCGGTTGGCGGTGAAGCTGGTGTACGAGGTGTTGTAGACCACCTTGCTCTCGGTCGAGCGCAGGTTCTGGCGGAATGTCCAGGTGTCGTTCAGGCGATGGCTGAACAGGTAGCCCAGCGACGTGGTGCGGGTGTCGTAGCGGTCGAAGCCCGGCTCGCCCAGGAAGGTCGAGGTGGGAATCTGCCCGTAGAGCGAGGGCAGCAGCGTGCCCTGCCAAGGGAAGAAGCCGATCAGCGAGCCGCTCTTGTCCTTCTGGTAGAGCGCCTGCAGGGTGAGCGAGGTGTCCGCGTTCGGGCGCCAGGTGAGCGAGGGCGCGACCAGGATGCGGTCGTCCGGCACATGGTCGACCTGCGTGCCGCTGTCGCGGTTCACCGCCACCAGCCGGTAGAGCCACTTGCCTTCGGGGTCGATCGGTCCGGTGAAGTCCGCCGCGACCTGCTTGCGGGCGTTGCTGCCCAGCTGCAATTGCACTTCGCGCTGGGTCTCGGCCTGCGGCCGCTTCGACACCATGTTCAACACGCCGCCGACGGCGCCTTGGCCGTAGAGCACCGACGACGGGCCCCGCAGCAGCTCCACGCGTTCCAGCATGTAGGGGTCGAGCTTGCTGGAGTTGTAGGTGCCATAGGTGCGCAGCAGCCCGTCGAGGTACTGCGTCGCGTCGCCGCCGCGCACCTTGAACGAATCGACGCGGCTGTCGAAGTAGCTCGACACCACGCCGGCCGTGTAGTTGGTGGTTTCGCGCAGCGTGAGCGCGCCTTGGGCCTCCATCTGGTCGCGCGTGACCACCGAGATGGCCTGCGGCGTCTCGATCAGCGGGGTGTCGGTCTTGGTGGCGCTGCCGCCGCGCCTGGCGACGAAGCCGGTGACCGGGCCGGTCGCGGTCTCGCCGGCATCGCCCGTCACGGTGACCGTGGGCAGCGCCTTGCGGGTTTCGGCGGCGTCGTCCTTCTCCTCGGCGTAGGCCGGCACGGCGGCGCCCAGCGCCAGGGCGGTTGCCGCGAGCGTGACGCGGCGGGTATGGGAATGGCGCCAAGCGGGGCGCCGATGCTTCTTCGATGTCATGTGCAGCTTCTCCTGTGTCCTGCGTTTGGGGGGAGTGGCTGCGGCGCGCGACGAATGCGGGCGCGCCATGGCTTCTCGTCTCTGATCCGGTCGATGCGGTTCGGACGAGCGCAAACCGGCGGCTGGCTTCGGGCTGGCGGCCGGTGGGTTTTATGGGTTCTTGTTGCGTCGTCGCGGGCAGCTGTCGAAGCTGCGGTCTTCGTTCCTTCGAAGACGGCTGGCGCCCGTTGCGGGCAGCTGGCTGAGGCTGGCGATTATAGGAAGAAAGGCGTCATCGTCCCGCGAGAAACAGCGCCATTCGCTGCAGTTCGTCGTCGAGCGCCGCGCGGAATGCCGCGTCGCGCGGCTTCCTGCCGGCATAGCCGAACACCGGGTTCATCCGTCCCTCGGCCGAGCTGCCGAAGTTGCCCCAGCCGATCACCCGGTCGTGCCACAGCATCGGCAGCGCGTAGTAGCCGAACTGGCGCTGGGGCGCGGGTGTGTAGGCCTCGAACTTGTAGGTCCAGCCCCAGAGCAGCTCGAAACGGCGGCGGTCCCACACGACAGGGTCGAAGGGCGCGAGCAGGCGCACCGCATCGTCGGGCGCGTGGCGGCGCGAGGCCGGGTTCTCGTCGGCGGGCCAGTACCAGGTCGTGCCGTCGATGCGGCAGCTCGCGAGTTCTTCGCGTGCGATGCGCAGCGCTGCCTGCGTCTGCGCCGAGAGATGCGGCGCGCCGTAGCCGAGCAGGCGCACGAGGTAGGTGAGGCTCGCGGCCGGCAGCGGCGCGTATTTGCGCACCACCAGTTCGATGAGCGCGGCGGCGCGTTGTGCGCGGCCGGCTGGGCTGTCGTCGGCGGGCTGGTGCGTCACGGCTTCGTAGACGCGCGTCCCGCTGTCGCGCCGCACCACGCGCAGCATGCCGCGGTAGTGCATGTCGTCGAGCAGGTGCGTGGTGGCGTTGCTCGAGCCGCCCCAGTAGTTCGTGATGCGGCCATGCGCGAAGTGCTGTTCGACTTGTCGTGGATGCACAGGGCCGTGTTCCTGCACATAGGCCAGCACGTCTGCAGCCTTGCGCTGTGTGTCGGCGTCCCACACGCGCTTGGCTTCGCGCGGATGCATCAGCGCCAGGTGTTCGCGCGGCAGGAAGCCGTAGTTGACGAGGCAGTCTTCTTCGATGGCGAGCCGTGTGTAGCGGCTTTCCAGATCGCCCGCGCGGTAGTCTTTTACGCGGTGGCGCAGGGTGAGGTCTTGTGCGCGCGCAGGTGCGCGGATCGGGTCGGCCTGCACGAAGCCGAGTTGGCGGATCGCTGCCGGCAGCGTGGTCGGCTTGAAGAGGGTGCGCGCGACGGCGTAGCGGCGCAGGTCGTCCAGGGTCGGGGCGGGCATTCGCGGATTGCAGCACAGGTCGCGGCTTTGCGCTTTGCTGCGCTGTTGTTCAGGGCGCGATCACGTCGATGGGGTACCTTGCTCCGCGAATGTCCCCCGGCCTTCGGCCTCCTCCTTTATTTCGCTGCGCAAGGCACCCCATCGACGTGATCGTGAAGCGCCGTCGTGGAAGCTGCATTTGTTGGCGCTCTGCGGGACTACGTGTCGCATGAAACGGCTGCTTTGCCCAGTTCTTCTCTAGAGTCAATGCCCCTGTCACTCAGCACCCCACCAAGGGGAGAAGGAAGGCGCGACACCCCACCACTGCCCAGATGTTTGAAGGCTGCTTGCCTCGCGGCAGGTCGTCGGTGCGAAAGCAGCGATGCAGATGCGAGGTATCAAAAGGCGACGGCCGGGGTGTTAGAAGCACCCCGGCCGTCTGACCAGGTTCGTGCACACACCTTGGAAGGAACGCACAAAAATGGCTAGCAAGACTATAGCCCGGCCTCGCACGCCGGTAGCTTCCGCAGAAACCGCCCAAGACCCGGCGGATCTTCTCGAAAACACACTCTCTCAACTCGAAGCGCTCCTGTGGGTCTGCCACGGGGAAGACATCGACTGGTGCAGCGGCGATGGGCCTCGACGACTGGACAACCTGCTTTGGCTTGCGGCCGATCTTGCTCGCAAGGCTGGAGAGTTGTTTCAGGTGAACGAGATGGCGCGACGTGGAGCGCTTGGGGCTGGCGGTTAGCGGCTGGTCTGCGGGCCGCGGATTTCGCGGCCCGCCTGGGGAACGGGTTGCTGTCAGTCGAGCACTCGTGGTGTACGCTCCCCGTCGTCCACTACCCAACGTTTGAAGGTGTCGCTCGATAGCCGATGACCGCAGACCAAGAGATCACCACAATCTGGCCCGGATTCATGAGCGCCCTGGAGCCAGACGCATCGGAGAGCACAGGCGCCGCTGCTCTTCCGGCAGACATCGCGGTCGAGAAGCCGTCTGCCGATCTGCCGGCATCAATTTCAGCTTGGTCCGGGGAGTGGTCAGGATGGGCCGATCAGGGCCGGCGCTGCGACGTCAAGCTGATAGTCGAACGGCTTTCCCGGCGCGCCGCCACGATCGTTTGTGCGCGAGCATCTGTGAGCCATGATCCTTTTAACGAACGTCTGCTCGCGCAAATTCACGGAAACGAACTTCGCGGTCAGCTGAAAAGTGGCGCAACCCTCCAGCTTCGAATGAGAAACCCGAGTGTTGTTGAGCTTTTGTGGCGAGAGCCGGACGGCCGCTGGATCGCTGGTGTCCTATCACAGCTGAGTGCTGGAGGACGGCGCATCATCGAACGCGTGCCCACCGGCATGTTCGAGCATGGTGAGCAGATCACGCTTGAGATGGTGACGTTCAAACCGGATGGGCCGGGTCCTTTCCCGACGCTTGTGTTCAATCATGGTTCGACGGGTATCGGGAATGATCCGTCTGTGTTTACCAGCACGGTGACCAGTCCAGCATTGGCGAAGCACTTCAACGACCGCGGCTGGATGGTCGTGTTCCCCCAACGGCGCGGGCGCGGAAAGTCAGGGGGAATTTACGACGAGGGCTTCGAACCAGATCGGTCGCAGTACTCTGACGATCCCCAATATGCTCTTCCAGGCTTCGAGCATGCGCTGGTAGACGTGGCGTGCGTTGTGGAGCACCTGCTTGCGAGGCCTGACGTGAACCGTGAACACTTGATGATCGGCGGCCATTCTCGTGGAGGCTTCCTTGCACTGGCATCTGCCGCGTCTCGACCCGATCTCTTCGGCGCCGTCCTAAATTTTGTGGGTGGCTGGGTTGCTGAAAATGGGCCTGCATCCGAGATGATCAATACTGCTATTGCCCGAAGAGGCGCGAAGTTCTCCGGTCCCAGCGTATGGCTATACGCGGAAAACGACCCCTTCTATAGCGTTGCTCATAGTCAAAAGAGCTTTAACGCCTTCTTGCTTGCTGGCGGTCAGGGGCAGTTTCATGCACTCGATACACGTCCTGGGCAAGACGGCCATCACATCCTTTCCTTGACCGACCTATGGGGACCAGTCGTAGATGGTTTCCTGGATCGCGACAGCAACCTGAGTCGCGGGCCTTCCACGTCGAACTGACCAGTGAGAGCGGTCACATTGGAGGCCGCTTTGAAGCCGGAAGCCCAAGGAAAGCCAATTCCGGGCTCGAAATCGTCCGTCGACGTGAGGCAGCCACGCAGCGGAAGTTGCAGCATTGACCCGTCAGATCAGGAGATTGCCCGCCGGGCTGATGAAGACTGGCCTGGAACCGGGGGCGCGAGATGACTGCTCATCGCAAGTTCTCCGTAGCAACCGACGTGGATGTGTACTTCTGCGTCGTTCTGAGCACTTGTTGATCGGCCGAGCACCAGCAACGTGTCCTCGTGTACAGGGCATCGGGTGCTCCCCGCAGCGAAATAAAGGAGGAGGGGCGCAGCCCCGGGGGACATTCGCGGAGGGGAGTACCCGATGGCCTGTGCACGCGCCCCGAACACGGCGAACACAGAGCAGCGCTAGACAGCCCGCTTGTGCCGCTCGATACAGACTTCCAGAGTCTCAGCCCCAGCCCGCTGCCACCAGTCGAGATTCGAAAAAATCTCCACTTCGCTGAAGCCAGAGAACCCCGCGTCCTCCACCCACCCCCGGATCTTCTTCAGCTCGACCACCCCGTCACCCATCATCCCGCGATCGCTCAGCAGATCGCGCGTGGGCGTGAGCCAGTCGCAGACGTGATACGCCAGCAGCCGCTCGGGGCCCGCGCGGGCGATCTGCTGCTGCAGCTTCGGGTCCCACCACACGTGATAGATGTCCAGCGCCACGCCCAGCATGCCGCTCTTGCCCGCGTCGAGCTCGTCGCACAGGTCGAGCGCATGCTCCAGCGTGTTGATGCACGCACGGTCGGCCGCCTGCATCGGGTGCAGGGGCTCGATGGCCAGCGGCATGCCGACCTCGCGGGCGTACTCGAGCGATGCGGCGATGCCGTCGCGCACTTCGCCGCGCGCGCGGCCGATGTCCTTGTAGGCCGCCTTGCCATCGAGCGCACCAGGCAGCGCGCCGACCACCAGCACCAGGCAGGGCGCATCGAGCGTCTTCGCTTCGTCGATGGCGCGGCGGTTGTCTTCCAGCGCGGCCTTCAGGCCCGCTGCATCCGGCGCGGGGAAGAAGCCGCCGCGGCAGTAGCCCGAGAGGCCGATGCCGTGCGCCTTCAGCTGCTTCGCCACCTTGTCGAGACCGACAGCCGCCACCTGGTCGCGCCACGGGCTGATCGCGCGGATGCCGCGCTCGGCGCACTGGTCGATGATGCGGTCCAGCGGCACCTCGGCGCCCAGTTGCTTGCGAACCGTGGCGGTGTTGATCGACAGCCAGTCGTGGTCTTGCGAGAAATCGCGCATGGGCTGCTTCAACCTTCCACGCCGTGCAGGGCCAGCAGCGTCTTCATGCGCTGCACAGCCAGCTCGGGCTGCTCCAGCAGGTTGGCCGCATCGGCCAGCCGGAACAGTTCCGCAAAGTGCTGCAGCGAGCGCGTGCTCTGCTGGCCGCCGACCATGGTGAAGTGCTTCTGGTGGCCGTTGAGCCAGGCCATGAACACCACCCCGGTCTTGTAGAAGCGCGTGGGCGCCGCAAAGATGTGGCGCGACAGCGGCACCGTGGGGCCGAGGATGTCGTGGAACTTCTTCTCGTCGCCCTGCGCCAGCGCCCCGAGGGCCGCGCTGGCCGCGGGGGCGATGGCGTCGAAGATGCCCAGCAGTGCATCGCTCTTGCCGTGCGTGGGCTCGCTGCCGAAGCCGTCGCCCGCGATTAGCTCGGCGTAGTTGAAGTCGTCGCCCGTGTACATGCGCACGCCGGCCGGCAGGCGGCGGCGCATCGCAATCTCCTTGTCTTTGTCGAGCAGGGAGATCTTGATGCCGTCGACCTTGTCCGGGTGCGCGGCGATGATGCCCAGCGCCGTGTCCATGGCCGCATCCACGTCCTTGGTGCCCCAGTAGCCGGCCAATGCGGGGTCGAACATGTCGCCCAGCCAGTGCAGCACCACGGGCTGCTCCGCCTGGCTCAGGATGCGGTCGTACACGCGCTCGTAGTCGGCAGGGCTCTTCGCCACGCGGGCGAGCGCGCGGCTGGCCATCACGATCAGCTTGCCGCCCAGGGCCTCGATGGCGGCCATCTGCTCTTCATAGCCGCGGATCACGTCGTCGACGCTCTTCACGCTGTCGATGTCCAGGTGGTCGGTGCCGCAGCCCGAAGCCACCAGCGCGCCCGGAACGTCCTTGGCCGCATCCAGCGAGCGGCGGATCAGCTCCAGCGACGTGGGCCAGTCCAGCCCCATGCCGCGCTGCGCGGTGTCCATGGCCTCGGCCACGCCCAGGCCCAGCGAGAACAGGTGGCGGCGGTAGGCGATGGTGGTGTCCCAGTCGACCGCGCATTGCAGCCACGGGTCGATGGCGGCCAGCGGGTCGGCCACCACATGCGCGGCCGAGTACGCAATGCGGTTGAATTTCACGCCCGCGCCGGGCTTGACCGGCGCGGTGCCGCGCAACGCGTAGGGCGCAAGCGCGCCGCCTGCGGTGGGGAGGGTGAGGGAAAGCGCCATGCCTGCCTCAGACCTTCAGCGCCGGCACGTCGACCCAGCGGCGGTCCTGCCACGATTCGAGCGCGGCCTCGACCAGCTGCACGCCCTTGGCGCCTTCGGGCAGCGTCCACTTGTAGGGTGCGTTCTCGACCACGTGGCGGATGAAGTGCTCCCACTGGATCTTGAAGCCGTTGTCGTAGACCTGCGAGTCCGGAATCTCCTGCCACTGGTCGAAGAAGTTCATGGTCTGCTTCTCGTCGGGGTTCCACACCGGGCGCGGCGTGGCCACGCGCGACTGGGCGCGGCAGCTCGACAGGCCGGCCACCGCGGAGCCGTCGGTGCCGTCGACGTGGAAGGTCACCAGGTCGTCGCGGCGCACGCGCGTGACCCAGCTCATGTTGATCTGCGCGATGACCGGTTCGCCGTTGTGGCCGGTGAGTTCGCAGGTGGCGTAGGCGGCGTCGTCGGCGGTGGCCTCATACGGCTTGCCGGCTTCGTCCCAGCGCTTGGGGATGTGCGTGGCGCCAATGCACGACACCGACTTCACCTCGCCGAACAGGTTGTCCAGCACATAGCGCCAGTGGCACATCATGTCCAGGATCATGCCGCCGCCGTCTTCCTTGCGGTAGTTCCAGCTCGGGCGCTGGATGGGCTGCAGGTCGCCTTCGAACACCCAGTAGCCGAACTCCAGGCGCACGCTGAGCATGCGGCCGAAGAAGCCGGCGCGGCGCAGCATGTCGAGCTTGCGCAGGCCGGGCAGGAAGAGCTTGTCCTGCACCGCGCCGTGCTTGAGGCCCGAGCCTTCGGCCAGGCGTGCGATTTCGACGGCCTCGTTCAGGTTGGTGGCAATCGGCTTCTCGCAGTACACATGCTTGCCGGCGCGGATGGCCTTGGCCAGCAGCGTGGGGCGCATCTGCGTGGTGCCGGCGTCGAAGAAGATGGTGTCGTCCTTGTTCTCCAGGGCCTTGTCGAGGTCGGTGCCCCAGCGCGGGATGTTGTGCGCCTTGGCCAGCGCTTCCATCTTCTCGGCGTTGCGGCCGATGAGGATCGGGTCGGGCATCACCTTGTCGCCGTTCGACAGCGTGACGCCGCCTTGCGCGCGGATCGCGCAGATCGAGCGGATCAGATGCTGGTTCATGCCCATGCGGCCGGTGACGCCGTGCATGATGATTCCGAGACGTTGGGTGGCCATCGTTTTCTTCCTTGAGATGCGAGAGAGACAGGGATTGAAGAGGGTGCTTCAGTAGACGGAACGCATGGCGTCCCACGAGATGCCGGCGCCGGGTTTGCCGGTGGCAAAGCCGGGCGCGTTGGCGAGCGAGGACAGATCGAGCTGCCCTTCGCGGATGGCGAGGCGCACTGCGCCGTCGCTGGGTTCGTAGAGGCCGGGATGCAGCTTCAGCAGCGCCTGCTGCTCGGCCTCGGGCGAGGCCGCGAGGCCGTTGACGTAGTGGTGGCCGTTGCGCTCGACGTGCGAGAGCCCGAGCCAGGCGACCAGCGCCAGGTCCTGCTGCACGCCGATGCCGGCCTGCATGGTGAGGTCTTCGCCGGACAGGAAGTGGCGTGCCGTGTCGCCGGCCGCGTTCCACTGCGCGCAGCGCGCGGCATTGACGATCGACTTGTAGAAGCCCTTGCAGCTCTTGCTCGACACGCCGGTGTAGCCCAGCGTTCGGGCCTGCACGAAGGCGTCGAGCGTGCTGTCGGATTCGTCGATGAGAAGCGGAATGCGCTTGCCCAGTGCCGACACGTCGCGCTGCAATGCGGCGTCGCGGCGGATCGGCTGCTCGACGAACGCCGTCTTCTGCACCAGCGTGCGCAGCGAGGGCGTGGACAGCATGCGGTCGAGGAACGCACCGAAGCCGTCCGCGTCGGCGTACTGCTCGTTGCCGTCGAGCGTCACGAGCTGGGCGTGCCCGTCGATGACGTTGGCGATGCGTTCGAGCCGCGCGATGTCCTGCGCGGTGTCGCCGCAGAGCTTGAGCTTGAAATGCGTGAGGCCGTAGCGGCGCACGGCGGCTGCGAGCGTGGCGGGCAGGCCGTCATCGGGCGCATCGGGCAGCGCGTCGCTGTCGTCGACAGCATCGGCCAGGCCCACGGTGTGGCGCGCGGCGATGCGGGTTCGCGGCGATTGCCTGGCCAGGAAGCCCGGCATGTCGAAGCCCGCGAGGTCGTCGGCCAGGCCGCTTCCTGCGATGTCGATGCCGGCGAGGTTGCCGCTCATCGCGGTAGCAAAGCCCAGGCCGCTGTGCAGGCACAGCGCGTCGAGCAGGGCGCGGTCGATCAGCGCCGGGCCGTAGCTGGCCACCAGCGGCTGCAGGCCCTTGGCCTTGGCGCGGCCCTGCAGCGCGGCGTAGTTGGAGGCGAAGTGCGTCCACGCGGTCTGGGCGTCGGCCTCGGCGGTGTAGGCCTCGCGCGCATCGCGCAGGGCGAAGCGCAGTTGCTCGAAGTTCTGTTCGTTGGTGAGCGCGGGGTTCTTGTCGAACCACTTGGGCACCATCATCTCGGCGGCGCAGCCCTCGGCCGTGCGGCCGTCCGCGAAGCGGATGCGGGCCTTCACGTAGACCTGAGGGCAGGCCGTGACCGTGGCCGCGCCGAAGCGGAACGGCAGCCGCAGCGCCACGTTGCGCTCGGCGAAGCGGATCTCCTCGACATGAAAACGGATCGCGTCCATGGCCGTCGCCTTCAGTGGTCCAGGATGCCCTGCGAGAAGAAATGCGCGCGCACCAGCTTCGTGTAGGCCCCGAACTCGGGCGAGGCCATCATGTCGAGCGTGCGGGCGCGCGGCAGGTCGATGTCGTACACGGCGGCAATGGAGCCGGGCCGCTCACTCATCACGATCACGCGGTCCGACAGGAAGATGGCCTCGGGAATGCTGTGGGTGATGAGCATCACCGTCTTCTTCGACGCCATCCAGATGCGCTGCAGCTCCAGGTTCATCTTCTCGCGCGTCATGGCGTCCAGCGCGCCGAAGGGTTCGTCCATCAGCAGCACCGACGGGTCGTGCAGCAGCGCACGGCAGATCGATGCACGCTGCTGCATGCCGCCCGACAGCTGCCACGGGTACTTGCCCTCGAAGCCCTTCAGGCCGGCCATCTCCATCAGGTTGCGTGCACGGGCCTTCGCGGCGTCCATGGGCAGATGGCGCATCTCGGCCTGCAGCAGGATGTTGTCTTCCACGCTGCGCCAGGGCAGCAGCACCGCGCTCTGGAACACGATGCCCACGTCTTTCTGCGGGCCCTTGATGGGCTTGCCGGCCAGCGTGAGGCTGCCGCCGCTGATCGGCAGCAGGCCCGCCACCATCTTCAGCAAGGTGCTCTTGCCGCAGCCCGAGGGGCCGACGACGGAGACGAACTCGCCTTCCCCGATGGCGAAGTCGAGCGGCTTGAGCGACTCGACCGGGCCGTCCTTGCTTTGGTAGATCTTCGAGACGCCGCGCGCTTCGATCAGGTTGACTTGGGACATGGAATGCGTGAGAGGTGGCGGCAGCGAAAAAGCGCGCGGTTCAGGGGCAGGGGCGGGTCAGGGCAGGAAGTCGAGGGTGACGTAGTCTTCGGGCTTGCCGCGCGTGGAAGCGTCCATGCCGCCGTACTGCACCAGCAGGTCGAGCGAGTCGCTGACGTTCTTCATGGTCACGCGGAACGGGCGCTGGTTGGCGGTTTCCTTCGTGTGATAGAGGGCGATGCTCTGCTTCATGCCCACGATGAGCGTGTCGCGCACGCCGGCCTTGGCGTTGGCCTTGAGCATGGCGTCGACCGCCGCCTCGGGGCTCTTCTCGGCGGCTTCCGCGGCCTTGGTGGAGGCGCGCATGAAGCGCTTCACCAGGTCAGGGTTCTCGGTCAGCAGGTTCTTGTTGGTGATGATCCCGGAGCTGATCTGGTTCACGCCGGAGTCGGCGAAGCGGATCGGCGTCACGGGCTTGCCGGTGGCGTCCTGCAGCTTGATGGCCTGGTCCATCACGTAGCCCAGCAGCAGGTCGGCCTGGCCGTTGGTCACGGCATTGAGCTTGGTCTGGCCGTCGCCAGAGACGATCTTCACCTGGTCGGGCTTGATGTCGTTGACCTTCAGGAAGAGCGGCCACATCTGCGACATTGAGTCGCCGGGCGTCACGGCCACGGTCTTGCCGATGATGTCCTTCGGCGTCTTGATGTTCTTCTCGGTGAAGCCCATGACCGACATCGGACTCACCTGGAACAGCACGCCGGTCGACTTCAGCGGCGCGCCCTTGGCGGCGGCCTTGATCATGGTGGTGACGTCGATGTAGCCGAAGGTGGCCGACTTGGCGGCCACCGCCTGCGCGGTGACGGCGGAGCCGCGGCCTTCCTGGATGTCGAGGTCGATGCCCTCTTCGGCGTAGAAGCCCTTTTCCTTGCCGAGGAAGAAGGGCGCGTGCTCGCTGTACAGGTACCAGTTGAGCATCAGCGTGACCTTGTCCTTGGGCTTGTCGCCCTGGGCATGGGCCGGCGCCATGGAAAAGGTGGCGAGCGCTGCTGCGGCGAGCAGCGAGGGAAGCAGTTTCTTCATGGTGTTGTCTCCGGGAGTTGTCGGTTTTTGCGAAGTAACTCAGTGCGTGTGGCGCTGCGAGGCATGCCACGGAATCATCACGCGCTCGACCAGGTCGACCGCGACGAAAAGAATGACGCCGATGCTCGACAGGACCACCAGCGCGGCAAACATCAGGGGCAGGTCGAAGTTGCCGTTGGCCACCTGCAGCACGTACCCGATGCCCGAGTTGGAGCCGACGAATTCACCGACCACCGCGCCCACCACGGCCAGCGTGACCGACACCTTCAGGCCGCTGAAGATCTGGGGCAGCGCCTGCGGCAGGCTGATCTTGAAGAAGGTCTGCAGGCGGCTCGCGCCCATCGAGCGAGAGAGATCGAGCATGTCGGGCTCCACCGACTTGAAGCCCATCACCGTGGACACCACCACCGGGAAGAAGCCCAGCAGGAAGGCGCTGATCACCTTGGGGAAGATGCCGAAGCCGAACCACACCACGAACAGCGGCGCGATGGCCACCTTGGGAATGCTCTGCGAGAACACCAGCAGCGGGTACACATACGACTCGACCACGCGCGAGTAGGCGATGACCATCGCGATCGGAATGCCGATCAGGATCGTCAGGCCGAAGCCGCCGAGCGTGGCGAGCGTGGTCTTCCAGCTTTCGGCGAGCAGGTGCGGCCAATCGGCCGCGAGCTGCTTCACCACCTCCCACGGCGGCGGAATCAGGTAGGCGGGAATCTTGAAGAGGCGGATCGCCAGGTCCCACAGCACCAGCAGCATCAGGATCAGCAGGAAAGGGCGCAGGGCAGGGGAGAGCAGGAGCTTGCGGAGCATGGAGGTGCCGGGACTTTCTGGCTTACTGTTGGACCGACAGGCCGGCGGCCTTCACGAGGTCGGCGTTGCTGGCGATCTCTTCCTTGATGTAGGCGTCGAACTGCGCGGGCTTGAGCGTCCACGGATCGGCGCCGAGCTTGGCGAAGCGCTCCTTCACCTCTGGCGTGGCCAGCGCCTTCGCCACTTCGGCGTGCAGCCGCTCGACGATGTCGCGCGGCGTCTTGGCGGGCGCCATCATTCCGATCCAGAAGTTGAACTCGGAGCCGGGCACGCCGGCCTCGGTGGTGGTGGGCACGTCGGGCAGCGCGGCGGCACGCTTGGGCGAACCGACGGCCAGCGCCAGCAGCTGGCCTTCCTTGATCTGGCCGATGACCGGCGCGATGGGCGAGAAGTAGTAGTCGACGCGGCCGGAGAGCACCTCGGTCACGGCTTCGCCCGACCCCTTGAACGGGATGTTGGTCGCGTCGATCTTCGCGGCCAGCTTGAATTTTTCGGCGTTCAGGTGCGTGGCGCTGCCCTGTCCGGCCGAGGCGAAGTTCATGCTGCCCGGCTTGGCGCGCGCGGCGGCCAGCAGCTGCGGCAGGGTCTTGATGTTCTTCGACGGCGAGATCACCAGCGCGTTGGGCAGCGACGAGATCGGCGTGATGCCGGCGAAGTCGTGCACCGTGTCGAAGGGCAGCTTGGCGAATGTCGATGGGCTGACCGTGTGCGACGACGAGTGGATCATCAGCGTGTAGCCGTCGGGCGCGGCCGTGGCCACCGCCTGCTGCCCGATGGTGCCGCTGGCGCCGCCGCGGTTGTCGATGACCAGCGGCTGGCCCATGCTCGCGCCCATCTTGTCGGTGATGGCGCGCGCAATGATGTCGGTGGTGCTGCCTGCAGCGAAGGGCACGATCACGCGGATCGGCTTGGACGGATAGCCGTTCTGTGCCGAGGCGATGCCCGGCAGCAGGGCGGCGATGCAGGTCAGCGAGGCAACGGCAGTGGTGCGTGCAGCGCTTGCAAAGAACTTCATGGATGTCTCCGCGCGGTCGGGCCGCTTCTTGTGTCGATCAATTCACCATTGAGTGAATTATGGATTTTAGAAATGGCCGCGCCGCAGCGTCAACGGCCGCTGCCTAGTGAATACCCGGAGAGTCGGAGGGCGCGCCGCGGATGTGCGCGCCCGGTGCGTCAGTGCAGGACGTAGCCCAGCACGAGGTCTGTCATGTGCGAGAGGCGTTGCGCCATCGCCTTGGGGGCCCGCAGGTCACGGCCGAAGATGGCCGACAGCGTGTGGTTGTTCGACAGGTAGAAGTAGCACAGCGATGCGATGGAGATGTAGAGCTGCACCGGGTCCACGCCGGCGCGGAACAGGTTGTCGCGGCGGCCGCGTTCGAGCACGGTGTCGAGCAGCTGCACCAGCGGCGAGTTCATTTCCTGGATGCGCTCGGAACGCTTCAGGTGCGACGCGCAATGCAGGTTCTCGCTGTTGAGCAGCGTGATGAACTCCGGGTGCTCCAGGTAGTAGTGCCAGGTGAACGACACCAGCTGGCGGATGGCCTCCACGGGGTCGATCTCGTCGAGGTGCAGGCGCTGCTCGGCCTCGCGGATGTCGGCGTACACGCGCTCCAGCACCGCCAGGAACAGGTCGTCCTTGCTGCCGAAGTAGTAGTAGATGAGGCGCTTGTTGAGCCCGGCGCGCTCGGCGATGCTGTCCATGCGCGCGCCGGCGAGCCCGCGCGCGGAGAACTCGTCGCGCGCCGACGCGAGGATGGCGAGCTGCGAGCGATCGGCGTCGCGCGAGCGTGGCTCGAGCGTTTCGGTCGCTTCATGGGCGTCGGGCGTGGAGTCCTTGGGGGCCTTCATGTCGCGAATTTAACCAATTGGGGAATTAACGCAAGGCGTCTGCAGGGGGCGCACATAATTGCCGGAGACATTCGTAGCGAGGTTCTTCTTCACATGAGTACATCACAACCCGCAGGCCACCTGATCGTGGAGTGCCTGGTCGAGCAAGGGATGAATATCGCGTTCGGCGTGCCGGGCGAAAGCTTCCTGGCGGTGCTGGACGGTTTTCATGCATACCGCGACCGCGCGCGCTTCATCGTCAACCGGCAGGAGGGCGGCGCGGCCTTCATGGCCGAGGCGCACGGCAAGCTCACGGGGCGCCCGGGCGTGTGCTTCGTGACCCGCGGCCCGGGCGCGACCAATGCGTCGATCGGCGTGCACAACGCCTTCCAGGACTCGACGCCGATGGTGCTGTTCGTGGGCGACGTCGGCAGCGACTTCCGCGACCGCGAGGCCTTCCAGGAGGTCGACTACGGCAGCTTCTTCGGACCGAGCACCAAGGGCTTCGCCAAGCGGGTGGAGCGCATCGACGACGCCGACCGCATTCCGGAGTACGTGGCGCGCGCCTTCGCCACCGCAATGAACGGGCGGCCGGGCCCGGTGGTGCTGGTGCTGCCGGAAGACATGCTGCGCAGCGAGACCAGCGCGCGGCCGCTGGCGCGTGTGGAGGCTGTCGAGCCGTGGAGCGACCCTGGCGCCCTGCGCACGCTGCGCGAGCTGCTGCTGAAGTCGCAGCGTCCGCTGGTCATCGCGGGGGGCGGCGGCTGGACGACGCAGGCCGCGCAGGCGCTGCAGCGCTTTGCCGAGAACTGGCGGCTGCCGGTGGCGAATGCCTTCCGCTTCCAGGACACCTTCGACAACCACCATCCGCTGTACGCGGGCGACGTCGGCATCGCGATCAACCCGAAGCTTGCGCAGCGTGTGAAAGATGCGGACCTGATCCTGGCCATCGGCCCTCGCCTGGGCGAGATGACGACCGGCGGCTACACGCTGCTCGAAGCGCCCAAGGCGAGGCAGACGCTGGTGCACATCCACGCGAGCGCGGAAGAACTCAACCGCGTCTACCAGGCCGACCTGGCCATCAACGCCGGCATGAGCGCCGCCGCGCGCAGCCTCGAGGTGCTGAGCGCGCCGCCGACGCTGCCCTGGGAAGAATGGGCCCTGCAGGCCCACGCGGACTACGAGGCCAACCTCGAGCCCCAGGCGCTGGCCGGCATGCCCGCCGAAACACCGCGCGGGCCGGTCGACATGGCGGCGGTCGTCGCGCTGCTGCAGAAGCACCTGCCGGCGGACTCCGCCATCACCAACGGCGCGGGCAACTTCGCGAGCTGGGTGCACCGCTACTTCCGCTATCACGGGCTCGCCAAGGGCGCCAAGACGCAGCTGGCGCCCACCAGCGGTGCGATGGGCTACGGGGTGCCGGCCGGCATTGCGGCCAACCTGGCGACGGGGCGTGTGGCGTTCACCATTGCGGGCGACGGCGATTTCCTGATGACGGGGCAGGAGCTGGCGACGGCTTCGCAGCACGGCGGCAAGAGCATCGTCGTGCTGCTGAACAACGGCATGTTCGGCACCATCCGCATGCACCAGGAGCGCGAATACCCTGACCGCATGAGCGGCACGGCGCTGCGCAACCCCGACTTCTGCGGCCTTGCGCGCGCCTACGGCTATGCGGCCGAGCGCGTAACGCAGACGTCGCAGTTCGAGGCCGCGCTGCTGCGCGCGCTGGCGGCCGACACGGGCACGCTGATCGAGATTCCCCTGGACCCCGAGGTGATCACCACGCGCGGCACGCTGGCGTCGATCACGCGCGCGGCAAAGCAGCAGCAGCAGGCGCGGGGCTGAGCGCCGCGCGATGACGTGCCACCTCGGCGCGCAAGGCGGGCGAGCGCAGTTCGAACACGTCGAACAGGCCCAGTGCGTCGAGCGTGGGAATCAGGGAAGCCAGGTCTTGCTCGGCGGCTTGCCTGTCGGCGGCCGGCATGCTTGCGTCTTCGAGGATGCGCACGTTGGCGAGGAAGGCGGCCACCGATCCCTTGCGCAGGGGCTGGCCGTCGATGACGGCGAAGTCCTGGCCGTCGGGCAATACGTCTTGGGCTCTCATCTTTGTTCCTTTGAAGGGGCAGTGAAGATGAGACCGATGCTAGGCAGCAGCGGGTCTTCGGGCTTGCGGCGCGGGGCCAATCGATACCGCCGGCGGGCCACCCATGGCTGTTGATGGCCCTGTGAAGCTCTGGATCAGCGCCTACGAGGCGCCGCGCGTCACGGGCTACCACGCCCATGAGGACGGGCAGCTGTTCGCCTTGCGCGAGGGTTTGCAGGTCATCGAGACGCCTTCGGGCCGCTGGGTCCAGCCACCGGGTTGGATCGGATGGATCGCGCCGCGCTGCGCTCACGCGGCGCCGCAGAGCTTCGGTCCTACGGCGGGCTGGAGCCTGCACGTCGATGCTCGGTTGGCCGGACTCCTGCCCGATGGGCCGCATGTGTTTGCCGCAACGCCTCTGGTGCAGGGGCTGGTCGACCGGCTGACCTCGCTCGATGCTTCTGCCGGTTCGCTCGATGCGCGCCGCGCGCGCTTGGTCGGCGTGCTGGTCGATGAACTCGCGGTGGGCGAACGTCCTTCATTGCACCTGCCGATGCCGCAGGACAAGCGCCTTGCCACGATGGCCGCCGCGCTGGCCGACGACCCGTCGCTGCCCGACACGATCGACGATTGGGCCGATCGCATCGGCATGGCCCGCCGCACGCTCACGCGCCGCTTCGCTGCCGAGACCGGGCTGAGCTTCGCGCAGTGGCGCCAGCAGGCGAGGTTGCTCAAGGCGGTGGAGCTTCTGAGCCTGAAGGAGCCGGTGACGGCGGTGGCGCTGACGGTGGGCTACACCTCGGTCAGCGCCTTCATAGAGGCCTTCCGCAAGCACTTCGGGCGAACGCCGTCGCGCTTCTTCGAGGCGTGAAAGGCACCTGAAAGGCCCCGCACGCAGGCGAAAAAAAAGCCGGCTGGAAGCCGGCTTCTTGATTCAGGAGCGCGAGGCCCCTGGGCGCTTACTTGACGTGCTTGCCGATCAGCGCGGCCAGTTCGAACATCGACACTTGGGCCTTGCCGAAGATTTCCTTCAGCTTGGCGTCGGCGTTGATGTTGCGCTTGTTGGCCTTGTCTTGCAGGTTGTTCTTCTTGATGTAGTCCCACAGCTTGCTCACGACAGCGGTACGCGGCAGCGGCGTGGACCCGACCACGGCAGCCAGTGCGGGGCTGGGGGTCAGTGCCTTCATGAACGCTGCGTTGGGCGTGCGCTTCTTGGCGGGAGCAGCCTTCTTTGCGGGAGCGGCCTTCTTTGCAGGAGCAGCCTTCTTCGCCGGTGCGGCCTTCTTGGCGGGAGCAGCGGCCTTCTTTGCCGGTGCAGCAGCCTTCTTGGCCGGAGCGGCCGCCTTCTTCGCAGGAGCCGCAGCCTTCTTTGCCGGAGCTTTCTTGGCCGGAGCCTTCTTTGCAGTTGCCATGGTTGATTTCCTTTTTTGGTTGAACACTCACCAATGAAAAACTTGCGTCTCCAGTGGCAATGCGGATGCTAAATGAGAAGAAACGCGTTTCCAAGGGAAAAAGCGCTTTTTTCATTGGGAGTTGTTGTTTTTTCAGAGGGGAGAAGCCCCGTTTTCACCGCCGGCGCCCGGGCCACGTCGCCAGCACCACGCCCACGAGTGCGATCACGAACGCGAGCAGCTGTGTCGAAGAGAGGCTTTCGCCCAGCACGAGCACGCCCACGAGGGCCGCGCTGACCGGCAGCAGCACAGCGAAAACACCCGCTTGTGCGGCTGGTACGTTGCGAAGTCCGGTCATCCAGAGCCACACCGTCCAGATGCTCGCCGCGAGCGCATAGGCCACGAGCAGTGCCCATGTACCGAAGCGCACGGCGGTGAAGTCGAACTGCAGCGCGAACCAGATGCCGAAGGGCATCGACAGCACGAAGCCCCAGAGGTTGATGAGCGACGCGATGCGTTTGGGGCCGAGCCGTCCGGTGAGCGACTTGCCGATCACCGCATAGGCCGTCTCGCAGAGCACCGCGCAGAACACCAGCAGGTTGCCCAGCCAGGGCATCGACGCCGGCGAGGCGGAGGGCGTGGCCGATGCATGCGCGGGCGAGAGCGCCAGCAGGCCGATGCCGAGCGCGGCGCATGCGATGGCCAGGCCGATGCGCACCGTGATGCGCTCGCGCAGGAAGAGCCAGCTCGCGACAGCCACGCAGGCGGGGATCGACGCCATGATCACGCCGGCCGACACAGCGCTCGTCAGGCTCACGCCGAACAGCATGCAGATCGAGAACAGGAAGTTGCCGAGGAACGATTCGAGGAACACGAGCCAGCGCGTGTGCGCCGTCATGGGTGGCTCGTCGGGCGTGCGCTTGAGCCAATGCGGCATGGCCAGGGCGGCGATGCCGAAGCGCAGCCATGCGAGCAACAGCACCGGGAAGGCGGCAACGAGGGGCTTGGAGAGGGCAACGTAGCCGCCGACGAGCGACATGCTCAAGGCCAGGCAGCCGTAGGCCACGAGGCGGCCTGGTGTGGGGGCGGCGGAGTTCAATAGACTGAAGTTTTCGTAGTTGCTGGGAAGGCGGTTTTTCGATGATGCCCCACGTTTTTGTTTACGGCACGCTGCGCCGCGGCGGACGCAACGACATCGCGCGCTACCGGCCCGCGCCTGTGCTGGTGGGCGAGGCGGCGATCGGCGGCACGCTGTACGACCTGGGGGCTTATCCGGGCGTGGTGCTGGGCGGGGCGCGGTGCGTGAAGGGAGAGGTGTATGCGATCGACCCCTCGGTGGAGGCGGCGCTCGATCTGCTCGAGGAGGTGGCCGACGATGACACGGGCGAGTACATCAGGCGGCGGGTGCGCGTGGAGGTGGGCGGGCGGTGGGTCGATTGCCTGGTGTACGAGATCCATCCGTCGCGCATCGTGGGCCGGCGCGTCATCGAAAGCGGGGATTGGATCGCGCACGCGGTGCGCATCGGTGCTTGATTTTCACCACCGAAAGATTGATTGCGCATTGCGAAATCTTTCGCTGCTGCGCCGCAATATTTTTTCTCAATACGAGAAAAATAATTTTGCATTGAGAAATATCTCTGTAAGTGGTTGATTTCAATGAGTGAAAAATATGTCTTCTATAAGACATAAGAGTCCGCAGCCGGATTAAAGTAGCTTCACGGCCGCAGCGCCCAACCCTCAATCAACCTCACGGAGTGACCATGCCCCAGACCCTCACAGAACAACTCAGCCGCGAACAGCAAATCGCCGCCCTCGAAAAAGAGTGGGCCACCGACCCCCGCTGGAAGGGCGTCAAGCGCGGCTACAGCGCGGCCGACGTGGTGCGTCTGCGCGGCTCGTTCCCCATCGAGCACACGCTGGCCAAGCGCGGCGCGGAGAAGCTCTGGGACAAGATCAACGGCGGCGCCAAGAAGGGCTACGTGAACGCGTTCGGCGCCATCTCGGCGGGCCAGGCAATGCAGCAGGCCAAGGCCGGTCTGGAAGCCGTGTACCTGTCGGGCTGGCAAGTGGCAGCCGACGGCAACACGTCGGAAACGATGTATCCCGACCAGTCGCTTTACGCCTACGACTCGGTGCCGACGATGGTCCGTCGCATCAACAACACCTTCCGCCGTGCCGATGAAATCCAGTGGGGCCGCGGCATCAATCCGGGCGACAAGGAATTCATCGATTACTTCCTGCCGATCGTGGCTGACGCGGAAGCCGGCTTCGGCGGCGTGCTGAACGCCTTCGAGCTGATGAAGAACATGATCGCCTCCGGCGCTGCCGGCGTTCACTTCGAAGACCAGCTGGCCGCAGTGAAGAAGTGCGGCCACATGGGCGGCAAGGTGCTCGTGCCGACGCAGGAAGCCTGCGAGAAGCTGATCTCGGCCCGCTTCGCCGCCGACGTGATGGGCGTGCCCACCATCGTGCTGGCCCGTACCGACGCCGAAGCCGCGAACCTGATCACCTCCGACCACGACGCCAACGACAAGCCCTTCCTGACGGGCGAGCGCACGCAGGAAGGCTTCTACCGCGTCAAGAACGGCCTGGAGCAAGCCATCAGCCGCGGCGTGGCTTACGCCCCCTATGCCGACCTGGTGTGGTGCGAAACCGGCGTGCCCGACATCGGCTTCGCCCGTGAGTTCGCGCAGGCCGTGCACGCTGCCTGCCCGGGCAAGCTGCTGTCGTACAACTGCTCGCCTTCGTTCAACTGGAAGAAGAACCTCGACGACAAGCAGATCGCGTCGTTCCAGGAAGACCTGTCGGAGCTGGGCTACAAGTACCAGTTCATCACGCTGGCCGGCATCCACGTCAACTGGTTCAACACCTTCCAGTTCGCCCACGCATACGCTCGCGGCGAAGGCATGAAGCACTACGTCAACATGGTGCAGGAGCCCGAATTCGCGGCGCGCGACAAGGGCTACACCTTCGTGTCGCACCAGCAGGAAGTGGGCGCAGGCTACTTCGACGACGTGACCACCGTCATCCAGGGCGGTTCGTCCAGCGTGAAGGCGCTGTCGGGCTCGACCGAAGAAGAACAGTTCCACTGATCCGCGGGTCTATTTCGCTGTCACTTTGAGCCCGGCCGCGCGCCGGGCTTTTTTGCGCCCGGGATCAGGCCTCGAGGATGCAGCGCCCGCATCCCGAGCGGGCAGCGGCTAGAATCGCGGACTCTGCACTCAACAAGAGCGAGAAAGGCACCTTGGTTATGACACCGCGAACTACTCCGCAAGGATTCAGCGGCTTTTTCTTCACTGAAGGAAAAGGCCGGTAGCCCCGCGCACGCTGGTTTCTGCCAGCTCTACAACCAAGCAAAGCGCGGTCTTCCACCGCGCTTTTTTGTTTTTCTCCCCGAGGTTTTCACATGATCCAGATCACGCTCCCCGACAACTCGCGCCGCGAGTTCCCCGGCCCGGTTTCGGTGGCCCAAGTTGCCCAGTCCATCGGCCCCGGCCTGGCCAAGATGACGGTGGCCGGCAAGGTCGACGGCAAGCTCGTCGATGCCAGCGACGTCATCGACCATGACGCCAAGCTGCAGATCATCACGCCCAAGGACGACGAGGGCCTGGAGATCATCCGCCACTCGACGGCCCACCTGGTCGGCCACGCGGTGAAGCAGCTCTACCCGACGGCCAAGATGGTGATCGGCCCCGTGATCGACGAAGGCTTCTACTACGACATCTCGTTCGACCGCCCCTTCACGCCCGAAGACATGGCCGCCATCGAGGCGCGCATGCGCGAGCTGATCGCGCAGGACTACGACGTGATCAAGAAGATGACGCCGCGCGCGGAAGTCATCGAAGTCTTCAAGTCGCGTGGCGAAGACTACAAGTTGCGCCTCGTCGAGGACATGCCCGACGAGCAGGCCATGGGCCTCTACTACCACCAGGAATACGTCGACATGTGCCGCGGCCCGCACGTGCCGAACACGCGCTTCCTGAAGGTCTTCAAGCTCACGAAGCTGGCAGGCGCCTACTGGCGCGGCGACGCCAAGAACGAGCAGCTGCAGCGCATCTACGGCACGGCCTGGGCCGACAAGAAGCAGCTCGACCAGTACATCCAGCGCATCGAGGAAGCCGAGAAGCGCGACCATCGCCGCCTGGGCAAGGAGCTCGACCTGTTCCACATCGACGAAGTGGCTCCAGGCGTGGTGTTCTGGCACCCGAAGGGATGGGCGATCTGGCAGCAGGTGGAGCAGTACATGCGCGGCATCTACCGCGACACGGGCTACTGGGAAGTGAAGGGCCCGCAGATCCTCGACAAGAGCCTGTGGGAGAAAACGGGCCACTGGCAGAACTACCGCGACAACATGTTCACGACGGAGTCGGAGAAGCGCGAGTACGCGCTGAAGCCGATGAACTGCCCGGGCCATGTGCTGATCTTCAAGAGCGATCTGCGCAGCTACCGCGACCTGCCGCTGCGCTACGGCGAATTCGGCCAGTGCCACCGCAACGAGCCCAGCGGCGCGTTGCACGGCATCATGCGCGTGCGCGGCTTCACGCAGGACGACGGGCACATCTTCTGCACGGAAGACCAGATCCTCGACGAGTGCATCGCGTACACGGCGCAGCTGCAGAAGGTCTATGCCGACTTCGGCTTCACGGACATTCTCTACAAGGTCGCCACGCGGCCGGAGAACCGCGTGGGCTCCGACGAACTGTGGGACAAGGCCGAGCACGCGGTGATGGAGTCGCTGCGCCGCTCCGGCGTCGACTTCGTCATCGCGCCCGGCGACGGTGCCTTCTACGGCCCGAAGATCGAATACACGCTGCGCGACGCCATCGGCCGACAGTGGCAGTGCGGCACGATGCAGGTCGACTTCAACACGGCCGAGCGCCTGGGCGGCGAATACGTGACGGAATCGAGCGGTCGCGCACACCCTGTGATGCTGCACCGCGCGATCGTCGGCAGCCTGGAGCGCTTCATCGGCATGCTGATCGAACACCACTCCGGCGCAATGCCCGCATGGCTCGCTCCGGTGCAGGTTGCAGTGCTCAATATCAGTGAAGGGCAGGCCGATTACGCTGCGCAAGTTGCGAAAACGCTGCAAAATCAAGGGCTTAGGGTCCAGCTGGATCTGCACAACGAAAAGATTACGTATAAAATACGGAAGCATTCGTTGCAAAAGCTCCCTTACATCGTTGTCGTAGGTGACAAGGAAAAGGAAGCAGGTGCCGTCGCAGTGCGCGCCCGGGGAAATCAAGACCTCGGTGCAATGTCCCTCGAATCGTTTGCACAACGGCTCGTCCAGGATGTTGCTGACAAGCGTTGATTTGTCTCTGAAACACCCTATATGTTTCCTTGCCAAATCGTGCCGCTTGTCCGCGAGGACTGAACGGCGTTCGCTACAGATTTTGTAGCAAATTTTGAAGGATTCTGACCATCGCTACTGCATTTCGCGACCGCCGCCACCGCGAGGAACGCCAACACCGCCTGAACCGGGAAATCATGGCCCCGGAAGTCCGCCTGATCGGCCCGGATAACGAGCAATTGGGTGTCGTGAGTCTTGCCGAGGCCTTGCGCCTTGCCGGTGAGCAGGACGTGGATCTGGTGGAGGTCGTCGCGGCGGCCAATCCGCCGGTGTGCCGCCTGATCGAGTACGGCAAGTTCAAGTACCACGAGCAGAAGAAGGCGGCCGAGGCGAAGTCGAAGCAGAAGGTCATCGAGGTCAAGGAAATCAAGTTCCGCCCCGGTACCGACGATGGCGACTACAACATCAAGATGCGCAACATCAAGCGCTTTCTTGAAGACGGCGACAAATGCAAGATCACGCTGCGCTTCCGCGGTCGCGAGATCACGCACCAGGAGCTGGGTCTGGCACTGCTGCAACGCATTCGCGACGAACTGGGCGACCTGATCATGGTCGAGCAGTTCCCGAAGCTCGAAGGCCGGCAGATGATCATGATGATCGCGCCAGGGCGCAAGAAGGCTGGTGGCGGAGCGCCAAAGCCTGCGACCGACGCTGCTGCACCGGCGGCGACGCCTGCGGCGGCCTGAGGTCTGCGGTAGAGAGGTTTTGAAGGGATTTCGCCTCTGCCCGCACTTCGCAAGAAGGGCTGGCAGGGGCGAGATAAAGAAGTGTCTCGGGGCCAACAAGTCCGTGGAGCATCCATGGCGCCTCACGAGCACAAACTAAAGGAGCATTCACATGCCCAAAATGAAGACCAAGAGCAGCGCGAAAAAACGTTTCCGCGTTCGTCCCGGTGGCACCGTCAAGCGCGGTCAAGCCTTCAAGCGTCACATCTTGACGAAGAAGACCACCAAGAACAAGCGTCACCTGCGTGGTGCAGTCGCAGTGCATGAAACCAACATGGTTTCTGTCGCCGCCATGCTGCCCGGCCGTGGCATTTAACTTAGACGAACAAGGAGTACACACATGCCTCGCGTCAAACGTGGTGTAACGGCTCGCGCCCGCCACAAGAAAGTTCTCGCACTCGCCAAGGGTTTCCGCGGTCGTCGCGGCAATGTCTTCCGCATCGCCAAACAGGCGGTGATGAAGGCGGGCCAATACGCCTACCGTGACCGCCGTACCAAGAAGCGCGTGTTCCGTCAGCTGTGGATCGCGCGTATCAACGCCGCCTCGCGTGAACTGGGCCTGACCTACAGCCAGTTCGCCAATGGCATCCGCAAGGCCGGTATCGAGATCGACCGCAAGATGCTTGCGGACATCGCCGTGCACGACAAGGCCGCATTTGCCGGCATCGTGGAGCAGGTCAAGGCCAAGCTGGCTGCTTGATTCTGCACAGCAGGCTGCCGCCTCCGGGCGGCTTCCTGCGCCCACGGCTCAAGGGCTGGCGCTTTAAAAGGCTCCAGCTCTTTTTTATTTCCCCTCGAAGATTTTTGTTGCTATGAACGAGTTGGACTCCCTTGTCGACACCGCACGCGCCGCCTTCGCCGAAGCGAAAACGCCCGCAGAGCTCGAAAACGCCAAGGCCCAGTTCCTCGGTAAGTCGGGCCGCATCACCGAGCTGATGAAGGGCATGGCCGCGCTGAGCGTCGAAGAGAAGAAGTCCCGCGGCGCGGCGATCAACGTGGCCAAGCAGGCCATCGAGGCCGCGCTGACCGATCGCCGCCAGCAACTGGCCGACGAAGAACTCTCCCTGCAACTGCGCGCCGAAGCCCTCGACGTGAGCCTGCCCGGCCGCCGCCGCATTCCGGGCGGCCTGCATCCCGTGAGCCGCACCCTGGAGCGCATCGAGGAAATCTTCTCGAGCATGGGCTTCGACGTGGCCGATGGCCCCGAGATCGAAAGCGACTGGCACAGCTTCACCTCGCTCAACAACCCGCCGAACCATCCCGCGCGTTCGATGCAGGACACCTTCTACGTCGACATCAACGGCGACGACGGCATTCCCTACAACCTGCGTCCGCACACCAGCCCGATGCAGGTGCGCTATGCGCATCAGCACATCAAGAAGTACGCCGCCGAGTTCGCCGCCGCGGCGGCCGACACAACCGGCACCGTGAAGGCGCCCGAGATCCGCGTGATCGCGCCGGGCCGCACCTATCGCGTCGACAGCGACGCCACCCACTCGCCCATGTTCCACCAGTGCGAAGGCCTGTGGCTCGGCGAGAACGTGAGCTTCAAGGACCTCAAGGTCGTCTTCACCGACTTCTGCCGCATCTTCTTCGAGCGCGACGACCTCGTGCTGCGTTTCCGCCCGAGCTTCTTCCCGTTCACCGAGCCGAGCGCCGAGATCGACATCCAGTTCGCCAGCGGCCCGCTGGCTGGCCGCTGGCTCGAGGTGTCGGGTTCGGGCCAGGTGCATCCGAACGTGGTGCGCAACATGGGCCTCGACCCCGAGCGCTACATCGGCTTCGCCTTCGGCATGGGCCCTGACCGGCTCACGATGCTGCGCTACGGCGTGAACGACCTGCGCCTGTTCTTCGACGGCGACCTGCGTTTTCTCTCGCAGTTCCAGTAAGCCCCCTCCATACATAGAAAAACCAGATCGAGATCGAAGAGATGCAATTCCCGGAATCCTGGCTGCGCGAGTTCTGCAATCCGCCCCTCGACAGCGCCGAACTGGCCGAAACGCTCACCATGGGTGGTTTCGAGGTCGAAGAGCGCCGTCCGGTCGCGCCGCCCTTCACGCGCATCGTGGTCGGCGAAATCAAGGAAGCCGAGCAGCACCCGAATGCCGATCGCCTGCGCGTGTGCCAGGTCGACGTGGGGCAGGGCGCCTTGCTCAACATCGTGTGCGGCGCGCCCAATGCGCGCGTCGGCATCAAGGTGCCGTGCGCGCTCGTGGGCGCCGAACTTCCGCCGGGTGAAGACGGCAAGCCTTTCCTCATCAAGCTGGGCAAGCTGCGCGGCGTCGAGAGCCAGGGCATGCTGTGCTCGGCGCGAGAACTGCACCTGAGCGAAGACCATGGCGGCCTGCTCGAGCTCGCTGCCGACGCGCCCATCGGCGCCGACGTGCGCGATGTGCTCAAGCTCGACGACTCGCTGCTCACCCTCAAGCTCACGCCCAACCTGGCGCACGGCCTGAGCGTGTACGGCGTGGCACGCGAACTCGCCGCGCTCACCGGCGCGCCGCTCAAGACGCCGGCCATCGCGCCGGTGGCCCCGGCGTTCAGCGACGTGCTGCCCGTCAAGGTCGAGGCGCCCGAGCTTTGCGGCCGCTTCTCGGGCCGCATCGTGCGCGGCGTGAACACCAAGGTGGCCACGCCGGCATGGATGGTCGAGCGCCTGGCGCGCTGCGGCCAGCGCAGCGTGACGCCGCTCGTCGACATCTCGAACTACGTGATGTTCGAGTACGGCCAGCCCAGCCACATCTTCGACCTCGACAAGATCCATGGCGGCCTCACCGTGCGCTGGGGCAAGGCGGGCGAGCAGCTCAAGCTGCTCAATGGCACGACCATCACGCTGGACGACAAGGTCGGCGTGATTGCCGACGACCGCGAGGTCGAGTCGCTCGCCGGCATCATGGGCGGCGACGCCACCTCCGTTTCGGACGACACGCGGAACATCTACGTCGAGGCCGCGTTCTGGTGGCCTGCCGCCGTGCAGGGCCGCTCGCGCCGCTTCAACTTCTCGACCGACGCCGGCCATCGCTACGAGCGCGGCGTCGATCCGAGCCGCACCGTGCAGATCATCGAGCGCATCACGCAGTTGATCGTCGAAATCTGCGGCGGCCACGCCGGCGCGATGGACGACCAGAAACTGCACGTGCCCGAGGCCGTCCCCGTCACGCTTCGCGTGGCGCGCGCCGCGCGCGTGATCGGCATGCCGCTGACGCAGGCGCAATGCGCCGACGCGCTGAACCGGCTGGGCTTTGCCATCACCGAAGGCGAAGGCACGCTGACCGTGACCCCGCCGCCGCATCGCTTCGACCTGCTCATCGAAGAAGACCTGATCGAAGAAGTGGCGCGCTTGATCGGCTTCAACAACCTGCCGACCACCGCGCCGCTCGCGCCCATCACGGCCCGTGTGCGGCCCGAGGCGCAGCGTGGCCGCTTTGCGGTGCGCCGCGCCGTTGCGGCGCTGGGTTATCAGGAAACGATCAACTTCAGTTTCGTCGAGGCGCATTGGGAGCAGGACCTTGCCGGCAATGCCAATCCGATCAAGCTGCTGAACCCGATCGCCAGCCAGATGAGCGTGATGCGTTCGTCGCTGCTGGGTTCGCTGCTGCAGGTGCTCAAGTTCAACCTCGATCGCAAGGCGCCGCGCGTGCGTGTGTTCGAGCTGGGCCGTGTCTACCTGCGCGACGACAGTGTCGCCACCACCGACAGCACCGTGCGCGGCGTTCATCAGCCGATGCGCGTGGCGGGCCTTGCATGGGGCGATGCCGACGAAGCGCGTTGGGACGGCAAGCCCGAGCGCATCGACTTCTACGACGTCAAGGGTGACGTGGAAGCACTGCTCGCGCCGCTGGTGCCGAGCTTCGAGGCAGCCGAACATCCCGCGCTGCACCCGGGCCGTTCGGCACGCGTGCTGGTCGACGGCAAGGCCATCGGCTTCGTCGGTGAACTGCATCCGCGCTGGCGCCAGAAGTGGGACTTTGCCCAGGCGCCGGTGCTGTTCGAACTCGATCTCGACGCAGTGACGGCGCGCGCCGTGCCCCTGGCGCAGCCGGTGCCCAAGCACCAGGCCGTGGAGCGCGACATCGCCGTCGTCGTGGCCGAAGCCGTCACGCACGACGCGCTGATGCAGACCATCCGCGCGGCTGCGGCCGCGCAGGGCCTGCTGCGCGATGCGACGCTGTTCGACATCTACCGTCCCCAGCCGCTGCGCGATGGCGCCGTGGCTGCGCCCGGTGCGCTGGCACAGGGCGAGAAGAGCATGGCGGTGCGCCTGAGCTTCCAGAGCGACAGCGCCACGCTGACGGACGAGCAGGTCGAGCCTGCGGTGCGTGCCATCGTCGAACAATTGGGCGCCAGGCTCGGCGGCCGCTTGAGAGGATGAAGAGAATGAATGCTGCCGACTTCACGCTCGAGGCCCTGGAAACGCCTGCGCTCACCAAGGCGCACCTGGCAGACCTGCTGTTCGAGCAGATCGGCCTGAACAAGCGTGAGTCCAAGGACATGGTCGAGGCGTTCTTCGAGCTCGTGGCAAGGAGCCTCATCGAAGGCACGGACGTGAAGATCTCGGGCTTCGGCAACTTCCAGATCCGCGTGAAGGCGCCGCGGCCTGGGCGCAATCCACGTACCGGCGAAGCCATTCCGATCGGCGAGCGCCGCGTGGCTACTTTCCACGCCAGCGCCAAGCTCAAGGAACAGATTCACGGCAGCATAGAGCCGCAGGGCGGTGCGGCGACCGAAGTCGAGTGGAGCCTTGGCACCGAGTGAATGAATAGTGCTTGGTGCTGCGCGCTTGCGTAGAGTAATCTCTAAGGTTTCCCGCGCACAGTCTTGATTTCAATGGAGAAAACGCTCCCGCCGATTCCTGTCAAACGCTACTTCACCATCGGTGAGGTGGGCGAGCTCTGCGGCGTCAAGCCGCATGTGCTGCGCTATTGGGAGCAGGAGTTCACGCAACTGCGGCCCATGAAGCGGCGCGGCAACCGCCGCTACTACCAGCACCACGAGGTGCTGATGATCCGCCGCATCCGCGACCTGCTCTACGACCAGGGCTTCACCATCAGCGGTGCACGCAACAAGCTGCAAGAACTGGTGCAAGGTGAGCGCGATCGCCGCAAGGCCGGTGGCGAACTGCCGCTCGAAGGCATGGAAGCGATCGAGATCGAGCAGGAAGAATTCGATGCGGCCGTGCAGGACGCGCCGGCACCCGTGGCTGCCGCTGCGCCGAAGATGGCCGATCTGTCGCAGCTGCTGAACCTTCGACGCGAACTCTTTGAAATTCGTGAGCTGCTGACCGTCGGACACTGAATTTTCACAGCTATAATTGAGAGCTTCGGTGTGTGGCGCAGCCTGGTAGCGCACTTGCATGGGGTGCAAGGGGTCGAAGGTTCGAATCCTTTCACACCGACCAAATCAGTAGATGGAACAACGGCTTACGCTCACAAGGCGTAGGCCGTTTTTCTTTGCACGTGACAAGCAGAGGTTCACCCGGCCTGGACCTGCGGTGACACTGACGCCCTCAGTCTTGGACGAGATGTTTTTCACGATTGCCAAAGGTTGTGCGCAATGCTCGACGAGCAGATTGGCGCTTGTGAACTAGTTCCTGTGCCTATGGGACGGTGCCTTTTATCCTCAAGACCATGATGAGAGCACCAACCCACATTCTTGACCTGCCCGATGGTTGGACTGCTGATTTCGAGATCGTCCGCACCCTTCATGGCTCCTATGCCGGCATTGCCAGGCTGAGCCTCAGTGGTGTGCAGAAGTGCGCGTTGGTCATCACCCAGCAACTGACCTGGGACGGCGCCTTCGAGCGCGCATGTGCGCGGGCCGCCCACTTCGTACGGGAATGGATTTCAAGCGCTCGGGAGTGATGCAGGCTTTTCTGCACGCATAGATAGCGCTCTTCTTGAAGGGCTCCGGCTAGATATCGCCGAGAACTGCCAAAAAGTACCGAATCGGAAGAGGGTCAGTCTCTGGACTGAGACGTCCGGTCAAGTCCGTGTATGACGAGCCAGCACTCTCTGTATCCGCCTTGCGACGCCAACGTCGCGGCGGCCCGGAGACCGCTTCCCGTCATGTACCTGCATCCACTTCTTGCCAAGTTGCCCGCCCTCGAGCGCGACGCGCTCGTCCAGTCCAGCGAACTGCGCTCATACCGGCGCAACGCCCCGGTTCTCGCTGCCGGTGATTGGACAAGCCAAATCTACTGTGTCGCGAATGGCCTTCTACGCGTAGCGGCCCCGGGCGGCGGCGATGGCACGGACGTCACGACCGATTTCATTCGTCCCGACGACTTCTTCCTCGGCCCATCCTTGAGCGAGGACAGGTACCAAGCCAGGCAGGGCTTGATCGCGGTGCTGCCGTCGTCGGTGTACCTCGTTCCGGCCGCCGCACTGCGCGAGTTGTGCGCGAAGCATTCAGAGGTGGCGCTCGGTCTGCTGGGGCTTGCGATGAATCGAATGTCCGGCATTCGCGGGCAGATGCGCAGCGTGTCGGAACTGCCGACCGAAGACTTGGTGAGCCGCGTGCTTCAGCAGTTGACCCACTTGGCACCAGCAGGTGCTGGCAGCTACGACAGGCGCATCACGCAGTCGGTGATCGCCTCTTACTCGGGGCTCTCGCGCGAGGTGGTCAACAAGACGATGCGCAGTCTGGAGAGCAGGGGGCTCGTGCGACGCGACGAGGACGGAATTCATGTGCTGCCGCAACTCGTGGAGACTCCGGTGCCGCCTCGGGTATCCGGTACATCGACCGGATGCAGCCAGCGCGTGTAGTGCGTAGGAGCGGCGGGCGACGAGGAAGGCGAGAGAACGATCGCGCCATTAGAAAAATCTTCTTCTCATACCAAGGAACTAATTCCTTGGTGTGACACTGCCCCCGGCCTATTCTCGGCGCATGAGTTCAACGCAACAACAACAACTTCTGGTCGAACTGCCCGACGGGTGGTCGAGCCGGATCGATATCAAGCAAACCACCAATGGCCGCTACGCGGGTGTCGCCGAATTGAGCCTGCAGGGGCTCAAGTGGGGCGTTCTGGTCTTCATGCAGCAGCCGTCGCTGGAAGCCGCGCTGGCACGTGTGCGGCTGCGGGCCAGCCAGTTCGCAAGAGAACGGATTTCGCTGCTCGACGTCGAAGCGCGGATGCAGCTGCACTGAGGCTCAAATGAAGAAAGCCCGCGCAAGGCGGGCTTTGGGATGCGGTCGTGGACTCTCTCACGCAGTCCGAGGTTGCGCAGATTTTCATTTGCCCATGTTTTTCCTATCCCGCGCATGAAGATTGCCAAACCACGCGCGATGGCAAACGCGGCACCATCGATGTTCTCCTTGGACAAGCTTGGAAGAACATCATGAAGACACTCAGAAAGCTCATCGGCGGCGCCATCTCTCTCGCGGGCGCGGTGGTGATCGTTGCCCAGCTTCATGTGATCGTGCCCGGGGCCTGAAGCCCACACCGGCCGGTTGATCTAATGGCGGAACGGCTCCCGGAGCCGTTCGCACAGCCATTGCGCCAGTTCGCTCTCGCTCCAGCTCAGTCCCGTGAGCCGGCCGATGTTCTTCGAACATTGTTTACAAATGTGAGCAGGAACACATCCACGGGCCGAAAGCGAATGCCAACGGCTACTGTAATCCGTAGTATTCATTTTGTTTCAAATGTCCTACGGAGCTTGCAACGTGATGGTTCAAAGATCCCCGTTCTTCCGAACGTACAAGCCACGCCATGCCGTGCGCGGGTCTGCCTCACGAACGCGTGGCGCCGATGAGTCGAGGGCCACGTCCATGCCTTATTCCTAGCTGCCGCAGCGCGAGCGCAGGCGTTCTCCGCCTGACGCTGCGCACCACCTCGCCGTGACCCGATAGCCGATCGCGAGGCCTCCTGAAAAGAAGGCCCGTCGTGTGACGGCTGTCGCCTGCGCGTCGAGTTTCCAAAAGTCCGGTTCGAACCCGCGTTGCGACGTGGGATGGCCGACTGTTGCCGCAAGAAACGCGGTGGCTCCTTCTTCTCTTGTGTGACTTCGACGCAGAAATTTTCGACCGAGGATGCAATGCCTGCTCTCTCTCCGCTGACAACCTGGCCTCTCGGCGCGGACCTGCCCGCCGGCTGGGCACCGCGTGCGTCGGCGACGGGCGACGCGGCAAACGACCGCCCGCCTCGCGATGCGAGCGACGCGCAGGACACGATGCGCATTCCCTATGCGGACTCGGTGCCCTTCGTTTCCACCGTGCCCGCCGAGCTCTTCGCGCGCCAGCCGCGGCACAGGCCTTGCGCCTACGTCTTCATCGCGAACCTGCCGCACCTCGCCGAGGCCTACGGACAAGATTTCGCGTCGAGCGCCAGCCGCGAGATCCAGCGCCGCCTGTGCGCGAATTTCCTGTGTTCGGCCGAGACCGATCTCGCCCGCCTGCGCGACGATTGCTTCCTGCTCTGGGCCAATGATGCCTTCGCGGCCGGCACGGTGCGCGCCGGCTCGTCCGTGAGCCGTGAGCTTGAGACGCTGCTGGCCGAACTCGGCGCGGAGCCGGTGCGCGCCGGTGGGATCGCCGCAATGGCGCAACTGCATGCCGACTGGATCGAGGTGCGCCCGCCCGAGGAACTCGGCACCGCCGAGATCGAGCTCACGCTGTGGACCGCGCAGCCTTTCCCCGAGTCGGGCGAGAGCAGGGCGGACGGATGGCGCCAGCGCTACCGCGCCGACATGGACGTCGCCGTGCACGTCAGCGAGGCCGTGCTGGCCCAGGGGCTGAGCTTCGGATGGCAGCCCGTGGTGCACGCGGGCGGCATCGCCACCATCTTCTACAGAGAGGGCCGCCCGCGCATCGCGCCGAGCCGCGGAGAGCCCGCGTCGCTCGCGCCGGAGGTTTTCCTGCCATGCCTGCAGCGCCTGGGCCTTGCGCGCGCCTTCGACCGCCTCGTGCTGCGGCGCGCGATGGAGGCCCTGAGGCTGCGTCCTTCGGCGCACATCGGCGTGCGCATCAGCGCGCAGAGCGCCAAGCCCGATCACTGGTGGGCTTCGCTGCTGTCGGCGCTCGACGAAGAGTTTGCGTTGGCCTCGCGCCTGGTGATCGAGATCACCGGCAGCAGCGGCCTGCCCGACCTCGAGGCGGCGCGCGATTTCTGCGTGCAGCTGCAGTTGCGCGGCTGCCGCATCGCGCTGCGCGACTTCGGCGGCGGCGGCGACAACCTGGCGGCCGTGCAGGCCTGCCGCCCCGACATCGTGAAGCTCGACGCTTCCTTCCTGCGCCGTGCACGCAGCAGCGCCTTCGGCCGCGAGTGCCTGCAGGGAATGGTGTCGCTGTGCAGCCACTTCGCGACGCACGTGGTGGTCGATGGCGTCGAGCGCGAGGACGACGTGCACGTCGCCCTGGCCGCGGGCGCGCAGTGGCTTCAGGGTTACAGCGTTCGCGGCAGCGAGCCGCAAAGCCACGCCGAGGCGCCTGCCGCCCGGCGCCAACAGGTGGACTTCTCATGAACATGCCTACGGACCTGCACCTTCGCCTTGCCCGGTTGAACACCGAGCTGCTCCAGCTGCAACGCGCAGTGCAAGACCTGATGCAGCAATGCGTCATGCACTCGGACAACGCGAGTGCGGACGACATCGTCGCCAAGGCCCAGTACCTGGCGCTCGAAGCCGCGTTGCGCATGCCCGATGCGCGCAGCACGACGCGCGCATGACACCGCTTCTCCTTTCAACGTTTCCTCTCTCCCGCAGAAATCCTATGCCTACCCAACTCGTCCAGGTTCCCCCCGGCGCGCGCCACCTCCGGTTGCGCCAGCGCTTGTCTTTCGTTTCGCTCAGGCACTTCATGCAAGTGGGTGTGCATGCGTTCTTCGTGGTCGCGGCAGTGGGGGCTTCGGCCAACAACGTGGGCGAGAACAGCGCCTGGCAGTTCCAGACCTCCGCGGACAAGGCCAACCAGGCCGCGGTGCAGGACATGATCCAGCGCAAGAAGGCCGGCAGCTACGGGGCGGCCAACTACACCACCAACAACTACGTCGGCAAGCAATACAACTGCGACATCACGGCCACGGCACAGGGCAACCAGGGCACCAACAGCACGGTCGCCAATTCGCCCAGCACCAGCGGCCCGGCCGCCAATTCCACGGGCAATGCCAACACGGGCTATGGCGGCGCGGGCACGGTGACGACGGGCCAGGCCAATACCGGGACCGTCGGCTCGTTCGTGAACGGGTCCACCAGCAGCAGCGTGCAGGGCTGGTCCAGCCAGGCCCTGAACTCCAACCAGACCAACACCGGCAACCAGAGCGCCAGCGTCGGCGGCAGCTCGGCATGCGCATTCGGCGCGCTCAACTGACAGGGAAGAAGAAAGAATGATCACGTTCGAGTCGATCCGCGCATTGCCGCGCGTCAAGAAAACGGCCGCGTCGCGCGGCCTGCTGGCGGCAGCCGCCGTCATGAGCCTGGCCGGTTGCGTGACCGCGCCGCAGCAGCAGCTTGCGCCGAAAGAGGCGCCCATCGTCCTCGGCCCCGCCGTGCGCGAGAACATCACGCCGATGGAGCCCGTGCTCGCCTGCTTCGGCGACCACGTGGCCGCCATGCAGCGCCCGCCCATCGTCATCACCGTGGGCGACGTGAAGGACTACACCGGCAAGTACAGCATCAACGAAGGCAACGCCATCACGCAGGGCGGCGCGCTGATGGTGTATTCGGCACTCGGCAAGCTCGGCGGCGCGGTGCAGGTGGCCGAGCGCTTCGACCCCGTCATCGCCGAACGCGAGCTCGGCTATGCCGACCGCCGCCAGCTCGGCGACGGCCGCACGCACCAGCTCGCCGGCCCCAACGGCGGGCAGGTGGTGCCGTGGCTGCCGTACTTCGGGGGTTCCATCAACAAGTCCGACTACTTCATCGTCGGCGGCATCACCGAGCTCAACTACAACATCAACTCCGGCGGCGCCGAGGTCGCGGTGAACCAGGTGGGCATCAAGGCGCGCACCTTCAGCCAGTCGGTGGGCGTGGACCTGCGCATCGTCGACACCAAGACGCTGATGATCGTCAAGACCATCAGCCTGACCAAGCAGTTCAACGGCTACGAGGTCGGCTTCAACGTCTTCCGCTTCTTCGGCAGCAAGCTGTACGACATCGACGTCGGCGCCAAGGGGCAGGAACCCGTGCAGATGGGCGTGCGTGCCGCGCTCGAAGAAGGCGTGGTGCGCCTGGTGGCCGCCGTCTCCAAGGTCGACCCCGAGCCTTGCCTGGGCATGCGCATGAACGACCAGCTGCAGATGGTGCCGGCCGAGAAGCTGCGCAGGGTCGCCAACCCGCTGGTCGATTCGGCCGGCACGCCGGTGCAGCAGGGCGAGGCCGTCAACGCGGCCAGCCAGACCGGCGCCAGCCTGTCGGGCTCCAGCGTGCAGATCCCGTTCGAGTTCGGCGCCGCCGCGCTCACGGGCGGCACGCTGAACCTGCTCGACCAGATCGCCGCGGCCGCCGCCAAGGGCGCGACCGAAGTCGTGCTCGTGGCACGCGACACCGAGAACTGGGACGCCGGCAAGCGCGACATGTTGACCGACCAGCGCATCGGCGTGGTCACGTCCGCGCTCGCGTCGCGCGGGATCGCCCCCGGCGGCATCAACGTCACATGGCGGCCTGACAAGGCGGACACGTCGATCCATCGCGACGGTCCCGGCCTGCAGGAGATCGCCAAGCTCCGCGTGCAGGGCGCGGGGAGGGGTGGACCGGCCCGCACGGTCCGCGAGGAGAACGCAACCGGAGGGAAGTAACCGACACCGAGTCCCCAACCGCACCACCACCACCACAACGCATCACGTTTCCAGATCGGTCCCCTTCGGGATCGAGTCAGTCATCCGATCCAAAAAGGAAAATCCATGAAGAAGAATCGCAAGAATCACGGCGCCGGCACCCCGGCGCTCGGCAGCGTCGGCCTTGCAGTGCTCGCCATGCTGATGGGCAGCGGCGCGCAAGCCGCCGATGTGAGCTTCGGCACCCCGTCCACAGTGACGGTCACGGGCCACAAGACCGTGCAGAGCGTGCAGGGCAACACCGTCGGTGTTTCCGCCGACACCTCGGACACGACGACCGGCGTCACCGTGGTCGGCCCGCAGGCCGGCACCAGCAACACGACGACCAACAACCAGGTCAAGCCCACCGCCATCGGCAACACCTTCACCAACGCGATCGACCTGTCGCTGACCGGCACCGCTCCCGACTCGAGCGCCGAAGGCTCGGCTTCGCTCGGCGTGCAGACCAACAGCGGCGTGGTGTCGAGCACCGCCAACAACAACGTCGTGAAGGTCGACCTGACCGGCTTCACCAGCGGCAGCGCTTCGAACACGGCCAACACCATCGCGGCCAGCACCACGCTGAACAGCGGCTCCTCGACGATCGCCGGCACGGTGCCGAACGACTACACCTCCGGGACGGCAGGCATCACGAGCATCAGCTACACGCCCGGCGGCAACTCCGCCACCGCGCAAGGCAGCATCGCCATCACCTCGGCGCAGATGGGCACGGGCGCCGCCTCCAGCGCGACGGCCGGCGAGAACGAGGTCACGCTGAGCCTGACCTCGCCCGCCACCGCCACCGTGACTGCCGGTCCGGTGCTCGACAACAACACCGTCTCGGCCACTCTCAAGGGCAACGCCGCGACCAGCACGGCCAGCATCCAGCCCGGCGGCGCGCCCACGTTCGTCGGCTCGGCCGTCGTGTCGAACCTGCAGCTGAACCAGGCTGCCGGCGTCGGCGTGACCCACAGCGCTGTCACCGAAGGCACGACCATCGGCGCGACCGTGGCCGGCAACGCCCCGGGCGTCACCAACACCCTGACGGGCGGTCTCTCGGTCCAGGGCAACACCGTGTCGAGCGCGGCCACCGGCAATGAGTCGCTGGGCGCGGCGGGCGTGGCGGGCAACCGGATCGTGCTGGGCGACGGCATGTCCGTCACCGGCTCCGGCGGCCCGGGCTTCAACAACGCAAGCTTCAACGGTGGCGCCTTGTCGAACGTCGTGGCGGCCGACCTGGCGATTCTCAACAGCCAGGGCAATGTCGGCGTCTCGCTTTCCAGCCAGACGCAGGGCACGTTCATCGGTGCCGCGGTGCAGTCGATCGACAACGGCTCGGTCAATCTGTCGGGCAACAGCGTGACCTCGGCAGCCACCGGCAACGCGGCTTCCAGCGCCATTGCCAGCGGAAATAACGCGGCTGCATTTGCAGCCACCGCCGCGCTGGCCAGCCAGCAGAGCAACTACCGCGCCAGCGTGGAAGCCAGCACCGGCCCGTCGGCTGTCGGCGTGATCTCCGGTTCCGAGAACGGCACCAACAACGCCAGCACGCTGACCGTGGGCAACAACCGCATCGCGGCCACCGCTTATGGCAGCAGCGTGAGCCAGAACCTGTCGCTCGAAGCGAATGCAATGCCCCTGGTCGGGACCGCATTCCTCAACGGCGGCAGTACGCCCGACGGCAACGTGAACGCCAACGGCGCGGCAACGGTGTCGAACCTGCAAGGCAACTACGGCGCCGCGGTCAGCGCCACGAACGCTCTCTCCGTCCTCGGCCTGAGCGCCGATTCGCGCGGCACCGGCGGCGACACCATCAAGGCGAGTGCCTTCGCGGTCAACGGCAACACCCAGGAAGCAGTGGCTGTCGGCAACAGCGCGGGCAATGCGCTGTCGCTGACCGGCACCAGCGTGGGCTCGGGTGCCGGCGTGGCCAATGTGCAGGTCGTCGACGGCAACTCGCCGGTGCAGGCCGAACTCGTCGGTGCCACGGCCACCGCGTACCTCGGCACGCATTCGACCGACACCAGCGTGGCGCTGACCAACAACCTGCAGCGCGCTGTCGGCTACGCCAATTCGGCATCCAACACTCTGAACGTTGCGGCCAACGGCGCCAACGTGGCTGCGGCGGGTGGACCCGCTTCGGTCGTGTTCGCTGCCGGCAACAACGTCATCGCCGGCTACGGCGTGCTGAGCAGCCAGTCGGCGCTCGGCGACGTGACGGCCAGCGCATCGGGCACCGCGCAGATCCTGCCGGTGAGCGCACTGCAAGTGCTGGTTGAAGGCAACGTCACGCGCGGCACCGTCACCAACGAAGGCAACGCCTTCGTCGGCGCGGCCTACGGCAACGACGTGGCCAACGGCGCGAAGCTCGCGCTGGGCACCGGCGTGACGACCATCGGCTTCTCGTCGGTGGCGAACGTGACCAGCGTGCAGAACGCGGCCGGTGCCGTCGAGGCAGCCGCGTCCGGTGGCTCGGTGGTGAACACGAGCATCGAGGACAACCTTGCGAACTCCTCGGTATCGACGTCGACCAACCAGATCCAGGCGCTGGCCTACGGCAACCGCGCGAGCGGCAACACGCTGTCGGTGACGGGCAATTCGCTGTCCACCGCAAGCACCGCAGGTGTTCGCCAGGGCGCCGTGTCGAACGTCGGGCAGCTGATCACCGATGCTTCGTTCAGCGTGCAGAACGTGCAGACCGGCTCGGGCTCCGTCACCGCCACCCAGCGTGACACGACCACGAACCCGGCTTCGCCACTCGCCGCACAGGTGCGCACGGACATCGGCGGCTCGGTCACTGGCTCCACGGTCGCGTCCAACGGCAACAGCTCCAGCGCCGCCGCAACGAGCAACAGCGCCACCAACGGCCTGACGCTTGCCGGCACCACCATCGCCACCTCGGGCGCGCTGCAGAACTCGCAAGGCACCAGTGCCGACGTGAATGCGCTGATCGGGTTGGCGGGCATCCCGGGTAGCCCCGGTACGCCGGCAGCGCCGTTCAATTTCAATGCAACCGGCAGTGGTCTGATCGGCAACGTCGCGGACAGCCAGGTGACCTTGACGGGCGGTACGCTGACGGTGGCGACGTTGGGCCTGACGACTGCACAGATCAACTATCTGACGGCCAACGGCTGGACCATCACCGGCGGCAACATCAGCGGCCCGGCCACGCTTCTCGGCACGATTCCGCTGTCGTCGTTCGTCGCTATCAACAGCGGCGGCACAGCCCCGTTCTCGGCCACCATCCCCGGCACGCCCGCAACGGCAGCCGTCGCGAACCAGGGCGGCGTCACCGTCGCCGTGGCCGGCGCGGTCACCAACTCGCAGCTGAGCGTCAACGGCAACACCGCCAACGGCGCGGTCACCGGCAACACCGCCACCAACAGCGTGTCCGTCACCGGCGGCAACATCGCTGCGGGCAACGGCGCCACCGTGGCAACGGCGGGCACGCTGCCGCTGGGCTCCGGCACCGGTGCGCAGGCCGACCATGCGCTGTCGAACGTGCAGCAGGTGAACGAAGGCGCAAGTCTCACGACCAGCGTGTTCGGCACCTATGCCATCGACACAACTGCGGGCGCGGCCATCTCGGGCTCGACCCTGAGCGTGTCGAACAACAGCCAGCGCGGCAGCGCGGTCGCCAACACGGCGGCCAACAGCGTGGCACTGAGCGGCAACAGCGTGCAGGCCACCACGGCGCTGGCGTCGCAGCAGAGCAGCGCGGCTGCAGTGTCGGCCGGCTCGGCACTCGAGCTGTACGCACCGGGTGCGGTGTCGAACTCGTCGGTTGCTCTTTCGGGCAACAAGAACGTGTCGCTCGGCGTGATCAACGACGTGACCAACACGCTGGCCGTCACCGGCACCAACGTGACGCCCGTCGGCGCCGCCGTCAACGCGACCCTGAACCCGGCCACCGCCACCGGCGACCATGTGCTGAACAACAACCAGGTTGCCTCCACCAGCGTGAGCAGCACGGCCAGCACGCGCCTGTACAACCAGGACCAGGTGGCAGCCGCCACCGCGGGCCTGGCGAACAGCAGCGTGACCGTGACCGGCAACAGCACCGCAGCCGAAGCTTCCGCCAACCGCGCCGACAACAGCGTGGCCCTGAACGGTGCGGCGCTGCAAGGCGCCAACGCCGGCCTGGTCAACACGCAGAGCAGCTCCGCGGCAGTGGCGTCCAACGCCACCACCTCGGCCACGTTCCAGCTGAACGGCACCGCACCGGCCTCGGCCGCGGCGCTGAACAGCGGCGTGACGATCGACGGCAACAGCACCACGTCGCTGGCTCGCGGCAACGCGGCCACCAACGCGCTGAACGTCGCGGCCGGCAGCAGCTACGGCACCTCGACCGCCGGTACGGCCGGCAGCACGCTGGGTACCACGCAGGCCACGGCCGCCGTGCTGAACACCCAGGGCAACTCGGGTGCGGTGACGTCGAACGCCACGGGGACCTACCAGGTCGCGCTCAACGGCCAGGCCGTGGGCACCGTGCCGGGCCTGACCAACGGCACGGCGGCTGTCACGGGCAACACCGTGGCCGCGCAGGCGTACGGCAACAGCGCGACCAACACGCTGACCGTGACGGCACCGGCCGCCGGTCGCCCGACCGCCGCCATCGGCAACTACCAGACCAACAGCGGCGCCATCGTCGCGACGGCCACTGGTGTGAACTACGGCGTGGGCGTGACGGGTGCGACCAACGGCAGCACCCTGCGCGCCGCGGGTAACCAGGTCACCGCCACGGCGGTGGGCAACTCCGCCGTGTCCACGATCGCGTCGGCCCGCTAAGGGTTGCCGCTCCAGCCCCGGCGGGATTTCCCTCGCCGGGGCTTCTTGTCCGCCCGGGCCGCTTGCGCGGTCCGGCGTCGCAGGCCCCAAGGGCGGGGCCATGCCGGGTTGGGCAATCCCGTATGCCGGTTCCGGATCGATCCGCATCGCTTCCGGCTTGCCCTCTCGCCAGGAAAACCTTCAGCCATGTATCTGCATCCCCTCATAGCCAAAGTGCCGCCCGCCGAGCGCGCGGCGCTGGTCCAGTGCAGCGAGTTGCGCTCGTACCGGCGCAACGACGTCGTGCTCAACGCCGACGAATGGACGGACCGCATCTACTGTGTGGCGAGCGGCCTCTTGCGCGTGGTCGCGCACGGCCGCGAAGACGGCGGCGACGTCACCACCGACTTCATTCGCCAGGACGATTTCTTTCTCAGCCCCTCATTCGCCGAAGACCGCTACCAGGCCATGCAGACGCTCGTCGCGGCCTTGCCGTCTTCGGTCTACCTCGTGCCCGTGGCGGCCGTGCGCAAGCTGTGCGGCCAGTACCCGGAAGTGGCCATCGGCCTGCTGGGTCTCGCCATGAAGCGCATGTCGGTCATTCGCGGGCAACTGCGCCGCATTTCCGCGCTGTCGTCCGAAGACCTGGTCAGCCGCGTGCTGCACCAGCTGACCCAGCTCGCCCCGGCCGTGACCGGCGGCTACGACAAGCGCATCACCCAGTCGGTGATCGCCTCTTACTCCGGCCTTTCGCGCGAGGTGGTCAACAAGACCATTCGCGACCTGGAGAGCCGCGGCCTCGTGCGACGCGACGAGCACGGCGTGCACGTGGACGCCGATTTCGCGGCCACCGACTTCGGCGGCCTGTTGCCGGTGGAGGAGAACCTCTCGCACATCGAGCCGCACCAGGGCAATCCGATGTTCGCGCCCGACATGCTCGACGGCTCACGCGGTTCGGCCGACCGGACCGGCAAATCCGGACGGCCCTGATCAGCTTGCCTGCACCTGCGAGGTTTTCCATGAGATGAACCTGGGGCGTGGATGAAGTTCGCCCGCAGTCGCCAGTTCGGCGCGCGCGCCGTATCCTCGACGGCGTTCTGCGGATCCACATGAAAACTTCAAGACACCCACTTCTTCGCCCGCTGGTCGCGCGGCCGCGGCTCTTCATTGCCGCGGCCATCGCCATCGCGGTCGGCATCCTGCTGCCGTCGGCCATCGAGGCCCACCTGGTCACGCGGCTGCTCATCGCATGGAACACCGGCGCATGCCTCTACGTGGCGCTGGCCGCGACGATGATGATCCGGTCTTCGCCGCAGCACATGCGCTACCGGGCGCAGCTGCAGGACGAGGGGCAGATCGTCATCCTGGTGCTGGTGGTGGTGTCAGCCATCGCGAGCCTCGCGGCCATCGGCGGGGAGCTGGCCGTGGTGAAGGACATGCACGGCTTCGAGAAGATCGCGCACATCGCGCTGGCCGGGCTCACGGTGATGTCGTCGTGGGCCTTCACGCAGATGATGTTCACGCTGCACTATGCGCACGACTACTACGCCGCAGTCAGCAAGGGGCGCAAGCCCGGGCTGCAGTTTCCCGATGACGAGGTGCCGACCTATGGCGACTTCTTCTACTTCTCGGCAGTGATCGGCACTTCGGGGCAGACGGCGGACGTGTCCTTCGTGTCGAAGCCCCTGCGGCGCATCGGCTCGGTGCACTGCATCCTCGCGTACCTGTTCAACACGACGGTGCTTGCGCTGCTCATCAACATCGGCGCAAGCCTGTTCTGAGCGGCCAAGGGAGGGGAAATGCGGGCGTGCCAATAATGGCGCCATGCTTTCTTCGAACCGACTTTTCCCGACCCGTTTCCTCCTGTTGCTTGCGTTGCTGCTGGCCCCCTTGATGGGGTGGGCGCAAAACCGCGCGGAAGCGCTGCTGCAGTTCGAAGGCGTGCAGGCGCGCTACCAGGCTTCGTATGCGCCGGGCGCGGTGGCGCGCGGTGCGCGCGAGCTGCTGGAGCCCGACGACCAGGCCATCGCCGACAAGGCCCTGAAGGCACTCGACGCCGCCGCCAGCCGCGCATTCAGCGCCAAGGCTTCCGTGGCCGCGATCCATCAGGAAGTGGCATCGGCCGGCAACGGCGGTGCCGCGCCCAGCCCCCAGGTGCTGGCCGCCGTCGCCCGCTTCGCGAAGCTGCGCGCCGACTACGCCGCCATGAGCGAGGCCGGCAAGGCCGAGTTCTTCAGCCGCGAACGCGCCAAGCCGGCCGACCCGGTGCGCACCGAACTGCTCGAACGCATGGCCGTGGGCGACGTGCGCGAAATCGATTTCTCGAGCCAGCTGCTGATGAGCGCGGTTGTCAAGCAACTGGCGCGCGGCAACGGCGGCCAGCTCAGCGCCTTGCCCGACAGCACGCTCGACATGGCGCTGGACACCCTGTGGTCGCGCGGCGTGACCTCGACGCGCCCGCGCAACCTGATGATCGTGGCGCGCGAGTTCGAAAAGCAGGTCACGCAGGCGCTGCTGGCCGCGTCGCCCGACGAAGACGTGGCCGCCTTGCTGGCCTGGCGCAACGAGCCGCAGGCGGCGGCCGAGCGCGAGGCGCTGGTGGGCACCTACCGCGCCGAGGTCAAGGGCAGCGGCGGGGTGGCGCTGCGCACGCTGATACGTGGCTGGCCGCGCTCCTGAGCGCAGCACCCGCGTTGCCGCAGGGGCGGCCCCCGGCGGTCGCCGTCGCATATCCGGAGGCGCGTGGCATCATGAAAACGCCCGGCGTCCCGGGTTCGATCCTTCTTCCTCAGATCCCACAACAACACAGGAGACCTCACTCATGTTTCCCATCCGCATTGTTTCGCTGGCCATCGGGCTTGCCGTGTCGGTGATCGCACAGGGCGCCGCCGCCCAGGCATGGCCCACCAAGCCGATCCGGCTGGTCGTTCCCTTTTCCGCTGGCGGCGCCAACGACCTGATGGCGCGCGCGGCGGCCGAGGGCGCGTCGAAGCAGCTCGGCCAGCCGGTCATCGTCGACAACAAGCCCGGCGCGGGCGCGATCCTGGGAGCCGACGTGGTCGCCAAGAGCGCCCCTGACGGCTACACCTTTCTCGTGAGCGCGGCCGGCGTGGTGTCGAACAGCATGATCAAGAAGAGCATGCCGTACAAGGACGATGCGCTGGTGCCGGTTGCGATGATCGGTCTGGCGCCTTCGGTCATCGTGGTGCCGGCCAATGCGCCCTACAAAGACTTGAAGGAGTTCGTCGCGGCCTCCAAGAAGTCCGGCGGCGGCTTCCACTGGGCCACCGCGGGCACGGGCAGCACGCCGCATTTCGTCGAAGGCATTCTCGAGACGAAGTACGGCAGCAAGCTCGACGTGGTGCCCTACAAGAGCGGCTCGGAGTCGATCACCGCGGTGCTCGGCAGCCAGGTCGAGGCCACCTCGGAAGCCAGCATCGTGGTGCTGCCCTATGTGAAGAGCGGCAAGCTGAAGGCGCTGGCCGGCACCTGGACGCAGCGCATTTCGGCGTACCCCGACCTGCCCACGGCGGCGGAAGAGGGCTTCCCCGAAATCCGCATCGCCCACTGGGCCGGCGTGCATGCGCCGCGCGGCACGCCCGACGCCATCCTGGACAAGATGGCCGCGGCCGTCGACGCCGCGATGAAGGCCCCGGCCACGGTCGAGCGCCTGAAGGGCATGGGCATCGAGCCCATCGGCGGCACGCGGGCGAGCTTCACCAAGTTCGTCGACGAAGAGCGCGTGCGGCTTGGCGGCGTGGTCAAGGCCACGGGCATGAAGGAAGACTAGCAACTGGCACGCAATGTGCGTGCAGCTTGTCGAGCCGTGAGCGGATAGGCAGATCGGCACGTTTCCAGCGCATGAAAGGGCAATTGAGTTAGCGGCGTCAGAAAGTTCCTCGTCATTGTTTCAATTTCATGAACACTGCGGTTCGATTGAATAGGGTTTTCCCTAGGAATCGTGGTGCACACTTGAGGCACTCAAAAGCCCAATGAAGAAGGAAATTGAAATGAAGACCTCGAACATCCTCGCCGCCGCCGCTCTGTCCCTGCTCGCCGCCGCTGGCGCCCACGCAGAAACCTACGAAGGCGTGCAGCCCCTGACCTCCGGCTACAGCCGCGCCGACGTGGCGCCCCAAGCCGTGGCAGCCGCCCGTGCCGGCAACGCCTACGGCGACAACGAAGGCGCCGCATCGACCGCAACCCCGGTCCTGGCCGCTTCCGTCGACCGCGCCACCGTTCGTAGCCAGGCCGTCGCCGCTGCACACGCACCCGGCCAGAACCTGCGCCCCGAAACCTTCGCCGGCAGCGTGATCCCCGCTCAAGCCAAGAGCCTGAGCTTCACGCGCCAAGCCGGCCTGTAATCGATGAAGGCGGCGCAAGCCGCTTCGGTCACAAGCCAATGAAAACCGGACCTGCGAAAGCAGCGTCCGGTTTTTTCATTGGGGCCCGGCTTTGTGCCTGGCGCCGTGCCTGTGGCAGTCCGCGGCATGGTCGTCGACGATGCCGGTGGCCTGCATCCATGCGTAGACGATCACCGGCCCGACGAACTTGAAGCCGCGCTTTTTCAGTGCGGCGGAGATTTCCTCCGACAGCGGCGTCTTCACAGGCACGCTTCCGGTGCGGTTCACGATGGGCTTGCCGCCCGCCATGCCCCAGATGAATTCAGAGAAGTCTTCGCCCGCCGCCTGCATGGCGAGGTAGGCGCGCGCGTTGCCGATGGTGGCCTCGATCTTCGAGCGCGAGCGCACGATGCCGGCGTCCTGCATGAGCCGTTCGATGTCGGCTTCGGTGAACTTGACGATCTTCTCGGGCACGAAGCCCTTGAAGGCTTTGCGGAAGGCTTCGCGCTTGCGCAGGATGGTGAGCCACGACAGGCCGGCCTGGAAGCCGTCGAGCATGAGCTTCTCCCACAGCGCGCGGCTGTCGTGCTCGGGCACGCCCCATTCGGCGTCGTGGTAGGCGGCCAGGAGCGGGTCGGTCTGGGCCCAGGCGCATCGGATTTTCGGGGGCTGTTGGCTCATCCCGCCCGCCTAGCCCAGCCTGTGCGCGTGCAGCATCGCCTTCAGCCGCCGCACTTCGTGCTGCAGGTCGAGGATCAGCGCCGCCGCGTCCAGCCCCACGCCGAAGTCGCGTTCCAGCCGGCGCGCCTCGAGTGCGTATTGCAGGTCGGTGCTCGAAAACTGCCAGCGCTCGGGCTGTGTCTCGGGCGTTTCGATGCGAAGGATGCCGACCTCCACCAGTTGCACCACCCATGCGGTGTCGGCGCCCACGGCATGCGCCAGGTCGCTGGCCGCGAGCGGCTGCGAGGCGCTGATGGCGGTGGCGGTCGTGAGTGTGAAATTCACCATGCTCAGACTCCCAGATGCTGGCGTGGGTTGAACGATGCCGTGGCTTGCGCCAGCTGCTCGTAGGCCTTGCGGGCATCGTCGCTGTCGGCGGGCGGCAGCGCGATTTCGATCAGCAGGTACAGGTCGCCGGGCGTCTTCCCCGCGAGGCCCCGGCCCTTGAGCCGCAGCTTCATGCCGCCGCGCGCATTGCGGGGCACGGTCACCTCGACCAGGCCGCCGGTCGGCGTCGGCACCTGCACTTGCGCGCCCAGCGCCGCCTCGGCGGGCGTGACGGGCAGCGTCATGTACAGGTCGCGCTCTTCCACGCGGTACAGCTTGTGCGGCGCGATGCGCACTTCGAGGTACAGGTCGCCCGGCGGCTCGCCGCCGTGGCCGGGCATGCCTTGCCCCGCGAGGCGGATGAACTGGCCCGGGTGCACGCCCGGCGGAATCTTCACGCTGAGCGTGCGGTTCTCCCAATGGGGATGGCCCTGCGCGTCGAGCGTCTGCGCGCGCAGCGTGATCTCGCGCTCGGCGCCGTTGAGAGCGTCTTCGAGGGCGATCTCGATGGCCGCGTGGTGGTCTTCGCCGCGCGCCTTGTAGTTCTTGCGCGTGGCGCCGCGCCGCTCGGCCTCTCCGAAGAGCGAAGAGAAGAACTCGCTGAAGTCGGCGTGGTCCGCGGGGCCCTGGTTGGGGCCGCGGTGGAACTCGAAGCCTTCGTCCCAGCCCGGCGGCGGCTGGAAGTGGCCGTCGGGGCTGCCGCCGCGCGCGACGCGCTCGGCCAGCGCGTCGTAGGCGGCGCGTTTTTCCTTGTCGCCCAGTACGTCCTTGGCCTCGTTGATGTCGCGCATGCGCTTCTCGGCGTCGGGCTCCTTGCTGACGTCGGGGTGGTACTTGCGGGCGAGCTTGCGATAGGCCTTGCGCACCTCGTCGTCGGACGCGGTGCGGTCGATGCCCAGAGCGCTGTAGTAGTCCTTGAATTCCATGGTGTGTGGCGGTTCGTTGTATGGACGGCTGGTATGGCTCGGGGCGCTTCGCGGGGTGCTAGGCCAGGGCCGCCTCGCCGTCTGTGTCTGCATGCCGCCGCAGCGGCGTCACGGCCCATGTGGGGCCGCTGCGTTCGAAACGCAATGGCTGCGCATTGCCCAGGAGCTTGAAATCGACCGGCACGCCCAGCAGCGCGGCCAGGGCGTACAGCGTGCCGCCGTGCGCCACCACCAGTACCGGGGCGGGCTGGCGCAGGGCTGCGTCGAGCGCGGCGCGCTTGCGCACGACGAACTGCGTGAGCGTCTCGCCGCCCTCGGGCTCGCAGGCCCAGTCGATGTTGGCCGACGAAGTGCCGATCAACGCGCCGAAATTGCGCTCGCGCAGCGCTTCGTGCGCCGTGGGCGCCAGCCGCAGCGCGGCGGCCACCGTGTTCGCGGTGTCGAAGGCGCGCCGCGCATCGCTGCAGACGATGGTGCGGATCGGCTCGCCCGCCAGCAGCCCGGCGGCGCGTGCCGCCTGCTGCAGGCCGAGTTCGCTCAGCGGCTCGTCCGGCGCCTGGAAGATGCGCTGCGCATTGCGCCCGGTCTGGCCGTGGCGCAGGAAGTAGAAATGGTCGCAGGCCGGCGAGAGCGGCTGCGCCGCCGCGATGCGGATCAGCTCGTCGAGCCCGCCCGCGGCGGTGTGGGAAGGGGAAGTCTGTTGCGGCATGGACGAAATGATGTCAGTACGCGAGCTGCAGCGGCGCGCCCTCGCGCTGTGCCCGCACGTCGGCGGGGTGGAACGGCAGCGGGTGCCACTGCTTGGCCGCGAACAGCGGCAGCTGGTCGTAGGCGCGCGGCGAGGCCGGGTCGCTGCTCTGGCCGTAGGTCAGCAGGCCCTGGGCGACGGGGCCGTTGGCGTCGAAGGTCACGACCTGCATGTAGCTGCTGCCGTAGTTGACGTTGTAGCCCTTCGGGTCGATCAGCGACTGGCCCTGCGACTCCAGCTTGTTGAGCACGCCCTCGAACTCGTCGCCGCCATGCAGCGCGATCTTCTGGCCGCGCACCAGGCGCGATTGCGGCACGCCCAGCGGCACGTCGGCTGCGAAGCCGGCGGTGCGCAAGATGCCGACCGCCTCGCCCAGCGCCTTGAACACCGCGTCGCGCGTGGCGGGCGCGGCCATGTCGAGCCCGACCGGCGTCGCCACGGGTTGGGTGGGGTCGAAGGGCACGCGCCAGACCTTCGGTACGTCCTTGGTCTTGCGCCAGAACTCGCGGAACAGCGCCGCGCCCTTCGAATCGGCATTGCTGGTGCGGTCCCAGGCCGACAGCACGCGGCAGCCGAGGGCCTGGTCGGTATTCAGCGTGCCGGCACTGGCCCGGCAGGCGGCCTGCAGGTCGTCCATCACCAGCATGCCGGCGAGGTTCTTGTCGCGGAAGATCACGCTGCGCAGCTCGGCCGCGCCCATGCGGTTGCCGGGCAGGCCGTCGCTGCCCGCCAGGCGGCCCCGGATTTCCATGATGGCGCTGCGCGTGCGCAACCGCTGCGGCACGCCCACGGGGCCTACCAGCGGCGAGACGCCCGCCATCGGCGCGGTCTCGGGGTTGCTGAGCCAGAAGCTGTCGTTGCTGTTCTGCACGTAGTCCGGCGTGATGACCACCGGCATGCGGGCCGGCGCGATGACGCCGGGCGCGGCGGCCGCGCTGTCGCGGTTCCAGGCGCAGGCGCTGCGCGAACCGTCGAGCACCGGCAGCCCGGCCGCATTGAGCAGCGCGGCGGCGGCGGGCGAGGGCGCGCAGGCCTTGAGCATGTCGGCCGACACGTCGGGCACCACCGACAGGTCGGCGTACATGGCGTTGCCGTCGCGGTCGGCGGCGATGGTGTTGATCCACGGCATGCCCTGGTTGCCCATGGCGGCGCGCAGCTCGGCCACGTTGCGGGCCTGGGCCATCTTCATCCAGCTCTCGGCCGAGCGCACGTTCAGCGTGTTGGCGTCGCGGATGGCGTAGGCCTTCTGCGCGGTCCAGCCCAGGCCGGCGCGCGGCAGCGAGATCACCGGGCCCCAGTCGGTCGAATAGAAGGTGTGCTGCAGCGGCGCGGCGCTGCCGCCCGTTGCCGCGGCCGGCAGCACCACGGTGCGCGCCACCATCTTCTTCGGCTGGCCGTCGACCAGGTACACCGTCGGGTCGCTGGGGTCGAGCTTCAGCTCGTACAGCGTGAAGCGCTTGCCCGTCGACACGGTGTGCGTCCAGGCCACGTCCTTGTTGAAGCCGATGGCCACCACCGGGCTCAGGCCGCCGGTGGCGCCCATCACGTCGACCTTGCCGGGAATGGTCAGGTGCATTTCCCAGAAGCGGTTGGTGCCGGTCCAGGGGAAGTGCGGGTTGCCCAGCAGCAGGCCGCGGCCGTCCGGCGTGGCGTTGCGCCCGAACGCCCAGCCGTTGGAGCCGAGTTCGCCGCCCTCGGGATTGGCGTTGAAGCTGTGGCGGCCGATTTCGGCGACGGCTTCCTTCAGCGCGACCGGCGCGGCGCTCGTCCTGGCGCCGGGGGCGGGCGGCACTGCGGCCAGCACCGCGCCGGCCAGCGCGCCCAGGCCGCCCTGGATCATCGACATCTCGGTGGCGCGCGACAAGTCGGCCGCCGTCATCGGCCGCACCCAGGGCTTGCCGCGGCATTCGGCGGGCAGGCCATTCGCGCCGGCATCCTGCAAATAGCGGTTGTAGCCGGCCACGTAGCCGCGCAGCGCCGCCTGCACGTCGGGGCTGGTGGTGGCGCCCGCGCGCGCCAGGGCCGCGTCGTCCATGTGATAGCGGATGAACAGGTCGATCTGCGCATTCGGCGCGCGGCCCAGGCCCAGGTCGCCGGTGTTCTGCGGGCCCAGGAACTGCGAGCGGTCGCCGCGCAGCGTGAGCAGGTGTTCGGCGGTCTGGCAGACGTTGTCCTGCGCATGCGCATAGGCGCTGCCGTACGCAAGCCCTTCGTAGTCGGGCGCGGTGATGTGCGCGATGCCGAAGGTGGTGCGTTCGATGGTCACGCTGCGCCCGCCGGGCGGCGGCGTGCTCGCGCAGGCGGCGAGCAGGGCGGCCAGGCCCATGGAAAGGGCAGTGAGCGCAAAACGGGAGGGCGTGGCGTTCTTCGATGTCATGCGGGCGTCTCTATTGTTGGAATGGAACAAGCAAGCCGATTAAAGGACGAGCCTTTGCCGCGCGATGTCACCAGCGCGGCATGCCGCGCCGTATTCAGCCGAATTTCATGCCCTTGGGGCGGGCCTGCAGCCGGTTGATGTAGGCGTCGATCTTCGGGCGGTTCGAGCGGCCGCCGAATGCGCGGTGCCAGATGAACATGGAGCCGATCATCACGTCGGCCGCCGTGAACTGCGAGCCGAACAGGTAGGGCCCGTCGCCGAGTTCGCGCTCGACCGCATCCTTGGCGGTCTCGAAGTCGGTCCAGCCGCGGGCGCTGTTGTTGCTGCGGATCTTCAAGAGGCTGTCGCCCATCGCCGGCTCGAGCTGCGAGGTCGAATAGACCATCAGCGACAGGTAGCGCCCCCGGTCGACCGAGCCGACAGGCGGTGCCAGCCGCTTGCCGGGAAACTTCTCGGCCAGGTACATGCAGATGGCCGCGTTCTCGAACACGCGCGCGCGGCCGTCCACCAGCGCGGGCAGCTTGCCCGCCGGGTTGATCTTCAGGTACTCGGGCTTCTTGTGCGCCTTCTCGCGGATGAGCGTGGTCACGATCTCATAGGGCGCGCCGGTCTCGTCGAGCATCCATTTGGCGACCTGCGAGCGGCTTTGCGGGTCGAAATAAAGCTTCATGGTCATCGCGGTGTCTCCTTGGTCTGGCGGAACTCAGAACTTCGGAATGCGCAGGGTCTTGCTGATCATCAGCGTGCCCGAGAGCGCGAACATCAGCACCAGCGGATGCAGCTGCCACGGGCCGATGGTCCAGGCGCCGCCCCATACCGAGGCACCGATGCTGCCCTGCCACGCGGCATAGGCCAGCACGGCCACCAGCACCACGCTGGTGGGAATGGGCGTGCCCTCGAAATACTTCACCTTGTCGGCGCCGGCGGACAGCGCCTCGGCCGTCACGTTGTAGCGCGCGAGCCGGCTCACGCCGCAGCCGACGAAATAGATCAGCAGCACGCAGTCCCAGCCGCCGTTCAGCCCCGCCGCAAAGCCCAGCGCGGCCGGCGCCACGCCGAAGGAAATGATGTCGGCCAGCGAGTCGAGTTCGCGGCCCAGGGCCGACTGCGTCTGCCGCCAGCGCGCGATGCGCCCGTCGAACACGTCGAAGATGAATGCCGCGGGCGCCAGCGCCGCCGCCCACAGGAACTGCGGGAGCGACTGGCTGGCCATGAAGGCCATTGCCAGGAAAACCGCGCCCACCCCGCATGCCGCATTGCCGAGCGTGAAGACGTCGGCCAGGTGGAATTCCCGGATCATCGAAAAATGCTTGCGAGCCGGCGCGGGCGAGGGAGTGGTCATGGAAAGGTGTGGAGCGATGGGCGAATGGACCGCACCTTAACCCAAGCGCCGGGCGCCCCTTGTAGTCGCGGTCCGACGGCTACAGAGGGCCGCGATGGACCCCGATCGGGCTCAAACGCCCTGGCGCGCCTCGGCGATCCGCGCAAAGCGGCCGAGCAGGCTGGCGGCCGCGCCGGTCTCGCTCACGCCGTTGCGCAGCGCTTGCGGGTCGGCGCCCATGGCGGTCAGTTCGCCGCGCAGGTTGTCGATGTAGCCGCGCATCGCCTCGGCGTCGAATTCCGGATGGAACTGCACGCCCCAGGCATGCTTGCCTGCGCGAAAGGCATGCACCGGCTCATGCGCGCTGGCGGCCAGCGGCACCGCGCCTTCGGGCAGGCGCAGCGCGCTCTGCCAGTGCACCGCGTTGGCCGGAAACTGCGCGGGCAGGCCGCCCAGCAGCGGGTCGGTGGCGGCTGCCTCGGTGAGCGACACCGTCACCGTGCCGACCTCCGCGCCGCCCGGGTGGTTGCCGGCCTCGCCGCCGAGCGCATGCGCCAGCAACTGGTGCCCGTAGCAGATGCCGAGCACCGGCGTGTCGAGCGCCACCGCCTTCGCGAGCCACGCGGCCGTGGTTTCGCTCCACGGTTCGCGGTGCGACACCATCGCATGCGAGCCGGTGACGACCACGCCGGCCACCTGGACGGGGTCGGGCAGGGTGTCGCCGCGGCGCGGGTCGATCACCAGGATGGGAAGCGTCTGCGTGCCGAGTCCGTCGGCAACCCAGTGTTCGAAGTCGCCACGGCGGGCGCGCAGCGCGTCGAAGGTGCCTCCGACCTTGACGATGACGAGGGGGAGCGGGGGGCTGTTGTCCATGACGCGATCATGCCGCAGGTGCGCTGCGGCCCCGCTGCGGCTACAGTGGCGCGATGCGCGCATTGGCACTCCTCATTCCGGCGATCCTTGCCGTGGCCGCGGCGGCGTCCCCCGGCGGTGCCCGCGCGGAAGTGATCCGCTGCACCGATGCCAGCGGCGCCGTCTCTTACACCAACGTCGAATGCCCGGCAGGCAGCAAGCAGGCCCGGCAGGTGCCTATCCTCGAATCGCCGCCGCCCGACCCGGCGCGCCGCGACTCTTCGTCCACGCCGCAGCGCTCCGCGCCGCCGTCTCCGCCGCCATCCTCGCCGCCCAGCCGGGTGGCGAGCAACCCGCCCTCGGGGCCGGCCATCATCCCGCGCTTCCCCGCAGAGACGCAGCCGCAGCCGGCGGCGGAGCCACCGGGCGTCGTCGTGTTGAGCCCCGATCCGTACTACGACCCCTACTACGACGGCGCACGCCCGATCCGCAGGCCGCGGCCCCCGCATGCGGTCGACCCCGGTCCGCCGCCCGGCCAGCGGCCCTGCCAGAACCTGGCCGGCATCAAGCGCAACAACTGCTGAACAAGAAGAGCGAATGAGCGGCGACGGTTCCGTGGCCACGGGGCTCCCGTGGGTGGTTCACTGCGACGGCAGCGCCATGCCCAACCCGGGCCGCATGGGCATCGGCGCAGTCATCACCGCGCCCGACGGCAGCCGGCACACGCTGTCGCAGGCGACGCACGCCATCGGCTGCAACAACGAGGCCGAGCTGCTGGCGCTGACCGCCGCGCTCCACGCATTGCGCGACAAGGGCGCCACCGCCGTGCTGGCCTACAGCGACAACAGCACGCTGGTCGAGCAGCTCGCCGCGCCGGGCGCCAGACCCATCGAGCGCATGGCCCCGCTGTTCGACGATGCCCGCGCGCTGCTCGGCAGCTTCGCCCAGGCGCGTGTGCAATGGATTCCGCGCCACCGCAACGGCGAGGCCGACGCACTGGCCCGCGCCGCGCTCGGCTTCGGCCCCAAGCCGCCGCCGAGGCACGGAAAGAAAAAGCGTCGTTAGAGTGCCGCGGGGGTAGGGGCCGGCCGGAGCCCCTATCATCACGCGCCATGACCGAAGCCACTCCCACTCCTTCTTCTTCTTCTTCTTCCCTCCCGCCCCTTCCCGACCACCTGTCTTCCGATCCGCGCAGCCCCCACCACCTGGCGGCCGCCTTCGAAGGCGACATCGGCATCCGATTCAACGGCAAGGAGCGCCTCGACGTCGAGGAATACTGCATCAGCGAAGGCTGGATCAAGGTGCCCGCCGGCAAGACGCTTGATCGCAAGGGCAAGCCCCTGCTGCTCAAGCTCAAGGGCAAGGTCGAGGCGTACTACAAGTAAGCGGCGCGCTTTTTTTGTTTCTCGATCAGCGCCACTGAAGCAGCAGCGACCACGGCTGCCGGCTCATGTGGCGGTCGATGCAGCCCGCCGCGCCGGGCGTGCATCCCTCGGGCAGATAGCTCGGGTCCAGCCAGCGCGTGCCCGGCGCAAAGTCCAGCCGGCGCCGCGTGACCGACTGCAGCACGTTGCCGCCAATCGTGTCGAAGCCCGTCGCATCGACGGCCACCACCACATCGCAATGCATCGGCAGCGCATCGCCGCCGGTGGGCCGCGTCGCCAGCACCTCGCCGATCTTGTCGAAAGTGTCGAGGTCCGCGCCAGCGCCGCGCGCCTGGCAGACCAGATCGCCCACGCGAGGCGGCGTGCGCGTCAGGTCGCAGGCACGCAGGGCGTAGCGCGTCGGGCGCCCGGCCTGCTCCTCGATGCCTGCCTGCCACGCGGCACCCGCGTAGTCCACGTGCGCTTCGGAGAAGACGAACTCGTCTCCCGCCAGCCCCGCCTGCCGCGCGAGCCAGCTGATGAAGGCCGCCGACCACGGCGTGTCGATCACCGCGACCCGCTTCAATGCGACATCGACCGCGCGCAGCTCCGGCGAGTCCAGCCCCTCGTCGGGCCCCACGCCCATGCCCTGGAGGCGCGCGGCCGAAGCCTCGTTCAGCGACTGCATCAGCAACTGCCGGTAGGCCGGCCGCAGCCCGCCGTAGCGCACTCGCGAAGGCAACAGCGGATCGACCGCCTGCCAGTAGCCGACCACCCGCTCCCAGGGCGCAAGGCCTGGCACGGTGCGGCGCGTGTCCTCGGCCTCGGAGTCGCCGTCCGTCGTCATGCGGCCCTCGGCATCCATCGTCTGCCCGCCGAAGGCTTCGTGCTCCTGCATGGCGAAGGTGGCCATGGCAAGGGCGCGTGCGGGGGAGGGGGATTGGAGCGCGGTGTCGAGGCAGCCTGGGGCGGCGAGTGCCGGCGCGCAGGCGCTGGCGAGGCACAGGGCGGCCAGGGCTGACTTGGCTTGGTGCGGGAGAGAAGAGGGGGAGGCGTTCTGTCGCGGCATGTGGTCGGGGAGCATAGCCCGGTGTGTCGCGCGGGGGGTGCAGGCAGAACTCGGATACCGGTGCTGGTTTTTTTCCTGCGGCAATCGCTGGCTGACACTCTGCTTGGTGAGGGCGGCGTGTGCGGGCGGATCTTGTGGCGAAGACTTGATGGTGCGGGCGATGGCAGTGGCGGGCTTTTGCGCCTAGGGGCGGCTTTGCAGCGATTGCGGTCTGACAAGGTAGTAGGGCGGAAGGCCTCGACCGGCCTCCGTTCGCGCCGACAACATCAGCCCTCGTCCTTCCTCAGGCGAACGCGGAGGCCCGGCGGGCTCCAGCTCTTGGAGTGCCGCTCGTGCCATGTCGCTCATATTCGCAGGCAGTTCCGGTACAGCGATCGACTTTCTGGCTTTCACGCCTATTCCCTTTTTTTGAGCCACGGTTCAGACCTGCGCGTCTACGAAGTCGCAGGACTGCGTCAAGAACGAGCGCAGGTTGCGCGAGATCACACGCTGCAGGGCTACCGGATATGCCGGGTATCGGAGACTCGCGAAGGTCAATCAGCCTCCCTCCGGTAGCGCTGAGTCAGAGGTGGGCGAAGCAGCTCCTGTTGCCGGTGCTGCAGCAGGTCCCTTGAAGCGGATATGGTTTGCCTGTCCGTTCGCCTCGGCCCAGTCCTTGATCTTGATGCCCAACCAGGTCAGGTAGTCGCCGGTACCCAGCGCGCCGTCAGCGAATGGCTCGTACTGGTCTGAGTCCTGCAAGTCCGCCATTAGGGCCTGGACTCGCAGCGCCATGGCATCGTCCTTGGCCACCGTCAGATAGGTGTTCAGCGGCTTGTCCTTGGACTCCTCCTCCTCACCGCCGAGGAAGCGCTCGAAGTCGGGCACGCTGATCCTGTGCCGGGCGGCCAGGCCAGCCTTTCGGGCCTTGAGCACTGCCTCGCGGATTTTGCCGTTCTCGGTCCACATGCCGTTGCGGTGCCCGTTCGATTTGTATGGCGGGTCTACATCGTGCACGATGCCGAAGTCAATCTTGAAGTGGGTCATGACCTTTATAAGCGGCACCAGAATGGCTTTGCCCCTAGCGCGGATGACTGTCACCTCGTCCATGAGTCCGTGCCCACGCTCAATGATGGACGACATGAAGGCAGCATGCTCCGTGTCTCCCTCGACGAGCACGGGGTAGGAGCCGAAGAACACTTCGGAGAAGCTCGGGTCGATGTGCTGGAGGGCCTGCAGGCGCTGCTTGTCGTCGTCTTGGAACTCGAATTCAATTTCGTCCGAACGATAGGTCTTAGGCGCCATCGGCGCATCGTCATCTTCACTCTCGCGTTCAAGGCGAATGATGGTCGTGTGATCCTCGAACGGGTTGACGAAGTGGGGCGAATGGGTGGTCATGATGACTTGCCAGTCGGGATGTTTCGCCAGTTCGTACAGGTGGCGTTGCGCAGCCCTTGCAGCCATTGGGTGCAACGCGTTCTCCGGCTCATCGATCAACAGTAAGTAGCCCGGAAACGCTGGGTCGTCCTCGCTGTCGGGAATGTTGCCGTCTTCGTCGTGAGCTTTCAGGCGTGAGGTGGATTCCGCGATGATCTTGTCGTAGGCCTGCAGATCAGCTTCCTTGGCTTTCCCCGGTCCCTTGTCCGCCTCCTTCTTGCGCTTCACCCGGGCTGCTTCCAGTTCCTTCTCCAGCCGCTTCCTGTACTCCTGCCGGACCTCGTTGTCGCGTGACAACTCGTTGTGGACCTGGAGCATGGACCAGAAGAGCGCGCGCCGTGCGCCGGTTCCCTGCTGGTGGAGCGACGTCTGCGTCTTTCCATCCTGGACGATAAGACTTGAGCCCGTTTTGAGGAGGTCGGCGAGCTTGGGCACGATCGGACTCGCCGCGACGTTCAGTTTCACGTCCAGGCGCGGGAACACCCGCTTGAACCCTTGTGCCACTCGGCCTGATATGCCGTTGAAGTGCTTCTCGTGCACGCCGCTTAGTGATTTGACTCGCGTCGTGACGCTTGCAAGAGCGAGGGAAAGCGCGGACGCCGGATCGATCCGTTCCTTCTCTAGGCCGACCAACAGCGGACCCAGCGCTAGGGTGAGCAGCATCTCCTCGGTCTTCGCTGCGTCATCCAGCGACCCGATGCGAAGCGCACGGGGCAACCTGGAATTGAAGACTGGATCCGCGCCCCCGGCCTTGCCGTCCTCAGCCCACGCCCCCTTTGCGTCGGCGCCTCCAGACGGATCCCAAGTTGTGCGGACCTTCTGATACTTGTCGGGTGCCCATTGCCAGCGGCTCTTGACGATTCGCAACCCGTCCTTCGCCTCCTTCCACCGCGAATCGACGTTACCAATGCTGTCTGGGATATGAACCTCCAGAATCACTTCGGAGGGCTTGTCCGACGGCGCATGCAGGCAGCGGTCCTTGTTCTCATCAAACTGGACTGAACCTTTGGCCAGTTCGTAGGCTCGCAGGATGGTGGACTTGCCTGCGTTGTTCTTGCCGACCAGGCAAACAACATTGTCTAGTTCGATCTCTACGCCGTCGTCGCCGATGCATCCGATGTTGCGCACGGTGATTCGTACGAGCTTGGATCGATTTGCTCCTGCCATGTGTATCCCCTATTGCATAAATATGTTGTTGTTAAACAGGCGTAGTAGCAGTGGCGGCAGGACGATAAACGCCGGACTTTCGCCGGGCGCCTGTCCGCCGAGTCATCGGTACTAGGTGACCGGTGTTGGCGAGAGCCTCCGCTCGGGCCTAGAACTGTGAGTGACTCAGATCAGCCTAGAGCCGACTTTTCATCGCACCTTACGATGCGAGCACACCGCAATTTCTGATGTTCAGAAAGGCTGCTACCCGTACCTCTGTTGATTTCCATCCAGAAGTGACCCACTTGGCCCGGTGATTTCCATCTAAATC
>NZ_JARVTD010000027.1:0-217585 GCF_030208835.1 Variovorax sp. efr-133-TYG-130 | reverse complement strand
AGATTTAGATGGAAATCACCGGGCCAAGTGGGTCACTTCTGGATGGAAATCAACACCGAAGCATTTCTTCAAGGGAGAAGCAATTCTATGATCAAGGTCTGGGCACGTCTTCTTCTCAACGTGCTGGCGTGGTTCCTGGCGATGCCGGCCATGTTCGTGGCTGTGGGGGCGCTGGACCAGCGCAAGTTCCAGCCACTTTTCGAGAACCTCGTTCCAATCACAGCCGCGATCCTTTTTGCATGGGCGGCCTGGATCTATTGGCGCTTCGTTCTGAGCACCCCTCGAATCTGGCAGCGCATCGGCTATCTGGCCGCCTTTCTGCTGGGGATGTATCTGCTTGGAGCCGGCGCGCTGTGGGTGACCTTCTTGGTCATGCTGATGATCCACGGCGCTTAGCAGTCGCAGCCGCCAGCGCAGCACTGAGGAACAACTTCGAAGAGCCCTTGCACATCCAAGCCTCACCGCGCAGCCCGCGCGGAGACGATCAGCCGGCCAGACCGGCTGCCCGAATGAACAACGGACTCTTCGCTGCCGGCTATCTCAAGCGAGGTTCAGCTTGCGTCCTTGCACCGCTTCGCGCACCGCGCCGGCCGCGAGGTTGATGGCGTCGATGCGCGCCGTCAGCGCGTCGTTGAGCACACCGAGCAAGGCGCTCAGCTCACTGCGGCTGGGGGTGAGTTCCTCGCTGTCGTTCAGGGCGCTGGTGTCAACGAGCTTTCTGAGCGCGGCGTAGGCGCGCATCACGTCGTTGAGGTTTTCGGCGTCGTCGCAGGCTTGCAGGGCGAGGTCGTCGAGGTTGGGGGATGTGGATCGAGCGCTTGACTGCGCTGACGCGGATGCAGATTCAGCCATGTATGGCCTCCCAGAACTTCGGTTTTGCAACAACCGCCGCAACCGCTTCCAAACGATGGCGGCAGCTCGAACGGGTTGGAAGACCGGGAAGCTCTGACGAGAACCGGCAAGGCTCGCGCCTTCCCGTTCGAGCCGCCAAAACTGGAGGCGCAAACAGAAAAGCCGCAGACCATGTGCGGTAGCTGCGGCTTTCGTCGCAGAACTTCGACGGGCTTCCAAACCCGGACGCGCTTTTTTTGCGCGACGCGGCAGTATAGCTACGTACAGCCGTATCCATGCAAGGCCTGCAAATTTATAAAAGCCGCATGCAAATCTTGCTAAACAAAATAATTACGACACCACCAAATGGGTAATTTTTCTTTCCAAATCACTAATTGTTAAGTCCAACTGTGTGCTCTTTATTTTTTTATCAAATAAGTTTCTATGTCTCACATAAAATTTTCGATAGAAATTACGCAAAAGAAACATTGTGAAAACATATGGACTTACCGGCCCAGTCACTGGAATTCTACAGCCATCAAACTGACCCAACGTCAAATGGCATTGTGGATGATCAACATCCACATACTGCTCGGGGGCAAAATCAAAGCGAATCGGAAAACGGACTAATCGTTGAAACATTATGTCAGCAAAGAGTTCATCACTTTCGTATAGCAACGGGGCTTCTTCGATAGTTGGCAGAATCATTGAAGGGAAATAAGTGAGTCTATGCTTCAGAATCGCACCATTTTTGGCAAAAATATACTGAAAAGCTAGTAGACCACCATCGACCAGTTTTGAATGAAAGGCAGAATTTCGATCCAAATCTTCGTAAACCGTCTGGTAGTAAACATCCTTTAATGCATAGTTCGACATTGGAAGATCCCCAACACTTACGCGCCCCCCAGCAAGTGTTTGCACCGAAGGATTAAATTGCTGTGCTGACAGCCCGGCTTCAATCAGCCGCGCCAGCACCTCTCGAATTTGAGCGCCAATGACTTCTGCAGACATAGCTCAATACGGCCGATTTGCTTTTTTAAGCTGCTCAATAATATGATCCGCATCGAGCTCTCCACTATTCACAGCATCAAGTACGGCTTGAAGCTCTCTACGTTGCTTTGTCCTTTTTCTGCTAGTTTTTCCAACATTAATAAGTCTGAGTTGAGCCTTCTCTTCGGACGTTGGATAATTGAATTTTAGCTTGAAATCGTTTTCACGAAGCAAATTCAACTCTTCGATGAGCTTATCCATATGCGACCCAATTCCAAGAACACGCACCCAAGCTTTCGATCGAGTTATGGCGGTAAAAATCCTATTCCGCACGAGCGCAGTTGCGGCCTTATCCCATCCAGAATAACAATCCTGAGCATTTAAGATATACACCATCCCGGCCTCATTACCTTTAGCCCTAAAAATTCCTGTAAAGGTAACTGCATCGGCTTTGCTAAAAACGTCAGCTGATGTACTTACTCCAGCAAGCTCATTATTTACCCCATCTCGGAAGAGTGCTTGTCGAGCTGGTCCAACTTCACGTTGCGTCGTCAGAGGGTTTGGATTTATCACCACAATATCTTCAGGCCGCAACTCCTCATCCGAGATGTCTTTTTTAATTGCATTAACGAGCCACTCAGTCTGCTCAGCAGATGTGCCGAATTTTATGAATTGAATCAAATCGTCAGTACTGGAATGATCTTCGAGAAACAACGGGGACGTATCGGGCGTACGAGAAAGAACAACGTTTGTTCCCCCAGCAATTTCACCCGCTTCAACCACGTAACCGACATCGGTCCAAAGAGAATCTTGACCGAAAAATTGAACCAATCCGCTCTGACGATAAATTCCAAAACCCAGTGCATGCGCCGTTGCAAGTAGCGGCCTTGAATTTCGATAGCATTTCTCAAGAATAATATCTTGGCGAGGGCTATTAATTTCTTCCGCGCCAAAAACCACCAGCGGCCGTCCTTTAGTATCTGTCCCGAATAACTCTTCAGGAGGAAGGACGGCGTGGCCGGTCAATGATTGAAGTTCATCGTACGCATAGACCAATCGTTTGGGATCGCGCAAAAATGCATAGCAGAGCCTGAGAAATTCGGGCGGTAAATCTTGTGCTTCATCTACAAGCATGAGATCGTAATGCGGCTTAACAAGCGATGTTTGAGATAACGCCAAAGCACACACGCCTTTCAATTCATTGTTCTGGCCAAACTTGAGCTTTGCGCCTCCATAATCCATGAAATCGACGCCATGCTCAACACAGTAGCGGTGATAGATTCCATCTCGCTCTTTACCACCGGGACCACCCCACGCGTTGAGAATGTCGATCTGCGCCCAATCAGGCTCAGTTCCAGTCTGCTCAATTGTAAAATTGTTGATTAAACGGCGAAATTGTTCTTTCAATGAGCGCGTATTAAAAGTCACACCTATCTTCCATTCTGGATTTTGGGAATGAAGATACGCTACCTTTAACGCCAAAATAATAGTTTTACCCGAACCCGCCAGCCCGCGGATCCGCTGCACACCCTCAACGGTTTCGATCACGGCTTGGGATTGATGTTGATCCAAGTTCGCAATGGAATCTTCTACCTTCTTCAGTTTAGCGCCCTTGGAGTCAGGTTTTTTTGGCTCTCTCTTTAGCCTACCCGCCCTAATAGATGTCACAACCTGCACTGCAGCGACTAGTGCCGAATAGGTGGCTGAATCGGACTCCCAGCTAAAACCTTTGATCTGTGAATTAAGATTCACGGAGTTCGCAATGAAGTACGGCTCCATGCTCTCCGGGATTGTAGTTTTTGCGGGCGCAAAAGTAATTACATTAATCGCAAACTTAAGCTGCCTGCCTTGTTTTAGATTGGGGTACGGCTTGAATTTAACCTCAAGCATCGAAGCAACATCATCTTGCCTATTTTTATATTCGCCAATTTCCGTACCTTCAACCAAATCAAATGCAACAAGACCAAGCTCTGCAGAAATTAGGAGTGCATCGAACTTCACTGGCCCAAGTGGAGAACCCATAATTGGATATCCGATATAAAGTTGGCCTTGCGCATCCATCTCCGCCAACTGCTCTGCGAGTAAGCGCGAGGACTCAGGTTTGTCTTTTGCCGTTCCCCAAATAACGTCGATCATTTAATTTCCACAATAGGCAGTTGGCCGGCGAAATAGCCGCTAAAACACAGGCTCAAGGCGAGTGCCAGATCAGAGTGCCATGATGCCTCATGCTAGTTTGCAAGGCACAGTTCAGTTCGCCGAAAGATCGCGCCTGCCAGACAAGTGGCCGAACGCCAGTTGTCAATCTTTGGTCGTCCCATGCTCACATCCGAGGACGGATCTGCCGCGCAAGCGCTAGATCTTTGCTTTTGAAGCAACTATCTTCTGTCCCAACCCCCATTTATCCGCAAAGGTAACCACAAGACACTCCTCTACATCCAATAAAAGGAGTGCCCTCATGCCCATAGCCCTACTAGCGCTGACCCTCAGCGCCTTCGCCATCGGAACGACCGAGTTCGTCATCGTTGGCCTCATCCCCACAGTCGCAGCCGACCTCCACATCGGCCTCCCCTCCGCCGGCCTGCTGGTCAGCCTCTATGCACTGGGCGTCGCCATCGGCGCGCCGGTGCTCACGGCCCTCACGGGCAAGCTGCCGCGCAAGGCGTTGCTGCTCGGGCTGATGGCGCTGTTCACGGTCGGCAATCTGCTGGCGTGGCAGGCGCCGAGCTATGAATCGCTGATTGCCGCCCGCGTGCTCACGGGGCTGGCGCACGGGGTTTTCTTCTCCATCGGCTCGACGATTGCCACCGGCCTGGTGCCGAAGGAAAAGGCGGCGAGCGCCATCGCGATCATGTTCACGGGCCTCACGGTCGCACTGGTCACGGGTGTGCCGCTGGGCACGTTCATCGGGCAGCACTTCGGCTGGCGCGAGACTTTCCTGGCCGTGTCTGCGCTGGGCGTTGTCGCGTTCATCGGCAGTTGGATATTCGTGCCCTCCAACATCCGCCACACGCCGCCGGCCTCGCTGGCGCAGCAGGCCAAGGTGCTGGCCGAGCCGCGCCTGTTGCTGGTGTATGCGAAGACGGCCATCGGCTATGGCGGCTCGTTCATTCCGTTCACGTTCCTGGCGCCCATCCTCACTGACGTGTCGGGCTTCAGCGCGGGCGCCGTGGGCTGGGTGATGCTGGTGTACGGTGTGTCGGTGGCGGTCGGCAACATCTGGGGCGGCAAGCTGGCCGACCGCATGGGCCCCATTCCGGCGCTGAAGGTCATCTTCGCGCTGCTGGCCGCCGTGCTGCTGGTGTTCAACTTCGCGGCGCCGCACAAGTGGCTGGCGCTGCTCGCGGTGCTGATGTGGGGCGCGGTGGCGTTCGGCAATGTGCCGGGGCTGCAGGTGTACGTGGTGAAGCAGGCCGAGCGCTTCACGCCGCAGGCGGTGGACGTGGCCTCGGGCCTGAACATCGCGGCGTTCAACCTGGGCATTGCCGGCGCGGCCTGGGCCGGTGGGCTGATCGTGACGCACCTGGGGCTGATGCACACGCCGTGGATTGGCGCACTTGTTGTGCTCGTGTCGCTGGCCCTCACGCAATGGAGCGGCGTGCTCGACCGCCGTGCCGGCATTCCGGTTCGCGCTTCGGGGCCGGTGCCGGCCGGCCACTGAGCTTCTTTTTTCTTCTTCTCTTTTTTCAACGCACAAGGACAACACATGAATACGAACAACAGCCACAGCAACCCCATTCCCGCATTCGGCCTCGGCACCTTCCGCCTGAAGGGCCAGGTGGTCATCGACTCGGTGAAGAACGGCCTCGACGTGGGCTACCGCACCATAGACACGGCGCAGATCTACGGCAATGAAGCCGAGGTAGGCCAGGCCATTGCAGAAAGCGGCGTGGCGCGCAAAGACCTGTTCATCACCACCAAGATCTGGACCGACAACTACGCCAAAGACAAGCTGGTGCCCAGCCTGAAAGACAGCCTCGCCAAGCTGCGCACGGACCACGTCGACCTGACGCTGATCCACTGGCCCTCGCCAGGCGATGCGGTGCCGGTGGCCGAATTCATGGACGCGCTGGCAGATGCCAAGGCGCAGGGGCTCACCAGGCACATCGGCGTGTCCAACTTCAACATCGCGCTCATGAAGGAAGCCATCGCGGCCGTGGGCGCGCAGAACATCGCCACCAACCAGATCGAGCTGCACCCGTACCTGCAGAACCGCAAGGTGGCGGAGTTCGCAAAGAGCCAGGGCATCCACATCACTTCTTACATGACGCTGGCCTACGGCAAGGTGCTGAACGATCCGGTCATCGAGGCGATTGCCAAGGCGCACGGCGCGACCACCGCGCAGGTCACGCTGGCATGGGCGATGCAGCTGGGCTACGCGGTGATTCCGTCGTCCACCAAGCGCGCGAACCTCGAAGGCAACCTGCGCGCGCAGCAGCTCAGGCTGACGGACGCGGAGATGGCGCAGATCGCGGCGCTCGACCGTGGCGAGCGCCTGACCGACCCGGCCGGCCTGTCGCCGGCCTGGGACTGATCGCAAAAGCTCATCGGCACACCGATTCTTCCGGCGTCTCCACGGCGTTCACTACGAAGAAGCGGTTCATTCCGTCCATGGTGTCGAAGAAGCCCCGCTTCGAGCGGCGCAGGGGTGTGCCGTCGAGCAGCTTGTAGCTCACCGCGCCCTTGATGGTGGGGTAGCGCTTGGAGATGCTCACGCGCACCAGGCACTCCGTGCTCTCGATGACCGTGTGCGAACGCTCGCGCGCATCCACGACCTCGAAGCGGCCGGTCTCCTGCAGGACGGACTCGTAGGTAGCCATGACGCGGTTTTTCTGCGCAATCGCGGCGCTGGATGCCGAACAAGACGCAAATCGTGGGTAGGACGGTTCCTGCACCACGCCGTTGCGGCGCGCCGCGCTAGTGGCCGGGGAGGCGCTCCGACTCCAGCACGAGGGCGCTGGCCTGCTCGGCGGCGCTGGCGGCCAGGCAATCGGCTCTCAGTGCAGCGGCGACTTTCTCTGGCGCCTCCTGCAGCTCGGCAATGTCGCGCTCGCCGACGCAGTAGCCGTCGAGCCGCACGTAGATGCGATGGAAATTGCCGCCCAGCGCCCGCGCCACGTCGAGCAGGGAATCGGCAAGCGTCGGGAAGCCGCCGTTGCTGTATGAGCTGGGCGGTATCACGCCCTTGTAGCGGGGAGCTCGAACCGAATAGGCATAGAAAGCGCCCTCCTTGCGGAGTTCAACCACGGGCTGGAGGCTGCGCGGCGCTTCCTTCGTTGCTTGCATGGCCGCAGTGTAGTGCGATGCATCGGCCCGCTACAGAGACCGGAGGTTCGCATGGACCGGGGCATGCCGAATACGTTTGCTCTACCTTGCCCGTCGCGTCGCAGCCCACTCCGCAAGGATGCGAACGGCCTCGCCATCGAGCTTCTGCTCGGCGGGCAGGCGGCGTTCGTCGAGCGGCGCACCGGCCTCGGCGCGCAGTGCCTCCACGTCGATGGGGTGCCGCGCCTCGACCGTCACGCCCTCGAAGGCCTGGCCGGACTGCGCCAGCGACGCCGCGTAATACAGCCTGGCGATGCCCGCGATGTGCATGGCCGCCGCGCACATGGCGCAGGGCTCGCACGATGTGTAGAGCTCGCAGCCCGACAGGTCGACGGTGCCCAGCCTGCGGCAGGCGTCGCGAATGGCTTCCACCTCGCCGTGCGAGGTCGGGTCCGAGTGCGCGACGGAATGATTGAAGCCTTCGCCGACGATCGCGCCGTCTTTCACGACGACGGCGCCGAAGGGCTCGGTGCCGGGCTGCGTCAATGCCTGCGCCGACAGGGCCAGTGCCCGTTGCATGAATTCTTGTTGGTACATGATGGTGCTCAGGTCTTTCCGGTCGTGGCGCTGTCGAGTGCGGGGGTTGGACGGGCAGCGCCGTGGCGCGGCTGCGGCTGCGGGACGAACAGCCCGGCCGTGGCAGCGGCATAGCGGCGTGGATCGAAGCGCAGCATCAGCGGCAGCAGCACCACGACCACGGCCGCCAGGTAGGCCCACGCCATCGTGAAGCCGCCGGTGTGCTCGCGCACCCAGCCGGTAACGAAGGGCGCGAGCGCCGCGATCATGAAGCCCACGCCCTGCATGAATGCGGCGAGCGCGCCGGCCTGCGCGGGATCTGGCAGGTGGTCGAGCGCCAGCACCATGCACAGCGAGAAGGCACCGCCCAGGCCGAAGCCCAGCACCACCGCGATGGCGACGGCCGGCACGGGCGCATCGAAGGTCAGCGCGCAAAAGCCCGCCAGCTGCGCGGCGAGCGTGAGCGCCAGCCAGGGCCGCAGATCGCGCCCCCGGCTGCGCGCGATGGCGGGCATGGCGAGCGCGGCAATCACCTGCGCGGCCGTCATCAGCGCGAGGACCGAGCCGCCCTGCTGCGCGGTCCAGCCCTGCTGTGCGTAGAAGTGCGGCAACCATGCGACGAGGCTGGTGTAGCCGCCGTTGATGAGGCCGAAGCACGCAGCCAGAAGCCACGCGCGGCGGCTTGCGAAGCAGCGCAGCCACGAGAGGTTCTGGCGCGGCGCGTCGGCAACGGTGAATTCCATGCGCCGCATGTTCAGCCAATACAGCAGCGCGAAGGTCGCGAGCACGGCCCATATGGCAAGGCCCGCGTGCCAGTCGGGCCGTGCGCCGCCGATTGCATGCGCCACCCACGGGCTGGCGATGGCGCCGAGCCCGCCGCCGCCCATGATGGCGGCGGAGTACAGCCCCGTCATCACGCCGATGCGCGCCGGGTAGGCCTGCTTCACCACGCCGGGCATCAGCGCCTGCACCAGCCCGACGCCCGCGCCCGCGAGCGCCGCACTCCACAGCAGCGCAGCCGCGCCGCCCGCCACATAGCGGCTCGCGCAAGCCAGCGCGATGGCCCCAAGCCCGAGCGCGACACCGCCGCGCGCGCCGATGCGCTGGCCGACCGCCGCGCCGCACAGCGACGTGGCCCCCATCGCGAACATCGGCAGCACGGTGAGCAGCGCCACCGCGTGAAAACCGATGCCGGTGGCAAGGCGGATGGGCTCGAGCAGCGGGCTGCTCGACGTGAGAAAGGCGCGCAGGTTGAGCGCCACCAGCACGATCACTACCGCAAAGGCGACGCCTGCGTCACGACTTCGCGCTGCCCTCACAAGGCAGCCACGTCGGCCTGCAGCACGCCGTTGCGCGCCACGATGCGGCCGCCCGCCACCACCAGCTTGCGCACGGGCCGCGAGACCACGGCATGAGCGACGGTCTGCGCATCGACCAGCACCAGGTCGGCGCGGTTGCCGGGCACCAGGCCATAGGCCTCGAAGCCGCAGCCGCGCGCGCCGGCGTGCGTGACGGTGTCGAGCGCCACTTCGATCTCGTCGTCGCGGCGCAGGTTGTAGCGCAGGCCGATGATCATGGCGCGCTCCAGCATGTCGGGGTTGCCGTAGGGCGACCAGGTGTCGCGGATGCCGTCGTTGCCGCCGACCACCGTCACGCCGGCCTGACGGCAGGCCATGAGCGGCGGCACGGTGCGCGAGGGCGGCGCGCTGGTGACCAGCACCACGCCCAGCCTGGCCATGCGCGCGAGCAGCGCGTCGCGCTCGCGTTCGCTCACGTCGCCAAGGCAGAAGCCGTGGCTGATGGCCACCTTGCCCTGCATGCCCAGCGCCTCGGTGCGCTGCAGGATCAGGTCGAGCGAGAAGGCGCCCATGGCGCCGGGCTCGTGCAGGTGGATGTCGACGGGGCGCTGGTGCCTGTGGGCAATGCCGAACAGCACGTCGAGCGACTTCACCGGGTCGCCGTCGATGGCGCAGGGGTCGAGGCCGCCGAGCACGTCGGCGCCCATCGCCAATGACTGGTCGAGCAGTTCGGCCGTGCCCGCCCGGCCCAGCAGGCCCGACTGCGGAAAGGCGACGATCTGGATCTGCTGCACGTCGCGCAGCGCCTCGCGCGTGCGCAGGGTGCCTTCCAGGTGGCGCAGGCCGGCCTGCGTGTCGACGTCGACGTGCGTGCGCAGCCGCGTGGTGCCGAGCGCGAGAAAGGCCTTGGCCAGCACCAGCGACTGCGCGGCGGCGTCGTGCCCGCTCGCGTGGCGGAAGGCGCGCTCGTTCTCGATCTTGTCGGTGAGGTTGGTGCCGACCTCGTTGCGGTACCAATCCATGCCCCACATGGTCTTGTCGAGGTGGGTGTGGCCTTCGACGAGGCCGGGCAGCAGCAAGGCGCCGCCGCCCTCTTCGACGGCAATGCCCGCGGGCGCGGCCAGCGCGGGCCCGGCACCGGCAATGCGCCCTTCCTGCACCAGAACGTCGACCGGGGAAGCGCCCATGGGGCGCACATTGCGAATCAGCAGAGAAGACATGGCGACGGGTTCCTTGAAAGTCATCAGGCGGGCTGCGGCGCGGCGCCGCGCGGCAGGATGCGCGGCGTGCACAGCGCCACCAGCACGAACACCAGCGCGTTGGTCGCCAGCGCCACGAGGCCGGTGTTGAGCGACTTGAACACGACCGGTGCCGCGGGGAACAGCGTACCCAGGTTCGAGCCCGTGGTCATCATGAAGCCCAGCACCGCGCCGCCGGCCAGGATGCCCGCGAAGGCTGCATGCTTGTTGCCGAAGGGCTTCTTCATGAGGCTGAACAGCAGCGAGGGCAGCAGTTGCGTGAGCAGGCTCGACGCGAAGATGGCCACCGCCACGATGGTGGTGCCGCCGCGCAGCACGAAGTACACCGCCACCAGCGCGAACACCGGCAGCACGCCGCGCGCCACGCGCGACACCTGCTTGTCGGTGGCATGGGGCGCGAAGCCTTCCTTGTAGACGTTCTTGCCGATCACGGTGGAAGCCGTGAGCAGGATCATCGAGCCCGGCACCAGCGCGGTGAGCACGCCCGTGCCGCCGATGACGCCGACGAACCACGGGTCGAAGGTGTGCTTCACCAGGCCGAACAGCGCCAGGTCGACCTCCGAGCCCTTGAGCCCCGGCACCTGCAGGATGGCCGCGAAGCCGACCAGGAACAGGAAGGCGATGACCACCTGGTACAGCGGCATCAGGATGGTGTTGCGCCGCACCGCGCTGGCGCTCTTGGCCGCATACACCGAGGTGAGGTTGAACGGATACAGGTAGTAGCCCAGCGCCGTCAGCAGGATGGTCGAGTTGTACCAGGTGAGGTTCAGGCCCTCCTTGGGAAACTCGAAGAAAGTGGGGTTGGCCGCGTGGATGGCGGTGAACATGGGCGTGACGCCGCCATAGTAGTGCCACGGCAGGTAGATGCCGAGGAACACCGCCAGCGCAAGGATCAGCACGTCCTTCACGATGGCGATGCTGGCCGAGCCGTGGATGCCCGAGAACAGGATGTAGCTCACCATCACCACCGTGCCGATCCAGATCGCCACCTGCGGCGCGATGGAGCCGTACGAGGCCTCTGACACGATGATGCCCAGGCCGCGCAGCTGGATGGTCAAAAGCGCCACCATGCCCATGAGCGCGACGACGGACACCAGCACGCCGAGCGGCCGGCTGTCGTACTTGTGCGCGAAGAAGTCCGAGAACGACACCAGCTTGTGCGTGGTGGCGTAGCGCCACACGGCGGGCAGCATCCAGAAGGCCATGAGGTAGGCCAGCCCGCCGTACGCCAGGATGTAGAAGGCCGGCGTGCCCTTGCTGTAAGACCAGCCGCTCGCGCCCAGGAAGGTGAAGGTGGAGAACGACTCGCCCGCCATCAGCAGGAACACCATGATGGCGCCCAGCCCGCGCCCGCCGAGCGCCCATTGCTCCAGGCTCATGGTGCGCCCGCGCCGCGCCAGCACCGCCAGGCCCAGCGCACCGATCACGAACAGCGCGATGACTGCCAGCGCGGCGTTCATTGCGAGCCTCCGGCAGCGGGTGCGTCGATGTCGCCTTCGGCGCGGTCGATGACCACCATGATCAGCGAGGTCAGCACCAGCCAGCTGACGTTCCACACCATCAGGAACGGCATGCCGAGGACGAAGGTGGGCGCGACGGACGACAGCCATCCGCCGCTGAAGAAGGCGAGCACCGGCAGCGCTGCCAGCCATTTGACGGATTTCATCGGGAGCCTCGAATCATGGTTTGGTTGGGAATGTTGAATAATTTTGGTCAACCAGAAATATTTATTTTGGTTAACCAAACGGAGCGAATGGTAGGGAGCCGGGCCGGCCGAGTCAATCCGGGGGCTTTCCCGTAGGCGCGGGCCGCAGGCAATAATCCGGTTGCCCATGCCTGCCGCCACCCGCCGAACCCCAGCGCCCTCCCCCGCCCCGGAACCCATCGACGCCGAAGACGCGAACGTGGACGAACGCGTCTACGCCGCCGTTTCCAAGGCCCTGCTCAGCGGCAAGCTGCGCCCCGGCACCCCCCTGCGCGAACGCGCGCTGGCCGAGGCCCTGGGCTGCACGCGCGGCGCGGTGCGCAAGGTGCTGGCGCGGCTGGGCTCCGAAAAGCGGCTGGTGCTGGAGCACAACCGCGGTGCCTTCGTGCCCAACCCGTCGATCGACGACATGCGCGGCATCTACCGCGCGCGCCGCATCGTGGAGGCGGGGCTGATCACCACACTGTTCGGCAACCTCGAGCGCGAGCAGGTGGCCGCCCTGCGCAAGCACGTGCAGGCGGAGCAGAAGGCGTTCAAGGAAGGCCGGCGCGAAGACTCGATACGGCTGGCCGGCGACTTCCACCTGCTGCTGGCGCAGATGGCGGGCAGCGACGAGTTGCTTTCATACATACAGCGGCTGATTTCGAACACCGAGCTGTACAAGGCGCTCTACGACTCCGCCGAGGCCGCGAGCTGCGCGCCCCGCGAGCACGAGCAGATCATCGAGGCGCTGACCACCGGCAAGTCGCTCGACAAGGCGCTGGCCGTGGCGATGGAGCATCTGGACGAGCTGGAGCAGCGCGTGATCGCCGGCGCGGCGGCCGAACAGGAAGTGGACCTGGCGACGCTGCTGAACGGCGGCGGCAAGCCGCACGACCACCCGCACTGACAGCGACATCCACGCTTCGCCCGCGGGCGAAGTGCCGGTGCGCCGCCGCCGGGATGATCGGCGCACCATGCACGCATCGACGCCCTCTTCCGCCACCCACGCCCCGGTCAACCCCGCCTTCGAATGGGCGCTGCTCGCGGTACTCGCCACCTGCTGGGGCGCTTCGTACACCTTCATCAAGATCGGCGTGGCGACCATCCCGCCGGTCACGCTGATCGCGGCGCGCACGCTGGTTGCCGGAGCGCTGCTGCTCGCGGTGCTGCGCATGCGCGGCGTGAAGCTGCCGAAGGAGCCGGCGATGTGGGGCCGCTTCGCGGTGCAGGCCTGCCTGAACAGCGTGCTGCCGTTCACGCTGATTGCCTGGGCCGAGCGCAGCGTGGACGCAGGCCTGGCGACCATCCTGAACTCGACCTCGCCGATCTTCATCTTCCTGCTGGGGCTGGGCCTGGGCAGCGCGGGCAGGCCGACGCTGCAGCGCTTCTTCGGCGTGGGCGCCGGGCTGGCGGGCATCTGCCTGATCGTCGGACTGGAGGCGCTGAACGGGCTCGGGCATTCGCTGCTCGCGCAACTCGCGCTGGTGGCGGCGGCCGTGTGCTACGGCTGCGCCGCGATGTTCGGCCGCGTGTTCAAGGGCCTGGACCCGATGGTGCCGGCAGCCGGCTCGCTGCTGAGCGGCACCGCGATGCTGCTGCCCGCGAGCCTCGCCATCGACCGGCCCTGGACGCTGGCGCCTTCGGCCGCGTCCGTGGCGGCAGTGCTGGCGCTGGCGGTGCTGTCGACGGCGCTGGCCTTCACCATCTACTTCCGCCTCATCAGGACGCTGGGGCCGATGTCGACTTCCGCGCAGGCCTACCTGCGCGTGCCCATCGGCGTGGCGGTCGGCGTGCTGTTCCTCGGCGAAACGCTCGCGCCCACGGCGTGGATCGGGCTGGGGTGCGTGGTGGCCGGCGTGATCGCGATGACGATGCCCGAGGCGAAACTTTTGCGCCGCGGCCTGCATTTTTTACGCGGCTTTTAGACGCCCGCTCCTACGCTGCCGGCTCCTCCACAAGTTGGCTTTTTCCAGCAATGAAACATCTGATCCGCATCGCCCTGCCGGTGCTCGTTCTCCCCACCCTGGCCGCCCTGCCGATGCTTGCGAACGCGCAGCTCTCGGGCAACGTGGCGTTCACCACCGACTACAAGTTCCGTGGTCAAGACCAGGACATGCTGGGCAAGAACGACTACGCCAAGACCAAGGCTTTCAAGCCGGCCATACAGGGCGGCTTCGACTACGCCTTCGGCGACAGCGGCTTCTATGTGGGCAACTGGAATTCGAGCGTCAACTGGCTCAAGGGCAACAGCATCGAGAGCGACATCTACGGCGGCTACAAGTTCAAGGCCGGCGTGTTCGACATGGACGTGGGCGCGCTCACGTACATCTACCCTGGCAATTCGTCGGGCAACACGACGGAGATCTACGGCAGCGCGGGCTACACCGACGAGGCCATCGGCTCTTTCACGCTGAAGTATTCGCACACGGTGTCGAAGGACTACTTCGGCTATGCGGGCAACAAGGCCGGCTCGGGCCTGAAGGGCACGAACACGGGTTACCTGAACCTGGCCTACAGCAAGGAGATTGTTCCGAAGGTCACGTTGAAGGCTGCAGTGGGCTACACCAACATGTCGAGCGACATCCGAAGCCTGGGCTACAAGAGCTATGTGGACTACAACGTGGGCGCAAGCTACGACTTCGGCAACGGGTTGTCGCTGGCGGGCTCCGTGCAGGGCGCGAACAAGCAGAGCTCTTATCTTGCAGTGAGCAATCCGGGAGTCGACCTGGGCTTTGGTGCGTTCGGCAGGCAGACCTACTCGCCCAACAAGGCGCGCTTCATCGTTACTCTGACCAAGACGTTGTAGGCGGCGTTGTTCGGGGCGCGTTCACGCCGCCGGGGTACCTTGCTCCGCGAATGTCCCCCGGCCTTCGGCCTCCTCCTTTATTACGCTGCGCAAGGCACCCCGCCGTCGTGACCGATCAGAGCACCGGTCGACCGGCCGCAAACCGGCAGCGTGCCCTGTGCACAGGGCGTCGGGTACTCCCCGCAGCGAAATAAAGGAGGAGGGGCGAAGCCCCGGGGGACATTCGCGGAGGGGAGTACCCGGCGGCCTGTGCACACACCCCCGAAAAAGCAGCGCTCAATCGATGCTGATATTCGCCGCCTTGGCAACTTCGGCCCACTTCACGCGATTCGCGTGCACGGTCTTCTTGAACTCGGCTGGCGTCTCGATGCGCACCGTATTGCCCTGGCTCTCGAAACGCTCGCGAATCTCCGGCGTCTCCAGCACCGCCTTGACCGCCGCGTTGAGCTTGTCGACGATCTGCGGGTCGGTGCCCTTGGGCGCGAAGATGCCGAACCAGATCGAGCTGTCGAAACCCTTGGTGCCCGGCAGGCCGCTCGATGCAATGGTGGGCACCTCCTTCACCGCCGGCACCGGCGTGGCGGTGGTCACGCCCAGCAGCCGCACCTTGCCGGCCTTGTAGTGCGGAAGCACCGTCTGCACCTGGTTCATGATGCAGCAGGTCTCTCCGCGCACCACCGACGTGATCGCCTCCGGCCCGCCCTTGTACGGCACGTGCACTATGTTCAGGCCCAGGCGCGAGTTGAACTCGGCAAACGCCATGTGCGTACCCGCGCCGTTGCCTGTAGACGCATAGTTGTACTTGCCGGGATTGGCCTTGACCAGTTCGACAAACTCCTTCAAGGTCCTGACGTTGATCACGTCGGGATTGATGGTGAGCACGTTCGACACGTCGAGCACCGGCGCCACCGCAATGAAGTCGGCCTCCACGTCGAAGGGCAGCTTCTTGTAGAGCGCGGCATTGCTGCCGTGCGTGGCGGCGGTGCCGAAGGCGAGCGTGTAGCCATCGGGCTTGGCGTGGGCCACGTAGTCGCTGGCGATGTTGCCGGCGGCGCCGGACTTGTAGTCGATGATGACGGGGCGGCCCAGCTGTTTCGACAGCGGCTCCTGGATGGTGCGCGCGACAACGTCGACGCCCGAGCCGGCCGGGAAGCCCATGATCAACGTGACGGGCTGTTGAGGCCAGTCCGACTGGGCCGGGGCCGTGGCGGAAATGAGCGCGGCGGCGGCGGCCACCAGAAGCGAACGACGCGAAAAGGGAGAATGAGCCATGACAGTCTTTCTTCGAGGCAAGCGGTGCATGCGCGAATTGTGGCGCGGCACTCATGCCCGAATCCACATGAGCTTATGCGCGACACACGCGCGCGGCACCTGCTCCCGATAATCGCCCCATGGTCCGTTCCTCCCAACAAATTCACCCCGCACGCGAGCCCGCGCCCGTGCGCGCGGCGGCCACCGTGCTGCTGCTGCGCGACACCGCCGCCGGCATCGAAGTGCTGATGACGCGCCGCTCGGCCACCGCCAGCTTCGCACCCGGCGCCTATGTGTTCCCCGGCGGCCACATCGACGCGGCCGACGAAGCCGCCAAGCGCATCGCCACCCGCCGCCCCACGCAGAGCCGGGTGCAGCGCACGCAGGCCATCGCAGCCATTCGCGAAGCCTTCGAAGAGCTCGGCATCCTGCTCGCGCACCATGCTGCCGACGGCCGCCCCGTGAGCGCCGCGGACATCGCCGCGATGGACCGCGCCGATACGGCCGGCACCGCCTTCGCCGACCAGTGCGCCGCGCGCGGCCTGGTGCTCGACTCCGACAAAGTATTCACCTTCGCGCACTGGATCACCGACCGCGACCTGCCCAAGCGCTTCGACGTGCCATTCCTGGTGGCGCGCATGCCCGAGGGCCAGACGCCCACGGCCGACGAGAGCGAGCAGTTCGAGCCCTGCTGGGTGCGCCCGGCCGACGCGCTCGCGCGCCACGCGGCAGGCAGCTTCTTCATGATCTTCCCGACCGTGCGCACGCTGCAGCGCATGGCCGCCTATGCCAGCGTCGACGCGGTGCTCGCGGCCTGCGCGCCGGGCGGTGCCGGCGAGGCGCCGCTCTGGACCAGCTGCCCGCGCGCCGGCCTGCTCAAGGGCGAGGACGCGCGCTACATGGAGCACGAGTCGCCCTTCGGCGAGCTCGCGCTGGTGTGCCCCGACGGCCAGATCGCGCATGCGCTCGACTGGCAGAGCGAGCACCCGGTGGCGCTGCTGAAGAACGTGATGCGCCTCACCGCGCCCAACCCCAGCGCCATGACCGGCCCCGGCACCAACAGCTACATCGTGGGCGACGCGGCCACCGGCTACATCGTCATCGACCCGGGCCCGAACGACTTCGACCACATCGGCCGCCTGTGGCGCGCCACGCATGGCGACATCCGCATGATCGTGTGCACGCATTCGCATGCCGACCATTCGCCCGGTGCCGCGCCGCTGCAGGCGCTGTGCAAGGAAACGAGGCCGCCGATCCTCGGGCTGGCCTCGCGGCCGACCGCCCGCGCCACGGCGCGCTTCACGCCCGAGCGCGAACTGGCCGACGGCGAGCGCCTCGCGCTCTCCGGCACATCGCCCGAAGGCACGGCCACCACCCACACGCTGCGCGTGATCCACACGCCCGGCCACGCCGCCAACCACCTGTGCCTGCTGCTCGAGGAAGACGGCCTGCTGTTCTCCGGCGACCACATCCTGAACGGCAGCACCACGGTGGTCGACCCGCCCGACGGCGACATGACGGCCTACCTCGAATCGCTCGACAAGCTCGACGCGGCCTGCGAGGCCGGCGGCGTCGAATTCATCCTGCCCGCGCACGGCTACGTGATCGGCTTCGCGCGCACCGCCATCGCGATGCTGAAGGCGCACCGCCTGAAGCGCGAGGCCAGGATCGCCGCCGCCATGCAGCAGCTGCCCGACGGCACGCCCGAGCAATGGCTGCCCATCGCCTACGACGACGTGCCCGAGCGCATGTGGCCGGTGGCGGCACGATCGCTGGCCGCGCATGTGGCGCGCATCCAGCAACTGAATGCGGCCCGATGAACAGAAGCGCCCCTGAAAAAGACGACGGCGAAGGCATCCGCCTGGCCAAGCGCGTGGCGGCCATGGCCGGCGTGTCGCGCCGCGAGGCCGAGCTGCTGATAGAGAACGGCGCCGTGCGCGTGGACGGCGTGCAGCAGATGCTGCCGCAGTCGCGCGTGCTGCCGCGCCAGCAGGTCGAGATCGAGGCCGGCGCCAGGCCGCAGCCCATCCTTCCCGTCACGCTGCTGCTCTACAAGCCCGCGGGCATGCCCACCGACAAGGCGCACAGCCTGCTGGTGGCCGCGAACCACCACGAGCCCGAGCGCGCCGGGCAGCGCTTTCTGCCGGCCCATGCGAAGGGGCAGCAATGCATGACGCCGCTGGAGACCGGCGCCAGCGGGCTGGTCGCGTACACGCAGGAGTTCCGCATCGAACGCAAGCTGCACGAAGACGCCGGCATCCTCGAGCACGAGGTGATGGTCGACGTGGCCGGCCCGGTGGCCCCCGAGGTGCTGGCGCGGCTGGAGCGCTCGCCCGCGCGGGTGAGCATCGGCCGCCAGAGCGACGAACAGACCGGCCTGCGCTTCGCGCTCAAGGGCGCGCAGCCGGGGCAGATCGCCCACATCTGCGACAACGTGGGCCTGCGAATCCTGGCGATGCGGCGCATCCGCATCGGCCGCGTGCCGCTGGCGGGGCTGCAGCCCGGCCAGTGGCGCTACCTGGCACCCCAGGAACGCTTCTGAACGACGACAAGAACCACAACCACGAGACAAAGACGATCGAACGGAAGAGGACGACCCCCGACGATGCACCGCATGTTCGCGGCCTGCAATTTTCAGCCTGCGGCCTTGAAGCGCCGCCGACAGGAGACTCAGCCATGAAGTTCGGATCACCGAGCGCCGCCCTTGCCCTCACCTTGCCGCTGGCACTGGTGACGGGCTGCAGTTACTTCTCCCCCGCCCCGCCGCCCGCGCCGGCGGCCCCGCCACCGCCGCCCGTGATCTCGAAGGACGGCCTCGCGCCCATCACCGGCGAACAGGTCGAGCGCATCCGCGAGGCCATCGGCGGCAAGGCGCCGAGCCCCGCCGTCGGCAAGGTGGTGCGCAGCGCGTCGCCGACCATCGAGTCCTTCGTGCGGACCGAGGGCTGCATCACCGCGCACAACGGCGCGGTGCTCAACCCATTTGCCGCGCCGGGCCGCCTGTTCGAAGGCAACGGCTTCCAGGGCGGCCCGATGACGGAGATGCAGTTCCACGACAAGACCTCCTGCGTGACGGTCAAGCGCATCCAGAACTGGAAGATGGTGTCGCCGAAGCTGCTGCGCTTCGAGGTGGTCTACGTGGGCGACGACGGCGAGGAACACGCCGTGAAACGGCACGAGCTGATGCGCCAGCCCAAGGGCGGCTGGCTCTTCACGCGCTGAACGTCTCGGCGGCGGCGGCGGCGGCAGCGGCATCGGCGCGCCGCTGCGCGCGCAGCGCCACCGCAAACGACAGCTGCGCCACGATGCCCGCGCCCGCCAGCACGACGGCCGATGCCAGCGCGGGGTTGCGGTGGCCCATGCCCGCGAGCGCGGTGCACAGCGCGCCCACGGCCATCTGCGTGAAGCCGTAGAGGCCCGAGGCCGAGCCGATGACCTGCGGGTTCACGCTGATCGCCTGCGTGAGCGCGGCCGGCGACGCCATGCCGACGCCCACCGTGAACATGAACATGGAAGCGACGATGAGCGGCACCGACAGATGGCCGCTCAACGCCGCGCCGAGCAGCACGAAGGCCGCGGCCACGCTCAGCGCGTTGGAGCGGATCATGAGCCGGTCGACCCGCACGCGCGAGATCAGGCGGCTGGTGAGAAAGCTGCCGAGCCACACGCCCGACACCAGGATGGCGAGGTAGATGCCCGCCTCGTGCGCGGGCCGGTGCAACTGGTCCACGAAGATGAAGGGCGCCGAGGCGATGAAGGCGTACATCGACGTGGTGGCGCAGCCGCCGCCCACCGAAAAGCCCAGGAACGCGGGCGAGCGCAGCAGCTTGCCGTAGTTGCGCGCGAGGTCTCGCGCACTCACCGCAGAGCCGGGCGCACCCGTCTCCGGCAGCATGCGCCAGGTGAAGAGAAAGCCCACCACGCCCAGGCCGAAGAGCGCATGGAAGATCGATCGCCAGCCCAGCGCGGTGGCCAGCGCGCCGCCGATCAGCGGTGCCAGGCTGGGGCCGATGGTGACCATGAGGTTCATCAGCGCGAGCCGGCGCGTGGCCTCCTGCGGCCCGGCGGTGTCGCGCACGATGCTGCGGCCCAGCACCAGGCCTGCGCAGCCGCCCATGGCCTGGAACAGCCGCGCGGCGATGAGCGAATGCACCTCGGGCGCGAGCGCGGCGGCCAGGCCCGATACACAGTAGATGCCGAGCCCCCACAGCAGCACCGGCCGCCTGCCGAAGCGGTCGGCCAGCGGGCCGTACACCAGCTGCCCCACCGCGAGGCCGAAGATGTAGAGGCTCACCGTCATCTGCATGGCGCCGACGCTGGCGCCCAGGCTCGCCGCGGCGATCGGAAGCGCGGGCACGAAGATGTGCATGGCCAGCGTGCCGCTGAAGGTCACCAGCGCGAGCAGCCACAGCGGCGCGTGCGCCCGGTGCTGCGGCTCGGGTGACGCGGCGGCGGTCATTGCTTCGCGGTCGCGGTGTCGGGCTCCCAGCCGCCGCCCAGCGCCATGAACAGCACCACCTGGTCGTCGGAAAGCTGCGCCTCGCTGGCCGCGAGCGCGGCTTCGCTGGCGGCCAGCGAGCGCTCGGCGTCGAGCGAATCGAGGTAGCCGGTGCGGCCGTTCTGGTAGAGCTGGCGCGCCTGCGCGGCGACCTTGGCGCTTTCGTCGCGCGAGGCCTGCAGCGCGGCGCGGCGGTCGAGTTCGCGGGCGTAGGTGGCCAGCGCGGTCTCGGTCTCGCGCAGCGCGGTGAGCACGGTGCCGTCGAACCTGGCGAGCGCGGCGCGCGTGCCGGCCTCGGCCTGCGCGATGTGCGACTGCACGACGCCGGTGTTGGGCACCGTCCACGAGATCAGCGGGCCCAGGCTCCAGGCGAAGGTGTCCTTGCGGCCGAAGCCGTCGGCATGGCCGACGGAGGAGCCCGAGAGCCCCAGCGTGATCTTCGGATAGAGGTCGGCCGTGGCCACGCCGATGCGCGCGGTCGATGCGGCGAGGCTGCGCTCGGCCTGGCGGATGTCGGGGCGGCGGCGCAGCAGCGCGGCGCCGTCGCCTACCGGCAGCACGCCGGCCACGCGCGGCGGCACGGTGCAGTCGGCCACCTCGCGCGGAAAGTCCTGCGGCAGCGCGCCGGTGAGCGTGGCAAGGCGGTAGAGCGCGCCCTGGCGCTCGGCCTTCAGCGGCGGCAGCGCGGCGTTGAGCTGCTGCAGCTGCGAACGCGCGCGGCCCGCGTCGATGGCGCCGGCGCGGCCGGCGCGCTGCAGGCGATCGGTGACGTTCACCGCGTCCTGCTGCAGCGACACCGACTTCTGCGCGATCTGCAGGCGCAGGCCGGTCGAGCAGGCTTCGGCATAGGCGCGCGCGGTACCGGCCGCGACGTTCACGCGCACCAGGTCGAGCGCGGCTTCGGCCGCCTGCGTGCCGGCCTGCGAGGCCTCGATGGCGCGGCGGATCTGGCCGAACAGGTCGACCTGGTAGGACAGCGAAGCGCCCGCGCTGTAGTTGAAGGTGTTCGGCGGCTCGTAGCCCTTCTGCAGCAGCGACAGGCCCGACACGTGGCCGTAGGAAGGCCCGCCGTTCACGCCGATGCTGGGGTACCTGGCGCCGGCCACTTCGTCTTCGATGGCGCGTTCACGCTCGAGGTTGGCCACGGCCTGGCGCAGGTCGGTGTTGTGCGCGAGCGCCTGCTCTACCAGCTTGTCGAGCAGCGGGTCGTGGTACAGGCGCCACCAGTGCGGCGGCAGCGGCGCGGCGTCGGCCGGTGCCTCGGCGAAGGGCTTGCCGGCGGCGCTCTGGCTGGCCAGCGCCTCGGGCGGCTGGTGGTAGTCGGGGCCGACCGCCGCGCAGGCCGCGAGCCCGGCGGCGACGGCCAGCGATGCGAGGCGGAATGCGAAGCTGGTCATGTCGTTCATCCCTTGTGCTGCGGCGCGGTGGCCGGTGCGGCTGCGTTGTGCGCCGGCTTGTTCTCCAGCACCTGCACCGTGACGGTCTGGCCCGCGACGAGGCGCGCGCCCTGCGGCAGCGGATCGAGCTTGATGCGCACCGGAATGCGCTGCGCGAGCCGCACCCAGTTGAAGGTCGGGTTCACGCTGGGCAGCAGGTTGGCGCTGGTGGAGCGGTCGTGGTCGGCAATGCCGGCGGCCACGCTGTCGACCGCGCCTTCGAGCACCGCGCCGCCGCCCATGGGCGTGACGCGCACGCGGTCGCCGAGGTGGATGCGCGGCAGCTTGGTTTCCTCGAAATAGCCTTCGACGTAGAACGACTGCGCATCGACCAGCGCGAGCACCGGGCGGCCCGCCGCGGCGTAGCTGCCCTGGCGCAGGTCGAGGTTGGTGACGAGGCCGCCGGTGGGCGCGCGCACTTCGGCGCGCTGCAGGTTGAGCTTGGCCGAATCGAGCGCCACCTCGGCCTGCGCGACGGCGGCCTGCATCTGCTCGACGCGCGAGCGGGTCTGCTCGCGCGACTCCTTCGAGATCAGGTCGTCGAGGCCGACGTTGCGCGCGTTCTCGCGCTGCACCTGCGCGCTCATGGCGCGCTGCGCGGCAAGCGCGGCCTGCGCCTGGCGCACGGCGAGGTCGTAGCGCGCGCGGTCCACCTCGAACAGCAGCGTGCCGGCGGCCACCGGTTGGTTGTCGCGGATCGGCACCGATGTGACGAGGCCCGACACGTCGGGCGCGATCTGCACGACGTTGGCGCGCACGCGGCCGTCGCGGGTCCACGGCGCAAGCTCGTAGTGGTCCCACAGTCGCAGGCCGGCCCAGACGGCGGCGGCCACCACCAGCACGGTGAAGAGAACGCGCCGCAGGCGCGGGGCCCAGGGGTTGTCGGAGGAAGAACGTACGGCTTTCATTGGAATCTCGTTTCTTATTGGAAGCAGGAGGAGACGCGGCTCAGCGCGTAGAGCAGCAGCAGGTACAGCGCCATGTCGAACAGCGCCGGGTGCCACACCCAGCGGTAGGCGCCGGTGGCGGCCAGCAGGCGGCGCACCGCCCACAGCGCCAGCAGCGCGCCGAGGGCCAGCACCATGATCCAGGGCAGGTACAGGCCGTAGAAACTTGCTTCGCCGATCATGCGGAAGCTCCTTGAATGGGTGCGCCGGCCAGCACGGGCGGCGCGTCGGGGAACAGGTTGCGGCGCAGGCCGACCAGCGCGGTGACGGCAGAGCGCGAAGCGGCGGGCGCACCGGATGCCGGCGCATCGGGCACGGCGTCGAGCACCGCGTTGAGCGCTTCGTCGATCTGCGGCAGCAGGTCGGCCGGACGCGGGTTCATGCGGCCTTCGCCGCGCTGGCGGAAGAAGCGCGCGATGCCGCCCAGCAGCGCGGCCGAGGTGCTCATCGGCAGTTGCGCGCGCACGCGCTGCAGCACCGCGATGTCGGCGCCCATGCGCAGGTCGCGCAGCGCGTCGTTGGCGGCCACGCCTTCGACGGTGCCGCCGGCCTGCGCGATGCGCGGCGCCAGCAGGCCGATGCGGTCGAGCATGCGCACGGCATAGGCGTCGCTCTGCGCGTACTGCGGCTGCGAAGACGCGGCCATGTCGCCCAGTTCGCGCCAGGTGGCGCGCTGGATGCGCCGCGCGCTCCAGTCGGCGCCTACCGAACGCACCAGCCGCGTGACGCGCGCCGCGACCACCACGCCGACGATCTGGCCGATCATGCTGTTGATGAAGCTCACGAGGTCGGAGCTGGCGGTGTCGTGCAGCGCGAGCGTGCCGCACACGCCGAAGATCAGCGCCATCGCGGCCATGAAATGCGTGGGGCGCGGCAGGTACAGGCCCAGCAGCAGAAAGAGCGGCGCGCAGATCAGCACCAGCATGCCGAAGTCCTGCACCAGCGGCATGAGCACCAGCACGTAGAGCGCCGAGATCGGAACGGACCACAGCGTCCACTTCAGGAAGCCGTGGATGGCTGGCACCGGGTCGTCCATGGTGGCGAAGAAGCAGCAGAAGACGGCGGCCATCATGGTCGCGGCCGAGCCCATGGGCCAGCCGGTGAGGATCCAGAACGCGCCGCACAGGCAGATGGCGATGACGGCGGCCAGCGCCGACAGCAGCGCCATGCCGTAGTCGCGGTGCAGCACGCGGCTGCCGAGCGCCGCGGTGCGGCGCAGCGGCGCGGCGCCCTTCAGGCCATCGTCGATGTCCTGGCGCAATTGCGCGCAGGCGGTCCAGCCGTCGACGAGTTCTTCGAGCCGCCCCGCGAGTCCGATGCGCAGCGCGCGGCCCCAGGAAGTCTGCTGCTGCGCGTTCGCGGGCGTGGCGCTCAGCGTGTCGAGGGCGCGGCGCAGGGCCTGCAGGCGCCCGGCGCGGGTTGCCGCATCGGCGGCGGGTTCGGCTTCTTCGCGCAGCCATTCGGCGGCCTGCGCGAGCACGGCGGTCACGTCGGGAGCGAGCCGGCCTTCGGCCTGCACCAGCGCCTGCAGCCGGTCTTCGACCGCGGACAGCGCGGGCGTGAGCGCGGCGACGCGGTCCTGCATCGCGCGGATGGCGCCGGCCGTCCAGCGCAGGTGCGTGGTGTCGAAGGGCACGTGGGTGGAGAGCAGGCGCAGCTGCGTGATGTCGCCGGCGAGGCGGCGGCGGTCGTCGTCCAGGCGCTTCGGGTCGCCGCCGTTGCCGCCATTGCCGCCGCTGCGCGCGGCGGGCTGCAGCAGGTCGCCCAGCCACTTGCGCGCGTCGAGCAGCGTGCGGTCGAGCAGGCCCAGCACGGTCGGCGCGAGCCCCGCCGGCAGCACCAGGCTGTGGACCAGCGTGGCGCAGAAGATGCCGAGGCCGATTTCCTCGACGCGCGCCACGGCGGTGTCGAACAGCGCGAGCGGCGTCTGCACGGAAGGAAAGCCGATGAGCGCGGCCGTGTAGCCCGCGAGCATGAACACGTATGAGCGCGGCGTGCGGTCGAACAGCGAGATGCACAGGCACAGCCCGACCCACAGCGCGAGCACCAGCGTCAGCAGTTCGGGCGCGTTGGACAGCGCGGGCACCAGCAGCACCGTGGCGGTGCTGCCGATGAGCGTGCCGCAGAAGCGGTACACCGCCTTGGAGCGCACCGCGCCGGCCAGCGGATGGGCGACGACATAGGTGGTCATGAGCGCCCAGAACGGGCGCGGCAGGCCGGCGCGGCTGGCGAGGTACATCGCCAGCATGGCGGCGACGAAGCTCTTGGCGGAAAAGAGAATCTCCGCGCGGCTGAAGCGCGGCAGGCTGAACGCGGACATCGACTACCTGCGCCCTTCCTGCGATGGCTGCTGTTGCTGCGGCGGCAGGCTCTGCACGGCGCGAACGCCCATTCGCTCTTCGAGCACCGAGAACACGCGCAGGCAGGCGGCAACGTCCTCGTCGGGCACGCCGTCGAACAGCGACACCCGCATCAGCGCCAGCGCCGCCTCGATGGGCTCGCAGACGGCCTTGCCGGCTTCGGTGAGATGCAGCGTCTTGGCGCGGCGGTCGGCCGGGTCTTCGCGGCGTTCGACGAGGCCGGCTTCCACCAGCTGGTCGACCGAGCGCACCAGCGACGGCCCTTCGATGCCCAGCGCCTCGGCCAGCACGCCCTGGCGCACTTCGCCGTTCATGCGCCCGAGCATCACGATCGGGTAGGCCAGCGTCTGCGACACGCCGACGTGCGCCACCGCCTTGTCGGCCGCGGCGCGGTAGCCGCGCTGCAGCACCGCGAGCGACGTGCCGAGGCGCATCAGCGATTGTTCGCGCGTCGGTTCAAGCGCCTGTTCAGGCGCTGTTCGGGGGGTGGTCGGGTTGGTCACGATAGCCGGCTATTAATTAGCATGCTATCGATTGTACGGGTAACTACCAATCCCTGCTGGCGGCAAGGCTTACGCCCGCCCTGGCCAGGGCCGAGGGCGCGAGAACGCGAAAAACGGGAAGGAAAGAAAAGTGTGAAGCTCGCCGATAAGCCGGATTCTGTGCACCGGAGGCCTCTTGCGAAACCTCCGGCGTGACCGCCATTACTCTGGGCCGTTTGTCGCCAAACGGCTCGATGCCACCTACCCGCCAGCTCAGCGGAACCACCTCGATACTGGCCTACTTGGTGTTGCTGCGCGCAGAGATTGCCCGTTTCACCCGAACTCAATCGGCTCGTCTCTGTTGCTCTGATCCTCACCTCACGGTGGAGAGTCGTTAACTCCTGCGCTGTCCTGTGCAGTCCGGACGTTCCTCCAGTGCGGCCTTTCGGCACTTGCACCAGCGGCGGTCTGGCGTGCTTCACGGGGTGGATTATCGCTTGTGCCCGAGCGTGCCTTCGGGCTGGTCTCACAATGCGCGCTGTCCGTCCGACAAACGCATCGATCCAAGGAGATTCCCATGAAGGCCCAGAACATCCTCCAGACCATCGGCAACACGCCGCACGTGCGCATCAACCGCCTGTTCGGCAATGCCAGGCAGCAGGTGTGGATCAAGTCCGAGCGCGCCAACCCCGGCGGCTCCATCAAGGACCGCATCGCGCTCGCGATGGTCGAAGACGCCGAGAAGAGCGGCGCGCTCAAGCCCGGCGGCACCATCGTCGAGCCCACATCGGGCAACACCGGCATCGGGCTGGCCATGGTGGCGGCCGTCAAGGGCTACAAGCTGATCCTGGTGATGCCCGACAGCATGTCCGTCGAACGCCGCCGCCTGATGCTGGCCTACGGCGCCACCTTCGACCTGACGCCGCGCGCCAACGGCATGAAGGGCTCCATCGCCCGCGCCGAGGAAATCGTGGCCGGCACGCCCGGCGCGTGGATGCCGCAGCAGTTCAACAACCCCGCCAACGTCGACGTGCACGTGCGCACCACGGCCGAGGAGATCGCGGCCGATTTTCCTGACGGCATCGACGTGATCATCACCGGCGTGGGCACGGGCGGCCACATCACCGGCGTGGCGAAGGTGCTGAAGAAGAAGTGGCCGAAGCTGCAGGTGTTCGCGGTGGAGCCGGTGGCCTCGCCTGTCATTTCGGGCGGCGCGCCGGCGCCGCACCCCATCCAGGGCATCGGCGCGGGCTTCATCCCGAAGAACCTCGACACCTCGCTGCTCGACGGCGTGCTGCAGGTCGACGCCGAACCGGCGCGCGAAATGGCTCGCCGCTGCGCGCAGGAGGAAGGCATCCTGGTCGGCATCTCATCGGGCGCCACGCTCGCGGCCATCGCGCAGAAACTGCCCTCGCTGCCCGCCGATGCGGTGGTGCTGGGCTTCAACTACGACACGGGCGAGAGGTACTTGTCGGTCGAAGGCTTCCTGCCCGCCTGACCCGCTATCCCTTTCATAGCGCCCCGGGCGCTTAAAATGCGCGGCCTGCTTGATAACCACAAGCCCCACGCCGCCATGCTGAGAATCTCCGAACTCAACCTCCCGCTCGACCACGCGCCCGACGCGCTGGCCGCACTGATCGCCAAGACGCTCGACATTCCGCTCGACGCGATCGCCTCCCACAACGTCTACAAGCGCAGCTTCGACGCGCGCAAGGCCGAACTGCTCACGGTCTACATCTGCGACGTGCAGCTGGCAGACGCGAAGCTCGAAGCCGGGCTGCTCGCCAAGCACGCGGGCCATCCGCATATCCAAAAAGCGCCCGACATGCGCTACACGCCGCCTGCCAATGCCCCCGAGGGCACGTCGCGGCCGGTGGTCATCGGCTTCGGCCCCTGCGGCATCTTCGCGGCGCTGATGCTCGCGAAGATGGGCTTCAGGCCCATCGTGCTCGAACGCGGCAAGACCGTGCGCCAGCGCACCCGCGACACCTGGGGCCTGTGGCGCAAGAGCGTGCTCAACCCGGAGTCGAACGTGCAGTTCGGCGAAGGCGGCGCCGGCACCTTCTCGGACGGCAAGCTCTACAGCCAGATCAAGGATCCGCGCTTCCTCGGCCGCAAGGTGATGGAAGAGTTCGTGAAGGCCGGCGCGCCGCCGGAAATTCTCTACGTCGCGCATCCGCACATCGGCACCTTCAAGCTGGTGAAGGTGGTGGAGAACATCCGCGAGCAGATCGTGGCGCTCGGCGGCGAGATCCGCTTCGAGCAGCGCGTGACCGACGTGCGCATCGAGGACGGCCACCTGCGCGGCCTCACCGTGCTCGACCAGACCACGGGCACCAGCAGCGAACTGCGCGCCGACCACGTCGTGATGGCGCTGGGCCACAGCTCGCGCGACACCTTCGAGATGCTGCACAAGCGCGGCGTGCACATCGAGGCCAAGCCGTTTTCCATCGGCTTCCGCGTGGAGCATCCGCAGGGCCTGATCGACCGCGCGCGCTGGGGCCGCCACGCAGGCCACCCGCTGCTGGGCGCGGCCGACTACAAGCTGGTGCACCACGCGAGCAACGGCCGCTCGGTCTACAGCTTCTGCATGTGCCCCGGCGGCACCGTGGTCGCGGCCACCAGCGAGCCGGGCCGCGTGGTCACCAACGGCATGAGCCAGTATTCGCGCAACGAGCGCAACGCCAATGCGGGCATCGTGGTGGGCATCGACCCCCGCGACTATCCCGGAGACGCGCTGGCCGGCATCGCGCTGCAACGCGAGCTGGAGAGCAATGCCTTCGTGCTCGGCGGCGGCGACTACCGCGCGCCCGGCCAGCTGGTGGGCGACTTCATCGCGGGCAAGCCTTCCACGGCACTGGGCAGCGTGATCCCTTCGTACAAGCCGGGCGTCACGCCGACCGACCTGCACAAGGCGCTGCCCGCCTACGCCATCGAGGCGATGCGCGAGGCCTTTCCCGCCTTCGGCCGCAAGATCAAGGGCTTCGACACGCACGACGCGGTGCTCACCGGCGTGGAAACGCGCACGTCCTCGCCCATCAAGATCACGCGCGGCGACGACTTCCAGAGCCTGAACGTGCGCGGCCTCTACCCCGCCGGCGAAGGCGCGAGCTACGCGGGCGGCATCCTGTCGGCCGGCGTGGACGGCATCAAGGTGGCCGAGGCCGTGGCGCACAGCGTGCTGGCCGAAGCCGAACGCGAACGCACCGCCAGCGTCTGATGCCGTCCATGCACTTCGAACGCCCCACCTTCGGCCAACTGACCGCGGCCACGCTGGCCATGGCCGCGGTGGTGCTGGCCTCCAACATCCTGGTGCAGTTCGCCATCAACGACTGGCTGACCTGGGGCGCCTTCACCTATCCGGTGGCCTACCTCGTGAGCGACCTGGTCAACCGGCGCTTCGGTCCCGGCATGGCGCGGCGCGTGGCGTGGGTGGGCTTTGCGGTTGCCGTGGGCGTGTCGCTGCTGCTCGCGCCGGTGCGCATCGCGGCGGCCTCGGGGCTGGCCTTCATCGCCTCGCAGCTGCTCGACATCGGCGTGTTCGACCGGCTCCGGCGCGGCCTCTGGTGGCGCGCGCCGCTGGTGGCCACGGTGATCGCCGCGGTGCTCGACAGCGTCGTGTTCTGGGGCATCGCCTTCGCGGGCACCGACGGCCCCTGGCTCACCTGGGCGCTCGGCGACCTGGCGGTGAAGCTGGGCGTCGGCGTGCTCATGCTGCTGCCGTTCCGGCTGCTGATCGGCCGGCAGGCCGCGCGGGCATCGGCCCTGAGCCACTGAGGACATCGATGGTGAACGACGACTTCCACTTCTACGAACCCGCCAAGGGCCACGGCCTGCCGCACGATCCGTTCAACGCGATGGTCGGGCCGCGCCCCATCGGCTGGATCTCGTCGCAGGACGAGCACGGCGTGCTCAACCTCGCGCCCTACAGTTTCTTCAACGCCTTCAACTACACGCCGCCCATCGTCGGCTTCGCGAGCATCGGCGCCAAGGACAGCCTGCACAACATCCGCCAGACGCGGGAGTTCGGCTGGAACCTGGCCACGCGCCCGCTGGCCGAGCAGATGAACCGTTCCTGCGCGGCCGTGCCACCCGAGGTGAACGAGTTCGAGCTGGCCGGCCTGCAGACCGCCGCCTCGCGGACCATCGCCGTGCCGCGCGTGGCCGAAAGCCCCGTGTCCTTCGAATGCCGGCTCACGCAGATCCTGCAGCTCGAAGGCGTGGACGGCGTGCCGGTGCAGACCTGGCTGGTCCTTGGCGAAGTGGTGGGCGTGCACATCGCGCGCCGCCTGCTGAAGGACGGCATCTACGACACCGCCGCGGCGCAGCCCATCCTGCGCGGCGGCGGGCCGGCCGACTATTTCGAAGTCGGCCCCGACAATCTCTTCAGGATGTTCCGGCCGCGCTGAACGCGCACCGCCGGCATTCTTTTTTCCATTTCATTCCACCGCGCCCCCGCATGACCGACGCTTCCACCGCCACCCCGAAGACGAACGCACGCCCTCCCCGGCGCCAGCAACTGGACATGGCCGACCAGCTGAAGCAGCTGAAGGCCGGAGCAGACACGGACACCGGCACCGACGAGGCGCCCGCTCAACAGCAACCTCAGCAGCAGCAGCGCCAGGACGCGCGCCCGCCCCGGCAGAAGAACGGCGGCGGCCGCAACAACCAGCGGCGCCCCCAGCAGCCCCGCCAGGAGCAGCAACAGAAGGCGCAGGCGCCGCAGCAGCAACAGCCGCAGCGCGCCCCGCGCAAGGTCAACCCGGTGCTGGAACGCCTGTTCGAGCTGTATCCGCAACTCTTCGGCGCGCGCTTCGTGCCGCTGAAGCTCGGCGTCTACGAAGAATTGCTGGCCCGCCACCCCGAGGACTTCAAGGCCGAAGACCTGAAGATCGCAATGGGCCAGCACGCGCGTTCCACCCGCTACCTCGAGGCCGTGGCCGCCGGCCTGGCCCGCCACGACCTCGACGGCAACGCGCTCGATCCGGTCGCGCCCGAGCATGTGCACCACGCCATCCTCGAGCTGCACCGCCGCCGCCAGCAGCGAAACCCGGGCGGCGAAGACCTGCGCCCGCAACTGGTGGCGCGCATCGCCAAGGCCATCGAAGCCTCAGGCCTCGACCGCGAGGCCTATGCGGTGCTGGTGCGTTCGCGCGACCAGAACAACAACGCCGTGGTCGACGAAGCCCTGGCAGAACTCGCACAGCAGGCCGCCAAGCGCGAAGCGCTGCTGCGCGCCTTCGAGGCCAGCGGCCGCACCGAGCAGGAGTTCGCCGACATGTACGGCATGAAGCACGGCGAGGTGACGCGCACGCTGCAACGCGTGCGCAACGACCAGAAGGCGGCGCAGGCGGCTGCGGAAGCTGCTGCTGCAGCAGCAGCCGCGGCACCCGCGGAACCCGCCGCGGAGGAGCCTGCCGCCGCCCCGGCCCCCGCCAGCGACTGACCGGGCGCGCCAAAAAAAACGCCACCCGGAGGTGGCGCTACAAAACAGTAATGGCGGGTTTCAGCGCTGCGCGTTCTGCAGCGCGGCAATGCGCTCTTCGATCGGCGGGTGCGTGGCAAACAGCTTGCCCATGCTGCCGGTGATGCCCATGGCTTCCACGGCCTTCGGCAGTTCGCCGGCCGGCAGGCCGCCCAGGCGCGCGAGCGCGTTGATCATCGGCTGCTTCTGGCCCATGAGCGCGGCGGCGCCGGCGTCTGCACGGAACTCGCGGTGGCGCGAGAACCAGGCCACCACCATCGCGGCGGCAAAGCCCAGCACGATGTCGAGCACGATGGTGCTCACGTAGTAGCCGATGCCGGGGCCCGAGCTGCGGTCGTCGCCGCGGCGCAGGAAGCTGTCGACCGCATAGCCGATCACGCGCGACAGGAACACGACGAAGGTGTTCATCACGCCCTGGATGAGCGTCATGGTGACCATGTCGCCGTTGGCGATGTGCGCCACCTCGTGGCCGATGACCGCCTCGACCTCTTCGCGCGTCATGTTCTGCAGCAGGCCGGTGGACACCGCCACCAGCGACGAGTTCTTGAACGCGCCGGTGGCGAAGGCATTGGGCTCGCCTTCGAAGATGCCGACCTCGGGCATGCCGATGCCGGCCTTGTCGGCGAACTTGCGCACCGTGCCGACGATCCAGGCCTCGTCGGGCGTCTGGGGGTTGTCGATCATGTGCAGGCCGCTGGTCCACTTGGCCATGGGCTTGCTGATGAGCAGCGAGATGATCGCGCCGCCGAAACCCATCACCAGCGCAAAGCCGAGCAGCGCCGTGAGGTTGAGCCCGTTGGCCGTGAGGAAGCGATTGACGCCGAGCAGGCTGGCGACCACGCCGAGCACCGCGACGACCATCACATTGGTCAGGACGAACAGAAGGATACGTTTCAAGTTGAATTCTCCGTGGGGAACGCTTCCATCCAGATAAGGGCCGCGGGGCTCACTTCAACCCGTGCGCTGCATGGAGGTGGCAACCATGATAGGAGCAAAAGTTCTAGCGCCCGTGTATTCCCCGCTCCGGCAAAGGCCTGAAAACCTGCGGGTCGTCATAGAAAGACGCGGCCTCGTTGCCGGGCCACCAGCCGGGCACGCCGAGCAACGGCAGCGGCACGAAGGGCTTGCGCTCCAGACGCGCCGGGTCGAGCGCCTGCGCCATGCGCGCGTCGTCGAAGGCCACGGCGCCCGCCGCCGCCTCGTGCGCCAGCAGCACGTGCGCGGTGATCGGCTTGCGCGGCGCGGCGAGCTTTTCGAGCAGCGCATGGCCGAACACCAGCAGCCGCGCCTGCGCCCACCACTCGCGCCGCTCGACGAACAGCGTGTGCCAGTCGCGCGCGACCAGCGCCTGCCACAGCGCAGGCGGCGCGTCGAGCACGGCGCCGTTCTCGTCGAACAGCGTGAGCGCATCGCGCAAGGGGCCGCGCACCGCCGCGACGCCGTGGCGCGCGATCTCGCCCGCCTGCAGCTCGTTGAGCCGGCGCTTGGCCAGCGGAAACGCAAGCCAGACGAGCCCGTTGAAGAAGTCGTGCAGGTTGTCGCGCGTGGGCACCGTGCGGGTCTGGAAGATGTGGGCCTCGTAGGCCTGGCCGGCGGGCAGCGCGTGCTGCTGCACGAAGTCGGGCACGGGTGCGTGGGCCGGCCGGGCGCCCCGCAGCGCTTCGGCGACCGAGCCGTGCATGGAGGCGGCCTGCGCCACGGCTCGGCCATGGGTGCGGTAGGGCGCGAGCCAGGGCTGCGCCCAGTCGACCGCCGGCAGGGTCAAGACGCGGGCGCGTCCGTCCAGCGGATGCGGTCGGGGTGCTGCATCACCGCGAATTCCGCCGTGAGCTTGTCGAACAGCTTGAGCGAGCTGCCGTGCTTGCCCAGCAGGCCCGCGGCGCGCAAAGCCTGCGCCACGTCGTTGAGCGGCACGTCCTTGCCGCTGCGCAGCGCGGGCACGGCCTGCAGGATGAACTCGGCCGCCTCGGAGGTCTGCGGTTGCGGCGCAGGTGCGGGCTTGGCCGCCTTGGTGCTGCTCTTGCGGGCCGCCGTCTTGGTGGCGGCCTTCTTCGCAGCCGTTTTCTTGGCGGCTGGCGCTGTCTTGGCAGCGGCCGTCTTCTTCGCGGTGGCGGTGCGGGCGGCGGGCTTCGCGCTGGCGTGGTGCTCGAGGTCCATGAACGCGTCGTAGATGCCGACCGTCTCCTCGCCCGTCTTGCCCCGCTGGCCGATGCCGCAGACGCGGCAGCCCTTTTCGCGCAGCCGGATCACCAGCGGCGCGAAGTCGGAGTCGGAAGACACCAGCACCACCACGTCGGGCCGCTCGTCGATGACGAGGTCGATGGCATCGACCGCGAGCGCGATGTCGGTGCTGTTCTTGCCGGTCGAGAGATTGACCATCGGCCGCACCGACAGCCGCTTGAACATCGCCTGCCGGTTGACGGCCATCTCGGCGTTGCAATAGGCGCGGCGCACGTGGATGGCGCCGTATTCGTCCATGGTGCGCTGCACGGCCTGCTCGATCACGTCGGCCGAGACGTTGTCGGCGTCGATCAGCAGCATCACGCGCGGTGTGGGCGTCATGCCAGCTTCCAGTTGAGCGTTTCGCCGCCGCGCAGCGGCTTGAGCGTGGCGTCGCCATAGGGCACGGTCTCCGGCACGGTCCAGCTTTCGCGCTTGAGCGTGACGGTGTCGGCGTGGCGCGGCAGGTCGTAGAAGTCGGGGCCGTTGAAGCTGGCGAAGGCTTCGAGCTTGTCGAGCGCGCCCGCGTTGTCGAAGGCCTCCGCGTACAGCTCGATGGCGGTGAGCGCGGTGTAGCAGCCGGCGCAGCCGAGTGCGTGTTCCTTCAGGTGGGCCGGGTGCGGCGCGCTGTCGGTGCCCAGGAAGAAGCGGTCGCTGCCGCTGGTGGCGGCCTCCACCAGCGCCACGCGGTGCGTCTCGCGCTTGAGCACGGGCAGGCAGTAGTAATGCGGGCGGATGCCGCCGGTGAAGATGGCGTTGCGGTTGTAGAGCAGGTGATGCGCCGTGATGGTGGCTGCCGTGAAGGGCCCGGCGTCGCGCACGTAGTGGGCGCCTTCCTTGGTGGTCAGGTGTTCGAACACCACCTTGAGCTCGGGGAAGTCGCGGCGCAGCGGGATCATCACGCGGTCGACGAACACAGCTTCGCGGTCGAACAGGTCGATGGCGGGGTCGGTCACTTCGCCGTGCACCAGCAGCAGCAGGCCGTGCTTCTGCATGGCCTCGAGCGTCTTGTAGGTGTGGCGGATGTCGGTCACGCCGGCATCGCTGTTGGTGGTGGCGCCGGCCGGGTACAGCTTGAGCGCGCGCACGCCGGCTTCGGCGGCCAGCGCAATTTCTTCGGGCGGCAGCTTGTCGGTCAGGTAGAGCGACATCACGGGCTCGAAGGCCACGCCCTGGGGCACGGCGGCGCGGATGCGGTCGCGGTACGCCACGGCCTGCGCGGCGGTGGTCACGGGGGGGCGGAGGTTCGGCATGATCAGCGCGCGGCCGAACTGGCGCGCGCTGTGGGGAACGACGGCTTCGAGGGCGGCGCCGTCGCGCACGTGCAGGTGCCAGTCGTCGGGGCGGGTGATCGTGAGGGTGTCTGTCATGGCGGGGCGATTGTCGCATCGCCCCCTGGAAGGCAAGGAGGCGGCGAACCCGCCGAACGGTTCGCGGGAACTCCGCAAATCTCTTTCTACTTGTGGAACACCCGGCAGGTGCGCGAGGCGGCGCCCTGCAGCCACTTGACGAAATTGACCGATGTGCGCGCGCCCTTGTGCGGCGGCCAGGGATCGAGGATGCGCAGCGTGGTGCCCCGCCCGCTCGGGTCGTCGTCGCCGCGGATGCCGGCGATGACGACCATGTGCCCCGGCCGGCCGGCGCCGGCCGCATAGCCGCCGCGGTTGGTACCCCACAGCATGTCGAACATGAGCGGGCCGTCCTGCAGCGCCGCGCGCAGCGCCTTCAGCGACCATACCGACGGCGGGTGCACCTCCAGGCCGTGCGCGGCGGCCACGCGCTGGCCGACTTTCATTTGCGCGTCGTGCGTGTCGACGCTCTCCTGCAGCCCGCCGTCGGCCGCGACCAGTTCGGCCGGGGTGCGCGCGAGCACTGCCTGCACGGTGGAGCGCGTCATCATCGCGACGCCGGCGGCCCAGCACAGCGCGGCGGCCGGGGGCGGGATCAGCGCGACGGGATGAAGGATGGGCGCGTCGCGCTCGCCGTCGAACGCGACGTTCTGGGTGCAGGGGCCGGCCTCGCCGTCTTCCACCAGCCAGTGCGCGGCCTGCAGGCGCAGCACGGCCGCGCGGGTGAGCGGGCCGAAGTCGCCGTCGGTGGCGAGCCGCGGGCTGGGCTGCAGCTTGCGGTTCAGCGCTTCCTGCAGGCGGCGGACGTCGGCTCCTCGCCAACCCTGTTTGAGCGTGGTCATCGGCATGCTTTCCTTCACCCCTCGGTGGAATCGCGGACTTTGGAATACGGGCGTCGGAATTGTCAAAACCGCGGCCGCGGGCGTCTACTCGCCGTATGGCGTAGTCGGCGGCGCCCGATCAGGGCGCCTGCCTGCTACTAAAGTACGCGCGCCGGAGCCGATTGGATTTCGCCGCTGTCGCCTTGGAGACTCTGGGGACTCTCGAACGCACCCGCCAGGTCGGCCAGCCAGCGGTCGTAGGCGGTGGCGCGCTCGGCGTCGGGCAGGCGCAGCAGCGCGGACGGATGCAGCGTGACGAACACGGGCCGGCCATCGGCGCGCTCGTGCAGCCACGCGCCGCGCTCGGCCTGCACCGCCACCGGCCGGCCGAGCAGGGCGCGCGCGGCGGTCGCGCCCAGCGCCACGAGCGCCTGCGGACGCACCAGCGCGATTTCGCTGTCGAGCCAGTGCGCGCAGGCTTCGGCCTCCCGCTGGCCCGCCGTCTTGTGGATGCGGCGCTTGCCGCGCAGCTCGTACTTGAAATGCTTCACGGCATTGGCCAGGTACACCGTGTCGCGCGGCCGGCCCAGTTGCGCCATCGCGCGGTCGAGCAGCTGGCCGGCAGGCCCGACGAAGGGCCGCCCGGCCAGGTCTTCCTGGTCTCCGGGCTGCTCGCCGACCAGCATGCGCTGCGCGCCCACGGGCCCTTCGCCGCACACGGCCTGCGTGGCGAGCGCGCCGATGGGACAGTCGCGGCATGCATGCGTGGCCGCGCGCAGTTCGTCGAGGCTGGCGGGCGCCGCGCGGTCGGCCGGCAGCGGGTGCAGCGGCACCGGGGCGCGGATGCGGCGCGCGGGCGTGGCCGGCGCATCGATCATCGACTGGCTGCGCGCCTGCGCCGCTTCTGCCAGCGGCTGGATCAGCGCGGCCTCGGGCAGGTTGTGCCAGTAGCGGGCCGGCATCTCGCGGCGCATCATCGCGAGCTTCAGGCGCGCGGGGTTGAAGATGTTCTCGTAATAGACCAGCCAGAGCTGCTCGCCGGCATCGGGCGGCGGCTTCTCGCGCCGGTCGGCGCCTTCGCGGAAAGTGAGCGCCTGCCCGTCCCACGCCACGCAGCGCTCGGGCGTGAGGATGGCCCAGTTCATCTGCGCGAAGCGGCGCGCGAAGAAGGGCGCGTTGGCTTCCACGATGCGGTGGTCGGGCTCGAACCATGCCACGTGGCGCTCGCCCTGCTCGCCTTCCACGCGCGTGAAGCGCACGAAGGCGCGCATCTTGTGGATGTCGCGGTGCACGGCCTTGGCCATCTGCCGGGCCTGCAGCATGTCGGGGTCGAGCGGGTCGTGGCGCAGGGCCGGTTCGTGCACCAGGCGCCAGAGCAGCCGGTACAGGAGCGCCAGGCGGCCCGCGTCGCGATGCAGGATCACGTCGGCGCACAGCGCGATGAACGACGCGGGCACCGGCTGGCGCGCGGCGCCGGCGGGCGGCGGCGATGGCGCAGGTTCGAACAGGCCGCCGGCGGGCGCATCCGCGAACAGGTCGGAACCGCCTTCGCCCTGCGTGCCGTCGCTCCATTCGACGTGGTCCGGCGGCACGCCATTCGCCAGCAACCGGCGCGCCTCGCGGCGGAAGGCGTCGAGGTCGACCGGATTCCCTAGCCGTACGCGCATGGCGGCTTGCTCCCGGCCCAGCTCAGAACAGCGCCGCCTGCGCCGCCTGCGCCGGCTGCACTGCGGGAACTGCGGCGGCCATGGCGCCCGCCGCCGGCCGGTGCCCGTCGGCCACCACGAACGGCAGCACCTTGCGCGAGGGCACGTGCAGCCGGCGCAGATCGTCGGCGCGCACCCGGCGCACGCGGCGCGCCTGCAGCAGGCGCTCGACCGCCTTCACGCCCAGGCCCGGCACGCGCAGCAGCATCTCGCGCGGGGCGTGGTTCAGGTCGACGGGGAAACGCTCGGCGTGCGCCAGCGCCCAGGCCAGCTTGGGGTCGACGTCCAGCCGCAGCAGGCCGTCGGGCGCGGCCACGATCTCCTGGTGCTCGAAGCCGTAGAAGCGCATGAGCCAGTCGGCCTGGTAGAGCCGGTGCTCGCGCATCAGCGGCGGCGCCACCAGCGGCAGCGCGCGGGCGGCATCGGGAATGGGGCTGAAGGCCGAGTAGTACACGCGCTTGAGCTTGTAGGCGCCGTACAGCGTGGCGCTCGACGCGAGGATGTGGCGGTCGTCGGTGGCGTCGGCGCCCACGATCATCTGCGTGCTCTGGCCGGCGGGCGCGAACGGCGGCGGCTTGGCGGCGGCGGGGGCCGCGCCGGGCAGCGCGCGGATCGGCACCACGCGGCGCGCCTCCTCGCGCGTGTCGTCGATGCGCAGGCGCAGCCGCGCCATGGAGCGGCGGATGGCGCTTTCGTTCTTCTCGGGCGCCAGCGCCTGCAGGCCCTCGGTGGTGGGCATCTCGACGTTGATGCTGAGCCGGTCGGCATAGCGGCCGGCGCGCGCCAGCAGCTCGTCGCTGGCGTCGGGGATGGTCTTCAGGTGGATGTAGCCGCGGAAGTCGTGCTCCTCGCGCAGCACGCGCGCCACCTCGACCACCTGCTCCATGGTGTGGTCGGGCGACTTGATGATGCCGCTCGACAGGAACAGGCCCTCGATGCAGTTGCGCCGGTAGAAGTCGAGCGTGAGCTGCACCACCTCTTCGACGCGGAAGCGCGCGCGCGGCACGTTGCTCGACGCGCGGTTCACGCAATACAGGCAGTCGTACTGGCAGTGGTTGGTGAGCAGCACCTTCAGCAGCGAGATGCAGCGGCCGTCGGGCGCGTAGCTGTGGCATATGCCCGCGCCCTCGGTGGAGCCGATGCCGCGGCCGCCCACCGAGTCGCGCGGCTGCGAGCCGCTGGATGCGCAGGAGGCGTCGTACTTGGCGGCGTCGGCCAGGATGGCGAGTTTGCGATGGATGTCCACGGGAGACCTCTTGGTTACTGTATGAATATACAGTCATCGGCCGTTCCAAAGGCTGCGATTTGTAAGCGGGCCGGCTGCACCGGCGCGTCGTTGCGCCGCCCTCCAACCTTGGCTACCCTCGCTGCCAGATGACCGACGACCTGACAGCACCCGCCTCCGCCCCCGCGCCCTCCCCCGCTCCCACGCCAATTTCCACCGCGCTTGCCGCCGATCGCATCGCGGTCATGTTCACCGCACTGGACGGCACCCCCGCCTTCGCCGTGCGCTGGCAAGACGGCGTGTACGCCTACATCAACCAGTGCCCCCACGCGGGCGGGCCGCTCGACTTCGAAGGGCAGATCATCGAAAGCTCGGGCCGCTTCCTGATGTGCGCGCGGCACGGCGCGATCTTCGAGCCCGACACCGGCAGGTGCGTGGGCGGCCCGTGCAAGGGCGCCAGCCTCGTGCCGGTGGCGGTTCACGAGCGGCCCGACGGCAGCATCTGGCAGGGCCAGGCCGAATGAACACAACCTTCAAGGAGAACCCTATGCGCAAGAACACCCGGCCTCACCCCCTCGCCCTGTCGGTCGCGGCGCTGGCCCTCGCCGGCGTGCTGGCGGGCTGCACCGGCATGGCGGCCGGCACCGGCGGCAAGGCTTCCACGGGCATGAGAGTGGCGTCCGCAGCCTTCGCCGACAACGGCGTGATCCCGGCCGAGCATGCCGGCGCGGGCGAGTGCGGCGGCAGGAACATTTCTCCGCCGGTGGCCTGGAGCAACCTGCCGGCCAAGACCCGGTCGGTCGCCGTGCTGGTGTTCGACCCCGACGGCGCGGCCGGCCTCGGCGTGTCGCACTGGGTGGCCTACAACATCGCGGCCGAGCGCGGCGAGCTCAAGGCGGGCGAAGGCCAGGCGGGCTCCAACTTCAACTTCACCATGGGCCCGAACGTGGCCGGTGCGCCGGCCTATCGCGGCATGTGCCCGCCGGTGGGCGACCGGCCGCACCATTACGTGCTGACCGTGGTCGCCACCGACCTGGCGCCCGGCAGCCTGCCGGCCGGTCTCGGGCGCGACGCGCTGCTGGCCGCGCTCAAGGGCCATGCGCTGGGCGGACAGAGCGTGGTGGGCCTCTACAGCCGCTAAAGCCCTCGGGCTGCCGGGTAATAATCAGGCTCCCGATCTGCCGGCGGCCCGTCAGCCATGGCTGCAGCCGCTTTTCCGAAAGCCCATCGATGGCCCTGACCGCCGCCGCGTCCGACGTTGCCCCGTCATCCGAACTCGACGCCATGTTCGACCTGGCGCCCGTCTCCCTCTGGATCGAAGACTACAGCGGCCTCAAGCGCAAGCTCGACGGCTGGCGCGCCGAAGGCGTCACCGACCTGGTGGCGTACCTGTCGGAAAACCCGGGCCGCGTGAGCGAATGCATGGCGCTGCTGAAGGTGCTGCGGGTCAACCAGCACACCCTGAAACTCTTTGCCGCCGACAGCCAGCAGACCCTGCTCGATTCTCTGGACCGCGTGTTCCGCGGCGACATGTCGGCCACCGTGGTGCACGAGCTCGACCAGCTATGGCGCGGCCAGCTCACCTTCGAGAGCGAAACGGTCAACTACGCCCTGGACGGCCGGCGGCTCGACGTGCGCGTGCGCGCCCGCGTGCTGCCCGGCCATGAAGCCACCTGGGAGCGCGTGCTGGTCTCGCTCGACGACGTGACCGAGCGCGTGGCCGCGCAGCGCCTGCGCGACGAAAGCGCCACCTACGCGCGCAGCCTGTTCGAGCGCTCGCCGGTGTCGCTGTGGGTGGAAGACTTCAGCGCCGTGCGCGCGCTGCTGCAGAGCATCCGCGCGCGCGGCATCACCGACTTCGCCACCTTCATCAAGGTGCACCCCGAGTTCGTCACCCGCTGCATGCAGGAGATCCGCGTCATCGACGTGAACCGCGAAACGCTGCGCATGTTCGGCGCGCCCGACCTGCAGACCCTGCTGGGCAGCCTCTCGCGCATCTTCCGCGACGAGATGCGCGAATCCTTCGCCGAGCAGCTGCAGGACCTGTGGAACGGCAAGACCGTGCAGCACCGCGAGGTGCTCAACTACTCGCTGTCGGGCGAGGTGCTGAACATCCACATGCAGTTCGCGGTGCAGGACGACCGGCTCGACACCTGGGACCTGGTGCTGGTGTCGCTGGTCGACATCACCGCGCGCAAGAAGGCCGAGGCCTACCTGGAATACCTGGGCAAGCACGACGTGCTCACGCAGCTGTGCAACCGCACCTATTTCACCGAGGAGCTCACCCGCCTCGCGCGCAAGGGCCCGTGGCCGGTGTCGATCGTGGCCATCGACCTGAACGGGCTGAAGCAGCTCAACGACCAGGAAGGCCACGCCGCCGGCGACTCGCTGCTGCGCCGCATGGGGGAGGTGCTGGACAAGGCCGTCGACCCGCCGGCTTGGCCCGCGCGCATCGGCGGCGACGAGTTCGCGGTGCTGCTGCCCATGACCGACGAGCGCGGCGCCGAAGCCATGCGCGAGCGCATCCTCACGCTGCTGGAAATGAACAACCAGTTCCACGCCGGCCAGAGCGGCCATGCGCTGAGCCTCGCGATGGGCCTGGCGACCTGCCACGCGGGCGAGTCGCTGGAATCGGCACTGCAGCGCGCGGACCGGGCGATGTATGTCGACAAGGCGCGGCACTACGAAGGCTCGCCGGGGGATCGGCGGCGGGCCTGAGCTGGCGATGCGGTAGTCTGCGGGGGTCGTGATTTCCTGAGGAATCCATGCCCCTTGAAGCGCTTGCCGAAGTTCTTATCCGGCCAGTCGTCGAATTCGTGCTGCAGCCCATCGCCGAGGGTTTGATGCACGCGGTCGGCTATCTCACTGGCGTGGTGGTGGTGCCGTTGGTCACGCTGGGCCACGTCGTCGTCGAGCAGCCGAAAGGAGGCCACGAAATTCCCCCCGGAAAATACTGGGCCCGGTCTCCCGGCGGGCGCATCGTTCTGGATGCGGACTGGGGCACGGTGGTCGGCGTGCTCACCTGGGTCCTGGTCGGCGTTGCCGCCGCCGTGGTCTATTGCAACTCCGGTCCCTGACCCGGCACCCGCACCCGCTCCAGCACGAAATCGATGAACGTCCGGATCGCCCGCGTGTGCTGGCGGTTCGGCATGTAGAGCATGAACATCTGCGTGCCGAAGATGGACAGGCGCCAGTCGTCGAGCGTGGTCACGACGTCGCCGCGGCGCACGTCTTCCTGCACCACGTAGTCGGGCACGAGGCCGATGCCCAGGCCGGCGAGGATGGCCTGGCGCAGGAACAAGAAGTTTTCCGAGATCAGCGTCGGCTCCAGGATCACCTCGCGACGGGTCTCGCCCTGGTACGCCGACACGCGCAGCTGCCGCCCGATGACGGCGGCAGTGACCACCGGTGCGCCCTGCAATGCGTCGAGCTGCACCGGCAGCGGATTCTTCGCCGCGTATTCCGCCGAGGCGCAGGCCACGTAGCGCACCGGCCCCATCGCGCGCGCCACCAGGTTCTGCGGCGGCTCGGGGATCACGCGGATGGCGATGTCGACCTCGTCGCGCAGCAGGTCCTCGATGCGGTTCTCGAACACCACGTCGAGCACGATGCCGGGGTACTGGCGCTTGAAGTCGATGAGCCAGTCGGCCATGACCAGTTGCCCGTAGCCGCTGGGCACGCTCAGCCGCACGCGGCCCTGCAGGCCCTGGCCCAGCGTGGTGACCGACTCGCGCGCCGCCAGCAGTTCGCCCTGGATCGCCACGCCGTGCTGGTAGAGCCGCAGGCCGATCTCGGTCGGCTCGGCGCGCCGGGTGGTGCGCCGTACCAGCTGCGCGCCCACCGAGCGCTCCAGCTGGTTCAGGTGGTAGCTGACGTTGGCGCGCGTCATCTTGAGCCGGCGGGCCGCCGCGCTCAGGTTGCCGGCATCGAGGATTTCCACCAGCAGGGTGAGCGATTGCAGGTCCATGCACCCGATTGTGTCAAAAATCCTTTGACAGTCTGTCAACCGCCTATGCAATTGTCAAAGCGGGGATACCGGCCAAGAATGCTTGGTTCACCCCAGAGCCTCGAACCCGCACGGTTCGCAACGCACGAGACAAGCAAGCACATGGCCACCAACACTCCCAGCCCTTCCACGTCCACCGGTCCCGTCACCTTCGAGCGTCGAGGCGACGTTTTCGTGGTGACCATCGACAACCCGCCCGTCAACGCCCTGGGCGTGGACGTGCGCCGCGGCCTCGTGGCCGCCATCGACGCGGCGGAGGCCGACGGCGCCGCCAAGGCGGTGCTGATCGCCGGCGCGGGCCGCAACTTCATCGCGGGCGCCGACATCCGCGAATTCGGCAAGACGCCGCAGCCGCCGTCGCTGCCGGAGGCCTGCCTGAAGATCGAGAACTGCACCAAGCCGGTGGTTGCCGCCATCCACGGCGCCGCGCTCGGCGGCGGGCTGGAAGTGGCGCTGTCGGCGCACTACCGCATCGCATCGCCCACCGCCAAGCTGGGCCTGCCCGAAGTGGCGCTGGGCCTGCTGCCCGGCTCGGGCGGCACGCAGCGCGCGCCGCGCCTCATCGGCGTGAAACCCGCGCTCGAACTCATGCTCAGCGGCCGCCATGCGGGCGCCAAGGAAGCGCTGTCGCTCGGCCTCGTCGACCGCCTCGGCACCGACGCCGACGCGCTGGCCGAAGGCCTGGCCTACGCGAATGAATTGGTCGCCGCCAACGCGCCGGTGCGCCGCACCCGCGACGCCGGCGCGCTGGCAGACAAGGAAGCCAGCCGCGCCGCGCTCGAAGCCGCGCGCACCGACACCGCCAAGAAGAGCCGCGGCCTGTTCTCGCCGATGAAGATCATCGAAGCCGTCGAAGCCGCGCTCACGCTGCCCTTCGACGAAGGCATGGCGCTGGAGCGCAAGCTGTTCCTGCAGTGCATCGACAGCCCGCAGCGCGCCGGCCTGATACACGCCTTCTTCGCCGAGCGCGAAGTGCTGAAGGCGCCCGAGACCAAGTCGGCCAAGCCGCGCGCGCTGGAGTCGGCCGGCATCGTCGGCGGCGGCACCATGGGCGCGGGCATCGCGGTGGCCATGCTCGACGCCGGCATGCCGGTGACCATGATCGAGCGCGACGACACGCAGCTCGCACGCGGCCGCGCCAACGTGGAGAAGGTGTACGACGGCCTCATCAAGAAGGGCCGCATGACGCCCGAGGCCAAGGCAGCCGTGATGGCGCGCTTCTCCGGCTTCACCAGCTACGACGCGCTCGCCAGCGTCGACATCGTGGTGGAAGCCGTGTTCGAGGAAATGGGCGTCAAGAAGGCCGTGTTCGCCGAACTCGACCGCGTGTGCAAGCGCGGCGCGGTGCTGGCCACCAACACCTCGTACCTGGACATCGACGAGATCGCCGCCAGCATCTCGCGCCCGCAGGACGTGGTGGGCCTGCACTTCTTTTCGCCCGCCAACATCATGAAGCTGCTGGAGATCGTGGTGCCCGCCAAGGTGAGCGCCGACGTGGTCGCCACCGGCTTCGAGCTGGCGAAGAAGCTCAAGAAGGTGCCGGTGCGCGCCGGCGTGTGCGACGGCTTCATCGGCAACCGCATCCTGGCCGTGTACCGCCAGGCCGCCGACCACATGATGGAAGACGGCGCCTCGCCCTACCAGATCGACGAAGCGGTGCGCAACTTCGGCTACCCGATGGGCCCGTTCCAGGTGTCCGACCTGGCCGGCGGCGACATCGGCTGGGCCACGCGCAAGCGCAAGGCCGCCACGCGCGACCCCGAGGCGCGCTACGTGCAGATCGCCGACCGCATCTGCGAACGCGGCTGGTTCGGCCAGAAGACGCAGCGCGGCTACTACCTGTACCCCGAAGGCGCTCGCACCGGCGTGCCCGACCCCGAGGTGCTGGCCATCATCGACGCCGAGCGCGAGCGCGCCGGCATCAAGCCGCGCGCCTTCACCGAAGAAGAAATCATGCGCCGCTACATGGCCGCGATGGTCAACGAAGGCGCCAACGTGGTGCTGCAGCGCATCGCGCTGCGCCCGCTGGACGTGGACGTGACCTTCCTCTACGGCTACGGCTTCCCGCGCCACCGCGGCGGCCCGATGAAGTACGCCGACACCGTGGGCCTGCCCAAGGTGCTGGCCGACATCCGCGAATTTGCCAAGGAAGACCCGATCTTCTGGAAGCCGTCGCCGCTGCTGGTGCAGTTGGTCGAACGCGGCGCCGATTTCGCCAGCCTCAATCAATCCGAGTAACCACAGAGCCAGCCCTCCAGGAGACACACCCCATGCGTGAAGCCGTCATCGTTTCCACCGCCCGCACCCCGCTCACCAAGGCGCACCGCGGCGAATTCAACATCACCCCCGGCCCCACGCTGGCGGCCTTCGCCGTGAAGGCGGCGGTGGAACGCTCGGGCCTGGACCCCGCGCTGATCGAGGACGCCATCCTCGGCTGCGGCTACCCCGAAGGCACCACCGGCCGCAACATCGCGCGCCAGGCCATCATCCGCGCGGGCCTGCCGATCGGCATTGCCGGCACCACGGTGAACCGCTTCTGCGCCTCGGGCCTGCAGGCAATTGCCATGGCCGCGGGCCGCATCGTGGTGGACGGCGCGCCGGCCATGATCGCGGGCGGCGTGGAAAGCATCTCGCAGATCCGCTCGCGCAGCGCCACCGATGCCGGCGACAGCGGCATGGACCCGTGGATCGTCGAGCACAAGCCCGAGCTGTACATGGCGATGATCGAAACGGCCGACATCGTGGCCAAGCGCTACAACATCAGCCGCGAGGCGCAGGACCGCTTCTCCGCCGAGAGCCAGCGCCGCACCGAAGAAGCGCAGATCGCCGGCCGCTACAAGGACGAGATCGTCGCCTGCACTACCACCATGGCCGTGACCGACAAGGAGACGAAGGAAGTCACCTACCGCGAAGTGACGGCCACGGAAGACAACTGCAACCGCCGCGGCACCACCTACGAAGCGCTCGCCAAGCTCAAGCCCGTGATGGGCGAGGACAAGTTCGTCACCGCCGGCAATGCCTCGCAGCTGTCCGATGGCGCATCGGCCTGCGTGCTGATGGAAGCCAAGGACGCCGAGCGCGCCAACATCAAGGCGCTGGGCGCCTTCCGTGGCCTCGCGGTGGCCGGTTGCGAGCCCGACGAGATGGGCATCGGCCCGGTGTTCGCGGTGCCCAAGCTGCTCGCGCGCCACGGCCTTAAGGTGCAGGACATCGGCCTGTGGGAACTCAACGAAGCCTTCGCCTCGCAGTCGATCTACTGCCAGGACAAGCTGGGCATTCCGTCGGAACTGCTCAACGTGAACGGCGGCGCCATCTCCATCGGCCACCCCTTCGGCATGACCGGCGCGCGCCTCGCGGGCCATGTGCTCATCGAAGGCAAGCGCCGTGGCGCGAAGTACGCCGTGGTCACGATGTGCATCGCCGGCGGCATGGGCGCTGCCGGCCTGTTCGAAATCTATTGAGGAGCCCGCGATGGACCTGAACTTCACGACCGAAGAAGAAGCCTTCCGCAGCGAAGTGCGCGCCTTCCTGGCCGCCAGGCTGCCGGTGCGGCTGTCCGAGAAAGTGCGCAGCGGCAAGATCCTCGAGAAGGCCGACATGCAGGAATGGCACGCCATCCTCAACGAGCGCGGCTGGCTCGCCAACCACTGGCCCGAGCAGTACGGCGGCCCGGGCTGGACGGCGGTCGAGAAGTTCATCTTCGAGAACGAATGCGCGCTGGCCTTCGCGCCGCGCATCGTGCCCTTCGGCGTGAACATGCTGGGGCCGGTGCTCATCAAGTACGGCAACGAAGCGCAGAAGCAGCATTGGCTGCCGCGCATCCTGAACGGCGCCGACTGGTGGTGCCAGGGCTATTCGGAACCCGGCGCGGGCTCCGACCTGGCGGCGGTGAAGACCTCGGCCGTGCGCGGCATCGACGCGCAGGGCGACCACTACATCGTGAACGGCCAGAAGACCTGGACCACGCTGGGCCAGCACGCCAACATGATCTTCTGCCTGGTGCGCACCAACCGCGAGGCGAAGAAGCAGGAAGGCATCAGCTTCCTGCTGATCGACATGACATCGCCCGGCGTGGAAGTGCGCCCGATCATCACGCTCGACGGCGAGCATGAGGTGAACGAGGTGTTCTTCTCCGACGTGCGCGTGCCCGCCGAGAACCTCGTGGGTGAAGAGAACAAGGGCTGGACCTGCGCCAAGTACCTGCTGACCTACGAGCGCACCAACATCGCGGGCGTGGGCTTCTCGGTGGCCGCGCTCGAACAGTTGAAGGGCATTGCCGCCACGCAGACGAAGAACGGCAAGCCGCTGGCGGAAGACCCGGCCTTTGCGGCACGCATGGCGCGCGTCGAGATCGACCTGGAGAACATGAAGACCACCAACCTGCGCGTGATCGCGGCGGTGGCCGGCGGCGGCGTGCCGGGCGCGGAAAGCTCGATGCTGAAGATCCGCGGCACCGAGATTCGCCAGGAGATTTCTTCGCTGGCCCGCCGCGCGATGGGCGTGTACGGCCGCCCCTTCATCGCCGAGGCGCTGAAGGACGGATTCACCGGCGAGACCTTCGGCCCCGATTACGCATCGGCCGCCGCCTCGCGCTACTTCAACAACCGCAAGCTGTCGATCTTCGGCGGCTCGAACGAAATCCAGAAGAACATCATCTCCAAGATGATCCTCGGGCTGTAAAGGAGACATGCCATGAACTTCGAACACACCGAAGACCGGCGCATGCTCGCCGACAGCCTGAACCGCTTCATCAGCGAGCAGTACGCGTTCGACGCGCGCGACCGCATCGCGAAGTCGCAGCACGGGTTCAGCAAGGAAATCTTCCAGCAGTTCGCCGAACTGGGCGTGATCGGCGCGCTGTTCAGCGAGGCCGATGGCGGCTTCGGCGGCGGCGGCTTCGACATTGCCGTGGTCTTCGAGGCACTGGGCCGCGGCCTGGTGGTCGAGCCGATGCTGGGCGCGGTGATGGTCGGCGAGGCGCTCAGCGCCGCCGGCACCGATGTGCAGAAAGAAAAGCTCGCGGACATCATCAACGGCGTGACCGTGGCGGCCTTCGCGCACGACGAGGCCGACACGCACTACGAACGCACGCGCGTGGCCGCCAGGGCCGAACGCTCCGGCGACGGCTGGGTGCTGCACGGCGCCAAGGCCGTGGTGCCGCAGGGCGAGCAGGCCGACCTGTTCCTGGTCTCGGCCCGCACCTCGGGCAACGTGGAAGACGAAGCCGGCATCTCGCTGTTCCTCGTGCCCGCGAAGACCGCTGGCCTCACGGTGCGCGGCTGCCCCGCCATCGACGGCGGCCGCGTGGCCGAGCTTGCATTCGACGGCGTGAAGCTGGGCGCCGACGCACTGCTCGGCGCCGAAGGCCAGGGCCACGCGACGCTGGAACGCGCCATCGGCCGCGGCGTGCTCGCGCTGTGCGCCGAGGCACTGGGCGCGATGGAAGCCGCCAAGACCGCCACGCTGGAATACCTGCGCACGCGCAAGCAGTTCGGCACGCTGATCGGCAGCTTCCAGGCCCTGCAGCACCGCATGGCCGACCTGCTGCTGGAGATCGAGCAGGCACGCTCGGCCGTCATCAACGCGGCAGCCGCCATCGACACCGGCGAGCGCCTGGCGCGCGAGCGCGCGCTGTCGGCCGCCAAGTTCAGCATCGGCCGCATCGGCGCGCTGGTGGCGCAGGAAAGCATCCAGATGCACGGCGGCATCGGCATGACCTGGGAACTGCCCCTGCCCCACTACGCCAAGCGCCTGGTGATGATCGACCACCAGCTGGGCGACGAAGACCACCACCTGCAGCGCTACATCGCCCTGGGCAAAGAGTGCGGCAAGGAGGTGGCGGCATGAGCGACACGACGAACAAGACAGTGCTGATCTCGCAGGAAGGCGCCGTGCGCATCCTGACCAACAGCAACCCCGCCGCGCGCAACGCGATCACGCCCACGCTGTACGCAGAGCTGAGCGCCGCGCTGGCCGACGCCGAGAAAGACCCCGAGGTGGGCGCCATCGTCTTCACCGGCGCGGGCGATTTCTTCTGCTCCGGCGGCGACCTGAACCTGCTGGCCAAGCGACGCGAGCTTCCGATGGCCGAGCGCCGCCAGATCCTCGAAGGCCTCAACAACCTGATCCGCGCGCTGCGCGATTGCGGCAAGCCGGTGATCGCGGCGGTCGAAGGCGGCGCCGCCGGCGCGGGCCTGTCGATGGCGCTGGCTTGCGACATGCTGGTGTCGGCGCGCGACGCCTTCTTCACCGTGGCCTACGTCAAGGTCGGCCTCACGCCGGACGGCGGCGCCACGGCCTTCCTGGCGGAGTTCGTCTCGCGCCAGGTGCTGACCGAGATGTGCCTCACCGGCGACCGCATGCCGGCAGAGCGCCTGCACGCGCTGGGCGCCGTCAACCGCCTGACCGACAAGGGCGCCGCGCTGGCCGAAGCCATCGCGCTCGCGGCCAAGGTGGCCAGCGGCCCGCAGCGCGCCAGCGCGCGCATCAAGACGCTGTGCCGCCAGGCGCACCACGCCACGCTGGAAGAGCAGCTCGACGCCGAGGCCGTGTTCATGGTCGAGTCGCAGGGCGACGCCGAAGCGGCCGAAGGCATCGGCGCGTTCCTCGGCAAGCGCAAGGCCGACTTCGTGGCGCTGCGCCGCGCCGGCGGCAAGGCGGACGCGTCCTGACACCCGCCCTGCCCGCCCCCTGCGCATGCGCACGGGGCTTTTCGTTTTTCCTGGAGTAGCCATGTCCTCGCTGAATTCCTCGCTGCCGCTTGCCGGCGTGCGCGTCCTCGATCTGTCCCGCATCCTGGCGGGCCCCTGGTGCGGCATGGTGCTGGCCGACATGGGCGCCGAGGTCATCAAGGTGGAGCACCCGGGCCGCGGCGACGACACCCGCGACTGGGGCCTGCGCGTGGGCAAGACCGAGACCGCCTACTTCAACAGCGTGAACCGCAACAAGCGCTCGGTCACGCTCGACCTGCAGACGCCCGAAGGCCAGCAGCTCGCGCGCGACCTGGCGAAGCAGTGCGACGTGGTGATCCAGAACTTCAAGTTCGGCGGCATCGACAAGCTGGGCCTGGGCTACGAGCAGCTGAGCAAGGAGAACCCGGGCCTCATCTACTGCTCGATCTCGGGCTACGACCGCACCGGCCCCGAAGCCGCGCGCCCCGGCTACGACCTCGTCGTTCAAGGCGAAGCCGGCCTGATGGCGCTGAACGGCGAGGCCGACCAGCCGCCGCTGAAGTTCGGCGTGGCGGCTGTGGACCTGTTCACCGGCATGTACTCGGCGCAGGCCATCCTGGCCGCGCTCTACCAGCGCGAGAAGACCGGCAAGGGCCGGCACGTGGAGATGGCGCTGTTCGACTGCGGCCTGATGATCACCGCCTACTACGGCCTCGAGGCGCTGCTCATGGGCGAAGACCCGCCGCGCTACGGCAACTCGCATCCGTCGATCGTGCCGTACGGCGTGTTCGACGCGGCCGACGGCCCGCTGGTCATCACCGTGGGCAACAACGCGCAGTTCGCGCGCTTCTGCACCGAGGTGATCGGCCGGCCCGACCTCGCGGCCGACGAGCGCTTCAAGACCAACATCCTGCGCTCGGCCAACCGCGCGGTGCTGCTGCCCGAGCTGCACGCCGAACTGGCGAAACGCCAGCGCGCCGACCTGCTCGAGAAGCTCACCGCCGCCGGCATTCCGTGCGGCGAGGTGCTGGGCCTGCTGGAGGCGCTGCAGTCGAAGCGCGCCACCGACGCCGGCCTGGTCACCACGCAGCCGCACCCGGTGGCCGGCACGGTCAACGTGCTGGCGCCGCCCTACCGTTTCGATGGCGAGCGCCTGCCGGTGCGCAGCGCGCCGCCCACCCTGGGCGAAGGCACGCACGACGTGCTGAAGTCCCTGCTCGGCCTGTCGGATGAAAAGCTGGCGGCGCTGAAAACGAGTGGCGTCGTCTGAAGAAGACAGGCGTCCGAATTCCCCAAGTAGACAAGACCCAATGGCATCCCTTTCCCTTCGCAGTCCCGTTCGCCGCGCCCTTCTCTCCCTCGCCCTGCCCCTGGTGGCCGGCACCGCCTTCGCACAGGCGTGGCCCGCCAAGCCGATCACGCTGATCGTGCCCTTCCCGCCGGGCGGCCCGACCGACGTGGCCTCGCGCATCGTGGCGCAGAAGATGTCGGTCGCGCTCAAGCAGAACATCGTGATCGACAACCGCAGCGGCGCATCGGGCACCGTGGGCGCCGCCACGGCCGCGCGGGCCGCGCCCGACGGCTACACCTTCGTGATGCTGGCCACGCCCACGCTGCTGGCCTCGCACCTGTACGGCCCCACCGGCTACGACATCTTCAAGAACTTCACGCCCGTGGGCTCGGTGTACGACCTGCCGATCGTGCTGGTGGTGAACCCCAAGTCGCTGCCCGACGTGAACGGCGTGCAGGACCTCATCGCCAAGGCCAAGGCCGAGGGCGGCAAGCTCAACTACACCACCGCCGGCGCAGGCAGCTTCGGCCACCTGACGACCGAACAGCTCAAGACCATCGGCAAGTTCGACATGCAGCACGTGCCCTACCGCGGCAGCGCACCGGCCGTGACCGACCTGATCGGCGGCCAGGTGCCCGCGATGTTCTCCGACCTGGTGGGCGTGCTGCCGCACATCAAGGCCGGCAAGCTGCGCGCCATTGCCGTGGGCTCGGGCAAGCGCGTGAGCCTGCTGCCCGACGTGAAGACGGTGGCCGAGCAAGGCTTCCCCGGCTTCGACGCCACCTCGTGGGGCGGCCTGCTGGCCCCGGCCGGCACGCCCAAGGAAGTGATCGACCGCATGAGCGCCGAGCTGAAGACCGCGCTGGCAGACAAGCAGGTGCAGGAGAAGCTCGAGAGCGTGGGCTCCTTCGCGGCCTACCGCACGCCGGCGCAGACGGGCGCGCGCATGCACGAGGACTTCGAGCGCTGGGGCAAGGTCATTCGAGACAACCACATCACGAACCAGTAAAACGAACCGGGCCGGCAGGGCCCGGCACCGCGGCGGCACCAAGGAGACAAAAGACATGACAGGCAAGCACGAAAACAACTACGGCACCCCGGTCGGCGCACCGTTTCGCCCGGCCCTTCCCGTGCGCAGCCTCGCGGACATCCGCAAGCTCGAAGAAACGCCGCTCGCGCAGGCGCTCACGGTGCGCAGCACCTACGAGATCTTCCGCAACGCCGGCCATGCCTTCGGCGGCAAGACGGCGCTGACCTTCCTGCGCACCGGCAACCCGGCCGACGAACCCATCCGCTGGTCGTATGCCGAACTGCTCGCGCGCATCCACCAGACCGCGAACATGCTGCACACGCTGGGCGTGGGCCCGCAGGACGCCGTGGCCGTGCTGCTGCCCGGCTGCCTGGAGTACCACCTGGCGCTGTGGGGCGGCGAGGCGGCCGGCATCGTGCAGCCGCTGAACCCGCTGCTCACCGACGAGAAGCTGGTGGCGCTGATGACCGCCGCGCGTGCCAAGGTGCTGATCGCCTACGGCTCGGACAGCGAATCGGGCATGTGGTCGAAGGCCATGCGCCTGCGCGGCCAGGTGCCCACGCTGACCACGGTGCTGCGCGTGGCGCCGCATGACGAAGCCCCCGGCACCGCCGGAGCAATGCCCGAGGGCGTGGCCGAGTTCGACGTGCTGCGCGCCGCGCAACCCGACGACCACCTGGTGAGCGGCCGCGACATCGCGCCGACCGACATCGCCGCGTACTTCCACACCGGCGGCACCACCGGCGCGCCGAAGCTCGCGCGCCACAGCCACGGCGCGCAGGTGTTCACCGCCTGGGCCAGCGTGCAGGTCGCGGGCATGAACGAGCAGGGCATCTCCATCAACGGCTACCCGCTGTTCCATGTGGCGGGCGTGCTGCCGGCTTCGCTGTCGTCGCTGTCGGCGGGCGTGGAAGTGATCATTCCCACCACCTCGCTGCTGCGCAACAAGGAGGTGCTGGCCAACTACTGGAAGCTGGTGGCGCGCTACCGCCCTACCTCGCTGTCGGCCGTGCCCACGGTGCTCGCGGCGCTGGCCAACGTGCCGCTGGACGGCGCGGACATTTCCTCCATCACTTACTGCCGCACCGGCGCCGCCGTGCTCGCGCCCGAACTGGCCGCGCGCTTCGAGCGGTTGTTCGGCCTGCACGTGCATGAAAGCCTGGGCATGACCGAGATGGCCGGCATCTCGACCATCACGCCGCCGGGCGTGAACGGGCCCGCGGGCTGCGTGGGTTTTCGGCTGCCGTACATGCAGATGCGCGTGGTGGCGCTCGACGAGAACGGCAACGCCACCGACCGCGAGATGCCGCCCGGCGAACAGGGCATGGTGCTGTTCAAGTCGCCCAACGTGTTCTCGGGCTTCGTGGACCCGGCCGACAACGCCAAGGCCTTCACCGCCGACGGCTGGCTCGCCACCGGCGACCTGGGCTGGATCGACAGCGAAGAGCGGCTCAACCTCACGGGCCGCTCGAAGGACCTGATCATCCGCAGCGGCCACAACATCGACCCCAAGACCATCGAGGACGCGCTGGGCGCGCACCCCGCCGTGCAACTGTGCGCCGCCGTGGGCGCGCCTGATGCCTACGCTGGCGAGCTGCCGGTGATCTTCGCGACGCTGGTGCCCGGCGCATCGGCCACCGAAGAAGAGCTGCTGGCCTTCACCGCCGCGCGCGTGGACGAGGCGCCCGCGCGGCCCAAGTGGGTGTCGGTGATCGAGACCATGCCGATGACCAACGTCGGAAAAATCTACAAGCCCGAGCTGCGCGCAATGGCCGCGCGGCACGTGGTGGCCGCGACGGTGGCCGAGGCCTGCGCCGCACTCGGCGTGCCGGAGGCGGCGCGCCCGGTGGTGAAGACCGAAGGCGAGAGCCTGGTGCGCGTGCTGATCGACGAGGCAGCGGCCGGCGCGCTCGCCGCGCCGCTGCGCGAGCGGCTGCAGGCGGCGCTGGAGCCGCTGCCCTTCAAGACGCGCATCTCGCCGCAATGACCCCTTTCAAAACCAAGACCGAGAGACAGAGACAAGTGACGACCTTCCGCCTTCCGACCCGCCGCGCCCTGCTGTGCGCCGCCGCTTCCGCCGCCACGCTGTGCGCGCTGCCCCATGCGCAGGCACAGGGCACGTACCCGAACAAGCCGATCCGCATGGTCGTGCCCTTCGCCGCGGGCGGCGCCACCGACGTGCTGGCGCGCGTGATCGGCCAGAAGATGTCGGCCGGCATGGGCCAGCCCGTCGTCATCGACAATAAGCCGGGCGCGGCCGGCATCATCGGCACCGACGCGGTCGCCAAGTCGCCGGCCGACGGCTACACCATCGTGCTGGGCCTGAGCAACTCGCTCATGACCAACGAGTTCCTCTACGACAAGCTGCCCTACGACACGCAGCGCGACCTCACGCTGGTCTACCAGATCGCGATGGCGCCGCTGGTGCTGGTGGTGCACCCCAGCGTGCCGGTGAAGACCGGGCCCGAGCTGCTGAAGTACGTCACCGCCAACAAGGGCAAGGTGGCCTACGGTTCTTACGGCGTGGGCGCCTACCCGCACCTGGCCGGCGCGCACATGAGCCTTGCCACGCACGCCGACATGAACCACGTCGCCTACAAGGGCGAGGCGCCGATGATGCAGGACCTGATCGGCGGCCAGATCCAGATGGCCTACGCCAGCGCGCTGGTGGCCAAGCCGCACATCGACTCCGGAAAAATCCGCGCCATCGGCGTGAGCGGCGAGCGCCGCATGAGCACCCTGCCCGACGTGCCCACGCTGGCCGAGCAAGGCCTGAAGGACGAGGCCTACCGCGTGACGGGCTGGCTCGCCATTGCGGTGCCCGCCAGGACGCCCAAGCCCATCGTGGACCGCATCGCCGAAGAAGTGCGCAAGGCCACGCAGCAGCCCGACGTGCGCGAGCGCGTGGCGGCCATGGGCTTCGAGATCAAGGACAGCTCGCCCGAGCTCTTCGCCACCGCCTGGAAGGCGGAGCGCCCGGTGTGGGAGCGGCTCATCAAGCAGTCGGGCGCCAAGCTCGAGTAACCCATTCATTCAGTCATTCGTTCATTTCTTCGTCATTCAAAGGAACAGCCATGAAGGTTCTGGTACCTGTCAAACGGGTCGTCGATTACAACGTGAAGGTGCGCGTGAAGAGCGACGGCACCGGGGTGGACATTGCCAACGTCAAGATGAGCATGAACCCCTTCGACGAGATCGCTGTCGAAGAGGCCGTGCGCCTGAAGGAAAAGGGCGTGGTCACCGAAGTGATCGCCGTGTCTTGCGGTGACGCCAAGTGCCAGGAAACCCTGCGCACCGCGATGGCCATCGGCGCCGACCGAGGCATCCTGGTCGAGACCACCGAAGAGCTGCAGCCCCTGGCCGTGGCCAAGCTGCTGAAGGCGCTGGTCGACAAGGAACAGCCCCAGCTGATCATCCTGGGCAAGCAGGCCATCGACGACGACGCCAACCAGACCGGCCAGATGCTGGCTGCGCTGGCCGACCTGCCACAAGCCACCTTCGCCTCGAAGGTCGAAGTCGCTGGCGACAAGGCCACCGTGACGCGCGAAGTCGACGGCGGCCTGGAAACCATCTCCCTGAGCCTGCCCGCAGTCATCACCACCGACCTGCGCCTGAACGAGCCGCGCTACGTGACGCTGCCCAACATCATGAAGGCCAAGAAGAAGCAGCTGGACACGGTCAAGCCCGAAGACCTGGGTGTGGATGTGAAGCCGCGCCTGAAGACGCTTAAGGTTGCTGAACCGCCGAAGCGCGGTGCCGGCATCAAGGTGCCCGACGTTGCAACGCTGGTGGACAAACTGAAGAACGAAGCGAAGGTCATTTGACTCGCCCCCAGGCTTCGCGCACTTCGTGTCGCTACGCCACCCCCCTACCGGGGGCAACACCAGCGGCCCGGCAAAGCCGGTTCCGCGGTGTTCCCTGAAAAGTCTCGTTGAATCGCGTGCCGCAAATTGCCGCACAGGAGAAATGAAATGACCGCACTTGTTATTGCCGAACACGACCACGCCAGCATCAAGCCGGCTACCTTGAACACCGTGACCGCTGCCCTGGCTTGCGGCGGTGAAGTGCACGTGCTGGTGGCAGGCGCCAATGCCGCCGAAGCCGCCAAGGCAGCCGCCCAGATCGCAGGCGTGACCAAGGTCATCGCCGCCGACAGCCCCAGCCTGGCAGAGAACCTGGCCGAGAACGTCGCAGCCCAGGTGCTGGCGATCGCATCCAACTACAGCCACATCCTGTTCCCCTCGACCGCCAACGGCAAGAACGTCGCTCCGCGCGTGGCCGCCAAGCTGGACGTGGCCCAGATCAGCGACATCACCAAGGTCGACAGCCCCGACACCTTCGAGCGCCCGATCTACGCCGGCAATGCGATTGCCACCGTGCAGAGCAGCGACGCCACCAAGGTGATCACCGTGCGCACGACCGGCTTTGACGCAGCAGCCGCCACCGGTGGCAGCGCAACCGTTGAAACCGCTGAAGGCGTCGCAGACAGCGGCAAGAGCAGCTTCGTTGGCCGTGAAGTGACCAAGAGCGACCGTCCCGAACTGACGGCCGCCAAGATCATCGTCTCCGGTGGCCGTGCGCTGGGCAGCGCCGAGAAGTTCACCGAAGTGATGACGCCGCTGGCCGACAAGCTGAACGCGGGCCTGGGCGCCAGCCGCGCGGCGGTGGATGCGGGCTACGCCCCCAACGACTGGCAAGTGGGCCAGACGGGCAAGATCGTCGCGCCGCAGTTGTACATCGCGGCGGGCATCTCGGGCGCCATCCAGCACTTGGCCGGCATGAAGGACTCGAAGGTCATCGTCGCGATCAACAAGGACGAAGAGGCACCGATCTTCTCGGTGGCCGACTACGGCCTGGTGGCCGACCTGTTCGTGGCAGTGCCCGAACTGGTGAAGGCGCTGTAAGAAAGAGGCCGCCGCAAGATGAAGACCCGCATCACCGAACTGCTCGGCATTCGCTACCCCATCATCCAGGGCGGCATGCAATGGGTGGGCCGTGCCGAGCTGGCCGCGGCCGTGTCGAACGCCGGCGGCCTGGGCATCGTGACCGCGCTCACGCAGCCCACGCCCGACGACCTGCGCAACGAGATCGCGCGCACGCGCACGCTCACCGACAAGCCCTTTGGCGTGAACCTCACGATCCTGCCGGCGGTGAAGCCGCCGCCGTATGCGGAGTATGTGCAGGCCATCATCGACAGCGGCGTGAAGATCGTGGAGACAGCGGGCAACAGCCCGAAGGATTTCATAGAGGCGCTGAAGCGGCATGACGTGAAGATCGTGCACAAGTGCACGTCGGTGCGCCATGCGCTGTCGGCGGAGCGCAATGGCGTGGACGCGGTGTCGGTGGACGGCTTCGAATGCGCGGGCCATCCCGGCGAAGACGACGTGCCCGGCCTGGTGCTGCTGCCGATTGCGGCGCGCAAGCTGCGCATTCCGATCATCGCGTCGGGCGGCATCGCCGATGGTCGCGGCATGGCGGCTGCGCTGGCGCTGGGCGCCGAGGGCGTCAACATGGGCACGCGCTTCTGCGTGACGAAGGAAGCGCCCATTCACGACAACATCAAGCAGGCGCTGGTGGACGCGACCGAGCGCGACACGAAGCTGATGTTCCGCACGATGCGCAACACCGCGCGCGTGTTCCGCAACGCGATTTCCGAAGAGGTGGTGGCCACGGAGAACCGGCCCGGCGGTTGCGAGTTCGAAGAAGTGCGGCCGCTGGTGGCCGGTGCGCGCGGCCGTGCGGCGCTGGAGTCTGGCGAGGTGCAGAACGGAGTGGTGTCGGCGGGGCAGTGCATCGGGCTGATCGACGACATTCCTACCTGCGCTGAACTGCTGGAGCGCATGGTACGTGAGTGCCGGGAGCATCTGGAGCGGGCGCGGTCCTTGATGGGCTGATGCCTTTTGGGTTGCATCGGGGTGCGCTCACGCCGACGGGGTACCTTGCTCCGCGAATGTCCCCCGGCCCTCGGCCTCCTCCTTTATTTCGCTGCGCAAGGCACCCCGCCGGCGTGAGCGTTCAGTGCTGCTGTGGAAGCTGCATTTGTTGGCAGTTGCCGGGACTTCGTGCCGCATCAACCGGCTACTTCTCCGGGTTCTTCTCTAGAGTGAATGCCCCTGTCACTCCACACCCCAACAAGGGAAGCAACACACCCAAGCCACCTACATGTTTGAAGGCTGCTTGCCTCGCGGCAGGTCGTCGGTGCGAAAGCACTGATGCACATGCGAGGTATCAAAAGGCGACGGCCGAGGTGTTACTAGCACCCCGACCGTCTAACCAAGTTCGTGCAATCACCTTGGAAGGAACGCACAAAAATGGCTACCAAGACTATAGCCCGGCCAACTACGCCGGTAGCTTTCGAAGACAACGCCCAATGTGCGGCGGATCTTCTTGAAAACACCCTCTCGCAACTCGAAGCCCTGCTGTGGGTCTGCCACGGCGAAGGCATCGACTGGCACAACGGTGAAGGGCCTCGGCAACTGGACAACCTGCTCTGGCTTGCGGCTGATATGGCTCGCAAGGCGGGGGAGTTGTTTCAGATGAGTGAGAAGGCGCGGCGTGGGGCGCTTGCGACTGGCGGTTAGTGGCTGGGCTGCGACCGCGGGGTTTGGGTATAGATAACTGAACTTATCAATACCCTGTTTTCGGGTTTACAAAACCGACAAATCTCCGGACCATACATTTTCTTCAGCAAAAGCTCTTAGCGACACTTACTTAGAAGGAGTGAGGCTTGGTACGTTGCACAGCACCTTCGCGCGGACACCGCACCGCATCTGCGGCCGCAAACTGCCCGGCATGCAGTTCTCGCAGCCGGTACAACTACGGAGGCGGCTATAGCAGCGGCTACGGCTCCAGTCCGTCGTACGGCTCCGGCAGCAGCTCAAGTGCCCGCAGCGGAGGGAGCGGCGGTAGCGCCCGACCGAGATGGTCGCGCGTCGGATCGACTGTCTTGTACACGCCTACCCAAGTGCAGTCCCTCGCGCCGGTCCGAGAGGCCGTCGAACAGCGGGCCGCTACCCAGCCGGACTTGCGGGACGTGTTCTTGTGCCACGCATGGGGCGACCGTCAAGGAGTTGCCAGAGAGCTGCGCGAGCTGCTTGTGGCCGCCGGTGTCAAAGTCTGGTTCAGCGAGGACGACCTTCCGCTGGGAGTGCCGATGATGCGCGCCATCGACAAGGGCCTCGCTGCATCGCGCATCGGTCTCGTGCTGGTCACGCCTGCGTTGCTGGAGCGTCTGCCAAACGAGAGCGTCGCCGACAAGGAATTGTCGACACTACTCTCGAAGAATTTGCTCTTACCCATCATTCACAACACTACGTTTGAAGCACTGCTTGAAGTCAGCCCGATGCTGGCCTCCCGAAGTGGTTTGAGCACAAAGGAAGACACCATGGCGGTAATCGCCGCCAAGATTGCCGAGTTGGTCCAAGTAATCAAAGCCGCTTAGTCCTGGTCACTTGTATAGCAACGTTTAGGAGCCACAGGTGCCACGATTTTTGGTTTACAAGCGCACGCATCCTCACGATCCGAGCATTGAGGGAGTGTTCGGCAATCAAGATTGCATGGGCCAAGTCCGTGGATTCAACTACGACGTTGTGGTTGGCATTGGCGGCATTGGTGCTGAGGCGCGCAGCCACGGCATCGATAGACGCCTGAACTGGATCGGCATCGGACCGATCCTAGGGCCAGACCACGATAACCGTGGCCACCCGACCTTCACCTTCAAGCATTTCGTGTTGTTGGAGCGCACTGGCGCTTACTTCGACACGCACTGCCCGCGGCTGGCCGAAGCGATGTACGACAGCGGCTGCCGTTTCCGCCTAAACCACACTAACGAGCACATCCAAGAGTTGAACCGGCTGGTGACGTGGGCGAAACGAAAAGCAGGCCCAAGCAGTTTTTACGTCGCGCCTGAACTGCTCGCTGAAGCAAATAACGACGATTGCCTGCGGCCAGATTGCACGCCAACGGGCTGCCCACCGAAACCGCGCCGCCGGCGCGGTGCTGTTTGCTAAAAACTGTTATGGCTGCTGCTGCAACTTGCAGGGCTAGCCCGTTTTGATCCTCAGATTGCGGCTTCCGCCGTATGCGGGGGAACCGGCTCATCGGCTAGCTCATCGAGCACCGCAAACACTCCATCAAGGTCGTCGCGATAAAACGCGGTGTAGCTCGATGTGAAGACGCATCGACCGCTGGCGTGCAGCCCTCTTCCCTTTATATGTTCGCGATGCTGTCGCCAGTAGCGCCCCATCTCCTTGGCATCTAAACCTCCGGGAAGTTCAGCCTTGGTCGCGATGTAGCCCTCCTCATCACTACCCGAAAGGAATGAGTCACTTAGATTCCTAAGACAGTGGTCGAGGAATAGAAGTATGTTGTCCTCGTGGATTTCGGGATTAAAGCAGGTGCCAAATACATAGTCATTCATCGCTCTTGCTATCCCAGCGCCGTCTTCAGCCCCTTCTTCGTCATAGTGCCCACAGCCGACACCGGAACCATTCGGGGGACGCAAATTGCTAAGTTGGTAGATCACGAACAATTTGACGGTTGACCGCGCCGACGCAATGCGCCGGGCTATCGCATTCCCATCTTTCTCAGACCGAGGGTTGAGCGATGCTTCTGTGCTAAACCTTTTAAAGGCTACGCCGAGGAACGCTTCAGCTGGCTCGCCATCTACTTCCGCAAAGAAGTTTCGCCGTGGCCCGATGTAGGTTTGCTTGAACAGCGAGAACACCGCTTGCGACAGCTTCCTCATCCCCGTTAAGGCGAGTGCGCTGACCAGTCCAGACGTTGCGGCCTTCGAATCTTGATTGACGATGAGTGCGGTGTGTAGGTTGTGCAGTTGCCCCTGACGATCAGCAGAGCATTGAAGTCTGAACAGCATGAGGTCATGCCAGCCAAGAACACCACGATCAGGATTTGCAAGTCGCTGAAGCAAACTCTTCCCTCGATAAGCCTGTTCGCCGAAGATCCGCCACGCGATTTCTATGACGTTTTCAGCACTGTTCGGGAAACGTCGCCCAGATGTCCTACTCCAATCCGCCCGATCCAACAGTCGCACCAAAGAATAGATCGATCGCTGACGTAGTCCTCTGTCGTCATTCTCGAACGCGGAGTAACGCGGCAAATACTCAATCAGCGTGTTCAAAGCGTCTTCAGCCAAAACGCCGGTGAAGTCGTGAGACACATTGACTAGTACTCGCCAGAACTGGTCGTGAGCATGCTCTCCTCGCACTAACTCAAAGTCTGGTGACTCTAGTACTGAAGCGATGGGTTCGCCTTTTCGCACTCGTTCTACCGCGTCTTGGTACAGAACAAACGTATCTTGCGGCTCAGGGGTTACGAACCGAACGATGAGTTTAAGGTATGCCTCCAAGTTTCTCAAATCGGTTCTGTTGAAACATGCGCGAGACCTAAGAACTGACTCCTCCATGTTGTCTCCGCTGCCGATTCCCAAGGTTTCGGCGTCAAACAACTGTGTCAGCAAGAACCACGCGGTCGCTTGCAGTTCGTCCTTCAACTGCGCGAATGCCGCAGCATTCTTGAATTCTCGAGCCCCGTACGCGCGCTGCAGTGAGAAAGTTCCGCTTCGACCCTCGGTTTCCTCTGCATAGATACGCCGGAACAACCCCGGATAGTTCAGATGCAGCAACATGAGGTTGATGAGATCGCGCTTGCTGAAGTCGGTTCTGCCCAAGTTGGACTTCTCGATCTGCATCAAGAGCATTGCATTGACGAAGCGCTTCACTTTGCGCAGGTCCCCAACAAGAGGTAGATAGTTCGCGGCCAGGTTGCTATCCAGTATGTCTGCAAGTCCGTTAAGCACCGCTCCGAGCTTAATCATCGTGTCAGACGGCACCGAGCCAAGCTGACTTTCATCGCGCTCCCAATCGCGACGCAAGAAGTCACGAAGACTAGAGCTATCGACGAACAGACTCAGCTTGACTGTCACAAATTTCTCGAGAAACTCGCGTGCCCTAGGACCATCCTCCTTGCTTCCCGCAAGCACTTCAGTGTCATAGCAGAGCACATATGTGGCCTGAGACAGCTTGAACGTCCTCCTCGTTGCGAACAGGACATTGTTTGTGGTCTTCGCGTCCAGACGATCTAAGTCGTCAATGACGATGATCACGCGGCGATCAATGCGGCGGAGAACTTCGTCAATGTCATCAAGCAGTTCATCGACCGTTTCCTGAGAAGGCTCCATCGAGAGCTTGAATCCCAGGAAAGAAAAATCGGCCTTTCCCTTTATGAGTCGTGAATATCGAGATGCCGCAGGTCTGAACTCGGGGACGAAGACTTCACTTTGAATAGCGGCTGACAGATCTCGAATCAAACGTTCCGCGAGATCGGGCTCCGATGCGTAACGAAGCGGCTCAAATCGGCAAACAATGACTTTGTCTGCGGCTTTTTTCCAATAGCGCTCCGCCAGATTAATGAAGCTTGTTTTCCCCACACCCCATGGACCGTCAACTCCAAAAACCAGTCCTGGATGCGCACCGCTTGCAAGAACAGTTTCGGCGAACGACTTGGCCTGCGCTTCGCTTGCAAGCAAATCGTCCTTCTTTTCATCAATCTCCTCGTCTGCGATAAAGCGCAGCTGCGGAGCCCGGACCTTCTTTCTTGGCCAATAGTTCTGCAGGATAGGTGACAGAAGCACGAAGCAGAGAAGGATGAAAATTGCCGGAGCCCAATTTGGATCTGCAGACCTGAATGCCGCGTGCATCTTGACAAGCCAGGGCGAAGCTAGCTCATTTGACCAAACTCCGATTCCCATCGCCACGAACAAATCGATCCGATAGCTCTGCCCAATACGCCTGGCAGTCAAGTGTCCATGTCGTTTGAATGCATAAGCTAGGCAGAGAGCAATCCCGGCCAAGATTCCAGCGACCTTCATCCAGAGCGCAACGTTGAGCAGTCGTGGGGCGAAGTTGGCGCCAAGGTAGAAAGCCAAACGAAAGATCTCCGTTCCCACAAAGCCAACAACGAACATCTTGGCGAAGACCAAGAGTTCAGGCATTTTCATGGTTGGCTTCTTAGCTGCCATCAGTTCATCCTCTGTATATGCTTGGACCGGCCGCCTGCATGGCGGGAATCGCGATGTACCGCGATTCCGTGTAAGCCTAGATCGAGGCATGGATCAAACATGGAAGGATAGCTGCCGCTCGCAAATGTTGGCTTCAGCATTAAAAGTGGATCTCCAAGAAGCACGTCACGAAGAATCTCATTCGATCTGAAGCGAACATTGAGCGCAGTCGTTCAAAGCTGACCCCGGCCAACACCAGGCCTTTGAACTACTACTTCTCCACTGCCCGTGTCTCATGAAAGCACAGCAGTAGGCCCCACATTCATCTGAAATCCGTCGCAGCGGTCGCCGCTTGACTCCCCAGCCGCCCTCCCCGTGCGCAGGGCGCCGGGTGCTCCCCGCAGCGAAATAAAGGAGGAGCCCGAAGGGCGGGGGACATTCGCGGAGGGGAGTACCCGGCGCCCTGCGCACACGCCCTGAACAGCGCCCGCCAAAGCCAGACAGCTAAGGAAACCCCCGATACATGAGTGGTCATCGACCACCTAGCATCGACGGCTGTTTCCCTGTCGAGGTGTACGGAACGCGTCCCGGCGTCCGCCCGGTGACATGGCTTTTGGCCTCACTGACCTTCCTGCGATGACAACTCCACCCGAGTCCGGCCCCACGCTGGACGCCGCCAGCCCCATCCCCCCCGACATCGAAGCCGCCGACGAACCCACCAAGGTGCCACTGGCCATCGAAGACTGGCTCACCGTCATCATCATGGGCGCGCTGGCGCTCATCACCTTTGCCAACGTGCTGGTGCGCTACTTCACCGATTCGTCCTTCGCATGGACCGAAGAGTTCTCGGTGTTCCTCATGATCATGCTGGCGCTGGTGGCCGGCTCGGCCGCCGTGGCGCGCGACCGGCATATTCGCATCGAGTACTTCTCCGAAAGCGGCTCGATGGCGCGGCGCAAGCGGCTAGCGCAGTTTGGCGCACTGATGATCGCCATCCTGTTCACCCTCATCGGCGCGCTCAGCATCCGCATGGTGTGGGACGACTACCGCTTTGAAGAAACGACGCCGGGCATCGGCCTGCCCGCCTGGTGGTATTCGATCTGGCTGCCTATCGTGTCCTTCGCCATCGCGCTGCGCGCCATCGGCCTCATGGTCCGCCGCGGCCGCAAGAAAAACTACAAGTCAGAAGACACCAAGTGATCGCTACCCTGCTCTTTGTCGCCTTCGTCGTGATGATGCTGGTGGGCGTGCCCATCGGCGCCGCACTGGGCCTGGCGGGCGCCGCCTGCATCGCGCTGGCCAACAGCGACGCCCAGTGGTTCGGCCTGCTCGCCGTGCCGCAGAACTTCTATGCCGGCCTGGGCAAGTATCCGCTGCTGGCCATTCCGATGTTCGTGCTGGTCGGCTCCATCTTCGACCGCTCCGGCGTGGCGCTGCGCCTCGTCAACTTTGCCATTGCCATCGTGGGCCGCGGCCCCGGCATGCTGCCGCTGGTGGCCATTGCCGTGGCGATGTTCCTCGGCGGCATCTCCGGCTCCGGCCCGGCCAACGCGGCGGCCGTGGGCGCCGTGATGATCGCGGCCATGTCGCGCGCCGGCTACCCGGCGGCGTTCTCCGCCAGCGTGGTGGGCGCGGCGGCGGCCACCGACATCCTGATTCCGCCTTCGGTCGCCTTCATCGTGTATTCGGTGCTGGTGCCGGGCGCCTCGGTACCGGCGCTGTTTGCGGCCGGCATGATCCCGGGGGTGATGGCCGGCCTGGCGTTGATGATTCCGGCCGTGCTGCTGGCCCGCAAGCACAAGATGGGCGCGCTCGAATCGACGCTGCCGCGCCCGCCTTTCTGGAAGAGCTTTCGCGAAGCGACCTGGGGGCTGGCGGCGCCGGTGCTCATTCTGGGTGGCATGCGCGCCGGCTGGTTCACGCCGACCGAAGCGGCGGTGGTGGCGGTGTTCTACGGCCTGTTCGTGGGCATGTGCATTCACCGGACCATCAAGGTGCGCGACCTGTTCGTGATCTTGCGCGAGTCGGGCGAACTCTCTGCGGTGATTCTGCTGGTGGTGTCGCTGGCGGGCATCTTCGCGTATTCGCTGTCGACGCTGGGCGTGATCGACCCGGTGACGCGCGCCATCGTGAACTCGGGCCTGGGCGAGTACGGCATCCTGGCGCTGCTGATATTGCTGCTGATTACCGTCGGCATGTTCCTGGACGGCGTGTCGATTTTCCTGATCTTCGTGCCGCTGCTGCTGCCGATCGTGCAGTACTACAAGTGGGACCCGGTGTGGTTCGGCGTGATCCTCACGCTGAAGGTGGCGCTGGGCCAGTTCACGCCGCCGCTCGCGGTCAACCTGATGGTGTCGTGCCGCATCGCGAATGTGCGCATGGAAGAGACGGTGCGATGGGTGGGGTGGATGCTGTTCTCGATGTTCGTGGTGATGGTGCTGGTCATCGTCTTCCCGGAGCTGGCTTTGTGGTTGCCTCGCAAGTTGGGGTACTGATGCTTGTCTTGCGTGGCGGTCGCTGTTCGGGGTGCGCTCACGCCGACGGGGTACCTTGCTCCGCGAATGTCCCCCGCCCTTCGGGCTCCTCCTTTATTTCGCTGCGCAAGGCACCCCGCCGTCGTGAGCGTTGGACAAGGCGTCGGTATATCGGCCGTACACCAGCGGCGTGCCCTGTGCACAGGGCGTCGGGTGCTCCCCGCAGCGAAATAAAGGAGGAGGCCGCAGGCCGGGGGACATTCGCGGAGGGGAGTACCCGATGGCCTGTGCACGCGCCCTGAACAAATAGTTTTCGGTCCCAGTAAGTGTTTCGAACAATAAGGAGAGCTCTCATGAAATTCCGCCGCACCCTGCTCGGGCTCGCCGCAGCAGCCACCGCCCTCGGCATGTTCTCGACCGGCGCAATGGCGCAAGCCGCCTACAAGCCCGAATACAAGATGTCCCTCGTGCTCGGCCCGCCCACCCCCTGGGGGCAGGCCGGAAAAATCTGGGCCGACATGGTCAAGGAGCGCACCCAGGGCCGCATCAATATCAAGCTCTACCCCGGCGTCTCGCTCATCCAGGGCGACCAGACCCGCGAGTTCAGCGCGCTGCGCCAGGGCGTCATCGACATGGCCGTGGGCTCCACCATCAACTGGTCGCCGCAGGTCAAGCAGCTCAACCTGTTCTCCATGCCCTTCCTGATGCCCGACTACGCGGCCATCGATGCGCTCACGCAGGGCGAGGTCGGCAAGGAAATGTTCAAGACGCTCGACAAGGCCGGCGTGGTGCCGCTCGCGTGGGGCGAAAACGGGTTCCGCGAAATCACCAACTCCAAGAAGCCCATCAGGTCGCCCGCCGACATCAAGGGCATGAAGATCCGCGTGGTCGGCTCGCCCATCTACTCCGACATGTTCACCGCGCTCGGCGCCAACCCCACGCAGATGAGCTGGGCCGACGCACAGCCGGCGCTCGCGAGCGGCGCGGTCGACGGCCAGGAGAACCCGCTGTTCCTGTTCACCGTGCTCAAGATGCAGACCGTGGGCCAGAAGTTCGTCACCACCTGGGGCTACGTGGCCGACCCGCTGGTGTTCGTGGTCAACAAGGAAATCTGGGCCTCGTGGACCCCGGCCGACCAGGCCATCGTGCGGCAGGCCGCCATCGACGCGGGCAAGGAAGAGATCGCCATCGCGCGCAAGGGCCTGGTGGAGGCCGACAAGCCGGTGCTCAAAGACATCGCGGGCATGGGCGTGACGGTGACGAGCCTCACGCCGGCGGAGCGCGAAGCCTTCGTGAAGGCGACGCGGCCGGTGTACGACAAGTGGAAGTCGACCGTGGGCACGGACCTGGTGGCGAAGGCCGAGCAGGCGATTGCCGCGCGCAAGAAGTAAGCGATTAAAAAGAGGGGGCCGCGGCAGCCGCATCAACTGCGATAGCGGCTCGGGTTGGCCCCCGCCATCTTCTTCATCAGGCGCCGCAACGCCGTGGCGTCCTGGTAGCCCACCGCGCCGGCCACCTGCTCGACCGTCATGCGGCTGGTTTCGAGCAGCGCGCGGGCACGCCGCAGCCGCACGCTCTGCACCAGCGCCTGCGTGCTCTTGCCAGTGGCCTTGCGGATGTGGCGTGACAGCGTGCGCTCCGACATGCAGAACTCGCGCGCCAGCGCACTGACGGCCGGTGCGTCTGGCAGCGCCGACTCGACGCGCGCGGCCAGCCGCGCCACCAGGTCGTTGCCGTTGGCCAGCACCTCCGGCACCACGAACGGCGCCTGTGCCTGGCGCCCATCGATCAGTAGCATGCGCGAGACCAGGTCGGTGAGCGCACTGCCGCAGCGCTCGCGCAGCAGGTGCAGCATCAGGTCGGTCTGCGCGAACGCGGCGCCGGCCGTGACCACCGGGCCGTCGGCGCACACCATGCGGTCGGCATCGACGGTGCAGCCGGGCGCCATGCGCGCGAGCAGCGGCGCATACCACCACGAGGTGGTCGCGCGCCGGCCCTGAAGCAGCCCGGCCGCGTTCAGCAGGAACACGGCAGAACAGGAGGCCGCGACCTGCCCGCCGGCCTTTGCGTGCCGCACCAGGCCCGCGACCGCCTTGGCTGCGTCGTCGCTCTCGAGGCAGCGGCGGATGTCGCCCGGCGTGTTAAGGCCGAGCCCCGGCACCACCCAGGCCGAGCGGTCGTCGCGCGGCCGTACGGGCAGGCGCGCGGTGTCGATGGCCATGCCGGCCTGCAGCGGCACCGGGCCGCCCTGCACCGAACACAGCCGCCAGCGCGGCGGCGCCACGCCGGCCCGCGGAGCCAAGGCCTGCGCGGCGCCGAGGATGTCGAGCGTGACCGCGACGCTCGAATTGAAGGCGCCGGGCAGCACCAGGATCGTGAAGTCGTGCATTCTTGGGGCTGTCTGATTCAGCCTCTAAACAGTCAAATTGGACACTGCCATTCTGGCGGCGCGAAGGGCCCAATACAACCATGCCCAACATCCTCGTGAAGATTCCCCAAGGCGCCTTTCCCGGCGAGAACCGCGCCACGCTGGTTCGCAAGATCAATGAAGCGGCCGCAGCCGTAGAGCAGATGCCGGACGAGCCCCGTGCGCGTTTCATGTGCTGGGTGCTGATCGACGAGGTCGCTGCCGGTGGCTGGACCTGCGGCGGCGCCGACGCCACCGCGCAGTACCTGCCGTGCATGGCGCGGGTGCTGCTGCCGGCCGGCGTGCTCGACGATGCATCGCGCAGCCTCTATGCCGCGCGCATGCATGCCGCCTTCGCAGAAGCCATGCCGGCGGACGACCGGCGGCGCCTCATGACCTCCGTGGTGCTCGACGAAGTGCCCGACGGCGCCTGGGGCGTGGGCGGCCAGATATGGACGCTGCCCGACTTCGCTCGCAACGCGGGCTATGCCCATCTGCAGCACCTGGCGCGCAGCCCTGCATGAGCAGCAAGGACAAACGCATGACGGCGACGACCCGCCCCCTGACCGAAGACGACCCGCTCGACGATTTCACCGCGCGCCGGATCACGCTCGACGGCGTCGAGAAGAAGGTCTACGTGCTCGGCGAGGGCCCGGCCGTGATCGTGATGACCGAGATGCCCGGCATCAGTCCGCATGTGGCGCGCTTTGCACGCTGGGTGCGCGAGTCGGGCTTCACCGTCTACATGCCGTCGCTGTTCGGCCGCGACGGCGCCGTGCCAGGCGCGGAAGAAGGCGTGGCCGTGTTCAGGCGCGCCTGCGTGAGCGCGGAATTCCGTGCCTTCGCCGCCAATGAATCGAGCCCGGTCACGCAATGGCTGCGCGCGCTTGCGCGGCTGGCGCATGCCGAGTGCGGCGGCCCCGGCGTGGGCGCCATCGGCATGTGCTTCACCGGCAACTTCGCGCTGTCGATGATGCTGGAGCCGGCGATGCTCGCGCCGGTGATGTGCCAGCCTTCGCTGCCGATGGACAACCCCGCCGCCACGAACATGGCGCCGGAGGAACTGGCCGCCGTGCGCGAGCGGCTGGAGCGCGAAGACCTGACGGTCATGGCCTACCGTTTCGAGGGCGACAAGCATTGCAGGGCGCAGCGCTTCGCCGCTTTTTCAGAGGCGCTGGGCGAGCGCTTCGTGGCCCGTGTGCTGCCGGACAGCGCGGCCAACACCGACACCCCGCCCTTCTTCGCGCAGGTGGTGGCGAGCCCGCACAGCGTGGTGACGGCGCACCTGATCGACGAGGCGGGCCAGCCGACGCTCGCTGCGCGCGACGAGATCCTGGCGTTCTTCGCCAGGCGGCTGCGGCAGCGCTGAGCGGCGCCCGCGCTCTGGCAGACTGGCGCCGCAGGGGTGCGCCGTTCGCGCCCGCCAGGAGCCCTTTTCATGCCGCCGCCGAATTCCATAAACACTGCACTTCACACGCTCATCATCGACACGGACCCCGGCGCCGACGACGTGATCGCGCTGCTCTTCGCGATGGCCGCGCCCGAGCGGCTGGACATCCGGGCGCTGACCACCGTGGCCGGCAACGTGCCGCTGGCCAAGACATCCCGCAATGCGCGCCTGGCGTGCGAGTGGGCCGGGCGGCCGGACATTGCGGTCTACGCAGGCGCGCAGCGGCCGCTGAAGCGCACGCCGATCTACGCAGCCAACATCCACGGGCGCGAAGGCCTCACTGGCGTCGACGTGTACGAGCCCGCGGCACCGCTCGCGGAAGGCAACGCGGTCGACTACCTCATCCGCACCTTGCGCGCCGCGCCGGAGAAAAGCGTGACGCTCGCAATGCTCGGCCCGCAGACCAACCTTGCGCTGGCGCTGGAACAGGCACCCGACATCGTGCGCGGCCTGCGCGAACTGGTGCTGATGGCGGGCGCGCATTTCAACGGCGGCAACATCACGCCCGTGGCCGAGTTCAATGTGTTCGCCGACCCGCACGCGGCCGAGGCGGTGCTCGCGAGCGGCGTGCCCATCACCATGCTGCCGCTGGACGTGACGCACAAGATCCTCACGAGCGACGAGCGCATCGCGCGGTTGCGCAAGCTGGGCAACCGCGCCGGCGCGATCGTCGCGGACATCCTCGACGCCTACGCGCCGCAGGAAATGAAGCACTACGACATGCCCGGCGGACCGGTGCACGATGCCACGGTCACGGCCTACCTGCTGCAGCCTTCGCTGTTCAAGGGCCGGCGCATCCACGTGGAGATCGACAGCCGCGAGGGCATGGGCTTCGGGCAGACGGTGGCCGACTGGCATGGCAGCCTGCGCCGGCCGGCCAACGTGAACTGGATCATCGACGGCGATGCGCAGGGCTTCTTCGACCTGCTGACGGAACACATCGCGCGGCTGCCTTGAGTCCGGTCAGTTCGCGGTGATCTTGCGGTCGCGCACGATCGCGCTCCATTTGGAATCCTCTTTCCTCATGAAGTCGGTGAGCTCGGCGCGGGTGGTCGGCTGCGGGGTCAGGCCGTGCTTGTTCAGCGCTTCCTTCACGCCAGGATCGGCCAGCACCTTGACGATGGCATGGTTCCAGCGATCCAGCAGGGCCGCGGGTGTCTTGCCGGGTGCCATGAAGGCATACCAGTTGAGGGCTTCGAAGCCGGGGTAGCCCGACTCCGCCACCGTGGGGATGTTGGGCATGTAGGCCGGGCGGCTCAGGCCCGTGCTGGCCAGCGGAACCAGATTGCCGGCCTCGATCTGCGGCAATGCAGTCGGCGGCGCCGAAAAATACGAGGCGATGCGCTGGCCCAGCAAGTCTTGCAGGGCCGGGGCGCCGCCTTTGTAAGGCACATGCACCATGTCGATGCCGGCTCGCTGGTTGAACAGTTCTCCGGCCAGATGGGACGCGGAGCCGGCACCGGTCGAGGCGAAGTCGACGCTGCCGGGTTTCTTCTTCGACAGGGCCACGAACTCGGCCAGGGTCTTCACGCCCAGGCCCTTGTGCACCACCAGCACGTTGGGAAAGCTGACGCCGCCGGAAACCGCGGCCAGGTCCTTGAACGGGTCGTAGCTCACCTTCATGACATGCGGGGCGATGGTCAGCGGCCCGACGGAGCCGAGCAGCAGCATCGACCCGTCGGCCGGCCCCGTGGCCACGTACTGGTGGGCGATGTTGCCGCCGGCGCCCGCCTTGTTGTCGACGATCACCGTCTGGCCGATGTCTTCGCCGAGCTTCCTGGCGATCAGGCGTGCGGCGGCGTCCGCCGCGCCGCCCGGTGCGAAGCCGACCACCAGGGTGACGGGCTTCTTCGGCGGGAAGTCTTGTGCCTGCGCATGCCCTGCCAGGAAAAGGGTGGCGGCCAGGGCCGCGAGGTGCAGAAGTTGTCGCTTTTTCATCGGAGTCTCCTTGAGGTTGTCGTGTTGTCGTTTTGTCGTGTTGCCGGTCAGTCCGATCCGAGGCCGACGGGGTTTGGCAGGCGCTTCTCGACGGCATGGCGCAGCAAGGCGGCGCTGCGGAAGATGCCGTGGCCGAACTTGCCGTAGGGCATGGTGGCGAACAGCGCCATCACGGCACCCAGGTGCACGCACAGCAGCAGGGCCAGGGCGGGGGTGCCGCGGCCGAGCCACAGGGCCAGGCCGCTGGAGCTGGTGAGGAACAGCAGCGCAATGAAGCCCAGGTCCATGGGCTTTTGAGCCGGGTCGCCGTGCAGCGGATGCCGCTTGCGGTTCAGGTGCCACAAGCCGACGGTGCCGAGCATCAGGCTGATGCCGCCGGCCACGCCAAGCAGTTTCGGCAGGCTGGGCAAGGCGTAGGGCGCGGCCCAGCCGAAGGCGTAGTGATACAGCGTGGCCACGCCGGTGGCCGCGAAGCACAGCATGAAGCCGTAGAAGGTGAGATGGTGAAAGCGCCTGCGTGCCAGCGTGTAGGCGTCGTCTTCGTTGTGGCAACCGTCGCCGTGGCCGCCGTCCAGATACCTGAGGCGCAATGCCGCGTCGGCGGCTTCCGCCGCGGCGGGTCCGTTCAGCGGCGCGCCGCTGGTGGCGGGCGTGATGTCGCGCCAGAAGCGCCGCACGCCCATGGCCAGCGCCAGGGTTGCGAACAGGAACACCGGGGCGAACAGGGCGACCAGCAGGTTGTGCGGAAACACGCTGTAGAAGTTTTCGCCCGGCGCCGTTCCCCACAGCCCGCCCTTCATTGCCACGGCGAGCGCCAGGAACAGCGCCAGCGCGCCGGCCAGGGCCAGCGAAAGCGTGAGCCCGTTGCGTCGGTAGAGCGCGCCGAGCGCGGGCGGCCAGGCGTAGTCCATGTAGGTCTGGCCGCGAACTTCGGCCATGGCCCTTGGCACGTTGACGGCAAACTCGTGCGGCGGCGCGTACTGGCAGGCATGCAGGCAGGCGCCGCAGTTGTGGCAGAGGTTGGCCAGGAAGTGGATGTCGGCCTTGCCGAATTCGAGCCGGCGCGTCATGGCCGGGAACACGGCACAGAAGCCCTCGCAGTAGCGGCAGGCATTGCAGATCTGCATCTGCCGGCCGACCTCGCTCTCGGCGGCCGAAAGAATGGGAATGACGCGGCGCGGACCGTCCGCGAGCGACCCCGCCTCGCGTGCCAGGGCTTCAAGCGTTTGCATGGTGGATTTCTTTCTGCTTCAGGACCGCGGCCGCGGCCTGCGTGCCGGCAATGCGGCCGAAGGCGGTGCCGATGCTCATGCCGACGCCGGCGGTGTAGCCCTTGCCGAGCACGTTGCCGGCCATCATTTCGCCGGCCACGAAGAGGTTGGGGCTGGGCCGGTCGCCAAAGCGCACGGCGGCGGTGTCGTCCACCTTCAGGCCGAGGTAGGTGAAGGTGATGCCGGGGCGCAGCGGGTAGGCGTGGAAGGGCGCGGTGTCGATGGGCCGCGCCCAGTGGGTCTTGGCGGGGGACAGCCCTTCGGTGTGGCAGTCATCGAGGGCCGTGTGGTCGAAGCGGCCGACACGGCAGGCGGCGTTGTAGTCGGCAATGGTGCTCAGGAAGGTCGCCTCGTCCAGGCCGAGCAGGCGTGCCAGCTCGGGCAGCGTGTCGGCGACAGCGCCCGGAAACACGGGAGGCATGAAGCGGCCCACCGCTTTCTGGTCGATGATGGAATAGCCCATCTGTCCCGGCTGCTGGGCTACCAGCCGCCCCCAGATGGCGTAGCGTTTGGGCCAGAAGTCTTCGCCTTCGTCGTAGAAGCGGCGGGCCTCGCGGTTGACGACCACGCCCAGCGACACGCAATCGATGCGCGTGCAGATGCCGCCGTCGTAGAGGGGCGCGCGGGCATCGATGGCCACCATGTGGCCCTGCGATGGATCACCGACGGAGTCCGCGCCGGCATCGATCAATTGCCTGAGCAGCACGCCCTGGTTGAAGCGGGTTCCGCGGATCAGGAAGTTGTCCGCCGGCCATTCGCCGCGGTCGTTGCGGCCCCAGGCCTCGCGCAGCCATTCACGGTTCGACTCGAACCCGCCGGCCGCGAGCACGCAGCTTCTCGCGGTGATCCGTTCACCGCCCTCGGTGCGCACCGCGGTGAAGCGCAGGCCGTCGAGCTCCACCGAAGCCACGGGCGTCTCGTAGCGGATCCGCACCCCGAGGCGCTCGGCGCTGCGGTAATAGGCGTTCACCAGCGCCTTGCCGCCACCCATGAAGAAGGCGTTGGTGCGCGCCACGTGCAGTGCGCCGGAGAGAGGCGGCTGGAAGTGCACGCCGTGGCTGCGCATCCAGTCGCGGCAATTCGACGAAGCACGGATGACCAGCCGGGCCAGGTGTTCGTCGGTCAGGCCCCCGGTCACCTTGAGCAGGTCCTGCCAGTATTCTTCCTCGGGGTAGGCCTCCACGAGTACGTCCTGGGGACCGTCGTGCATGCAGCGCAGGTTGCGCGTGTGCTGCGAATTGCCGCCGCGCCATGCCTTGGGCGCGGCTTCGAGCAGCAGGACGCTGGCGCCCGCCTCGCGTGCCATCAGCGCGGCGCAAAGCGCGGCGTTGCCGCCGCCTACGACCAGCACATCGACCTGTTCATCGCTCACTTCTCGTCTCCTTGTGGGTCGGGAGACTGTAGGCAGGCCACCCTTCAGGCGACAGGCCGGATCGGGCAACAGGTGTTCAGTTTTCGAGAAGACTCGCGCCAGCCCAGCGGCCTTCGCGCACCAGCATGCGCGCGGTGTCGGCCATCACCACCCGGGTGGCCAGCGCGGCCGGCGACAGTTCGTCGTCCGACAGGCTGACCAGCAGGCTGCGCCGGCCCACGTGGTTGTCGGTGATCTGGCTGCTGAGCACATCGTCCGCCGGCTGCCGCGCGAGGGCGGCACCGGGCTGGATGGTGGCGCCCAGGCCGGCGCGCACGGCATCCATCAGCAGCGCCAGGCCGTCGATCTCGGCCACCACCAAGGGCTCGATGCGGGCACGGGCGAAAGCGGAAGTGAGGCTGGCGCGCAGGCCGTGGCCGGCGCTGGGCATGATGAGCGGGACGCCGGCAAGCTGGGCCAGCCGCACCTTCGGACCCGGCGGGCGCTGCGCCAGGCCGACGGCCGCGAGGACGAAGAGCTTTTCATCGAGCAGCGGCTCGATGCTCCAGCGGCGCGGCGTGGCGGTCTCGAACAGCACCGCCAGGTCGAGCTGGCGAGACTGCAGCATGCTGGCCAGGTTGCCCGACAGCGACTCCACCAGATGCAGCCGCACGTCGGGGTAGCGCGCACGCATTTCCCGGATCAGCGGCAACCCGAGCACGGAGGCGGTGGTTGGCGCCAGGCCCACGCTCACATGGCCGGAAAGGCGTGCCTGCTGCGCCGCGCGCACGGCCTCGTCGGCATGGCGGAGCGTGAGCTGGGCCTGCTGCAGGAAGGCCACGCCGGCGTCGGTGGGAATGACACCGGTGCTGCTGCGTTGAAGCAGCCGGGTGCTGAGCTCGCCCTCCAGGCGGCTGATCTGCTGACTCAGCGCCGATGTCACCACGCCGAGCTCGATGGCCGCGCGGCCCATGCTGCGCAGTTCGCAGACTTTCACGAAATAGCGGAGTTGGCGGAGTTCCATCGCAAGGGGCCGGCGGTCGAGGGCCGGGCATCGAAGAAGTCATCGCGCAATGAAAAAAGCCACGCTGCGGAACAACGTGGCTTGTCTTTCCTGCGCGGCGGATCAGTGCTGCAGGATCTTGTTGAGGAAGTCCTTGGTGCGCGGCTGGCGGTTCTCCGGGTGTCCGAAGAACTCGTCCTTCGGGCAGTCTTCCAGGATGCGGCCGCCCACGTCGATGAAGATCACGCGGCTGGCCACCTTGCGGGCGAAGGCCATTTCGTGCGTGACCACCATCATGGTCATGCCTTCCTTGGCCAGGGCCACCATCACGTCGAGCACTTCGCCGACCATCTCGGGGTCGAGCGCCGAGGTGGGTTCGTCGAACAGCATCACGATCGGGTCCATCGACAGCGCGCGGGCAATGGCCACGCGCTGCTGCTGGCCGCCCGAGAGCTGGCCCGGGAACTTGTCCTTGTGCGCCATCAGGCCCACGCGGTCGAGCATCTTCAGGCCGCGGGTCTTGGCTTCGTCGGGCGAGCGGCCCAGCACCTTGATCTGCGCGATCGTGAGGTTCTCGGTCACCGACAGGTGCGGGAACAGCTCGAAGTGCTGGAACACCATGCCGACCTTGGAGCGCAGCTTGGGCAGGTTGGTCTTGGGGTCGTGCAACGGGATGCCGTTGACGGTGATCTCACCCTTCTGGAAGGGCTCCAGCGCGTTCACGGTCTTGATGAGCGTGGACTTGCCGGACCCCGAGGGGCCGCAGACGACGACCACGTCGCCCTTGGAGATGTTGACGGAGCAGTCGTTGAGCACCTGCACCGGGCCGTACCACTTGGATACGTTCTTGATTTCGATCATTTTTTCGGACATTTTCAAACTCCTGTGAGCAGGTTCATCGCACCGAATGCAGTCGGGGAAACGCCGTGGAACCGGCTTTCCCGGGCCACCGGCGTTGCCCCCTGGAAGGGGGTTGGCGAAGCGACACGAAGTGCGCGAAGACTGGGGGTCATCTGATGATGGCGATTTTCTTGTGCAGGCGCTTCACCAGCCAGGAAAGGGCATAGCACATGACGAAATAGACGACGGCCGCCAGCAGGTAGGCCTCTTCCGGCCGCCCGAAGTTCTTGCCGGCGGTCTCGAAGCCCTTGAGCATGTCGTACGCGCCGATGGCGTAGACCAGCGACGTATCCTGGAAAAGGATGATGGTCTGCGTGAGCAGCACCGGCAGCATGTTCCGGAACGCCTGGGGCAGGATCACCAGCTTCATGTTCTGGCCGTAGGTCATGCCCACAGCCATGCCGGCGGAGACCTGCCCGCGCGGGATCGACTGGATGCCGGCACGCATGATCTCGGAAAAATAGGCGGCCTCGAAGCAGACGAAGGTGATGACCGCCGAGGTCTCCGCCCCGATGGGCCGCCCGATGATGAACGGCACCAGCAGGAAGAAGCCCAGGATCACCATCACCAGCGGCACGGAGCGCATGCCGTTGACGTAGGCGGCCGCGGGAAAGTCCAGCCACTTCTTGCCCGACAGGCGCATGAGCGCAAGCAGGGTGCCGAAGAAGATGCCGCCCAGCGTGGCCACCACCGTCAGGATCACGCTGAAGTAGAAGCCCTTCAGCACATAGGTGCTGATCAGGCTCCAGTTGTAGAAGGAAAAGTCGAGATTCATCATGTCAGTGGCCTCCCGTGCCGCCGGCGGCAACGAAGCCCGGCACGCGCACCTTGCGCTCGATGAAAGTCAGGATGCGGTTCACCAGCATGGCGCTGATGACGTAGAGAGCGATCACGCCGATGTAGATCGGGATCTGCGCCGAGGTCTCTTCACCGGCCTGCAGGTAGAACTGCGTGAGCTCGGGAATGGACACCGCGAAGGCCACCGACGAGTTCTTGAAGATGTTCATCGACTCGCTGGTCAGCGGCGGCATGATGATCCGGTACGCCATCGGCAGCAGCACGAAGCGGTAGTACTGCGGCGTCGTGAAGCCCACCGCCATGCCCGCGTAGCGCTGGCCGCGCGGAAGCGCCTGGATGCCCGAGCGCAACTGCTCGGCGATACGCGCGGACGTGAAGAAGCCCAGCGCGCAGACCACCAGCACGAACGGCGGCAGGTCGCGCATGGGCGGAATGATCTTCGGCAGCACGAAGTACCAGATGAACACCTGGACCAGCAACGGGATGTTGCGGAACAGCTCCACCCATGCGTTGCCGAGCCGAACCAGCCAGGGACTGTCGGGGAGCGTGCGCAGCGTGCCGATGATCGAACCCACGACGAGCGCCACGAGCAGGGCCGAGAGCGACACGCCCACGGTCCAGCCCCAGGCATTCAACATCCATTGCAGATAGGTCTGGTCCGCTCCTCGCGCAAAGCAGCTTGCGACCACTTCATTGGTGAGCGTGTCCTGGCAAAAGACCGACATGTCCAGGTTCAGCATCCATCCTCCTTCGCGGGTAAGGGCCCGCGCCCATTGCATCGAAAAGCCCGCGTCGGCAGGGTGCCGCGCGGGCTTGGCTTTTTCAGGTCTGGCGCCGCCTTACTTGGGGGCGTAGGCTTCCATGGGCTTGTCGTTCGGGCTGGCCCAGGCGGCCTTGGTACCTTCAGACACCGGCATGTTCAGGTTGACGTTGTTCGGCGGGATCGGCTGGGTGAACCACTTGTCGTACAGCTTGGCGAGCGAACCGTCCTTGATCTGGCGCACGATGCTGTCGTCGACGGCCTTCTTCAGCTTGGCGTCGCCCTTGGGCAGCATGCAGGCGATGGGCTCGACCGACAGCACTTCGCCGACGATCTTGAAGTCCTTGGGGTTCTTCGACTTGGCGGCGTTGGCGGCCAGGATGGAACCGTCCATCACGAACGCATCGGCGCGGCCCGACTCGAGCAGCAGGAAGCTGTCAGCGTGGTCCTTGCCCATGACTTCCTTGAAGTCGACGCCTTCGGCGCGCTTGTTCTTGCGCAGCGTCTGGACGGAAGTGGTGCCGGTGGTGGTGGCCACGACCTTGCCCTTCAGGTCGGCGATGCCGTTGATGCCCGAATTGGCCTTGGTGAGGATGCGCACTTCTTCCACGTAGGTGGTGTAGGCGAAGTCGACGTCCTTCTGGCGGGCCGTGTTGTTGGTGGTGGAGCCGCACTCGAAGTCGATGGTGCCGTTCTGCACCAGCGGCACGCGGTTCTGCGAGGTGATGACCTGGTAGTTGACGGTCAGCGGCTTGCCGAGGTCCTTGCTCAGGTCCTTGATGATGTTCTCGGCCATTTCAGTGTGGAAGCCGACGTACTTGCCGCCACCCAGCGTGTAGGCCAGGCCGGACGAATCGCGAACACCCAGGTTCACTGCACCGCGCTCCTTGATCTTGGCGAGGGTATCGGTGGCCTGCGCAAAGGCGCCGGATGCCACGAATGCCGTCACGGCCAGCGCGAGCAATTGCTTTTTCATCAGAAAACTCCTTGGGAAATTGAACAGAAAGAAATACATCGAAATTCTAGACACACACTGTTGTTGGGCGCATTGGTAACCACCCCGGTGCACGGTGCACTGAACCCAGTGCTTTCGCGCAGGAGCGGGCGCCCGTCTGGTGCATGAGACCCGTCATGGCGCCGGAGGCAATTGATTAGCAGCCTCCGTGCCCGTCGGCATGGCCGCGGCGGAAACAGATGCTGACAATCTTACAGGTTGCGTCAGGTTTTCCGGCACGAGCAGCGCTTCCATCTCGGCGCGGGTCATGATGCCCAGCGACTCGGCCACCAGGTCGATCGGCCCGCCGGTGGCCAGCGCGGTCTTGGCGATGAGCGCGGCCTTCTCGTAGCCGATGAGCGGATTGAGCGCCGTGACCAGCGTGACCGACGCGCGCACCTGCCTGGCAAGGAACTCCCGGTTGGCCTCGATGCCCTCGACGCAGTTCTTCTGCAGGGTGTTGCAGGCCCGGCTCAGGTGCTGGATGCTCTTGAACAGGCTCCAGCCCATGATCGGCTCGAAGGCATTGAGCTGCAGCTGGCCGGCCTCCGAGGCCATGGTGACCGTGATGTCGTTGCCGATGACCTCGAAGGCCACCTGGTTCATCACCTCCGGGATCACCGGGTTGACCTTGCCCGGCATGATCGACGAGCCCGCCTGCCGCGCCGGCAGCCGGATCTCGCCGAAGCCGGCCTGCGGGCCGCTGGAGAGCAGGCGCAGGTCGTTGCAGGTCTTGCTGAGCTTGGTGGCCACGCGCTTGAGCACGCCCGACAGCTGCACGAAGGCGCCCGTGTCCTGCGTGGCCTCGATGAGGTTGGCGGCCTGCTTGAGCGGCACGCCGGTCTGCTCGGCCAGGTACTGGCATGCGAGGTTGGCGTAGCCGTGCGGTGCGTTGATGCCGGTGCCGATGGCGGTGGCACCGAGGTTGATTTCCTCGATGAGCGCGCGCGCCTCGCCGAGCCGCTCCTCGTCCTCGCCGATCATGATGGCGTAGGTCAGGAACTCCTGGCCCAGCGTCATGGGCACGGCGTCCTGCAGCTGGGTGCGGCCGATCTTGAGGATGTCCTTGAACTCGAGCGCCTTGGCCTCGAACGCGCGGCGCAGCGAGGCCATCGACTCCAGCAGCCTGCCGATGGCGAACCACAGCGCCAGCCGCACGGCGGTGGGGTACACGTCGTTGGTGCTCTGCGAGGCGTTGACGTGGTCGTTCGGGTGCAGCACGTCGTAGCGCGCCTTCTCGTGGCCCAGCTTTTCCAGCGCGAGGTTGCAGATGACCTCGTTGGCGTTCATGTTGGTGGAGGTGCCGGCGCCGCCCTGGATGACGTCGACCACGAACTCGTCGAGCAGCTTGCCGTCGATGACGTCCTCGCACGCCAGGATGATGGCGGCGGCGCGGTCGCGGTCGATGGCGCCGAGGTCGGCATTGGCGCGGGTGGCGGCCTTCTTCACGTAGGCCAGCGCGCGCACCAGGTCGGGCATGGCCGAGATGCGGGTGCCGGAGATGGCGAAGTTCTCGACGGCCCGCGCCGTGTGCACGCCCCAGTAGGCGGCGGCTGGAATCTGCTTCTCGCCGAGGAAGTCGTGTTCGGTCCTGAAATTGGTGCTCATACAGGTTCCTCGGCTAAAAAAAAGCACGCGGGTGGCGCGTGCCGTAAAGCTTGCTTGTGACAGCGGCGTTAAAAAACTGCCGCGACTGTAGTGGCCCGGGCCCCGCCGTGCCAATGCCGTTTGCGGGGACGGTCATGCGCGTCATTTATAGATTGTGCGGTGCACAAAAACGCAGTCAGCGCGGCGGCTGGGTGCCGACCAGATAGGACCACAGCGCGTCCGCCGTGCCCTTGGGCTGCATGCTGTCGAGCGACGACGACTTGGCGGCGCGGCCGGACGCGCCCTTGACCGGCGCCGGCGCTGTCGGCCGCTCGCGGTAGGCGCGGATTTCCATCGTCGCCTCCAGGCTGTCGATCTCGGGCGGCAGCGCACTCACCAGCTTGCGCGCCTTGATCTCCTTGCGCACCGCGCTCTGCGGCAGGAAGGCGATGCCGTGGCCCTCCAGCGCCATCACCTTCAGGCCCTCGGCCATGTCGGTTTCATAGACGCGGTCGAGGTGGATGGCCGTGCCCGACTCCTTCAGCAGCTGGTCGACGACGCGCCCCAGGTAGGCGCCCGGCGCATAGCCCAGGTAAGGCAGCGGCTGGCCGGGGCGGCCCGGCAGCCGGTAGCGCGGCGCGCCGTCGGCGTCGGCCTTGACCCAGGGAGCGACGGTTTCCTCGCCCAAGCTGACCATCTCGTACTTGTTGGCGTCCAGCTGCAGCGGCTGCGAGGGGTGGTGGTAGGCGATCAGCAGGTCGCAGCTGCCCTCCACCAGCCGCAGCACCGCGTCATGCACGTTGAGCGCGATGAGCCGGCTCTTCATGGGGCCGAAGTGCTCGCGCAGCGACGTGACCCAGGCCGGGAAGAAGGTGAAGGCCAGCGTGTGCGGCACCGCGAACTCGATCACGTCCTGCCCGGCGGCCGAATGGCCGCGCAGCATGGCGCGCGTGCTCTGCAGCGACTGCAGCATCTCGATGGCCTGGCTGTAGAGCGTCTGCCCCGCGGGCGTGAGGCGCGTCGGGTACGAGCTGCGGTCGACCAGGTCGGTGCCGGCCCAGCCTTCGAGCGCCTGGATGCGGCGCGAGAACGCCGGCTGGGTTACATGCCTCAACTGGGCCGAGCGGCTGAAGCTGCGCGTTTCCGCAAGGCTGATGAAGTCTTCGAGCCACTTTGTTTCCATACGCGGCGATTATGCGAGCGCCGCGCCATACTGGGCGCCCCCTCCTTTTCCCGCACTCGCCATGCCTTCAGCCGACCTGCTCGACCTCAGCGCCACCGAACTCTCCCGCCGCATCGCCGCGCGCGACGTGTCCTGCCGCGAGCTGATGGCCGCCTCGCTGGCGCGCATCGAGGCGCTGAATCCGCGCTTCAACGCCATCGTGTCGCTGCGCGATCCGGCGCTGTCGCTGGCGGAGGCCGACGAGCGCGATGCCGAGCTGGCGCGCGGCGAACGGCGCGGCTGGATGCACGGCTTTCCGCTCGCGGTGAAGGACCTGAGCCACGCCGCCGGGCTGCCGACCTCGATGGGCTCGCCGCTGTCGCCGCGCTCGCCGGCGCGCACCGACAGCCTGCACGTGGCCCGCGCAAGGGCCGCCGGCGCCATCGTCATCGGCAAGACCAACACGCCCGAGTTCGGGCTCGGCTCGCACACCTACAACCCGGTGTTCGGCATCACGCGCAACGCCTATGCGCCCGAGCGCAGCGCGGGCGGCAGCAGCGGCGGCGCGGCCGTGGCGCTGGCCCTGGGCATGGTGCCCGTGGCCGACGGCAGCGACATGATGGGCTCGCTGCGCAACCCGTCCGCGTTCAACAACGTGATCGGCATTCGGCCTTCGCGCGGACGCGTGCCCGGCGACCCCGAGCAGGAGCTGTTCTTCCAGCAACTGGGCATCGAAGGCCCGATGGCGCGCACCGTGGAAGACGCGGCGCGCCTGCTGGCGGTGCAGTCGGGCTTCGACGGCCGGGTGCCGCTGTCGTCGCCGCACGCCCTGCCCTCGCCCGACGCGCTGCAGCTCGACGGCGACGGCAAGGGCCTGCGCATCGGCTGGCTGGGCAGCATCTGGCCCGACCTGCCGCTGGCGCCCGGCGTGCGCGAGCTCGGCGAAAAAGCGCTCGGCACCTTCCGCGACATCGGCTGCGAGGTCGAGCCCTGCACGCTCGACGTGCCGCGCGAGCACAACTGGAGCGCCTGGCTGCGCCTGAGGCAACTGCTGGTGGGCGGCAAGCTGGGCGCCTACCTGAGCGACCCGAAGCTGTTCGCGCAGCTCAAGCCCGAGGCGCAATGGGAAATAGAGCAGAGCCGGCACCTCGACGCGGCCTCGCTCTATCAGGCCTCGAACTACCGCTCGAACGTGTACCGCGCGTTTCTCAAGCTGTTCGAGCGCTTCGACTTCGTGCTGGCGCCGACGGCGCAGGTGTTTCCGTTCGACGCCGAGCTGCACTGGCCGGCCGAGGTGGCCGGCGTGAAGAGCGACACGTACCACCGGTGGATGGAGATCGTCACGCCGTTCACGCTGGCGGGGCTGCCGACGCTGAATGTGCGCGCGGGGTTCGGGGAAGGCGGGTTGCCGATGGGGCTGCAGCTTGCCGGGCCGATCCATGCGGATCTGGATGTGCTGCGGCTCGGGCATGCGTATGACCTGGCCTGCGGCTGGGCCGCCAAACGCCCCCCGGTATTGGCTTGACTCCCTCCCCTTCCGGGGGAGGGCCGGGGTGGGGGCAAGCGGCGCTCACCGCAGGCGCCCTGCCCGCCCCCATCCCAACCTTCCCCCAGAGGGGAAAGGCGCAAAGACATCAGACCGGGGTCAGCACGCCGCGCCCCGCGAAGTGCCCTTCGGCATTCGCAAGGAAATGGTCCACCGACTTCTGCGTCGCCTCGGGCGACCATCCGGCCATGTGCGGCGTGAGCAGCACGTTGTCCAGGCCGACCAGCTGCTCCGGCCGCTTCGGCTCGCTCTCGTACACATCGAGGCCGGCTCCGGCGATGCGGTTCTCGCGCAGCGCCGCGGCCAGCGCGTCGGTGTCGACCACGCTGCCGCGGCCGATGTTCACCAGATAGCCCTGCGGCCCCAGCGCGTCGAGCACTTCGGCATTGACCAGGTGCTTCGTTGCCGGCCCGCCCGGCGCGGCCAGCACCAGGAAGTCTGCCCATGCCGCCAGCGACTTCAGGTCGTCGAAGTAGCGCTGCGCCACGCCTTCCTTCGGCTTGCGGTTGTGATAGCCGACCTCCATGTCGAAGGCCGCGGCGCGCTTGGCGATCTGCTGGCCGATGGTGCCCATCCCCAGGATGCCCAGCTTCTTGCCCGACACTTTCGGCGGCTGCGGGATGGCTTCGCGCCACACGCCTTCGCGGCACAGCCGGTCGAGCTTGCGGAACTCGCGCACGATGCTGATCAGCAGGCCGAAGGCGTGGTCGGCCACGCAGTCGTCGTTGGTGCCGGCGCCGTTGGCCGTCACGATGCCGCGCGCGCGCGTCACCTCGAGCGGCAAGCCTTCGTAGCCCGCGCCCATGCAGCAGATCAGCTCCACCGCCGGCATGGCCGCAATCTCCTCGGGCGTGATGCCGATGACGCCGATCGTCAGCACCGCGCGGAATTTCTTGCCGTGCTCTGCGATGGCGGCTGCGCGCTCCGCCGCGCCGAAGGCGTAGGTCATGTCGTAGACCTCGCCGATCTGGGCCTGGTGGGCGCTCGAGAGGCTGCTGAGCACCAGCAGGGGAATCTTGGTCGACACGTATGAACTCCTGGAATCGATGGAAAAGTGACGAATGATCGCGCTAGAGCATCGGAACCGCTTCGCTCTTCTGCAAAGCCCACATCTGCGCGTAGCGGCCCTGCCTGGCGAGCAGCTCGGCATGCGTGCCGCGCTCGACGATCACGCCCGACTCCAGCACCAGGATCTCGTGCGCGTCGACCACCGTCGACAGGCGGTGCGCGATGACCAGCGTGGTCTTGTCCTGCGCGGCGCTCTTCAGTTCCGACTGGATGGCGCGTTCGTTGGCCGAGTCGAGCGCCGAGGTGGCCTCGTCGAAGATCACGATCGGCGGGTTCTTCAGCAGCGTGCGCGCAATGGCCACGCGCTGCTTCTCGCCGCCGGAGAGCTTGAGGCCGCGCTCGCCCACGGTGGTGTCATAGCCCTTGGGCGTGGCCACGATGAAGTCGTGGATGCGCGCGGCGCGCGCGGCGGCTTCCACTTCTTCGCGGCTCGCGCCCGGGCGGCCGTAGGCGATGTTGTATTCGACCGTGTCGTTGAAGAGCACCGTGTCCTGCGGCACGATGCCGATGGCGCGGCGCACGCTGGACTGCGTCACTTCGCGGATGTCTTCCCCGCCGATGGTGATGCGCCCCTGTTGCACGTCGTAGAAGCGGTACAGCAGCCGCGCCAGCGTCGACTTGCCCGAGCCCGAAGGCCCGACCACCGCCACCGTCTTGCCGGCCGGGATCTCGAAGCTCACGTGCTTGAGGATGGGCCGGGCGGGCTCGTAGGCAAAGCTCACGTCCTCGAAGCGCACGGTGGCGTCGGCGCCGGCCAGCGGCTGCGCACCGGACGCGTCGCGCACCTCGCGCTCCTTTTCCATCAGCACGAACATCTTGTCGAGGTCGGTCAGGCTCTGCTTGATCTCGCGGTAGATCACGCCCAGGAAGTTCAGCGGAATGTAGAGCTGGATCATGAAGGCGTTGACCATCACCAGGTCGCCCAGCGTCATGCGCCCCTCCACCACGCCCGAGGTGGCGCGCCACAGCATCAGCACCAGGCTCACCGCAATCAGCAGCTGCTGCCCGGTGTTGAGCATGCTCAGCGTGCGCTGGCTCTTGATGGCGGCCTTGCGGTAGCGGTCGAGGCTGGCGTCGTAGCGGCCGGCCTCGAAGTCTTCGTTGTTGAAGTACTTGACGGTTTCGTAGTTCAGCAGCGAATCGACCGCGCGGCTCTGGGCCACGGAGTCGAGCTCGTTCATGGTCTTGCGGAACTTGGTGCGCCATTCGGTCACCGTCACGGTGAAGGCGATGTACAGCACCAGCGCGGCGGCCGTGATCCAGACGAACAGCGAATCGAACTTCACGCCCAGGATGGTGAGCACCAGCACCAGCTCGATGATGGTCGGCACGATGCTGTAGAGCGACATCGAGATGAGCGAATGCACGCCGCGCGTGCCGCGCTCGATGTCGCGCGTCATGCCGCCGGTCTGGCGCTCCAGGTGAAAGCGCAGGCTCAGCGCGTGCAGGTGGCGGAACACCTCCAGCGCGATCTGCCGGGCCGTGCCCTCGGTGGCCTTGGCGAAGATCAGCTCGCGCAGCTCGCCGAACAGCGAGGTCGAGAAGCGCAGCAGGCCGTAGGCCAGCAGCAGGCCGATGGGCACGATGAGCAGCGCCTGGGCCATGTCGGGCTTGGGCGTCATGGTGTCGACCAGGTTCTTCAGCAGCACCGGCACGCCGACGTTGGCCACCTTGGCGCCCACCATGAAGGCCAGCGCGGCGGCCACCCGCCACTTGTACTGCCAGAGGTAGGGAAACAGGCGGCGCAGCGTCGCCCAGTCGGAACGGTCGCTGCGCTCCGGCGGGTGGCCGGAGACGGGGTGGGAGGGGGGAAGGGCTTCGCCGCTGCGGCGCATGGGAGACAATCGTGGTTGCTTGTTTGTTCCAGATTGTGCCCATGTCAGATACTTCCAGCGCCGCCGCTGCCGCCACCCTCAAGAGCCTGCCCACCGACATGGAGCTGGTGCTCAAGGTCATTCCGATGCCGGCCGACTGCAATGCCAACGGCGACATCTTCGGCGGCTGGGTCATGGCGCAGTGCGACCTGGCCGGCTCGGTGATCCCCGCGCGCTACGCCAAGGGCCGCCAGGCCACGGTGGCGGTGAACGAGTTCATCTTCAAGCAGCCGGTGCGGCTGGGCGACATCCTCTCGTTCTATTCGAAGCTGGTGCGCATCGGGCGCACCTCGGTCACGGTGACGGTCGAGGTGTTCGCAGAGCGCTTCCGGGCGCAGGGCGAGTACATCAAGGTGACGCAGGCGACCTTCACCTACGTGGCCATCGACGACAACGGCCGCCCGCGCCCCATCGAACAACAGCCCTGATCGGGCAGGCTCACAGGCCCGGGTCGCGCACCCGCTCGAAGCGCTCGAACTCGCGGTTGATCCAGCGCCCGTCGCGGCGCTCCACCCGGCGGATGTACACGGTCTGCACGATGTCCCGCGTATGGGCGTCGATCTCGACCGGCCCGCGCGGGCTGTCCAGCCTGAGGCCGCGAAACGCATCCACCAGCCGCTCCCCGCCCGCATTGCCGCGCGCGGCGGGCGAACTCATGGCCGCATCCACGGCCGCGAGCGCGTCGTGGGCCGCCACGGCGAAATAGCCCGGCCGCAGGTGGCTGCCGTACTCGGTTTCGAACACGCCCGTGAAGCGGCGGTTGGCCGGCGAGTCGTGCGCGAACGAATAGTGGTGGCTGGTGACCAGGCCATCGGCCAGCTCGCCGACGCCTTCGAGATAGTGGTCGTCGGTGGCATCGCCCGTGGCAAGCAGGCGGATGCCGGTGTCGGCCATGCCGCGGTCGCGCCAGAACTTGAGGAAGGTGGCCGGCATCTGCCCCGAGGGCAGGAAGAAGAACACCGCCTGCGGCTTGAGCTCGCGCAGCCGCAGCATGTAGGCCGAGTAGTCGAGCGTGGCCAGCGGCACCCGCAGCATCGCGCCGACCCGCCCGCCGCCCGCGGTGATGCCCGAGACGAAGGCGCTCTCGGCATCGACACCCGAGGCGTAGTCGGCCACCACCGTGCACACGTCGCGCAGCCCCTGCTGCAGCGCCCATCGCGCCAGCGGCAGCGTGACCTGGGCGATGGTGAAGGACACCCGCACCGCGAACGGGCAGCGCGACGTGATGCCGGAGGACGCGGCGTTCATCACGATGAGGGGCATCCTGGCCTGCGTGGCGACGGCGCCCACGGCGTAGGCGTTGGAGCTGAAGTCGAGCCCGCCCAGCAGGTCGACCTGTTCGCTCTCCACGAGGTCCTGCGCATGGCGCCGCGCCTGGTCGGGTGCGCTGCCGGGCACGTCGCGCCGCAGCAGCTCGACCGGCCGGCCTGCGATGTGATGGTTGTGCGCGGCCAGCCAGACCGCCATGCCCGCATCGAACTGGCGCCCGCCGCCCGCATAGGGCCCGGACCACGAGCCGATGACGCCGATGCGCAGCGGACGCACCCGCGCCAGAACCAGCGCGGGCGCCGCCAGTGCGCCCGCAAGCAAACCCAAAGTACGCCGGCGCACCGGCTGGAATGCTACTTTTCCAGTAGCATCACTCGCCCGCTGGCCGGGCGCTAGGAGAGTTCTGACCCCTTGGATTTGCACGCCGGACAGTTTAAGCGCGCAAGTCCGGAAAGCACGTCAGACCTTGGAGAAATCAGGCTTGCGCTTCTCCATGAAGGCACCGAAGGCCTCCCGCGCCGCCGGCTCGCGCAGCATGCGACCGAAGCTCGCGCCCTCTTCGCCCATGCGCTCGAGCACGGCGGGCATCTGGCCCTTCTTCAGCAGGCGCTTGGTCTCGATCAGCGCGCTCAGCGGCTTGGCCGCGAGCTTGCGGGCCTGCATCTGCGCGATGCCGTTGGCTTCGGTCGGCGGCACCACGCGGTTGACCAGGCCCACTTCGAGCGCGGCCTCGGCCATGAAAGGCTCGCCCAGCAGCAGCGCCTCGGCGGCGCGGTGGTAGCCCAGCATCTGCGGCACCAGCAGGCTCGACGCAGCCTCGGGGCACAGGCCCAGGTTCACGAAGGGCATCGAGAAAGCCGCGTTGTCCCCCGCGTAGACCAGGTCGCAGTGGAACAGCATGGTGGTGCCGATGCCCACGGCCGGGCCGCACACCGAGGCGACGATGGGCTTGGGGAAGGTGGCGATGCCGCGCAGGAAGCGGAACACCGGCGACTCCTGCGTCGACGGCGGGCCGTTGAGGAAGTCACCGATGTCGTTGCCCGCGCTGAAGATGGTCGGGTCGCCCTGGATCAGCACGCAGCGCACGGCGGCTTCGCTCTCCGCGGTGGCCAGCGCGTCGGCCAATTCGGCGTACATGCTGCTGGTGATCGAGTTCTTCTTGTCGACGCGGTTGAAGGTGATGGTCATCACGCCGGCTTCGGTGTGGACGAGGATGTCGCTCATAAAAAATCCTTGAATGGAACGGGTGGTGCCGCCCTCAGGCGGCGGCAAGTGCTTCGCGTACGAAATCGAGCCGGTCCTGGCCCCAGAACATCTCGTCGCCGACGAACATGGTGGGTGCGCCGAAGACGCCGCGCTCCACCGCTTCCTGCGTGACGGCCTTCAGGCGGTCCTTGGTTTCCTGCGCACCGGCCAGCGCGAGCAGGCTCGCGGCGTCGAAGCCCGCATTTTGCAAGACGGCGCCGACGGTCGCCGGGTCGTTGAGGTTCTTCGGCTCGACCCACATGGCGTGGAAGACCGCATCGACGTAGGCGCCGAAGCGCGCCGGCTCCTTCATCTGGATGCCGGTGGCGCCGCGCATCAGCAGCAGCGTGTTGATGGGGAAGTGCGGGTTGTGCGCGAAGGGCACGTCGTAGCGCCTGGCGAAGCGCTTCAGGTCGGTCGTCATGTACGGACCCTTGGGCTTGATCTCGGCCGGCGAATGGTTGCCCGTGGCCTGGAACACGCCGCCGAGCAGCATGGGCTTCCACACCAGTTCGGCACCGGTGTCGGCGCAGATGTGCGGCAGCTGCGTCGCGGCCAGGTAGGCGGCGGGGCTGCCGAAGTCGAAATAGAAGTCGACGGATTTGGTCATTGGCGTTGTCTCCTTCGCGGAATTCTTCAGAACTTCTCGGACCAGGGCCGCAGGTCGAGCTCGTGCGTCCACGCATCGCGCGGCTGCGAATGGAGCATCCAGTAGCTGTCGGCAATGTGGTCGGGGTTCAGGATGCCGTCGCTTTCCTTCAGCGCATAGCGCTCGGGGAAGTTGCTGCGGATGAATTCGGTGTCGATGGCGCCGTCGACCACCACGTGCGCCACGTGAATGCCCTGCGGACCCAGTTCGCGCGCCATCGACTGGGCCAGCGCGCGCAGCGCCATCTTGGCGCCCGAGAACGCGCCGAAGTTCGCCGCGCCGCGCAGCGACGCCGTCGCGCCGGTGAAGATGATCGTGCCGCGGTGCCCACCCTTGGGCATCTCGCGCGCCACCATCCGCTTGGCCACCTCGCGCCCGTTGAGGAAGCCAGAGAAGCACGCCATCTCCCAGACCTTGAAGTACTTGCGCGCGGTCTCGCTGAGGATGCTCTCGGGCACGTTGGCGCCGATGTTGAACACCATCACCTCGATCGGCCCGACGGTCGATTCGATCTGCTCGACGAGCGCGACCACTTCTTCCTCCTTGCGCGCATCGCAGGCAAAGGCATGGGCGCGGCCGCCGTCGGCCTCGATCTGCGCGACCAGCGGCTGCAGCTTGTCGAGGCTGCGCCGGGTGACGCAGGTGGCGAAACCCTCGCGTGCGAAGCGGCGTGCGATGGCACCGCCGGTGGCGTCTCCGGCGCCGACGATGAGCGCGGCTTTCTGCAATGCGGCCATGTTTCTCTATTCCTTGTAGTAGACGATCTGGTTGGAGGTGGCCAGCAGCACGCCCTTCTCGCTCCACAGATGCGCCGTCTGGTCGAAGAAACCGTTGAAGAACTGCTGCCCCGCCGCGCGGCCCAGCAGGTAGCCCGTGCCGACCTCTGCCAGTTGCGCCGGGCCGGCGTGGAAGTAGGTGGTGATCGACACCGTGCCCGCCGGCACGTGCCTGGCGCGGCGCAGCCACACGCGCGGATAGAACACGTCGCTCATCGCGGCGAGCGAGGCGAAGTCGAGCGGGCGCGCTTGGGCGTCGCGCAGCCAGATGCGGGTTTCGCTGTGTTGCAGGCTGCCGTCCCACTTCGCGGGAATGCCGCCGCTGAAGGGGCGCATCTCGTACTGGTCGATCCACGCCACGCCCGATGGGCCGATGCTCATGCGGTCGACGGTCTCGGGCCGCGGCGCCTCGGGCATCGGCATGTCGCCCTCGCCCCAGGTGTCGCGGCGCGCGGCCGTGACCACGGTGGCGGTGGTCGTCATGTTGGGCGCGCCGCCGGGGCCGGGCTGCGTGACCTGCACGGTCCAGTGCTGTGTCGAGCGGTTGGTGCGCACGGCCGTGGCCTGGATGTCGAAAGCGCCCGCCTCGAGCGCGGCGGCGTAGTTGACGGTGAGCGCGATGGGCGTGCCGAGCACGTCGGGGTGCTGCATCACCGACTGCAGCACCAGCGCCGCCGTGGTGCCGCCGAACGGCCCGACCATGTTCCAGTAGTCGGGGCTGGTGGTGCCGGTGAAGTGCCCCACGCGGATGTCGCTGTGGTGGATCCTCAGGGCTTTGTCGAAGGGGTGCGTGCTCGTCGTCATGATCGGCAGTGTGCCTCCGGTGGGTGCGCTCGCGCAGTCGTGTGCGGGACGCCCCTGGCTGCGGCGCGGCACAGCCAGGGGGCCATGCTCAGACCCGCTCGAAGATCCCGGCGGCGCCCTGCCCCATGCCCACGCACATCGTGACCATGCCGTACTTCAGGTTCTCGCGGCGCAGCGCGTGCACCACCGTGGCCGAGCGGATGGCGCCCGTCGCACCCAGCGGATGGCCCAGCGCGATGGCGCCGCCCATCGGGTTCACCTTCGATGGATCGAGCCCCAGCGTGTTGATGACGGCCAGCGACTGCGCGGCGAAGGCTTCGTTCAGCTCGAACCAGTCGATGTCCTCGTGCTTCAGGCCCGCATAGCGCAGCGCGGCAGGAATCGCTTCGATGGGGCCGATGCCCATGATGTGCGGCGGCACGCCCTTGCTGGCAAAGCTCACGAAGCGTGCGAGCGGCGTGAGGCCGTACTGCTTCACGGCCTTCTCGCTGGCCAGGATCAGCGCGCCGGCGCCGTCCGAGGTCTGCGAGCTGTTGCCGGCCGTGACCGTGCCGCGCGCGGCGAACACGGTGCGCAGCCTGGCCAGGCCTTCGATGCTGGTGTCGGGGCGCGCGCCTTCGTCGAGGCTGACGGTGCGCGTCTTCGCGATCGACTCGCCGGTCTCCAGGTCGGGCGTGCGGTCGGTCACTTCGATGGGCGTGATCTCGTCGGCGAACTTGCCGGCCTTCTGCGCGGCCAGTGCCTTCTGGTGCGAGGCGAGCGCGAACTCGTCCTGCGCCTGGCGGCTCACCTTCCACTGCTGCGCGACCTTCTCGGCGGTGAGGCCCATGCCGTAGGCGATGCCCACGTCGCCTTCGCGTTCGAAGATGGAAGGCGACAGCGAGGGCGAGTTGCCCATCATCGGCACCATGCTCATGCTCTCGACGCCGGCGGCGATCATCACGTCGGCCTCGCCCACGCGGATGCGGTCGGCGGCCATCTGCACGGCCGACAGGCCCGATGCGCAGAAGCGGTTGACGGTGATGCCGCCGACGCTGGTCGGCAGCCCGGCGAGCACCGCGCCGATGCGCGCGACGTTCAGGCCCTGCTGCGATTCGGGAATCGCGCAGCCGCAGATGATGTCTTCGATGGCCTTGGGGTCGAGGCTGGGCACGGCGGCCAACGCGGCACGCAGCGTGGTGGCCAGCAGGTCGTCGGGGCGGTAGTTGCGGAAATAGCCGCGGTGCGACTTGCCGATGGGGGTGCGGGTGGCGGAGACGATGTAGGCGTCTTGGACTTGTTTCATGGATGGCTCCTGGATTGGGCTCCTTCCCCCTCTGGGGGAAGGTTGGGATGGGGGCAAGCGGCCGTCAATTCATCCAGTCGATTGACGATGACCTGCAGCACCCCTTCAAGATTGACGAACGGCTCGTTCGAGCCGAAGCGAAGCACTTCGAATCCCTGCGCACGCAGGAAAGCGTCTCGCCGGGCGTCGTAGCCTGCCTGTGCCTGGTGTTGCGATCCGTCGAGTTCGACGATCAGCTTCGGCTCGAGGCACGCGAAATCAGCGATGTAGTTGCCAAGCGGATGCTGTCTGCGGAACTTCACTCCCAGCTGTTCGCTGCGCAGCCCACTCCAGAGCTTGCGCTCGGAGTCAGTCATCTCGCGCCGCAGGGTGCGGGCGTTCTGCTGGGCGTTGGGAGTGGATTGGTTTTGCATAGGCTGCTTGCCCCCATCCCGGCCTTCCCCCAGAGGGGGAAGGAGGAAGAGGAAGACGAGCGTCAGTTGCGCACCGGTTTGCCCGTGCTCAGCATCCCCATGATCCGCTCCTGCGTCTTCGGATGCACGATCAGCGAGCAGAACGCCTTGCGTTCCAGCGCCATCAGGTATTCCTCGGTCACGAGCGAGCCCGCGTCCACGTCGCCGCCGGTGACCACGTTGGCGATCAGGCTGGCGATGTGGAAGTCGTGGGCGCTGATGAAGCCGCCGTCGCGCATGTTCACGAGCTGCCCCTTGATGGTCGCGGCGCCGCTGCGGCCCGCCACGCGGAAGCTGCGGCGCAGCGGCGGGCGGTAGCCGGCGTCGGCCATGGCCTTGGCCTGCTGCAGCGCCACGTACAGAAGCTCGTCCTTGTTCGGCACGATCACGTCGCTGTCGAGCAGGTAGCCGAGCTTCTTCGAGTCGAGCGCGCCGGTGCCGACCTTCGCCATCGCGGCGGCGGTGAAGCCTTCGGTGAGGAACGGCAGCAGGTCGGTGCCCGTCGAGGCCGCGGCGTTCTCGGCTGCGCGGCGAGCGATGTAGGTCAGGCCGCCGGCGCCGGGAATCAGGCCCACGCCCACTTCGACCAGCCCGATGTAGCTTTCCATCGCGGCCACGCGCTTCGCCGAATGCACGGCCAGCTCGCAGCCGCCGCCCAGCGCCATGCCGCGCACGGCGGAGATCACCGGCACGTTGGCATAGCGGATCTTGAGCATCACGTTCTGCAGCTCTTCTTCGGCGCCCTCGACCGCGCCGATGCCGGCGACCACGAAGGCCGGCAGCATCGCCTGCAGGTCGGCGCCGACCGAGAACACCTCGTCGGGCGACCAGATCACGAGGCCCTTGTATTCGGCCTCGGCCAGCTCGACCGCGGCGCCCAGCGCTTCGGCCACGTCGGGGCTGATGGCGTGCATCTTCGAATGGATGCTGGCGATGAGCACTTCGCCATCGAGCGTCCACACGCGCACGTCGCCTTCGTCGCTGATGGTGGTGCCGGCCGTGTTGGCATCGGCCGCGTTCGCGCCGAGCACGCTCTCGGGGAACAGCTGGCGGTCATGCACCGGCAGCCTGCGCTGCGGCACGAACTTGTTCTGCGATGCGCTCCACGAGCCTTCGGGCGTGTGCACGCCACCGGCCTCGGCCACCGGGCCTTCGAACACCCACTTGGGCAGCGGTGCGCTGCTCAGCGCCTTGCCGGCGTCGATGTCTTCCTGCACCCACTTGGCGACCTGCGCCCAGCCGGCTTCCTGCCACAGCTCGAACGGGCCCTGCTTCATGCCGAAGCCCCAGCGCATGGCGAAGTCGATGTCGCGCGCGCTCTCGGCGATGTCGGCCAGGTGCACGGCGGCGTAGTGGAAGCCGTCGCGCAGGATGGCCCAGAGAAACTGCCCCTGCGGTCCTTCGCTCTCGCGCAGCAGCTTCAGCCGCTCGCCCGCGGGCTTCTTCAGCATGCGGCCGTATACCTCGTCGGCCTTGGCGCCGGCAGGCAAGTATTCGCCGCTCTTCAGGTCGAAGCGCAGGATGTCGCGGCCCACCTTCTTGAAGAAGCCGGCCTTGGTCTTCTGGCCCAGGTTGCCCAGCTCCAGCAGCTTGGCGAGCACCGGCGGCGTCGCGAAGTTGGCGTAGAACGGGTCGGTCTCGGCGTTCAGGTTGTCCTGCAGCGTCTTCACGACATGGGCCATCGTGTCGAGGCCCACCACGTCGGCGGTGCGGAAGGTGCCGGAGCTGGCACGGCCCAGCTTCTTACCGGTGAGGTCGTCCACCACGTCGGGCGTCAGGCCGAACTTCTCGACCTCCTTCAGCGTGGCCAGCATGCCGGCGATGCCGACGCGGTTGGCGATGAAGTTGGGCGTGTCGTGCGCGCGCACCACGCCCTTGCCCAGCGTGCTGGTGACGAAGGCTTCGAGGTCGTCGAGCACCTGCGGCTGCGTGGTGGGTGTGTTGATCAGCTCCACCAGGAACATGTAGCGCGGCGGGTTGAAGAAGTGGATGCCGCAGAAGCGCGGCTTCAGCGCTTCGGGCAGCGCTTCGCTGAGCTTGGTGATCGACAGGCCCGAGGTGTTCGAGGCCAGGATCGAATGCTTGGCGACGTGCGGCGCGATCTTCTTGTAGAGGTCGAGCTTCCAGTCCATGCGCTCTGCAATGGCCTCGATGACGAGGTCGCACTCGCCGAGCCTGGCCAGGTCGTCTTCGTAGTTGGCCTGCTCGATCAGCACGGCGTCGGCCACGTCGCCGAGCGGCGCGGGCTTGAGCTTCTTGAGGTTGTCGATGGCGCGCGTGACGATGCCGTTCTTCGGGCCTTCTTTTGCGGCCAGATCGAACAGGACAACAGGCACGCGCACGTTGACGAGGTGGGCCGCAATCTGCGCGCCCATCACGCCGGCGCCGAGCACGGCGACCTTCTTCACTTGAAATCGGGACATAACTGGGCTTCGATGTTTTGATTCGGTTCGGGGAACACCGCGGAACCGGCTTTGCCGGGCCGCTGGTGTTGCCCCCTTGAGGGGGAGGCTGCTACACGAAGTGAGCAGCTACGGGGGTGGGTCAAGGAACACGGTTCCAGGTTTGGGTGCGCCAGAAGGGGCCGAGATATCCGCGTACTTGGAGCTTCTTGCCGCCTTCGATGGGCGTGAAGCTCGCGCGGTACTCCTTGCCGTTCTCGGGGTCGAGGATCTTTCCGCCTTCCCAGACGTCCTTGCCCTCGGCCTTCTTGCCGCCGCGGATGATGTCGAGGCCGACCATGGGCTTGTCCTTACGGTCGTCGCTGCATTCGCTGCAGACGGCGCCGGGCTTGGCGTCCTTGCCCAGCGCTTTCTCGATGCGCCCCGACAGGCCGCCGCCGGTCTCGGCGATGCTGATCTCCGCCTTGACCTCGCCCGTCTTGTCGTCCACGTTGCGCCACAGCCCCACCGGCGTGCTCTGGGCCATGGCCGAAGCGGCGGTGGCGGCGAACAGGAGGGCTGCGAGTGTTGTCTTCATGATCGGCGAGTCCTGGAAGTTGAGGAAAGACGAGACGGTACTACCGCTCAGGCCAGTGCCGCGTCGGTGTCCATCAGCACCTTGCTGCCGGCACGCGCGGTGCGCATCAGCGTCGCGGTCTCGGGGAACAGCTTGGCGAAGTAGAAGCGCGCGGTCTGCAGCTTGGCGACGTAGAACGGGTCGGTGTTGCCGGCCGCGATCTCGCGCAGCGCAACCTGTGCCATGCGGGCGAACAGGTAGCCGAACACGAAATGGCCGGCCACGCGCAGGTAGTCCACCGCGGCGGCGCCCACTTCGTCGGGGTTCTGGAAGCCCTTGAAGCCGATCTCGGTGGTGAACTTGGTGAGCTGGTCGCCCAGGCCCGCGATCGGGTTGATGAACTCGGCCATCTTCTCGTTCACGCCTTCTTCTTCCACCAGCCTGGCCACGAGCTTGCCGAACTTCTTGAGCGAAGCGCCGTTGTTGCCCAGCACCTTGCGGCCCAGCAGGTCCAGCGCCTGGATGGTGTTGGTGCCTTCGTAGATCATGTTGATGCGGTTGTCCCGCACGAACTGCTCCATGCCCCATTCCTTGATGAAGCCGTGGCCGCCGAACACCTGCATGCAGGCGTTGGTCGAGATGTGGCCGTTGTCGGTGATGAAGGCCTTGACGATGGGCGTAAGCAGCGCGACCAGCTCGCCAGAGTCCTTGCGCACCTTCTCGTCGGGATGGTTGTGCTCCTTGTCGAGCAGCAGCGTGCAGAAGATCTGCAGCGCGCGGCCGCCTTCGGCGTAAGCCTTGGCCGTGAGCAGCATCTTGCGCACGTCGGGGTGCACGATGATGGGGTCGGCTTCCTTGTCCTTGGCCTTCACGCCCGACAGCGAGCGCATCTGGAGGCGGTCCTTGGCGTAGGCCAGTGCGTTCTGGTAGGCCACCTCGGTCAGGCCGAGCGACTGGTTGCCCACGCCCAGGCGGGCCGCGTTCATCATCACGAACATCGCGGCCAGGCCCTTGTTGGGCTCGCCCACCAGCGTGCCGGTGGCGCCTTCGATCACGATCTGCGCGGTGGCGTTGCCGTGGATGCCCATCTTGTGCTCCAGGCCGGCGCAGAAGATCGGGTTGCGCTCGCCGAGCGAGCCGTCGGCCTTGACCTTGAACTTCGGCACCACGAACAGGCTGATGCCCTTGCTGCCCTTGGGCGCGTCGGGGAGGCGGGCCAGCACCAGGTGGATGATGTTGTCCGTCATGTCGTGCTCGCCGGCCGAGATGAAGATCTTGCTGCCGGTGATGCGGTAGGTGCCGTCGGCCTGCGGTTCGGCCTTGGTGCGCAGCAGGCCGAGGTCGGTGCCGCAATGGGGTTCGGTCAGGCACATGGTGCCGGTCCACTCGCCGCTCGTGAGCTTGGGCAGGTAGGTCTTCTTCTGCTCTTCGGTGCCGTGCGCGACCAGCGCCTCGTACGCGCCGTGCGAAAGGCCGGGGTACATGGTCCAGGCCTGGTTGGCGCTGTTGAGCATCTCGAACAGGCACTGGTTCACCACGAACGGCAGGCCCTGGCCGCCGAACGCCGGGTCGCACGACAGCGCGGGCCAGCCGCCTTCGACGTACTTGGCGTAGGCGTCCTTGAAGCCCTTGGGCGTCTTGACTTCGTGCGTGGCCTTGTCGAGCGTGCAGCCCTCTTCGTCGCCGCTGATGTTGAGCGGGAAGGTCACTTCGGCGGCGAACTTGCCGGCCTCTTCGATCACCGCGTTGATGGTGGCGGCATCGGTCTCGGCGTGGGCCGGAAGCGCCTTGAGCTCCTCGGCGACGTTGAGCACTTCGTGCAGCACGAACTGCATGTCACGCACGGGCGGGTTGTAGGTAGGCATCCGGGACTCTCCTGGTCGAAGCTAGATAGAAAAAAGAAAAGGGAAAACGAAAAGGGAACGAGCCGCGCGCCCGGGTCAGCGCACGGTCTTGAGGCGGCGGCCCGCCGGCGCGGCGGCCGCATCGGGCTTGGGCGCGTCGGGCGTGGCGGCGCGCGCGAGGATGTTGTCGAAACCGACATTGGCGCGGCCGATGGAGCCGGGCACCTGCAGGAAGCGGGCTTCGTAGTGCAGCGCGAGGATCAGGCCGTGGATCTCGAACGCCAGCTGGCGCTCGTCGGCGTCGGCGCGCAGATGGCCTTCGCTCTGCGACTGCACGATGGCGCGCAGCACGGCCGCCTGCCAGATGCTGACCGACTCGACCAGCGCGTCGCGCACCGGGCCCGGGCGGTCGTCGAATTCGGAAGCGCCGCTGATGTAGATGCAGCCCGAGTCGATCTCGGTCGAGGTGCGCTTCATCCAGTTGGCGAACATGGCGCGCAGGCGGGGCAGGCCGCGCGGCGCCTGCAGCGCGGGGAAGAACACTTCCTGCTCGAAGCGCGCGTGGTATTCGCGCACCACCGAGATCTGCAGTTCCTCGCGCGAGCCGAAGTGGGCGAAGACGCCCGACTTGCTCATCTTGGTGATTTCAGCCACCGCGCCGATCGACAGGCCCTCCAGGCCGATCTGCGCGGCCAGCGCCAGCGCTGCGTCGACGATGACGGCCTTGGTCTGCTGGCCCTTCTGGGCAGCACGGGCGGGCTTGGCGGGGGCGGCTGAAGCGGACATCGTGGAATTCCCGAATAAAACGAACGGTCGTTCTATTTTGCAGGGACTTCGCACTTTGGTCCGCCAAAGACCTTCAGCGAGAGAAGGTTAATTGATGCGCGAGAGGGCCGCAATCGGGCCCTCCCCGCATACCGCCTTTCAGAACTCCTGCGACACCGGCCGCAGCACCACTTCATTGATGTCCACGTTCGCAGGCTGCTCCACCGCATAGACGACCGCGCGCGCCACCGAATCCGCCGGGATCTGGTTGGCGTCGTAGAACGCCTTCACGCCGGCGGCGCTCTCGGCGTCGCTGCTGCCGAACTTCAGCTCCGAGTCCACCGCGCCGGGCGACACGACGGTCACGCGCACGCCGCTGTTGCCCATTTCCACGCGCAGCCCTTCCGAGATGGCGCGCACCGCATGCTTGGTTGCGCTGTAGACGGTGCCGATGGGCGTGAACACCTTGAGCCCCGCGATCGACGCGATGTTGACGATATGCCCGCTGCCCTGCGCCTGCATGCGCGGCAGCACGGCGGCAATGCCGTACAGCACGCCCTTGATGTTGACGTCGATGGTGCGGTCCCACTCGTCGACCTTGAGCTTCTCCATGGGCGACAGCGGCATCACACCCGCGTTGTTCACCAGCACGTCGATGCGGCCGAAGGCCTCCACCGTCGCGGCGGCGAGCCTGTCGAGGTCGGCGCGCCTGGCCACGTCGGTGGCCACCGCGATGGCCTCGCCGCCGGCTTCGCGGATTTCGGCGACGACCTTCTCGAGCCGGTCGGTGCGGCGGGCGGCGAGCACCACCTTGGCGCCGCGCGCGGCCAGGTGGCGCGCGGTCGATTCGCCGAGCCCGCTGCTCGCGCCGGTGACGATGGCGACCTTGCCCTTGATGTTGTCTTGAACGGATGTCATGGCTGCTTTCCTTTGCTGGGGTGTTGAAGAGATGTCCTCAGTGTGGAAAATCCGCCTGTTCCCGTAAATGAAACTCTGGCGACTTCAAAATTCTTGAAAAAGGAACACTCCAGCTCCCATGTCCAACCGCCTCGAAGCCCTGCGCGTTTTCTGCGCCGCCGCCGACGCCGCCAACTTCCGCGACGCGGCCGTGCGCCTGTCGGTGTCGCCGCAGGTGGTGACGCGCGCCGTTCGCGAACTCGAAGACCAGCTCGGCGAGCCCCTCTTCCACCGCAGCACGCGCGGCGTGCAGCTCACCGACTTCGGCCGGCAGCTCGCCGAGCGTGCGCGGGTGGCGGTGGGCGGCGTGGACGAGCTGTTCCACCGCACCGACCGGCGCGCGCTCTCTCAGCACGAGGGCACGGTGCGGGTCACGGCGCCGGGCATCTTCGGCCGGCGGCTGATTCCGCAGGCGCTGGCGCCGATGCTCGCCGCGCACCCCGGCCTGGTGCTGGACCTGCGCGTGTCGGAAGAGCATGCCGACGTGGTCGACCAGCAGATCGACATCGGCGTGCGCGTCGGGCCGTTGCGCGACGCGCGCTTCGTGGCGCGGCCGGTGGGCAAGATGGCGCTGCACGTGGTGGCCGCGCCATCGCTCATCGCACGCACCGGCGTGCCGAAGAAGATAGACGCGCTCGCGGGCCTGCCGCTCACCGCGCTGATCGACCGCATGTCGGGCAGGCCTTGGCCGATGCTCTTCAGCAAGGGCCGGCAACTGGCGGTGACATCGCCCGCCTTCGTCACCGACGACTTCGATGCCGAGGGCGCGGCAGTGCTCGCCGGCCTGGGCTTCGCGCAGCTGATCGGCTCGCTGGCGGAGCCCTGGCTGAAATCGGGCGCGCTGGTGCCGGTGCTGGAAGCCGACGCGCCGGAGCCGTGGCCTGTCTACGTGTACCGCCCGCAGCGCGCACCGGTGCCGGCGCGCGTGCGGCTGGTCTACGACGAACTGGTCCGCGTGCTGCGCTGAACGCTCAAAGCTTGAACGGGACCACTTCCTGGCGCTGCTCGCCCAGGCCTTCGATGCCCAGCGTCATCACGTCGCCCTTCTTCAGGAACAGCGGCGGCTTCATGCCCATGCCCACGCCGGGCGGCGTGCCGGTGGTGATGACGTCGCCGGGCATCAGCGTCATGAACTGGCTCACGTAGCTCACGATCTTGGCCACGCTGAAGATCATGGTCCTGGTGCTGCCGGTCTGCACGCGCTGGCCGTTCAGGTCGAGCCACATCGAGAGCTTCTGGGGGTTCTCGATTTCGTCGCGCGTCACCAGCCAGGGGCCGATGGGGCCGAAGGTGTCGCAGCCCTTGCCCTTGTCCCAGGTGCCGCCGCGCTCGATCTGGTATTCGCGTTCGCTGATGTCGTTGATGGTGCAGTAGCCGGCCACGTAGTCGAGCGCGCTCTTCTGCGACACGTAGCGCGCGCGCGTGCCGATGACCACGCCGAGCTCGACTTCCCAGTCGGACTTGACCGAGCCCTTGGGCAGCATCACCGGGTCGTTCGGGCCCTGGATGCAGCTGTTGGCCTTGGTGAACACCACGGGCTCCTTGGGCACCGGCAGGCCGGATTCGGCCGCGTGGTCCGCATAGTTCAGGCCGATGGCGATGAACTTGCCGACGTTGGCCACCGGTGCGCCGAAGCGCGGCTTGCCCTTGACCAGCGGCAGCTTGTCGACCTTCTGCTTGCGCAGCCTGGCAATGGCGGCATCGCCCAGTTGCTCGGGGCCGATGTCCTTGACGACGGCGCTCAGGTCGCGCAGCTTGCCGTCGCTGTCGATGAGGCCGGGCTTTTCCTTGCCGGGGTTGCCATAGCGGACGAGTTTCATGCTTTCCTTTCAGTGCATTGAATTGATCAGTACGTGGAGCGGCCACCGGAGAGGTCGAAGACCGCGCCGGTGGAGAACGAGCAATCTTCGGTGCAGAGCCAGCCGACCATCGCGGCCACCTCTTCCACCGTGCCGAAGCGGCCCATGGGAATCTTCGAGAGCATGAAGGCGATGTGCTCGGGCGTCATCTGCTCGAAGATGGCCGTCTTCACCGCCGCGGGCGTCACGCAGTTCACGCGGATGCCGGTGTCGGCCAGCTCCTTGCCGAGCGACTTGGTCAGGCCGATGACGGCCGCCTTGCTCGCGCTGTAGGCGCTGGCGTTGGGGTTGCCGTCCTTGCCGGCCACCGAGGCGATGTTGACGATGCGGCCGTAGCCCCGGTCGCCCTGCTTGCGCATCTGCGCGACCACCTCGCGGCAGCACAGGAACACGCCGGTGATGTTGACGTCCATCACCTGTCGCCAGTCGTCCACCGGGTAGTCCCACAGCTTGGCGTTGGGCCCGGTGATGCCGGCGCTGTTGACCAGCGCATCGATGTGCGGCACCTGCGCCAGCGTGGCCGCCACGGCCTTGGCGACCGACGGCTGCTGAGACACGTCGACCTTCAGCGCGAAGGCCTTGCCGCCGAGCGACTCGGCCGCCCTTTGCACCGCCTCTTCGTCGCGGTCCCACAGCGTGACGCTGCCGCCCGAGGCCAGCAGCCGCTGCGCGATGCCGAAGCCCAGGCCCGTGGCGCCGCCGGTGACGACCGCATGGCGGCCCGAGAAATCGAGCTGGTTCATGTCGTGATGCCGATGGCTCCTCGTGTCTTCGGGTTAGGCCCGATGATGGCCCGGGCGGTGTATCGTATTCTGAATTGGCCTTACCACTTGGCCAATTCAGGACAACCCTTAACCCACATCGCCGACCTCGTGCCCCTCCAGACCCTCGAACCCCAGCGCCTCTACCGCCAGATTGCAGACCAGCTCCGCGGCCTGATCGCCGAGGGCGAGTTCGACGTCGGCGCGCGCATTCCCGCCGAACGCGACCTCGCCAAGCAGCTGGGCGTGAGCCGCCCATCGGTGCGCGAGGCGCTGATCGCGCTGGAGGTGGAAGGCTGGGTCGAGATAAGAACCGGCTCGGGCGTGTACGTGCTGGACCGCTCGCACCGCACCGGCGCCCCCACGGCCGGCACCGAGTGGGGGCCGCTAGAGATCATCCGCGCGCGCCGCATGGTCGAGGGCGAGACCGCCGCCACCGCCGCGCAGCACGGCAAGCGCAAGGACGTGGACGCCATGCGCCGCGCGATCCGCATGATGCGCGAGACGGCCGCGCGCAACGAGGTGCCGCACGAAGGCGACCGCGCCTTCCACCTGGCCATCGTCAACGCCTGCGACAACGTGGTGCTGACCGAGACGGTGCAAGGCTTCTGGGAATCGCGGCACGGGCCGATCTTCGCGCGCATGATCGATTACTTCGAGACCATGGAATCGTGGCAGGCCGCCATCGGCGAGCACGAGGCCATCGTCGATGCCATCGCGGCGCGCGACGCGGCAGCCGCGCGCGACGCGATGCACCAGCACATGGACAAGTTCCACCAGAGATTCAGCGCGAGCTGGCGCCGCGCGAAGGCCTCCTGACAACAAACAAGCGCCGGCAGACACCCCACCATGACTCCCTACATCCGACTCCACCCCGCCGACGACGTCGTCATCGCGCGCTCCCAACTGCTCGGCGGCACCACGGTCGAGAACGTGGCCGTGCGCGGCCTGATTCCGCCGGGCCACAAGATCGCGATGCGCGACATCGCGCAGGGCGAACCGGTGCGCCGCTACAACCAGATCATCGGCTTCGCGAGCCGCCCCATCGGCGCGGGCGAGCATGTGCACACGCAGAATCTGGACATGGGCCCGGACAAGGGCGACTTCGAACGCGACTACGCCTTCGGTGCCGACGTGAAGCCCGCCACCGCGAAGCGCGAGGCCACCTTCATGGGCATCAAGCGCGCCGACGGCCGCGTGGCCACGCGCAACTACATCGGCGTGCTGACCAGCGTGAACTGCTCGGCCACGGCCGCGCGCGCCATTGCCGACCACTTCTCGCGCAAGACCAATCCGCAGGCGCTGGCCGCGTTCCCGAACGTGGACGGCGTGGTCGCGCTCACGCACGGCACCGGCTGCGGCATGGACACGCAGGGCATGGGCATGCAGATACTGGAGCGCACGCTCACGGGCTATGCCACGCACCCGAACTTCGCGGGCGTGCTGGTGGTCGGCCTCGGCTGCGAGGCCAACCAGATCAACGCCTGGCTCGCGACCGGCCACCTGGCCGAGGGCGAGAACTTCCGCACCTTCAACATCCAGGACACGGGCGGCACGCGCAAGACGGTCGAGAAAGGCGTGGCGCTCATCGAGGAGATGCTGCCGCGCGCCAACGCGGTGAAGCGCGAGCCCTGCAGCGCGGCGCACATCACCATCGGGCTGCAGTGCGGCGGCTCCGACGGCTATTCGGGCATCAGCGCCAACCCGGCGCTGGGCGCGGCGGTCGACCTGCTGGTGGCGCATGGCGGCACGGCCATCCTGAGCGAGACGCCCGAGGTGTACGGCGCGGAGCACCTGCTCACGCGCCGCGCGGTGAAGCGCGAGGTCGGCCAGAAGCTGGTGGACCGCATCAAGTGGTGGGAGCACTACACCGAGATCAACCAGGGCGAGATGAACAACAACCCCTCGCCCGGCAACAAGGCGGGCGGGCTCACCACCATCCTCGAGAAGTCGCTGGGCGCCGTCGCCAAGGGCGGCACCAGCAACCTCGAGGCGGTGTACGAATACGCGGAGCCCGTCACCGCGCACGGCTTCGTCTACATGGACACGCCGGGCTACGACCCGGTGAGCGCCACGGGCCAGGTGGCCGGCGGCGCCAACCTCATCTGCTTCACCACGGGGCGCGGCTCGGCCTATGGCTGCGCGCCCTCGCCCTCGCTCAAGCTGGCCACCAACTCGGCGCTGTGGCAGCGGCAGGAAGAAGACATGGACATCAACTGCGGCGAGATCGTCGACGGCACCGCGTCCATCCAGGAGATGGGCCAGCGCATCTTCGAGCTGGTACTGGCCACCGCATCGGGCGCGCACTCCAAGAGCGAGCAGCACGGCTACGGGCAGAACGAGTTTGTTCCGTGGCAGGTCGGTGCGGTGATGTAGGCCCCCACGAGCACAAGGAGCAGCATGGCCACCCTTCCCTTCGGCTTTCTCGAGGGCACCGGCTTCGAGCACCTGGACCCGCGCTTCAAGCCGCGCATTCCCGGCCCCGAGCGCCTGCAGCGCCTGTGGACCGGCGCGCGCTGGTGCGAAGGCCCCGCGTGGTTCGCCGCGCACCGCACGCTGGTGTGGTCGGACATTCCGAACAACCGCATGCTGCGCTACGACGAGGTCAACGGCACGGTCGGCGTGTTCCGCGAGCCGGCCAACAACACCAACGGCCACACGGTCGACCGCAAAGGCCGGCTCGTGAGCTGCGAGCACCTCACGCGGCGCGTGACGCGCACCGAGCACGACGGCTCCATCACCGTGCTGGCGTCTCACTGGCAGGGCAAGCGCCTCAATTCACCCAACGACGTGGTGGTGCATTCGGACGGGGGCGTGTGGTTCACCGACCCGAGCTACGGCATCCTCTCCGACTACGAAGGGCTGAAGGCCGACAGCGAGATCGGCGCCTGCCACGTCTACCGCATCGACCCCGCCAGCGGCGAAGTGCGGCGCATGGCCGACGACTTCGTGAAGCCCAACGGGCTGGCGTTCTCGCCAGACGAATCGCTGCTGTACATCGCCGACACCGGCGCGAGCCATGCGGCGGACGGGCCGCGCCACATCCGCCGCTTCAGGGTGGGCGCCGACGGCCGCAGCCTGAGCGGCGGCGAGGTGTTCGCCGAATGCACCAACGGCCTGTTCGACGGTTTTAGGCTCGACACCGAAGGCCGCATCTGGACCAGCGCCGCCGACGGCGTGCACGCCTACGACCCCGACGGCACGCTGCTGGGCAAGATCCTCGTGCCCGAGCGCGTGGCCAACGTGTGCTTCGGCGGCCCCAAGCGCAACCGGCTGTTCGTCTGCGCCACCACCTCCCTCTATGCCATCACGCTGAACGCGAAAGGAATCTGATCCATGTCCAGAACATTGCCGGCCGACCACCTGCAGGCCACCGTCGCCAGCATCCTGCAGGCGGCGGGCAGCGCGCCCGCGGAGGCGCAGCAGGTGGCCGCGAACCTCGTGCTCGCCAACCTGAGCGGCCACGACTCGCACGGCGTGGGCATGCTGCCGCGCTACATCGACGCAGTGGCCGAGGGCGGCCTGAAGCCGAACACGGCCGTGAAGATCAATCTCGACATCGGCACGCTGATGGGCCTGGACGGCCAGCACGGCTACGGGCAGGTCGTGGGCGTGCAGGCAATGGAGCTGGGCATCGCGCGGGCCAAGCAGCACGGCAGCTGCATCTTCACGCTCTCGCAGGCACACCACCTGGGGCGCATCGGGCACTTCGCGGAAATGGCGACGGCGCAGGGGCTGGTGTCGATGCACTTTGTCAACGTGCTGTCGCGCCCGGTGGTCGCGCCCTGGGGCGGCGGCGACGGGCGCTTCGGCACCAACCCGTGCTGCATCGGCGTGCCGCTGGCGGGCGCCGAGCCCTTCGTGCTCGACTACGCCACCAGCCGGGTGGCGCAGGGCAAGATGCGCGTGGCCCACAACAAGGGCGAGCGCGTGCCCGACGGCTACCTGATCGACGAGAACGGCGCGCCCACCAACGACCCCGGCGTGGTCGTGGTGCCGCAGGGCAACGGCCTGTTCGGCGCGCTCATGACCTTCGGTGAGCACAAGGGCTACGGCATGGCCGTGGCCTGCGAACTGCTGGGCGGCGCGCTCACGGGCGGCGGCACCTGGCACCGGCAGGCGGACACGGCGCGCACCGTGCTCAACGGCATGCTCACGGTGCTGATCGACCCAGAGAAGCTGGGCACGCAGAAGTCCTTCGACGAAGAAGCGCGCGAGTTTGTCGAGTGGCTGCGACGCAGCCCGCCGGGGCAGGGCTTCGACGGAGTGCAACTGGCCGGCGAGCCGGAGCGCAAGGCGCGCGCGGCACGGCGCAAGGACGGGATCTGGGTGGACGACGCGACGTGGGGGGAAATCGTCGCGGCGGGAGCGAAGGTGGGCGTGGCCGTGGCGGCCTGATTCGCCGCACGCCGCACAGGAAGCCCGTCAGACGATCAGTGCGATCGTGGCTTCCAGGTGCTCCGACGGTGCGCGACGGAAGCCCGAACGCGCAAAGCGCTGCAGCTGGCCCACCACGAAGGCGGTGAGCGCGGCGGCGCGCACCTGGGCATCGACGCTCGGCGTGGCCGAACCGTCGGCGCTGGCGGCGCCGCGCAGCACCTGACGCAGCGTGGCCTCGATCTTGTCGAAGAACTGGTTCATGCGCTGCTGCAGGCGTTCGTTTTCGAACACCAGCGCGTCGCCCACCATCACGCGCGTCATGCCGGGATTGCGCTCGGCGAACTGCACGAGCAGCGTGAGAATGCGGCCGGCCTGCTGGGCGCCGGTGGCGCCCTCGCGCTCGAGGATCTGGTTGACGAGCGTGAAGACGCTCTGCTCGATGAAATCGATCAGGCCCTCGAACATCTGGGCCTTGCTCGCGAAGTGGCGGTACAGCGCGGCCTCGCTCACCTCGAGGCGCGCGGCCAGCGCGGCAGTGGTGACCCGCTCGGCCCCCGGCTGCTCCAGCATGGAAGCAAGCGCCTGCAGGATCTGCACGCGCCGCTCGCCCGGCTTCGGGCGCTTGCGCGCCGGCGGGGTGAGCGTTTCAGCAGGGGTCTCTACGCCGGAAGCACTGGTCGTCTCTTCGTTCTGCATGGGAGCGCGTGCAAAGATGTAAACAATTGATTCTCGCACAGCGCAGTGAGCACGCGCCCACCCGGCGCATTCGGGGCTCAGCGGGCGCGGATCATCGTCCCGTAGGCCTGGTCGGTCAGGATCTCGAGCAGCATCGCGTGCGGCACGCGGCCGTCGATGATGTGCACCGCGTTCACGCCGCTCTTGGCCGCGTCGAGCGCGCCTTCGATCTTCGGCAGCATGCCGCCGGAGATGGTGCCGTCGGCGAACAGGTCGTCGATTTCGCGCGCGCTCAGGTTGGTGAGCAGCTTGCCGTCCTTGTCGAGCACGCCGGGCGTGTTGGTCAGCAGCATGAGCTTCTCGGCCTTGAGCACGGTGGCCAGCTTGCCGGCGACGACGTCGGCGTTGATGTTGTAGCTCTCGTTGTCCTCGCCGAAGCCGATCGGGCTGACCACGGGAATGAAGGCGTCGTCCTGCAGCGCCTTGACCACGCTGGGGTCGATGGAGACGATGTCGCCCACCTGGCCCACGTCGTGCTGCAGGTTGGGGTCGGCGCGGTCGGCCAGCTTGAGCTTCTGCGCGCGGATCAGGCCGCCGTCGCGCCCGGTCAGGCCCACGGCCTTGCCGCCAGCCTGGTTGATGAGGCCCACGATGTCCTGCTGCACCTCGCCCGCGAGCACCCACTCGACGACTTCCATGGTCTCGGCGTCGGTCACGCGCATGCCCTGGATGAAGCTGCCCTTCTTGCCGAGCTTGTTGAGCGCCGCCTCGATCTGCGGGCCGCCGCCGTGCACCACCACCGGGTTCATGCCGACCAGCTTGAGCAGCACCACGTCTTCCGCGAAGTCGGCCTGCAGGGCCGGGTCGGTCATGGCGTTGCCGCCGTACTTGATGACGATGGTCTTGCCGTGGAACTTGCGGATGTACGGCAGCGCCTGGGCCAGGATCTCGGCCTTGTCGCGCGGGGGGATGTTGAGGACGGGGTCGGTCATGGGCGGTCAGGCTCCAAAGCGGTGGACGATAAGGTGAAGCTCAAATTCTCGCGCAATCCTGGCGACAGCCAACTGACTGGCCGCACGGGAAACACCGTGGAACCGGCTTTGCCGGGCCACCGGTGTTGCCCCCTGCAAGGGGGTTGGCGCAGCGACACGAAGTGCGCGGAGACTGGGGGTGTTCCCATTCACGGCCGCAGCCAGCGCGGCACCTTGAAGCGCACGATCATCAGGTACGAGCCCACGTAGGTGGTGATGAACACCAGGCAGAAGAACATCAGCACGTAGGTGTTGTTCCAGAACAGCACCGCCGGCACCACCGACATGGCGGCAAACATCCACAGGTAGGGCGAAGTGCGGTTGTTGCGCGCCAGCAGCTGCCGGGCTTCGTCGTCCGCGAAGGCCACGCGCACGATGCGCCGGAAGATCAGCTGGTGGAAGTGCAGCGCGTCGGCCGTGCCTGGCGACTGGCCGCGCGCCAGCTTGCGGTAGATGGAGAACAGCGTCTCCCACACCGGGTAGATCAGCAGCAGCATGGGAAACCACGGCGACACCACGCGGTGACGCTGCACCAGCGTCACGCAGGCCACGGCGATGACCATGCCCCAGACGTACGCGCCGCCGTCGCCCGCGAAGATCTTGCCGCGCGGGTAGTTCCACACCAGGAAACCGAAGGTGGCGCCGACCAGGCACACCACCATGGCCGCCAGCTGGCGGTCGCCGACCTGCAGCGCCACGTGCGAGATGGCCAGGCAGACCAGCACCGCCACGGTGCCCGCGAGCCCGTTGTAGCCGTCGATGATGTTGAAGGCGTGCGGCAGGCCGCCGATGGCGAGCGCCGCGAACAGCACCGTGGCAAAGGGAATCATCGCCAGCCAGCCGTCGACCGTCTCGAAACCCGTGCGCGCCACGCCCAGCCCCAGCAGCCAGCACACCAGCAGCGCCGAGCCGATGGTCAACCCGAGCCGGTAGCGCACCTTCACGCGCTGGGTGACGTCCTCCACGATGCCGCCGAGCACGGCCGGCGCAATGCACAGCAGCGTCAGCATCGAGGTGGTGACCGGCCAGGACACGTTGAACGGGTCGGTGCCGGTGATGCCGGCCGCCAGCCAGGCCACGCCCATGCCCAGCAGGATGCCCGCACCGCCCAGGCGCGGCACATGGCCCTTGTGGAAGCGTTGGGGCATGTCGGCGCCGTAGATCCGGGCATGCCTGCGCGCGCGGCGCATGAACACCTGGACCAAGAAGGCGGCGACGAAGAAACTGATGACGATCAGAGCAATCATGTGTGGGGGTTGGGGAACCCTAGAATTCCCGAGCGAAATTAGACCATGCCGACACCCCCCTCCCCCTTCCCCGCTTCGTTTGCCCCGATCACCATTTCAATCGTGAGCCACGGCCAGCTCGCGCTGGTGCTGCCGCTGCTCGACCAGCTGGACCGCCACAGCCGCGAATCGACCGCCAAGGTGGTGCTCACGCTGAACATTCCCGAGGCGGACTTGCTCGCGGGCCGGAACTGGGGCTTCGAGGTGGAAAGGATCGAGAACGCGAGCCCCAAGGGCTTCGGCGCCAATCACAACCAGGCGTTCGAGCACTGCGCCACGCCCTGGTTCCTGGTGCTGAACCCGGACATCCGCTTCGACCGCGACGTGCTGGCGCCGCTGCTCGCCCAGGCCGCCCCCGATGCCGGCCTGCTGACGCCGCGCATCCTGGAGCCGGGCAAGAGCATGCCCGAGCCGCACCGGGCGCTGCTCACGCCCTTCGAGATCGTCGGGCGCAAGAAGCCCGGCTACGTGCGCCCGAAGGTGCCGGCGTGGATTCCCGGCCTGTTCATGCTGTTTCGCAGCGAGGCCTACCACCAGGTGCGCGGCTTCGACGAGAAGTTCTTCATGTACGGGGAAGACTTCGACATCTGCGCGCGCACACGGCTGGCAGGCTGGAAGCTGCAGGTGGGCGAAGACCTGACGGCCCGGCACGACGCCCAGCGCGACAGCCACCGGAGCAAGAAATACCTGTACTGGCACGTGACCAGCCTGCTGAAGGTGTGGCTGTCGGGGGCGTTCTGGCGCTACCGGCGGCTCGCGGCGAAGGCGCCGGCGCGCTGACCAGCTAGTCAGCCGCGCTCTAGCAGGTCCTGCGCGATGGCATGGCCGCCCCGGCCGAAGCGGGCATAGCGCCCGCGAGCGGCCTCGGCCAGGATCGGAACCACCCGCAGCGGGCGCGCCTTCGGCAACCCGGCCCTGAAGCGCTGGTGCGCCACCTTGGCGCGCTGCGCCTCCAGCCAGGCGGCCGGCACCCGGTCGCCGAGCTGAAGCAGGCGCTGCAGCAGCGCATCGGCGCGATGCAGCCGCGCCACGTGCTTGTCGCCGCGCTCGGCAAAGGCCTTGGCGATCTTCTCGGACAGCGTGAGCCGCCGCGCGCCGATCTGGTTGCTGGCGTGCTGGCGGTAGTCGATGGTCGGCTCGGGCAGCACGTCCATGCGGCCCGTGGCCGCGGCGATGGCGGCCAGCCACTCGTCATGCACCCACTCGGGCGCGAACGGAAGCGCCGCGTCGAGCAAAGTCCTGCGGAACATGGTGGTCGCGCCCGTCACCAGGTTGCGCCGCAGCAGCACGCTGAAGGCGTCTCCGCGCGAAATGGCCTCCAGCTCGGCGGGCTGCACTTCGAGCGCATGGAAGAGCGTGGAGCCCAGCGGCTGCAGCTCGGCATCGACGAGACGCGCGTCGGTATGCAACAGCAGCAGGTCTGGACGGGCCTCGAATTGCGCCGCCATGCGGGCGAGGCGGCCGGGGTGCCAGACATCGTCCTGGTCGCACAGCACGATGAGTTCGTGGCTGCAGGCGCGCACGGCCTGCTCGAAATTGCGCGTCACGCCCAGCGGCGGCGTGTTGCTGAACACCCGCAGCGCGATCCGGTCCGCCACGCCGCACAGGGCGATCGTGTCGCGAACGACGGCCAGCGTGTCGTCGGATGAGCCGTCGTCGGACACGATGATCTCGCGCGGCAAGGGCTCCTGCGTGCAGATGCTGCGGATCTGCGCAGGCAGGTAGCGCGCGCCGTTGCGGGTGCAGAGGGCGACGGAAATGTCTGGCGTCATCAGGCCGGAGGCACGCGAGGGGGCCAGGCGTAGCTGAAGTCTTCGCGGGCGAGCATGAGGTTGGGGCTGTAGGCGGGGTCGTTCTGGATGAGGGCGCCCCAGCGCTGCTGCATGTAGGCCGCTTCTTCCTGGAACTGCGCCTGCTTCTGCGGCGTGACATTCTTGGCGCGCGTCGCGGACTCGTAGTGGAATAGTTCGGCGTAGGGTGTCCAGACATTGCGCAGACCGGCCTCGCGCAGGCGCAGGCAGAAATCGATGTCGTTGAAGGACTCTTTCAGGTTCACCTCGTCGAGCCCGCCAACCTGCAGGTAATGGCGTTTCTGGATCACGAGGCAAGCCGCGGTGACGGCAGAGAACGACTGGATCAGGGCAGCGCGCCCCGCATAGCCTTCACGACCGGCGGGCATGCGGCGATGCGAATGCGCGGCGATGCCGCCCACGCCCAGGATCACGCCGGCATGCTGGAGGGTCTTGTTCGGGAACCACAGCCGCGCGCCCACGGCACCCACGCCCGGCTGCAAGGCCAGGCTCACCATTTCGCTCAGCCAGTCCGGCGCAATGACTTCGATGTCATTGTTGACGAGCGCGACGAGCTCGCCGCTGGCGACCGCGACGGCGCCGTTGTTCAATGCCGCATAGTTGAAATCGCGGTCGTCGCGCAGCACGCGGACATTCGGCTTTTCAGAAGCGACGCGCTTGAACCACGCCAGCGTTTCCGCATCGTCGGAGCCGTTGTCGACGATGATGATTTCGTAGTTCGAATAGCTGGTCTTCTGCAGGATGGATTCGACGCACTGGCGGGTCAGTTGCAGAGCATTTCGCGTGGGGATGATCACGGAAACCAGCGGTAAGACTTCGGGCAAGGCGTAATGCACGCGGTAGCCGAAATCCAGGTGTTCCGCAGTGGCGCGCACGCCAGTGCGCACAAAGTGTTCGTTCAGCGCGCGCTCCCCGGCTATCGCCGCATACGGCTTGGCGCTCATCGAACGGGCCGTACTTTCCATGTGCACACGCCAGTGGTACAGCACCCGAGGGATATGTCGAATCTGCCCGGGCTCGACGCGCTCCATGCAGCGCAGCACCAAGTCCCAGTCCTGCGAACCTTCCATGCCAACGCGAAAGCCCCCGACCGACCTCATGAGGTCGGTCGAAAGCACACCCAAGTGGCTGAACATGTTTTGCGAACGGAAGAGATCGACGTTCCAGTCCGACTTGAAATAGGGTCCGAAGCGATGGCCTCCCTCGTCGATCTTGTCCTCGTCCGAGTAGATCAGCTTCACGTCAGGATGGGCCGCGATGCAGTCGGCAACCCAGAAAAGCGCATGCGCGGGCAGCAGGTCGTCGTGATCCATGAGCGCCACCCAGGGACCGGAAACCAAGGTCAGCGCGCTGTTGGACGCGGCCGAGATGTGTCCGTTCTCGGGACGGAAGAACACCTTGATTCGGGGGTCTGTTTCGCTGTACGACTTGAGAATCTCTCGCACCTCGGCCGAGGGAGAAGCGTCGTCGGCGATGCAGAGTTCCCAATCCGGGTAGATCTGGCTGCGAACCGACTCGATGGCCTCGCGCAGCCAGGCCGGGTTGGGGTTGTAGGTCGGCATCACGACCGAGATCAGCGGCCGGTTCTTCATGGCGGCAACGCGCTGGACGATCCGCTCGCGCACTTCCGGCGTGAGGGTGTCGTAGCGCTGCACCCATTTCGAATAGTCGTTGTAGCCACCGAAGCGCCGGCCCAGTTCCCAGCGAATGCCGGCCCAACCCGACTTCTTGAACATTCGCCACGCCCGCTGGATGCGCCCCATCATTCCGGGGCCTTGCCAGAGTCCGGCCAGGCCGAGGAAGAATCGATAGACAGATTTCATAGAGATTGCAAAGCCGCGAGGCGGATCAGGCGTGGCTGGAGGGGGAAATACCGGGAAAACGGGGCGACACCGAAACACCGCGTCGCCGGGCGCGCGGGAGGGGATTATCTTCGCAACCCTCCAGCGGCCGGCGACGGCCGTTGCACCAGCGAACTGGAACCCGGAGAGGCTGCCCGTAAAATTGGACGGTTACAAAGCAAAAGGAAAAGAATGAGGCTGCTTTCAGTGGTGCTTTCGGGAGGCGCCGGTTCCAGGCTCTGGCCTGCTTCGCGTCAAGCCTTTCCCAAGCCATTCATGAAGATCGGCGACTCCACGCTGCTCCAACAAGCCATCGAGCGGGGCCAGGCCTGCGGCACCGGTGACCTGATGGTGGTCACCAACAGGGACCACCTGTTCCTGACGAAGGACGTGCTCGGGCAGATGAGCGATCCGCCGACCACGACGTTCCTGCTCGAACCCAAGGGGCGCAATACCGGACCGGCCATTGCCTTGGCGGCTTTGCAGTGTGCCCGCCAATTCAGCGGCGACACGGTGATGCTCGTGCTGTCGGCCGACCACCTCGTGCCCGACGTGCACGCCTTCGTGGCGAGCGCGACCGAGGCTTTCCGCCTGGCACAGGAAGGCAACCTCGTGGTGTTCGGCGTGAGCCCGACCAGCCCCGACACCGGCTTCGGCTACATCGAGGTCGAGCATGTGTCCCGTGAAAGCCAGAACGTCAAGCGCTTCGTCGAGAAGCCCGACCTCGAAACAGCCCAGAAGTACCTGGCCACCGGCCGCTATTACTGGAACAGCGGCATGTTCGCCTTCACGGCCGACACCATCATCGCGGCGCTTGAGGCGCACGCCCCCGAAGTGATAAGGGCTGCAAGGCAGGCACTCGAAACTGCCAGCACCTCCGGCGCCTCGGTGAACTTCGACCTGCATGCGTTCGGCCTCCAGCCCGACATCAGCATCGACTACGCGGTACTGGAGCATGCCTCCAACGTTCATGTGGTGCCCGCCAAATTCAGTTGGAGCGACGTCGGCTCCTGGCCCGCGGTGTCGAACGCGCTGATTCCCGACGCCAGCGGCAACACGCTGCCCGACGACGTGGTGGCGCTCGACACAACGGGCACCCATGTCCAGGTCGAGAGCTACGGCCCCAAGGTCGTCGCCACGGTGGGCGTTCATGACCTGGTGATCGTCGACACACCCGACGCCCTGCTCGTGCTCCACAAGGACAGCGCGCAAAAGGTCAAGAAGGTGGTGGACGCGCTGAAGGCCCGTAAGCATGAAACCGTACACCTGCCACCCGTGGTTCATCGCCCGTGGGGCACCTACGCTTCGCTGAAGGAAGGCGACGGCTACAAGGTCAAGCGCATCACCGTTCGCCCGGGCGAAGCGCTATCTCTGCAATACCACCACCAGCGTGCCGAGCACTGGGTGGTGGTACAAGGCCAGGGCATCGTGCAGATCGGAGAGGTCGAGCACGAGACGTTTCCCGGTCAATACCGCTACATCCCCCTGAAAGAAAAGCACCGCCTCACGAACACTGGCGACGAAGAGCTTGTGCTCATCGAAGTCCAGTGCGGAGGCTACCTCGGCGAAGACGACATCGTCCGCCTTGCAGACACCTACGGCCGTACATGAGCCAAGTCCACTCCAATCTCCATCGAAGCGCCTTTTCCGACTGGTGGCAAGGCACCCGCCGCACCGACATCTGGTGGACCCTTGCCTGGTTCGACATCGTGCTGCGCTATCGGCGCTCCATGCTCGGGCCAATGTGGCTGACGCTCAGCATGGGCGTGATGATCGGCGGCATGGGTCCGCTCTACAGTTCACTGTTCGGCACGGAACTATCCCGGTTCTTTCCCCACCTTGCGCTGGGCATAATCTTTTGGGGCTTTTTCTCCAGCATCGTGACGGACGCATGCAATGCATTCGTGGGATCGTCCAACTATCTCAAACAGGGCTACTTTCCCATCAGCCTGTTCGTCTGGCGCAGCCTGGCCCGCAACCTGATCCAGTTCGCGCACCAGATCGTGCTCTACATCCCGGTGGCAATCTGGGCGGGCATTTCGCTGTCCTGGTCGGTGCTGCTGGTGCTGCCAGCATTCGCCATCCTGATCGTCAACGCGCATGCCCTGGGGCTGCTGCTGGGACTGATCTGCACGCGCTACCGCGACGTCACGCAGATCGTCACCAGCGTGATGCAGATGCTGATGTTCCTGACGCCGGTGTTCTGGCTGCCCGAGAGCCTGCCCGGGCGCGCCAAGTACGTTCTTTGGAATCCGTTCGCCCAGATGCTGGACCTGCTTCGCACACCGCTGATGGGCGGTGTCGCGCACATCCACAGCTGGATCGGCATCCTCGTGTGGACAGCGCTCTGCCTCACGCTGGCCATTGCGCTGTTCTCCAAATACCGCCGCCGCGTCGTCTACTGGCTCTGATTCATGGCATTCATTTCACTCAAGAACGTCGCTGTCAACTTCCCGATCTATGGTGCCGGCGCTAATTCACTCAAGAAGACGCTTGCGGCCTCCGTGACCGGCGGGCGCTTCGGCAAGGAGACCGGCGTAACGGTCGTGCAGGCGCTCAGCGGTATCAACCTCGAGCTCAAGAGCGGCGATCGGCTCGGCCTGGTCGGCCACAACGGAGCGGGCAAGTCGACCTTGCTTCGCACCTTGGCCGGCGTCTACGAGCCGTCGTCCGGCGAGTTCGCACGGCAGGGCTCGGTGGCCAGCCTGATCGATCCGTCGCTCGGCATCGAGATGGATGCGACGGGCGTCGAAAACATCATGCTGCGTGGGCTCGTGATGGGCATGAGCAAAAAGGAGATCGACCGCCTGACGCCCGACATCTGCGAGTTCAGCGGGCTGGGCGAATACGTCAACATGCCGGTGCGCACCTACTCCACCGGCATGATGATGCGCCTCGCTTTTTCGATCTCGACCAGTGTCGAGGCCGACATACTGCTCATGGACGAGTGGCTGTCGGTCGGCGACGCCGAGTTCACCGAAAAGGCGGAGAAGCGGATGCGCGACGTGGTCTCGAAGTCAGGCATCCTGGTGCTTGCCTCGCATTCGCCCGAACTGATCGCCAAGGAGTGCAACCGCGTGATCCACCTCGAACACGGGCGGATCGTCGAGCAGTAGCTTTCAGCGCTTTGCGCGCAGCAACGCCTCGATCTCCTCAAGGCGTGCCTTGATCCTCTGGCCTGCGGCTTCCAGCGAAAGATTGGCCTCGGCGCTCGCCTTGGCGCGGGCACCGAGGTCACGCCCCCATGCCTGGTCGTCGTAAAGACGTCGCATGAGCCGGGCCGCGTGCTCTACCGACGGGTCGGCCCATTCGAGATCGGCATCGTAGGGGGGTATAGGCTTGCCGAGCTTCACGAGTTCGTAAGGCACCAGCAGGCTGTTGCTGTCGTCCATGAAATCGACATTGCCCGAGAAATTGGTGGCAATCACCGGCTTTCCCATGAGCATGGCTTCGGCCATCGTGAGGCCAAGCCCCTCGCTGCGGTGGAGGGACACATAGGCGTCGCAGGCGTGCATGAGCGAGAGCACTTCATCAGGGCTGAACACCTGATCGATGATCTTGATGTCCGCGCCGACGGCGGCATCACGCAGCTTCTGCAACTCCACCGGATGCCGATCGCCGAATGAAGTCTTGAGGACAAGTGAGACCTTGTCGTCCTTTCCGAAAGCAGCCTTGAAAGCGCGGATCAAACCCAGCGGGTTTTTGCGCTCCATGACGCTCACCATGTGGAAGGTAAAGAGAAAGGTATATCGCTCCTCGTCCAGCCCGAAATCACTGCGTCCGCGGACCTCGAACGGAGTCATACGCACGCCAGGAAACAACGTGCGAACCGGCAGGGTCAGGCGTTCGCGCAACCCGCGCGCGATGAATTCCGTGGCCGTCCAGACCTCGTCGACCTGCTTCGCGCTCTCGACCCAGGCGTCGGGGATCGAGTCGAACTCCCAATACCAATACGCAATTCGGTAGGTCCGGGGCGAACGACCGGCCAGGTCGGCCCTGACGTAGGCCTCCGGAAAAAAGGGCTCGGGCTGCACATGAAGCAGGGTGATGTCATGCACTTCGAGGCCGCCAAAATCGGCGTGGTGAGGGTCGTCCCTGGCGTCCGTTCGTACGTCGCGCAGCGAAGCGCCCACACCGACCAGCCCAAGCGCCTTGGAGATCGACTCCACAGAGACACGCAGACCAGACGGATAGCAAAAGTGGCCGATTATGTTCACGCCGGGCTTGAGCAGCTCCGACACAACCGCCCGTCCGTCCTGCGCTTGGCACCATCGACGGGCGACGGAGTTCACGCCGGCATTGCCTGCGGAGCCAAGCCATTCGAACAGTTCAGCCGCTTGACCGGCATCCGAAAGAGCCTGCGGGTAGCGATGACGCCAATCTGATCGGGCGCCATAGCCGAGACGGATCTGCAGCGCCGGCTCGTAGCACTCGGGAACAGCCTCAACGCCGACCCACTTGGCGACGGCCCCATATTGACGCACGAACCAGGAGGTGAATCCAGCCCAGCCGAAAACGGTCAGTGCATCCGGAAACCGCCGCTGCCACTCGGGCGTAAACAAGTAGGCTCGAACCAGCTCCGCCTGGGGAACCTCGGCCGCCCGCAAAAAGAGCCAGAGGATCTCTTCACGTCGCAGGTCGGTCTCGGCCTCATTCCAGACGTACTTCATGAACCATCCAAACAGGCCATGCCGCCCAGCCGGGGTCAAGCCATGAGGCAGTATTTCCCGAATCCGCTGGTCGACCATGAAGGCCTGTCGCGCTCGCGCGGCAAAATCCTCGGAGAAAAGATCTGATATGTGCGCCCGCGAAACGGGCGTCAGGCCAGTGCCCTGAAGCCCCTCGTCGCTTTGGAGCCACATCAGAAAGGTGTTTTTTTCGGGTGCCTCGGACAACGCATAGGGAAACCTCGCATACAAGTCCTTACGGGCGCGCAACAACGTAAGGCAAAACCGCGCTGCCGTCCACTTGTCGGTCACCTCGGCGGCGCTGACCGGCGTTCCAACGATCACCCCAAGGGGCAGACCCGCCGCCTCGGTCAGAGCTGCGTCGTTGCACAAGTCCAGCAGCGGCATGGGCACCGCGGCGGGGTCTCCTGCCGCCAGCATTTCCAGGCGCAAGCGCTCTTTCTCGACGAAATCATCCAGCAAACGCATCCGTTTCTGGTTCGCCGCTCGCTCCCGCAGGAAACGAAGCCGCTCAGGCATCCGCCATGGCGTCATCAGCCAAAACGCGGCCTTAGGAACCTTTCGCGCGTTTCGGCATAGCGAATTTAACCCTGTCATCTTGTTATTTACTTTCACTAGCAAGCGTAAGTTCTTCCGGATAGTGGGGTCTCCGGTGAGCAGATCATGCCCAAGAATCCTCGCTTTCACCTCGTAAAATGCGAAACAGCTGCCGATATGAGCGCATGTTTCCCCGAAACGGCCACGGCTTGTACCGATTGCTTTCGCATCTCTCTTTGCAACTCAATGACGTTTATCTCATACGCGCAGAACTTCGAAGACGTCATGCTCTGGCGAGCCCTCAAGCACGTGCCGGCGGGAATGTATATCGATGTGGGCGCCCAAGACCCCGTCGTCGACTCGGTCAGCAAGGCGTTCTACGAACAGGGCTGGCGCGGCATCCATGTCGAACCTGTGCCCCGATATGCTGACATGCTGCGCCGGGATCGCCCGGATGAAACAGTGCTGCAACTGGCCTTGTCGGACCAGGCGGGCATTCTCGAACTCGCCGTTTTCGACGATACAGGTCTGAGCACGGGCATCAAGGAGTTTGCGGAAAGTCATCGCACGCAGCATGGCCTGGCGCACCGAATTGTCCCAACGCCGATGCTGACGATGCGGACCGCTTTTGCATCACTTGCCGGCCGACCTGTGCATTGGCTCAAGATCGATGTCGAGGGACTGGAAGAAGCCGTGTTGCGTGGCTGGGACAGCGAGGCGCTGCGGCCATGGATCATCGTCATCGAGGCGACTGTGCCGATGTCGACCGAAGTCCGCTACCAAGGCGCGGAAGACATTCTGTTGGCGGCTCGCTACGAGTTCGTCTACTTCGACGGTCTGAATCGCTTCTATCTGGCGGCCGAACACCTGGAATTGAGAGCAGCTTTCTCTTCTCCCCCCAACGTTTTCGACGGCGTGCGTCTCAGCGGCTTGGCCAATTCCGAGTTGTGCCGGGGTGTGCTCGACACACACCGCGCCGAGACAAAAGCCCTTGACGACACCATCCGCGCGCTGCGTGCCGAGGTGGTCGAAATGCAGGCCAAGGCGCAACGCCGGCAGCGCGAGATTGAAGCTCAGGCCGAACGCGATTCAATGACCGCGTCGACGGCATTGCAGTTGGTGGAATTGCAGCGCAGCGAAACCCAACATCGACTCGATGCCGTGCTGCACAGTAGCTCTTGGCAAGTCACCGCGCCTCTGCGCTCTGCCAGCACGCAGTGCCGCCGGGTTCTTTCCGCGTTTCGTGACGGCCGATTGATCAGCGGAGTCAAGCGTCGCATCAAAGCGGTTCTGCGCGTCTGCGCTCTTGGTGTGGCGCGGCACCCCAAGCTCAAGCGCGGCCTGTTGACCGCCCTCAAGCTCGTCCCGCCCTTGAACAGGCGCTTGCGCGCCATGCTAGCGCCCCCTTCCGTCACACCACAGGTCAATACCGCGCCAAACGAGGCCGCCTCGGCCATGTCGCCTGCCACGCGCGCGGTATACCGGGCCCTGATGGCAGCCAACGGCCGCAAGTAAGGCGCCACGCACCCTATCTACAGAGTTCACGCTCGGAGTACTGCAAAAAATGATCATCGTCACCGGAGCCACCGGCTTCATCGGATCCAATCTAGTCGCCCATTTGAATCAACTGGGCCATACCGGCATCGTCATCGTCGACTGGCTCGGTACGGGAGAGAAGTGGAAGAACGTCGCCAAACACTGCTTCGTGGAATTTGTCTTTCCTCAGGATTTCCCGGCTTTTCTCGAGGAAAGTAACGGTACGGTGGACGCAGTATTTCACTTGGGCGCGATCTCGTCGACAACCGCAACCGATGGCGATGAGGTCGTGAGAAACAATATCCAGTTCTCGATGAACCTCTGGAACTGGTGCGTCGCCAAGCAAGTGCCGTTCTTCTATGCATCGTCGGCCGCTACGTATGGAGATGGTGACCAGGGATTCGACGATACGCAGGACATCGCCCCGCTTAGGCCCCTGAATCTTTACGGTTGGTCCAAGCAGGCATTCGATCGGTGGGCGATTGGCCAGGCGCAAAAGGGAGCTGCGCCACCCAGGTGGGCAGGCTTCAAGTTCTTCAACGTATACGGCCCGAATGAATACCACAAGGCCGACATGATGAGCATCGTCGCGAAAAATCACTCCCGCGTGATGGCCCGTGAACCGATCCATCTCTTCAAATCGCATCGTCCTGATTTCAAGGACGGCGAGCAGTTGCGCGACTTCGTCTACGTGAAAGACTGCTGCAAAGTCATGTCGTGGTTCATGGCAGGTACGCGCCATAGCGGAATCTACAACCTCGGAACCGGTTCGGCCCGGTCGTTCCGCGACCTCATCGAGGCAGTTGGTGTGGCAAGCGGCATAAAGCCGGACATCCAGTATGTGCCCATGCCCGAGAACCTTCGTGGCAAGTACCAGTATTTCACGCAGGCCGCAATGCAAAAGCTGCGCGCCGCAGGATATGAAGCCGACTTCTATTCGCTGGAGGAAGGCGTGGCCGACTATGTCCAAGGCTATCTCAACACACCCGACAAGTTCGCCTGACATGCAGCAGCCAACGTCGTCCTCTGTCAAGCCGCGCATCCTGGTCGTCGGCGACATCATGCTTGATCGTTACGTGATCGGCGAGGTGTCGCGCATTTCGCCGGAAGCGCCGGTTCCGGTGCTCGCCGCCAAGCACGAAGAAAACCGCCCCGGTGGGGCCGCCAACGTGGCCGCCAATATTTCCGCGATGGGCGGCGATGCAACGCTGCTGGCAGTAGTCGGCGAAGACAGCGCCTCGGCAGAGCTGGAAGCCTGCTTGCAGCGCTATGACGTCAACACACTGTTCGTGAAAGACCCGCAGGGCGGAACGACCGAGAAGACTCGCCTGGTCGTTGGTTCGCAGCAAATCGCCCGCGTCGACCGGGACGTTCGACCTACAGGGCAGACACAGCAACGATTGCTCGACGAGTTCGAACGCCAAGTGAAGAACTACGACCTAGTGGTTTTTTCAGACTACGCCAAGGGCTCACTGGACCAACTGCCCGAATTTCTCAAGGCCGCAGCCAAGGCGGGCGTGCCTACGCTGGTTGACCCCAAGCGGGTCACGCCAGCGTTCTATCGCGGCGCCTTTCTGCTGAAGCCGAACAACAGCGAGTTCATTGGCCTCTTTGGCCCCTACGGTTCGGATCAGGAATTGGTCGCCAAGGCCAGCGCCGCGATCGACGCGCTGCAACTCCAGTACCTGGTCATCACGCGCGGCGCCAAAGGCATGGTAATCGTCAGCGCGGGCGGCCACACGGATTTCGTTCCCACGCGTGCGCGCGATGTCTTCGATGTATCTGGTGCGGGTGACACAGTGCTGGCGGCACTGGCCACGGAGCTTTCGGCCGAGCGCTCCATCTCGGATGCCGTTCACCGGGCGAACGTGGCGGCCGGGATTGCCGTGTCACACCCCGGCACCTACGTCGTCAGCGAGCAGGAGATCGATGCGGAAGCCAATGACTTCAGCCACGAGCACCCGAAGGTGCTGACGGAAGATCAGCTCAAGATTGCACTGGTCAATCCCAGGCTTCACGGCAAGAAGATAGTCTTCACGAACGGCTGCTTCGACATTCTTCATCCAGGCCATGTCCGCCTGTTGAAGGCTGCTCGTGCACTGGGCGACGTCCTCGTGCTCGGGCTGAACTCCGACGATTCGGTCCGCAAATTGAAGGGCCCAAGCCGCCCCATCAACAATTTTCTTCATCGTGCAGAAGTACTCGCTGGCTTAGCCTCCGTGGACTACGTCGTCGAATTCGACGCGCCGACGCCACTGGAAACCATCCAATATGTCCTACCGGACATTCTTGTGAAGGGAGGCGACTATCCCGTGGCCGACATCGTTGGCTATAGCGAAGTTACCGCACGCGGCGGCCAAGTCATTGCGCTCGATTTTCACGACGGATATTCGACGACGCGAATCGTCGACGAGATCAGCAAGACTCGAAAGTCGTGATGCCGGTGGAAAACTTCGAAGAACTGCGCGCGCGTGCCGGCAAATGGTTGAGCATTGACGCACTCCCGCTTTGGCTCGATCGTGGGTATGACGAAAAGCTCGGCCTCTTCCACGAGAAGCTCGATTTTTCAGGACGTCCGCTGGAGGCACTGCCGCGGCGCCTGATGGTCCAATGCCGCCAGTTGTATGTGCTGGCGCATCTGAGCCTGCGCGGCATGCGAGACAGCCGTGCCTTGATCGACCGGACCTGGGAGCAGGTGCTGCAACGCTTCTACCGAAAAGATCTGCCCCATCGCTGGGCATTCTCCATCGGTGCCGATGGGGAAGTCCATGACAGCAAGTGTGATTCGTACACCCTGGCCTTCCTTCTTTTCGCCCTCGCCTGGCTTTATCGACTGAAGCCTGACCCGTCATACCTTGCACTCGCCGACGAGATATTCGCAGTTCTGGAGGGCCCGCTGGCTGCCAGCAAAGGCGGCGTCATCGATGCTCTGCCGCGCCCAGATGAATTCTTGCGCCAGAACCCAACGATGCACCTTCTGGAGGCCTGCTTGGCACTCTATGAATCCGCAGGGCGTCCACAGGATCTGTCGCGAGCCCGCGTACTTCATGCAAATTTTTCTGCGCACATGCTCTGGCGAGCCCATGCAGCGCTGCCAGAACAGCATGACGACACTTGGAACGCAGAAAGCATCACAGACAGCTGGTATGAGCCTGGCCACCATTTCGAATGGGTGTGGCTTCTGCGCCGCTTCTCGATGCTGAGCGGCGTGAAGGTCGACGACGATGTTCGAATCCTGCTTTCGCGCGCGGAACGAGAAGGCATCGATACCGATGGCTTTGCCATCGAGCGCGTCGACATTCTCAATGGCGCTCGGATGGACAGTCGCCGCTCCTGGGGCACCTGTGAATACCTCAAGGCTTGCGCCGCCGAAGCGGAAGCAACTCCTGCGAATGCAAAAGTATGGCAAGACAAAGCTGCGGGTGCGCTGTCGGCCCTGCACGGCGGTTTTCTCTCGGTCGAGCTGCCCGGTCTTTGGCGAGACCGCATCGACGAAGGCGGGCAAACTCTTTCGATCGACGTACCCGCTAGCAGCCTTTACCACTTCGTCTTCGCGCTTATGGAGTGCGAACGGGTGTTCGGCCGCATTTTGCGGAGCTCCACGAACTCGGGCTTGGACAAGACGCCCGCGCTCTTCCTGGATAGGGATGGCGTCATCAACATCGACACCCACTACCCAAGCAAACCCGAGGACATTACGTTTGTCGACGGGGCAGGCGATGTCATCCAGCTCGCACAGTCCCTCGGCTACAAGGTCGTGGTTGTATCGAATCAATCAGGCATTGCGCGCGGCTATGCGAGCGAAGCGCAGGTACTGTCCTTGCATCGATGGATGGCGGCACGTCTTCAGGAGCGGGGAGCGCATGTAGATGCCTGGTACCACTGCCCCTTTCACGATGAGGCGAAGAGCGTGTCTTATCAATACAAGGACCACTTCGACCGCAAGCCCAATCCCGGAATGATTCTTCGCGCTGCACTTGACTTGAACATCGACCTCGGCCGCTCGCTTTTGATCGGCGACAACGAATCAGATGTTCTTGCCGCCTCCAACGCGGGCGTTCGAGGCCATCTTTTCAAGGGGGCAAATCTTCATGAATTCGCACAACCACTTGTAGAAAAAGTCTAGATCCCAGACCTCTACATCTGTCACGTCAAATACCAATAGATCCGATGCGAATCATTATTGACATGCAAGGGGCTCAGACCGAAAGCCGATTTCGCGGCATCGGACGGTACAGCCTTTCGCTGGCTCTGGCCATCGCACGAGCAGCAAAGAACCACGATGTCATACTGGCATTGAACGGACTACTGCCCGATTCGATTGCCCCCATCAGGGAAGCATTTGCGGGGATTCTTCCGCGCAAGAGCATCCGCGTCTGGAATTCGCTCGGCCCTGCGCGCGAACTCGATCCGGCCAATGGCACGCGTCGCGAGATTGCGGAGCATGTACGTGAAGCGTTCCTTTTATCACTCAGGCCGGATGTGGTGCTGGTGACGAGCCTCTTTGAAGGGCTCGGCGACGATGCGGTTGTCAGCATCGGTCATTTCGACTCCGAGACGCCCACGGCAGTCATTCTGTACGACCTGATTCCGCTGCTGAATCCCGATATTCACTTTCGCTCCAGTCCGCTTCGGCAGGAATACTACGCACGCAAGATCGAGTCGCTCAAGCGCAGCAAGCTCTTGTTGGCAATTTCGGAGAGCGCCCGCAGTGAGGCACTGAGGGGACTTTCATTTGCTCCCGAAGACGTTACGAACATCTCGGGTGCTTGTGATGTTTCCTTCAAGAAGATCGCCCTTACCGAAGCCGAACAGCAGTCTATTCGTACCAAGTTCTCGATTGACCGGGAGTTCGTGCTTTACACGGGCGGCGCGGACGAGCGCAAGAATCTCACCCGCCTGGTCACAGCCTATTCGCAGCTCCCCCATGACGTTCGCCAAACCCACCGACTTGTCATGGCTGGCCGCATGCCCAGCGGCGAAGTCACGGCCTTGCAGGCTCACGCCAGACAAGCCGGAATGGGTGCCGAAGAGCTTAGCTTTACCGGGTACATCTCCGATCACGAACTGCTTGCGCTATACAACATGTGCAAGCTTTTCGTCTTTCCGTCCACCCACGAGGGTTTTGGGATACCGCCGCTGGAGGCCATGTCATGCGGTGCCGCGGTCATTGCCGCGAACAGCACCAGCCTGCCCGAAGTCATCGGTTCCAGCGAGGCGATGTTCGACCCGGAGTCGATCGTCGCAATCAAGGACAAGATGCTTCGAGCCCTGACGGACGAGGCATTTCGTGCACTTCTGTTGCGCAATGCCGTGATGCAGGCGGCCGCGTTTTCTTGGGACAAGAGCGCACTCAAAGCCATCGAGGCTCTTGAACGATTTGATGCGCGGAAAGCGACGCAAGGCACTTTGCGTCTCTCGCGCATCGAGAAGACGACCATCTTCCAGCCCAATCCAAAGCATATCCTGCTGCTGAAGCTCGACCACTTGGGCGATCTGATCCTTGCAGTGCCCGCCATCGCCAAGCTGAAGGCGCGCTACCCCGATGCAACGCTGGAGATCGTGGTTGGCAGTTGGAACCTCGATCTAGCGAAGATGTTTCCCTTCTTCGACAAGATCCACACGCTGGACTACTTCAAGAAGCAATCCGCGAATCAGGCGTCGGTGGCTCGTGAGGAACTGCAATCTTTCTTCGCCCAACTCGGCACCTACGATATCGCTATCGACCTGCGCAGGCAGAGCGACACACGTTTCGTGCTGACGGGCATCAAGGCCGAGCTGAAGGCCGGCTACCAAACCTTCGACCCGACGATCGATGCCGCGTTAGATATTGCGTTGGACGCGGTCCAGGACGTGCCGTTCTTCGAAACCTCGATGAATCGCACCTCCATCAGCAACCAGATGCTTGCGTTGATCGACGCGCTCCCCGCAGATCCGAGCGACTTCATTTCCTTGCCTCGGCTTTTCGCTTCTACGGAACGGCAGAAGGGCGCCATCGCGTTGTTCCCTTACGCAGGCAACGATGTCAAGGAATGGGAGATTGCAAAGTTTCAGGCGCTGGTGTCAAGGCTCTGCACCGCAGAGAGCGTGGCGGAAGTCAACATCTTCTTTGCGTCAGAGACTGAAGCACGCAGGCACACGTTCGATCCTTCTCCCAAGGTGGTCGCACACGCAGGACTGAGCATTCCCGCATTGATGGAGTCGGTTGCGCGCAATTCTGTCTGTGTTGCCAACAACTCGGGAGGTACTCATCTTGCCTCATATCTAGGCTTGACGGTGATCGGTGTCTACGGCGGCCACGAAACAGCAGCCGAATGGGCGCCGGTGTTCAAGAACAGCTTCGTCATTCACCGGGAGGCCGTTTGCTCTCCTTGCCACATTGCGACGCGAGCCGAATGCCAGTATGAATTTCACTGTCTATCCGATATTTCGGTCGACGAAGTCTACGACCTCGTCATGGAAGCGGTAACTGAGACTGCCGTCTCGTCCTCTGGCTCGGCTTTGACCGCCAAGGCCATCACAAGTCGTCTGACCGCTGCACTCGGCCCCCTCCTTAGGGACCAGACCGATGATCAGGTCGCCATAATTGCCCGTTGCATCACATCGAGCATTCAGCCTGCCACATCTGGCACCCGCCTCTTTGTCGATATCTCGGAACTCGCGCGCCACGACTCCAAGACCGGCATTCAGCGCGTAACCCGAAGCATCCTCAAAGAACTGCTAGAGAATCCTCCTGCCGACTTTGAGATCGTCCCCGTTTACGCCACGATGGAGACAACAGGCTATTTCGCAGCACGCAGTTTTCTGAGCAAATTCCGGGGGGAACACACTCGGCAGAACGTTTCCGACGAAGTTGTCGACTTCTATCCTGGGGACATTTTCCTTGGCCTGGACTTTCACCCACATATGGTGTCCGCCAAGAGAAACACCCTTGATGCAATGCACAACGCGGGCGTCAAGATACTCTTCGTCGTGTACGACCTGCTGTGCGTTCAGATGCCGCAGCACTTCGTCGACGGTTCCGCTCATTGGTTCAGCCAGTGGCTCGACGTCATTTCAGCCTACGACGGAGGTCTCTGTATTTCGAAGGCCGTCGCAGATGACCTCACTGCTTACATGCGGCAGGCCCACCCCGCCCGATTGAAGCACTTCCAGATTGACTGGTTCCATATCGGCGCGGATATTGAAAGCTCGGCCCCAAGTAGAGGCTTGCCGGCGAATGCTGCGCAGACCCTTGATTCACTGAAGGCGCGCCCAAGCTTCCTGGCTGTAGGAACAATCGAACCACGCAAGGGATACGCCCAGACTCTGGACGCTTTCGACCTGCTCTGGAAGCGCGGCGTGGACAAGAATCTGGTCATCGTCGGCAAGAAGGGCTGGCTTGTCGACGAACTGGCCGAGCGGTTACGAAAACATCCCGAGGCCGGCAAGCGGCTCTTTTGGCTGGAGAGCATCAGCGACGAGTATCTCGAACGGATCTACAGTGCCTCGACCTGCCTGATCGCGGCCTCGGAGGGCGAGGGCTTCGGACTCCCCTTGATTGAAGCTGCACGCCACAGGATCCCGATCATCGCGAGGGACCTGCCCGTATTCCAGGAGGTTGCAGGGCAAAATGCATACTACTTCCACGGAATCACGGGAAATGCACTGGCAGACGCGATCCAGTCTTGGTCCACCTTGTTCACGGCACAGTCCCACCCGAAGTCGGACACGATGCCATACCTGACTTGGCGCCAAACCACGCAAGAACTGCTGAAGCTGGTTCGGTGTGCTGATATGGACGCACCCAACACACCCCGCAACCCCAACCCCAAACCCTCTAAGAGTTGAGTCATGAATAAAATAGCTGTCATCACTGGAATCACCGGCCAAGACGGGGCGTACCTGGCGGAACTACTGCTGGCCAAAGGTTACGTTGTCTACGGAACCTACCGCCGCACGAGCTCGGTGAATTTCTGGCGCATAGAAGAACTCGGCATTCAGAACAACCCCAACCTGCGCCTCGTCGAATACGACCTGACCGACCTGGGCAGTTCCCTGGCGCTGATCCGCGACACCGCGCCCGACGAGGTGTACAACCTTGCCGCTCAGAGTTTTGTGGGCGTCAGCTTCAACCAGCCGGCGGCCACGGCGCAGATCACCGGTGTAGGTGCATTGAACCTGCTTGAGGCCATCCGGCTGACGAACACAAAGATTCGCTTCTATCAGGCCTCGACTTCCGAGATGTTCGGGAAAGTCCAGGCAGTGCCACAAATCGAAGATACGCCCTTCTATCCGCGTAGCCCCTACGGCGTTGCCAAGCTCTACGCGCACTGGATGACGATCAACTACCGCGAGAGTTACGACATCTTTGGGTGCAGCGGCATTCTGTTCAATCACGAGAGCCCGCTGCGCGGCCGCGAGTTTGTGACGCGCAAGATCACGGACAGCGTTGCCAAGATCAAGCTCGGCAAGCTCGATGTGCTGGAGCTCGGAAATCTGGATGCCAAGCGTGACTGGGGTTTCGCCAAGGAATATGTCGAAGGCATGTGGCGCATGCTGCAGGTCGACGAGCCAGATACCTATGTGCTTGCAACCAACCGCACTGAAACGGTTCGTGATTTCGTGAGCATGGCCTTCAAAGGTGCCGGCATCGTGGTCGAGTTCAAGGGTAGCGGAGAAAACGAGTCGGCCGTAGATACGGCTACCGGCAAGACGGTGATGCGCGTGAATCCCAAGTTCTACCGTCCGGCCGAGGTCGAACTGCTCATCGGCAATCCGGCCAAGGCCAAGCAGAAGCTCGGCTGGGAGCCCAGCACGACCCTTGAGGAACTCTGCCAGATGATGGTCGAAGCTGACCTTGAGCGAAACAGGAAAGGCTTTTCGTTTTGAAGATCTTCCTGACCGGCGCAGACGGCTTCACCGGTCGCTACTTTTCCGATCGGGCGATGGCTGCCGGGCATGAGGTGGTCCCGATGCAAGCAGACCTGACGAATCGGGAGACGCTCGAGCGGGAAGTACTTTCAGTGCAACCGGAAGTCGTCGTCCACCTGGCGGCAATCAGCTTCGTCGGGCACGCTGACAACAGTGCCTTCTACGCGGTAAACGTAGTCGGCACGACGAACCTGCTCGAAGCGCTGACCCGATTGCCCTCAGCGCCGCATCGTGTGCTGCTCGCCAGCAGCGCGAACATCTATGGCAACAGCGAGCAGTCGCCGCTGGCGGAGACCCAGCCGCCAGCGCCGGTCAACCATTACGCGATGAGCAAGCTGGCAATGGAATACATGGCCGGGACTTTCGCTGACCGCTTGAACCTTGTCATCGCACGCCCGTTCAACTATACGGGCCGCGGTCAAGACGTCAACTTCGTCATTCCAAAGCTCGCCAAGCATTTTGCCGAGAAGGCTGACTCCATATCGCTGGGCAATTTGGACGTAGAACGCGAGTTCAACGATGTGCAGATGGTGTGCGATGCATATCTTTGCCTCATGAAGCACGGCAGCCCTGGCGAAGCCTACAACGTATGCTCGGGCCAACCTTATACACTCCGCGAGGTGATCGCATGCTTCAACAAGATCACTGACCATTGTATGGATGTCGAGATCAATCCTGCCTTCGTACGCAGGAACGAGGTACATCGCCTCTGCGGCGATCCCGGCAAGCTGAACGCCTTGCTCCGTGATTGCGGTGTCAACCTTGCTCCGCCCACGCTTTCGGAAACCCTCTCGAGAATGCTCTGACACTCGTTTGCCAGGACAGCATGTAGAGAGCATGCCCGAACCGAGAATCCCCGGCCTCCCGCTTCAATCAACCACAACAACATCATGAGCCAGTCCATGTCGACGACTCTTTACCGGGGGCAGCGCGTTGCGCTGATCGTTCCCTGCTACAACGAAGATCCTACCATTGCGGGTGTGATCAGATGCTTTCGGGCTGCAATGCCATGCATCGACATCTACGTCTTTGACAACATGTCGAGCGACAACACGGCCGAAGTCGCTAGAGCCGAAGGCGCCCAAGTGAGGACAGTCACCTTGCGCGGCAAGGGTAACGTCGTGCGGCGCATGTTCGCGGACACCGAAGCGGATGTCTACGTGATGGTGGACGGCGACGGGACATACGATGCATCCTCGGTCTGCCGGATGGTAGACAAACTCCTCGACGAAGGGCTCGATATGGTCGTCGGGTGTCGGGAAACAAGCGCGCAAGAAGCCCACGCCGCCTATCGACGCGGCCATCAATGGGGCAACAAGATGCTTACCGGAAGCGTCAAGGGCATCTTCGGCGGCGATTTCAACGACATGCTCTCGGGATACCGGGTCTTCTCGCGTCGATACGCCAAGTCCTTCCCGGCACTGTCGCGGGGGTTCGAGACCGAAACCGAGTTGACGGTCCACGCGCTTGAGCTGCGCATGCCCTATGGAGAACTGATGACGCCGTATGGATCCCGCCCCGAGGGATCGGCGAGCAAGCTGTCTACCTACCGTGACGGCTGGCGCATCCTCAAAACGATCATCCGGCTTCACGCGAGTGAGCGCCCCATTGCATTCTTCGGTGCATGGGCCGCTGCGTTCTGCATTGCCGCGCTTGTACTCGCTTTCCCGCTTCTTATCCAGTATCTAGAAGCAGGGAACGTTCCCCGGCTCCCCACGGCAGTGCTGTCCGCATCGCTCATGCTAATGGCCATGCTCGCCCTGACGTGCGGGTTGATCCTGCAGAACATCACCCAGGGCCGGCACGAGATGAAGTGCTTGGCCTTCTTAGGTATTCCGGCCACTCGTTCCGACACTGCGGCCGGGCACTGAACAGATGAAATTTCTGAGAGAGACGAGAGTTCCGATCTGGCTGGTCTTGGGTCTGGGCGCGCTGGTCTATTGCTACTTCTATTTGAACCACCCGGCGCTGCCAGGTAACAACCTCGAGTACCCCAGAGGGTGGTGGGGCTGGTTCGATCAAGGGGAATACATCAAGGCAGCAGCCGCCATCAGGGCAGGAGACTTTTCTCCCGGCAAGCATGCGTATCCGCCGCTATACCCGGCGATCGGTTCGATCTTCCTGCCGGTCCTGCCTGTACATCCCTTCTTCTTTTTCAACCTGCTAGGCGTCCTGGCGTTTTCATACGTTTTCGTTGCATTCGCAACGCGTTACGTATCGCAGCTCGAAGCATTCTTGTTGCTTGCGATTTCGCTGTACTTCAACGAAATCATCATTCTCAACTTCGCGATCCCGTGGACAACAACTGGCACCGCGGTTATTTATGCAGCAACCATCTATCAGCTTCTCCGAAAGTCGAAGCAGGAAAAGCTGAACAGCGGCATAGCGCTGGAAAGCATCAAGGCGTTTTGCTTTTCAGGCATATTCAGCCTGCTAGTCATTCTTCGTCCGGTAGATACAGGAGCCGCTGCGGTCTTCTATCCGGCATACCTCTATTTCTCGTACAAAAGCCTGTGCATGAGCGGGGCAGCAGCGCCAAAACGCAACGCACTCCTGTTCGCTCAAGTCATCGCGCTCGGTGCAGGCCTGCTCATCGGGATCGGCTTGTTCTTCTTGTTCAACCTAAAGGTCTACGGCCAGATACTGGGCGGCTATTTCAAGTCGACAGCTGTGGGCTCCGGATACTTCCCTCTAGAGTTGCCGCGGAAGATCTTCTCGCTGGTCTTTGATTCGAACACGTTTTTTCTGGAGCCGAACGGATCGCTGGTCACGCATTTTCCATGGCTGATATTGGGTATTGTGGGCACGCTTGCCGCTTTGGCGCGTGGCCCAGCGCTGCTTCGCATGATGGCGGCAGCGATCTGCCTCCAGTTCTGTCTGTATGCGCCTTATGGCGACTTGCTGCCCAATGGGGTCTATCGTTACTACAACATCCACTACTTCAAATGGATGTTTCCGTACCTTGCATTCTTCGGTTGGCTCGTGGTCCGATGGATATTTGAAGCTTCCAAAACTGCACGCGCCAAGAGACTCGCTATTCGTTTGCTGGTTGTCCTGATCACGGTCTCCGCGATGCTGGCCGTGCAATACAAGGTAAAGCCGGCGTCGCCAATTGCGATCAAAAAAGTCGGCCCAGGCAACAGCATTTCCTTCTCGGCCAATGGGGACGGGATCGATTTCATCGACTTCTACGGCTTGGCCGGCGGCTTCAACGAAATCTACCTCGGCGACCATCATATGCTCGCCGATGGTAAGCCGTTGATCCGCGTCAGGGAATTCAGACTGGTGCCAGCGCCCTGGGGAGTGCGCGTTTTCTTTAACCAACGGATAAGAGCCAAGGAGTTTCTGCTCACGCCGGACAAAGGCGTCATTCCACCTTCGGATGAGTTGAAGATAAAAGCCTCAACCTATCGGTTCAGCCTAGGCTGGCCTAGCTTGGTTCATGACAGTCCCCGGTGACCGCCCCCCGATGGTCAACGCTGGAACACCTCAGCCGCATCGAACTGGGCCCCTGCCGCATCCTTGACGGACAAAACAGGAGCACAACCGACATCAGGCCACTCGATGCCGATCGATGCATCATCCCAACGAATGCATCGCTCGTAGGCCGGCGCATAGTAGTCCGTCGTCTTGTAGAGAAAGTCGGCCGTCTCACTCAACACGAGGAATCCGTGGGCAAATCCTGCTGGCACCCATAGCTGCCTGTGGTTAATTTCTGAAAGCTCGACGCCGACCCATCGTCCGAAGGTGGGTGACGATCGGCGGATGTCCACAGCAACGTCGAAGACAGCGCCGCTGACCACGCGCACGAGCTTGCCCTGAGCATGCTCGATCTGATAATGAAGTCCGCGCAGAACGCCCTTGGTCGAGCGCGAATGGTTGTCCTGCACGAAATCGACATGCTGGCCAACGGCCTCGTCGAACGATTTCTGGTTGAAGCTTTCGAAAAAGAAACCGCGCGCATCACCGAACACCCTGGGCTCGATCACGAGCACTTCAGGAATTGCAGTCGGCGTTGCCTTCATGACCGCACCTCGTCGCTCAGCAACCGCTTCAGGTATTTGCCGTAGCCGCTCTTCTCCAGCGGCGCGGCGAGCCTCTCAAGCTGCGCGTTGTCGATGAACCCGTTGCGCCAGGCAATTTCTTCCGGGCACGCAATCTTCAATCCCTGCCGATGTTCCAGCGTCGCAATGAACTGCCCGGCTTCAAGCAGGCTATCGTGGGTACCGGTGTCGAGCCAAGCGTAGCCGCGCTGCATGATCTGGACATTGAGCTGGTCGCGATCCAGATACGCCTGATTGACGGCCGTGATCTCCAATTCGCCCCGTGCGCTCGGCTTCACAGCCTTTGCAATATCCACCACCTGGTTGTCATAGAAGTACAGCCCCGTGACCGCATAGCTGCTCTTCGGCTTCAGGGGTTTTTCTTCGATGCTGCTGGCCTTGCCCTTGGCGTCGAAGGCCACCACGCCGTAACGCTCGGGGTCTTGCACGTGATAAGCGAATACCGTGGCGCCGGAAGTCTTGGCATCGGCGTCCGCGACCAGGTTCACGAAATCGTGGCCGTAAAAGATGTTGTCCCCCAGCACCAGCGCGCTGGGCGAGTTGCCGACGAACTTGTCCCCGATGATGAAAGCCTGCGCAAGCCCGTCCGGGCTGGGCTGCACTTCATACTGCAGATTGATGCCCCACTGGCTGCCATCGCCCAACAGTTGCTGGAACCGCGGCGTGTCCTGCGGCGTGCTGATGATCAAAATGTCGCGCATGCCGCCGAGCATCAGCGTGCTCAGCGGGTAGTAGATCATCGGCTTGTCGTACACCGGCAGCAGTTGCTTGCTCATGGCAAGCGTTGCCGGGTGCAGGCGAGTGCCCGAGCCACCGGCCAGGATGATGCCTTTGCGTTGCGTCGTCTTGGTCATGCTTTTCTTTTCGTGGATGTTCTTCACAGCGTCTCGCGCAGCATGCGCGCAACGCCTTCCTGCCAAGGCGGCAGGCGCAGGCCGAAAGTGGTCTGCAGCTTGGTGGTGTCAAGACGCGAGTTGTGCGGGCGCTTCGCAGGGGTCGGGAAGGCGCTGGTCGGCACGGCCTCGACAGCCTGCGGGCCGGCCTTGAGCTCGACGCCGGCCTGCTGCGCCATTTCGAGCACGAAGCGCGCATAGCCGTGCCATGTCGTTTCACCGCCCGCAATCGCGTGATAGAGCCCGGCCTTGGCCGGATCCTGCAGCGTGGCGCGGATGGCATGGGCCGTCACGTCGGCCAGCAACTCGGCACCAGTGGGCGCACCGAACTGGTCGTCGATGACGGTCAGCTTGTCGCGCTCCTTGGCCAGGCGCAGCATGGTCTTGGCAAAGTTGCCGCCGCGTGCCGCGTACACCCAGCTTGTGCGGAAGATCAGGTGGCGCGGGCAGTGCTGCGCCACCAGCTGCTCGCCTTCGAGCTTGGTCTGGCCGTACACGCTGAGCGGGCCGGTCGCGTCGCCTTCCTTCCAGGGCTTGCTGCCGCTGCCATCGAAGACGTAGTCGGTCGAGTAGTGCACCATCAGCGCGCCGATCTGCTGGGCGGCCTGGGCCACCGCGCCGGGCGACGTGGCGTTGAGCTTGCGCGCGAATTCGGGTTCGCTCTCGGCCTTGTCAACGGCCGTGTGTGCTGCGGCATTCACGATCACGTCGGGGCGGACCTTCAGCACCGTCTCGGCCAATTGCTCCGGCCTGCTGAAGTCGGCGTGGAAATCGGTGCTGTCGAAATCGAGCGCCACCAGTTCGCCCAGCGGCGCAAGGCTGCGCTGCAGCTCCCAGCCGACCTGTCCGCCCTTGCCCAGCAGCAGCAGCTTCATGCCGCGGCCTTTGCGTCGTATTGCTTCTCGACCCACTCGCGGTAGGCGCCGCTTTGCACGTTGCGCACCCACTCGCTGTTCGCGAGGTACCACTCGACGGTCTTGCGGATGCCGGTGTCGAAGGTCTCGGCGGGCTTCCAGCCAAGTTCGGCTTCGAGCTTGCGTGCGTCGATGGCGTAGCGGCGGTCGTGGCCGGGGCGGTCGGTGACGTAGGTGATCTGTTCCTTGTAGGGCTTGCCGTCGGCCTTGGGGCGCAGCTCATCCAGCAGCGCGCACACGGTATTGACGATCTCGATGTTCGGCTTCTCGTTCCAGCCGCCCACGTTGTAGGTCTCGCCCAGTTGGCCGGCTTCGAGCACGCGGCGGATGGCGCTGCAGTGGTCCTTCACGTACAGCCAGTCGCGCACCTGCATGCCGTCGCCGTACACGGGCAGCGGCTTGCCGGCCAGCGCGTTGACGATCATCAGCGGGATGAGCTTCTCGGGGAAGTGGAACGGGCCGTAGTTGTTGGAGCAGTTGGTGGTGAGGACCGGCAGGCCGTAGGTGTGGTGCCAGGCGCGCACGAGGTGGTCGCTGGCGGCCTTGCTGGCCGAGTACGGGCTGTTGGGCTCGTACTTGTTCTCTTCGGTGAAGGCCGGGTCGGTCTTCGAAAGCGAGCCGTAGACCTCGTCTGTCGACACATGCAGGAAACGGAAGGCCGTTTTCTGGTCGGCCGGCAGCGCGCTCCAGTAGCCGCGCACCGATTCGAGCAGGCGGAAGGTGCCGAGCACGTTGGTCTGCACGAAGTCTTCGGGGCCGTGGATCGACCGGTCGACATGCGACTCGGCGGCAAAGTTGACCACGGCGCGCGGCTTGTGCTCGGCCAGCAGGCGGTCGACCAGGGCGCTGTCGCCGATGTCGCCCTGCACGAAGATGTGCTGCGGGTTGTTCTTGAGCGATGCGAGCGTCTCGAGGTTGCCGGCGTAGGTCAGCTTGTCGAGGTTCACGACAGGCTCGTCGCTGTTTGCGATCCAGTCGAGTACGAAATTGGCGCCAATGAAACCGGCGCCGCCGGTAACCAGGATCATGAGGTCCCCTGTTGTTGTGGAACGATCGCCCTGCGGCAAATCAACAGGCGATTATCCCATTGGCACGCTGGCCTTAATTCCGCAGTTGGCACCTGCGCAAGCCCCGCCTACAATCGCCCCACTGCAGGAGAGCGGGCCATCAAATGGCCCTACCGAAGGCGCAAACTCCCATAAACGCTCAGGTCGGCCCGAACAGGGGGTCAGTACTGCATCAACTGAAACGCCGTCTGGAGAGCCATCGCACCCTTTCAACATGGTCGCGATGCACCGAAGGAGCAAACCCTCTGCGAGCGCAGCGGGGTGAATCTCTCAGGTACCGAGGACAGGGGGAGCGGCAACTTGGACAGCGGTCGTCCGGTTGCTTGCTATTAATTCAATAGTATTCACCCTCGCCCGCCGTTCAAGCGCAGCACCTCAAAGGTACTTGAAATGCGCGTGATCGTTCTTGGCGCCGGCCTGCTCGGCGTGACCTCGGCTTACTACCTCCAGCAACTCGGCCACGAAGTGACCGTGATCGACCGGCAGGCCACCCCGGCCGCCGAAACCAGCTTCGCCAATGGCGGGCAGATTTCCGTCAGCCATGCCGAACCCTGGGCCAACCCCAGCGCGCCGCTCAAGGTGCTGCAGTGGCTGGGCAAGGAAGACGCCCCGCTGCTGTTCCGCATCCGCGCCGACATGCGCCAGTGGCTGTGGGGCCTGCAGTTCCTGCGCGAATGCACGCAGGCGCGCACCCGCCACAACATCGAGCAGATCGTGCGTCTTGGCACATACAGCCGCTCGATGTTGCAACAGTTGCGCCGCGACACCGGCATCGCCTACGACCAGCGCACCCAGGGCATCCTGCACTTCTATACGACGCAGAAGGAATTCGACGGCGCCCTCGCGCCCGCCGAGCAGATGCGCGCCCTGGGCTGCGAGCGCCAGGTCATCTCGGCCGATGAGGCCGTGAGGATCGAGCCCGCCCTCGCCCACATCCGCCCCAAGCTGGCCGGTGCCACCTACACGGCCGAGGACGAATCCGGCGATGCCAACCGCTTCGCGCGCGAACTCTCCCGGCTCGCAGCCGAAGCCGGCGTGAAATTCCTGATGAGCCACACCGTCACCGCCCTGCGCGAGGCCGGCGGCAGCATCGACCACGTGGAGGTCACCGATGCCGAAGGCCGCTTCCAGCGCATTCGCGGCGACGCCTTCGTGATGGCGATGGGCTCGCTGAGCCCGCTGCTCGCGGCGCCGCTGGGCATCCGCCTGCCGATCTATCCGGCCAAGGGCTATTCGGTCACGCTGCCCGTCAAAGACGCCTCCAAAGCGCATCAGGTCTCGCTGACCGACGACGAATTCAAGCTCGTGTTCTCGCGCTACACCTCGGAATCCGGCGACCGCCTGCGCATCGCCGGCACGGCCGAGCTCAACGGCTACGACCGCGACCTGAACCGCGTGCGCTGCGAAGCCATCGTGCGCCGCGTCGAAGAGCTGTTCCCCGGCGCCGGCGACACCACGCAGGCGCAGTTCTGGACCGGCCTGCGCCCCGCCACGCCAAGCAACGTGCCGCTGATCGGCAAGACGAAGCTTGCGAACCTGTTCCTCAACACCGGCCACGGCACGCTCGGCTGGACGCATGCCTGCGGCTCCGGCAAGTCGATCGCGCGCATCGTGAGCGGGCTGGCGCCGGAGGTGGATTTCGCGTTCACGGGGATGCCGGCGCCGCAGCCACGCATGCTGCAGCCGGCGTGATCCGCGACTGAAAGGTGTTCAGTCGTTGGACGTGAACACCGTCAACACCCCGGTATAGCCATACAGGTGGTGCCGCGCGATCTCCCCGGCGGCGAAGAAGCCGACCAGGGGCACGTCGCCCAGCGCGTGCCGCACGATCTGCAACTCGGCGCCCGGCGCGCCGAAATGCGGGCCGCCACGCCCGGAACAGCTCACGTACACCGCACCCGCGATGCGCCGCGCCGGATGCGGCGCCGCCTCGGCCTCGCCGGCAGCCACGGCGCGCGCGGTGGCCAGCGTCTGCTCTTCGGGCTCCAGCTCTTCGCGGATCTCGGCGCAGATGCGCATCAGGTCGGCCCGCGCCGCCTGCGCATTGCGGCGGCAGAAGGTCAGCCGCATGCCGGCTTCGGCCGTGTCGGCAATCGCGATGCCGCGCCGCGTCGGGTCGAGCCCGATGATGTGGCGCACCAGCACGTCGGCGCCCAGGTCGCCGGTGCGGCGGATGCCGTCGCTGCCCGCGTCGGCCAGCCCGACCAGCGTGTTGCGCACGGCGTCGATGGCTTCCTGCGGCCTCTCCAGCGACACCTGCAGGTCGGCCAGCAGCACGTCCAGGGCGGGTTCGCCGTCGAGCCTGAGCAGCAGGTTGCCGTCGGCTTCGGTGATCTCGCGCTCGCGCACCGCGCCCGAGCGCAGCGGCTGGCAGCCCTGCGTGACGCGCGACACCAGCCGCACGCCGTCGCCGAACACCACGCCCGACAGGCCGCCCGAGAACACACCGCCCGCCGCCCCATGGCCGCGGATGTTGCCGTTGCCGCCGACCGCGAACTGAAGCGCGCCGCCACGGCCCGACGAGAGCCCGCCGAACAGGTAGCCGGTGTCGGTGCGGCCCGCCATCTCGGCGATCAGCTCGGTCAGGTCGGGCGTGGCCGGGTCGGCGTGCACCAGCGCGGTGTGGGCCTCGAAGCCGCTCATTTCGGAGTTGCCCAGCGGCGCGACGCCGGAGAACACGCGGTACTGGTCGCTCGGCAGCGCGCAGAGCATCAGCGTCATGCCGGGCTCGTCGAAGTATTCGGCGTTGTTGGCCGCCACGCCGATGCCGACGGTGCCCGACCAGTCGGTCACCTCGGGCAGTTCGGCGCTCAGGTGGTCGAGGATGTCCTGCGCCTCGGCGGCGTAGTGGTCGGTGATGTAGAGCAGCCCGAGCGTCGGCGACGGCGCGTAGTCGGGCAATGCCATCTGTGCGCGCAACTGGGCCAGCACGAGGCCGGCCGCCATGCGCCATTGCGGGTGGGTGGCATGACCGGAGGGAAACAGTTTCATGATGCGTGCCAACCCGTTCTTTCCAAAAAATGTATGGGTATGACGTCAGCGCCGGCTGGAGGTTCGCTTGCGCGCGGCGGTCGACGTCTTTTTCCTGGCGGCCGGAGCCGCCGCCTTCTTTGCCGCGGCAACGGGCTTGCGGGCCTTGGTTGCCGCCGGCTTGCCGCCCATCGCCTTGCCGACCGCGTCGGCCAGCGGCTGGGCCATGGCCGGCACCTTCAGCTGCGCGGCGTCCTGCAGCGCCGAGCTGGCGATCTGCTGGAACTGCTCGGTGAGCGAGCCCCACCACTGCATGGGATCGACCACGCCGGCGCCCTCGCCGGCCGGACGTGCGCGCGTCTTCGTCTTCTGCGGCGCCGGCGCTTCCTCTTCCTCGGGCAGCTCGTCTTCTTCCTCGACCTCCTCGGGCTCCGGCTCCGCTGGGGCTGCCGGGGCTGCAGCCGCGGGCGCCGGGGCCATGGCCGCGGCCTGCTTGGTGAACGCGCTGGCGATGTCTTCCATGCGCACGTTCATGCCGCGCAGCGTCGACAGCGTCATCTTCTGCACCTCGAGCGCCTGGATGGTGGCCTTGAGCGCATGGCCGTTCTGCTCGAGCCAGTACTGGACCGTCTTGAGTTCCTGGATGCGCTTGTCGACTTCTTCCACGCTCAGGGTGGGCGCGACCCAGCTCGCGAGGCTCGGAATCCCAGGCACCGAACCGGCACCGGCACCCGCCGCGGCACCGCCGGCGAGGTTCTTCAGGAAGTCGAATCCGGGGACGAACTGGCTGAAGTCGAAGGGCTTGCTGGCGTTGCTCATGCGGAAGGTCTCCTGGGAGGGTTTTCTTGTGTTCCCAGCTTACTCCAAGCCCTTGCCGTCCGGCCCGGCCGGCGCGGGGATTTACCTGCTGTCAGAGTTCGTCGCGGACCTTGCTGAAAACCTTCCAGAAAGTGGCGTCCTGCGAGGTCGCGAAGTTGATGCGCATCATGGTGCTCGGCGGCCGGCGCGCATGGAACAGCGAGCCCGGCGCCAGCAGGTAGCCCTGGTCGAGCATGCGCTGCGTGAGCGCGTCGGTGTCCACGCCGGTGTCGACCCAGCCGAACAGCCCCGCCGGCTCCGACGCGAAGGTGCAGCCGTGCGACATGGCGAGCTTCACCGCCCGCCCCCGCGCCCCGTCGAGGCGGATGCGCACCCGCTCCGAATGCCGGCGCAGCTGGCCCTGGTCGATGCACCACGACAGCGCCCGCTCGAACAGCGTGGGCGAGGTCAGCGTGGCCAGCAGCTTGGTCTCGAGCAGCCGCTCCTTCAGCGCGGGCGGCGCGGCCAGGAAACCGATGCGCCAGTTGGGCGCCAGGATCTTGGCGAAGCCGCTCACGTAGATGGTGCGCTGCAGCCCGTCGAGCGCGCTGAGCCGGGTGGCGTGCTCGGGCGCGAGGTGGCTGTAGGTGTCGTCCTCGACGATGTGGAAGTCGTGCTCGTTGGCCAGCTTGAGCACGCGGTGCGCGCTGCCCGGCGTGAGGCTGTAGCCGGTCGGGTTGTGCAGCACGCTCACGCTCACGAACAGCTTGGGGCTGTGCAGCTTGCAGTACTGCGCCATCACCTCCAGATCGGGCCCGTCGGCGCGGCGCGGCACCGGCAGGATGCGCATGCCCAGCGCCTCGAGCCGCGCGAATTCGAGCGCCCACCCCGGCTCCTCGACCATCACCGGGTCGCCCGCGCGAAGCAGCGTGCGGCTCACGATGTCCAGCGCGTGGGTGGCGCCGATGGTGGTCACGATCTGGTCGGGCGTGGCCGGCACGTTGATGCCCACCAGCTTCTGCGACAGGCTGCGCCGCAGGCTCATGTCGCCGGCGGGCTCGCCGTACTGGAGCGACAGCTCCTGCAGGGCGGCCGTGCTGGTCATGCGCCGCACGGCCGTGGGCATGAAGGTCGACGACATCCAGTCGGGCGGGAACACGCCCATGCCCGGCTGCGGCTTGTCGCTGGGCCGGTGGAACATGCTGCGGATCAGCGAGCTGGCGTCGGCCGGCACGCGCGAGGCCATCATCTGCACGGCGATGGCCGCCGGCATGCCGATGGCATCCGTGCCATTGGTCCCATGGGTGCGATTGGCCAGGCGGCCTTCCTGTACCGGCGCGGCGTCGCGCACGTAGAAGCCGCGCTGCCGGCGGGCTTCGACCAGCCCCTGCGCCAGCAGCTGGTCGTACGCGGCGACGACCGTGTAGGGGCTCACCCCCTGCTGCCGCGCGCATTCGCGCACGGAGGGCAGCCGCGCGCCGGGCGGCAGCAGCCGGGTACGGATGCGTTCGGCCAGCCGGTCTGCCAGCTGCCCCGTGAGCGACTGGGTGGAGGTTCTTGTCAGCATGCGTGCCCGTGTTCCAGAAGAGCCTTGTGGGCTCTGTGCCGAAGGAATGACCAATACAGTTTCAGTGTTTGTTCGATCATCTGTACTGGAACTGTAATGGTCTCAAGTTTAGAGTGTGTGTCATGAACTGGCAAGAATTCACCGCGCTGCTGGTGCTGGCCACGGCGATGAGTTTCTCGCCCGGTCCCAACACCACGCTCTCGACCGCCCTGGCGGCCAACGGCGGCCTGCCGCGCGCGATGCGCTTCGTGGTCGCGGTGCCGGTCGGCTGGACGCTGCTTCTGGTGCTGTGCGCCGCAGGCATCGGCGCGCTGGTGGTGGCGGTGCCGCCGCTGCGGGTGGCCATCAAGGCCCTGGGCATCGGCTACCTGCTGTGGCTGGCCTGGAAGCTCAGCGGCAGCGCGACGCTCGGCAACGCCGACAGCGCCAGGCTGTCGGTCGGCTTCGGCCAGGGCGTGATGCTGCAGTTCGTCAACATCAAGGCCTGGCTGCTGGCGCTCACGCTGGTGGCCGGCTGGATCGCCGGGCAGCCCGATGCGCTGCGCCGCTTCGCCATCGTGGCGCCGGTGATGCTGTTCTTCGCCTTCGCCAGCAACTTCGCCTATGCGCTGGTCGGTGCCCTGCTGCGCGACTGGTTGTCCAAAGGCGCGCGGCTGCTGTGGTTCAACCGCGCGATGGGCCTGGTGCTGGTGCTCACCGCCTGGTGGATGGTGAGCGTATGAGGCCGGGCATCAAGGACGAGACGCTGGGCATGTGGCTCGGCGTCGTCGGCGTGGCCATGTTCGCCATCACGCTGCCGATGACGCGGCTGGCCACCGGCTCTCAAGACGCGCCGCAGTTGTCGCCCTGGTTCGTCACGCTCGGGCGCGCGGCGCTGGCCGGCGTGCTGTCGGCCGTCTTCCTGCTGGTGACGCGCTCGCCGCGCCCGGCCCCGCACCAGTGGCGGCCGCTGGGCATCGCGGTGCTGGGCAATGCCGTCGGCTTTCCGCTGCTGCTGGCCTACGCGCTGCGCGTGGTCACGGCCAGCCATGCGGCGGTGGTGACGGCGCTGCTGCCGCTGGTCACCGCGGCCGTGGCGGCCCGGGTGCTGCACCAGCGCGCACGGCTGGGTTTCTGGCTCTGCGCCATCGCAGGCAGCCTGCTGGTGGTGGTGTTCTCGGTACTGCGCGCCAGCCAGGCGGGGCACGGCTTCGGCTTCGAGTGGGCCGACCTGCTGCTGGTCGGCGCGGTCGTCGCGGCATCGTTCGGCTACATCTACGGCGCGCAGGTCACGCCGTCGCTGGGCGCCGAGCGCGTGATCTGCTGGGTCTGCGTGATGGCGCTGCCCGTCACGCTGCCGGCCACGCTGGCGCTCTGGCCGCGGCAGCCCGTTGCCACCTCGGCCTGGCTCGCCTTCGTGTACGTGGGCATGTTCTCGATGTGGATCGGCTTCTTCGCCTGGTATCGCGGCCTGGCGCTGGGCGGGGCGCTGCGTGTGAGCCAGACGCAACTGCTGCAACCATTCCTGTCGATCCTGGCGTCGATCCCGCTGCTGGGCGAGCCGCTCGACGTGGTGACGCTGGGCTTCGCGATCGCGGTGGTGTCCACCGTGGTCGTGGGCAAGCGGCTGTCGCAGCCGGCCAGCCCCGCCACCAACCCGGCACAGGCCGCAGCGCCGAAAATGACGCCTGCCGCCGCCCGCAAGGCCAGCCCGCACGGACGCTGATCCGCCGTACCCTCTCCTTCGAATCTCACCTCACCGCCTGAAAGAAGAAAGCCATGAACTGGAAACTCGCCGCCCGCGCCGCAAAGATGAACCCCTCGGTGCTGCGTGAAATCCTGAAGGTCACCGAGCGCCCCGGCATCATCAGCCTGGCCGGCGGCCTGCCCTCGCCCAAGACCTTCCCGATCCAGGCGTTCGCCGACGCCTGCGCCGAAGTGCTGCACAACGACGGCCAGGCCGCGCTGCAGTACGCCGCCAGCGAAGGCTACGCGCCGCTGCGCCAGGCCGTGGCCGACATGCTGCCCTGGGACGTCGACGCCTCGCAGGTGCTCATCACCACCGGCTCGCAGCAGGGGCTGGACCTGGTCGCCAAGGTGCTGATCGATCCGGGCAGCAAGGTGCTGGTCGAGACGCCCACCTACCTCGGCGCGCTGCAGGCCTTCGGCCCGATGGAGCCGAACCCGGTGGGCGTGGCCAGCGACGACGAAGGCGTGATCGTCGACGACCTCGTGGCCAAGGCCAAGGACGCGCGCTTCGTCTACCTGCTGCCCAATTTCCAGAACCCCACCGGCCGCACCATGACCGAGGAGCGCCGCGCCGCCGTGTCCGCCGCCGCCGCGCAAGCCAACCTGCCGATCGTCGAGGACAACCCCTACGGCGAGCTCTGGTTCGACGAAGCCCCGCCGCTGCCGCTGGCCGCGCGCAACCTCGAAGGCGTGATCTACCTGGGCTCGTTCTCGAAGGTGCTGGCTCCCGGCCTGCGCCTGGGCTTCCTGGTGGCGCCCAAGTCGATCTACCCGAAGCTGCTGCAGGCCAAGCAGGCGGTCGACCTGCACACGCCGATCTTCACGCAGCGCATGGTTTCAGCCGTCATGAAGGACGGCTTCCTGGACCGCCACGTGCCCACCATCCGCGCCCTCTACAAGCGCCAGCGCGACGCGATGATCGCAGCGCTCAAGCGCGAGATGGCCGGCCTGGACGTGAAGTTCAACGCGCCCAAGGGCGGCATGTTCCTGTGGGCGCGCCTGCCCGAGGGCGTCGACACCGTGACGCTGCTGCCCAAGGCGGTGGAGCGCAACGTGGCCTTCGTGCCGGGCGCGCCGTTCTACGCGGGCGAAGGCGATCCGCGCACGCTGCGCCTGTCGTTCGTGACCGCGAGCGTGGAAGAGATCGACACCGCCATCGCCGCGCTGGCACAGACGCTGCGCGAAGAACTGGTGCTGCTCGGCGACAAACAGCTCGCAGCCGCGCAGATCTGAAAGCACAACCCAGGAGCCCTCCCTTGATCGGCCTCGCGACGCTCTCGCTCTTCCTGCTCGCGGTACTGGCGCTGTTCCTGTCGCCGGGCCCGAACATGGCGTTCGTGCTCTCGCACGGCGTGGCCCATGGTCCGCGCGGCGGGTTCGCTGCGGCCGTCGGCATCTCGGCGGCCGACCTGGTGCACACGCTGTTCGCGGCCACCGGCGTCACCGCGCTGGTGGCGGCGTGGCCGCCGTCGTTCAACGTGCTGCGTTATGCGGGCGCGCTGTACCTGGTGTGGCTGGCGGTGCAGGCGCTGCGAAGCGGCGGCGGCCTTCGCGTCGGCGCGCGGGCGCAGCCTGCCGGCTTCGGCCGCATCGTGCGCATGGCGCTGCTGAACAACCTCGTCAATCCGAAGGCGCTGCTGTTCTTCATGGTGTTTTTGCCGCAGTTCGTCGACCCCTCGCGCGGCAGCGTGCCGCTGCAGCTGGTGCAGCTCGGCGTGGTGCTGTCGATGGCCGCGCTGGCCTTCAACACGCTGCTGGGCGCGTGCAGCGGGCAGATCGGCCGCTGGCTGCACGACCGGCCCGGCGCGGCGCGGTTCCAGAGCGGCCTGCTGGCCGCCGTGATGCTGGGGCTGGCCGTGCGCCTGCTCTTCCTCGATCGTCCTTCACCTCGCTGAAGAGGGCTTGCCATGAACGTTCTGAAGATCGCGGCCTTCTCCGATGGCGAGACGGGCGGCAACCCCGCCGGCGTCGTCATCGCCGATGCGCTGCCGCCCGCGGCGCAGATGCAGCGCATTGCCGCGGAAGTCGGCTTTTCGGAAACCGCGTTCGCCGCCCGCGCCGATGACGGCGGCTGGCGCGTGCGCTACTTCGCGCCTCGGTCCGAAGTGCCCTTCTGCGGCCACGCGACGATCGCGCTGGGTGCCGCGCTGGCAATGCGGCAAGGCGACGGCGTGTTTCCGCTCGCGCTCAACAATGCGCGGATCACGGTGGAAGGCCGGCGCAGCGGCAGCCTGGTCGAGGCCGCGCTGCAGTCGCCGCCCACGCGCAGCGCCGCGGCGTCGCCCGAGCTTGTGGCCGAGGCCCTGACCCTGTTCGGCCATGCCCGGCAAGACCTGGATCCGCGCATCCCGCCGGCCGTCACCCACGCGGGTGCCGACCATCTGGTGCTGGCCCTGAAAAGCCGCGCGGCGCTTTCGGCGATGCACTACGAGCTGGAGGCCGGCCGCGCGCTGATGGCCCGCGCCGGGCTCACGACCATCGTGCTGGTCTTTGCCGAGACCGCGCAGCGGCTGCACACGCGCAACCCTTTCGCGTCCGGCGGCGTCTACGAAGACCCCGCCACCGGCGCCGCCACGGCCGCGCTGGCCGGCTACCTGCGCGACATCGGCTGGCCGCACGGCGGCGCCATCGACGTGGTGCAGGGCGAAGACATGGGCATGCTGTCGCGCCTGCACGCCGACATTTCGCCCGTGCCGGGCAGCTCCATCCGCGTCTCGGGCACCGCGCGCATCATGCGGCCCTGAGCGCCGAAGAACCTGCAAAAGAAAGAACCCGACCATGCTCAATATCTGGGGCCGCATCAGCTCGATCAACGTCCGCAAGGTGGTGTGGTGCGCGCAGGAACTCGGGCTCGACTTCCAGCGCACCGAGGCCGGCGGCAAGTTCGGCATCGTGCAGACGCCCGAATACCTGGCGATCAACCCGAATGCCATGGTGCCCGCCATCGACGACGGCGAAGGCGCCGAGCGCGTGACGCTGTGGGAGTCGAACGTGATCGTGCGCTACCTCTGCGCCAGGCATTCGCACGGCAATTTCTACCCGAGCGAGCTGCCCGCGCGCTTCGACGCCGAACGCTGGATGGACTGGCAGCAGACCACGCTCAACCGCGCGAGCCGCGACGCCTTCATCCAGTGGGTGCGCACGCCGCCGTCGGAACGCCAGAGCGCGCTCATCGACGCCTCGGTGCGCGAGAGCGAGGCGCTGTTCGCGATTCTCGACGCGCACCTGGCCAAGCGCGCCTATCTCGGCGGCGACAGCTTCACCATGGCCGACATCCCCGTCGGCTGCGAGGCGCACCGCTGGTTCGGCCTGCCCGCGGCCGAATACCGCCGGCCAAGCTGGCCGAACGTGGAGCGCTGGTACGCCGATCTCCTTTCCCGCCCCGGCACGCGCGGCGTGCTCGATCTAAGCCTCGAATGAAACTGATGAAATCCCGCCCCTTCAAGCAAGTCGACGTCTTCACGGCCACGGCCTACCGCGGCAACCCGCTGGCCGTGGTGATCGACGGCGACGGCCTCGACGACGCCGCGATGCAGCGCTTCGCGCAGTGGACCAACCTGTCCGAGACCACCTTCCTGCTGCCGCCCACCGAACCGACGGCCGACTACCGCGTGCGCATCTTCACGCCCGGTGGCGAGCTGCCCTTTGCCGGCCACCCGACCATCGGCAGCTGCCATGCATGGCTGCAGGCCGGCGGCAAGCCCAAGGCGCCCGGCATGGTGGTGCAGCAATGCGGCGCGGGCCTGGTGCCGCTGCGCCGCGAGGGCGAACGCCTGGCCTTTGCCGCGCCTCCGCTCAAGCGCAGCGCGCCCAGCCCCGCGCTGCTGGCCAAGGTAGCCGGCGCGCTGGGCCTGAAGGCGCAGCAGATCATTGCGGCGCAGGTGCTCGACAACGGCCCGGTCTGGTTCGGCCTGCTGGTGAATGACGCCGACGCCGTGCTGGCGCTCACGCCCGACCACCGCACGCTCAGGGAACTCGGCGTGAAGGCCGGCGTGGCGGGCGTTCCCGCGGCCATCGACACCTCGCCGCTGATCGGCCGCTCCAACCGCGAGGCCCGCGCCTTCGGCAACCGCCCGGCCGCCGAGTACGACGACGGCGCGAAGATCGACCTCGAGGTGCGCGCCTTCGCCGAGCCCGTCGGCGTGCAGGAAGACCCGGTCACCGGCAGCCTGAACGCGAGCCTGGCCGAGTGGCTGATCGCCGACGGCCACATGCCCGAGCGCTATCTCGCGGCGCAAGGCCAGTGCCTCGGCCGCGCCGGGCGCGTGTACATCGAGCGCGACGCCGAAGGCCGGATCTGGGTCGGCGGCGACGCCGTGACCTGCATCGACGGCCAGGTCACGCTGTAGGCATGACGACCGCCATGCGTGCGCGACTCGACCACCTCGTGATCGCCGCGGCCTCGCTCGACGAGGGCGTGGCGTGGTGCGAAGCCACGCTCGGCGTCGTGCCGGGCCCGGGCGGCACCCATCCGCTGATGGGCACGCACAACCGGCTGCTGAATATCGCGAGCGATGCATTCCCGGCCGCCTACCTGGAAATCATCGCGATCGAGCCCGGGCGGCAGCCCTCGCGGCCGGGCACGCGCCGCTGGTTCGACCTTGACGACCACGAACTGCGGGCCGGCTTGGCCCGGCAGGGGCCGCGGCTGATCCATTTCGTCGCGCGCGTGCCCGACGCGCATGCGGCCATGCGCGCCCTGGCACACGAAGAGCATGCGCACATCGACCGCGGCCAGTTGCTCGAAGCCTCGCGCGACACGCCGGCCGGCCGGCTTGAATGGCAGATCACCGTGCGCGACGACGGCCAGCGGCTGTTCTACGGCGCGCTGCCCACGCTGATCCAGTGGGGACCGGTGCACCCCACCGACGCGATGCCGGCGTCCGGCCTTGCGATGCGCGCGTTGCGGGCCACGCACCCGCGCGCACCCGCCCTCGCGGCGGCCCTGTCGGCCATCGGCATGCAGGACATGCGCGTCGATGCCGGCCCGCCCAATCTCGTCGCGCTGCTCGACACGCCGCGCGGCCCCGTCACGCTCGAATCCAAAGGACTCTGACGATCATGCTGACACTCACGGAAATCGCGTGGTTCGCCCTCGCCTCCCTGCTGCTGGCGCTCACGCCGGGGCCGAACATGATCTATTGCGTCTCGCGCACGCTGATCCAGGGGCGCCGGGCCGGACTCATCTCGCTGGGCGGCGTGCTGGCGGCTTTTCTGGTGCACCTGTTCGCGGCGGCGCTGGGCCTCACCGCGTTGCTGCTGGCCGTGCCGCTCGCATTCGACGCGATCCGCATCGCCGGCGCGGCCTACCTGATGTGGCTCGCATGGCAGGCCGTCAAGCCAGGCGGCAACGCGCCCTTCGAGGCCCGCGCGCTGCCGGCCGATCCGCCGGCCAGGCTGTTCCGCATGGGGTTTCTCACGAACCTGCTGAACCCGAAGGTGGCGATGTTCTATCTCTCGTTCTTTCCGCAGTTCATCCATCCCGAGCGCGGCTCGGTGCTGCTGCAGAGCATGCAGTTGGGCGCCGCCCAGATCGCGACCAGCGCGGCGGTCAACACCGTGATGATCGTCGGCGCCGCCAGCATCACCGCGGTGTTGTCGCAAAGCGCGGGCTGGCTGCGCGCGCAGCGCTATGTGATGGGCAGCGTGCTGGCCGCGCTGGCGGTGCGCGTGGCGCTGACCGAACGCAAATAGCCAAGGACCTCCGATGAGATTCACCCGAGAAGAGATCGAGGCCGCGCAGCGCACCGTGCGCTCGGCCATGCCGCCCACGCCGCAGTACGCATGGCCGCTGCTCGCCCGGCGCCTGGGTGCCACCGTGTGGGCCAAGCACGAGAACCACACGCCGGCCGGGGCATTCAAGATCCGCGGCGGGCTGACCTACTTCGAGACGCTGGCGCGCGAGCAGCCCGGCGTGCGCCACGCCATCAGCGCCACGCGCGGCAACCACGGCCAGTCGGTCGGCTTCGCCGCGCGCCGCCATGGGCTGGCCGCGACCATCGTGGTGCCGCATGGCAACTCGCTCGAGAAGAACGCGGCCATGCGCGCACTCGGCGTCACGCTGGTGGAGCATGGCGATGACTTCCAGGCCGCCGCCGAACACGCGGCGCTGCTGGCCGAACGCGACGCGCTGCACCGCGTGCCTTCGTTCCACCGCGAACTGGTGCGCGGCGTGTCCACGGCCTATGTGGAGTTCTTCGACGCACTGGCGCACACGCCACCGGACGTGATGTTCGTGCCCATCGGCCTGGGTTCCGGCTTTGCCGCCGCGGCCGCGGCGCGCGCGCATTGCGGGGCGAAGACCAAGCTCATCGGCGTGGTGTCCGCGCACGCCACGGCCTACCGCGATTCCTTCCGCGCCGGCAAGCCGGTCGAGTCGCCTGTGACCACGCGGCTGGCCGACGGCATGGCCTGCCGCACGCCGGTGCCCGAGTCGGTGGAAGTGATCCTGCGCGAAGCCGACGACGTGATCGCCGTCACCGACGACGAAGTGGCCGAGGCCATGCGCATCCTTTTCAGCGACACGCACAACGTGGCCGAAGGCGCGGGCGCGGCGGCGCTGGCGGGTGCGCTGCAGCAGCAGGAGCGCTGGCGCGGCAGGACGGTGGGTATCAGCGTGAGCGGCGGCAATGTCGATACGGACATGTTCGCCGGGGTGCTGGCGCGCGCCGCTTCCTGAGCCGCGGGGCTACGGCAGCGGCCCCGTGTTGGCGGTGCTCAACGGCAGCCGCGACACCTCGGCCAGCAGCAGCGCCAGTTGCCGCGCGGCCGCATCGATCACGGCCTGGCCGCTCTCGGGCGTGGCCGCGGCCGCGTTGCCGGCGGCGCCGTGCGCGTTGTAGTCCTCCATCGCCCAGCCCAGCTTGGCGCTCTTGCCGTTGCCCAGCAGCGCGTAGTCGGCTGAGCGCTGCTGCGACGTCGAGCTGAAGTCGCGCGCCTCGCCCATGCGCACCAGCTGGGGCGTCAGCGCCAGCATCATCGAAGTCTCGATTTCGCCCGCATGCACGCCGAATCGATGCTCGTGCGCGCTGAAGCGCTCGCCGGCCTCGCCCAGCGGCAGGTTGAACCAGCTCACGCTGTAGACGATGAGCCCGTGCGCCGCGCGCAGCTCGCGCGCCACGATGTCCATCGCGCCCACGTGGCCGCCGTGCGCATTGAACAGCACCAGCTTCTTCACGCCCGCGCGCGCCACGCCGGCGCCGATCTCGTTCCACATGCGGATGAGCGTCTCCGCCGACAGCGTGAGCGTGCCCGCGAAACGCGCGTGCTCCGGGCTCAGGCCGATCTGCTGCGTGGGCAGGAACAGCACCGGCAACCCTGCCGGCAGCAGCGGCAAGGACGCGGCGACGATGCCGTCGGCCAGCACCGTGTCCACGCCCAGCGGCAGGTGCGGCCCGTGTTGCTCGGTCGCGCCCAGCGGCAGCACCGCGACGGTGGAAGCCGCGTCGAGCCCCGCGAAATCGCGCGTCGTGAGCTGGGACCAGTAACGGGGCAACGAGGAGGCCGTGGATGCGTTCATCACGCGATCTTAGGCCGTGCGTGCCGCCGTTTCCGAGCGCGCTTGTCTGACAGAACCTGTCAACGCTGAACCCAAAAACGCCAATCTATTCACATTTAGAACCGTTTCTTGGCACTTAAGTTTGCTTTTGTTAACAGTTCTATCTAGAGTCGATTGCAGATTCAATTTTTCATGGAGCTTTCGGTCCTGACGCATTCGGGGCCGGGAGTTCGGCTTTTGCGACGGCCCCAGGCCGCGCAAAAGGCGCAATTTAAGGGAGCAGAGTGTTCATCCAGAAAAAAGCTGGAGGCACGGTCTTGGGTGGGCGTCCGTCGGCGCTTGCCTGCGCCTTGTCTCGTCACCTCGAACAAGCAGCACGAGGATTTCCCCCGATCGTTTGCGCGCTGGCCATGGGTGCTTCAACCGCGGCCTTCGCGAATCCGCCCATCGCAGCCACCGCAACCGCGGCCAACCCATCGGCCGCCTATGGCGCGCAGCAGCACGACGCCTTGATCGCAGCGCGCCGCGCCGACCGCATCGGCGCCGCGCAGGCTTTGCAGCAGTTGAAGGACTGGCTTGCCGCGCCGCTCACTGACGCCGAACGCCGGCGCGTGGTGTCCGACGCGGTGGCCATCGCGGCGGCCGACAGCCAGTTCGCCGAAGCCATTGCGTTCGCCCGCCAGGTTCCGCTCGCCTCGCTGAACGACTATGCATTGGGCCCGCTCGCGCTGGCCGCGCGCCGCACGCATGACCTGTCGCTGCAGGGCGAAGTCATTGCCCGGTGGCGCGCACGGCAGCCGCAAGCGCGCGAGCCGCGCATCCACGAAGCCTTCTGGAAGCTCGACAGCGGCGACGTCGCCGGCGCCAAGGCGATCTACGACGCCCTCGCGCGGCAACCGGTCCCGCAGGTCGAAGACCGCGTCGCCCTGCTCGAACTGCGCGGTGCCGTGGCGCGCGCCGAAAAGCAACCACTGCAGGCGCTCGCCGCCTACACCGAGGCCGGCGCGCTGCGGCCCGAGCGCCGCGACCTGCGCCGCGAAACCGACTTCCTGCTCGCGGACAGCGGCGCCGCATCGACCGCGTTCGACGACGCCGATGCCGCCGAGCGCGCGCATCCCGGCAGCTTCTCGCCGCTGGCGTTGTCGACGCTGCAGCAGCAGGCGCTGGCACAGCGGCTGCGCTGGGCCATCGAGGAACGCGACCAGCGCCTGGGCACGGCACGCCTGACGGCACTCGACCGCGTGCTGGCCGACGAGGAAACCGCGCTGGCCCGGCTAGACGCATCGGCCGCACAGGCCGCGCCGGAAGATGCCGACGCATGGCGCCAGTTGCGCGTGCGGCTGCTGGCCGACCGGCTGCTGGCGCTGGTGGAGCGTGGCCGCCCCGCGGATGCCATCGCGCTCTACGAATCGCTGCGCGCAGCCGGTACCGACCTGCCCTTCTGGGGCCTCGGTGCCGCAGCCCGCGCCTTCGCGCAGGAGCGCCGCTCGATCGACGCCGTGCCGCTCTACGAAGCGGCCGTGGCCAAGGGCGGCGCCGACCTGCCGATGCCCGACGACCTGTATTTCGGCCTGATCTACGCCTACCAGGACACCGGCCGCTTCGAGGACGCCGAGGCGCTGCTCAAGCGGCTCGAAGAAGCCACGCCGGCGCTGATGCGCCTCTCCCCCGAAGCCGGCCGGCCCAACGGCCAGTACACCGACGTGAGCGGCATGCGCGGCCTGCTGCAGCTCTACACCGACCGCGCGGCACTCGCGCAGCAGAGCTTCTCGACGCTGACCGGCGAAGCGCCGCTGAACGCCGGCTACGCCTACGGCGCGGGCCAGACCGAGCGGCTGCGCGAGCACCCCGAGGCCGCCGTCGCGCGCTTCGAGGCACAGGCCGCCGACCAGCCCTACGACATCAGCGCGCGCGCCGGCCATGTCGAGGCACTGCTCGACGCCGGTGAATTCCGCCAGGCCCGCGAACGCGCAGAGTCGCTCGCGGCCGACGTGCCCGAGGCCGCCGAGGTGCGCGACGTGGGGCGCAAGCGCCGCGCCGCCACCGGTCCGCGTCTCGATGTCGACGCCGAGGCCTCGTCGGGCGGCGCGGCCATCGCCAACCGCGAGTGGCGCATCGACAGCCGGCTCAGCTCCGGCCTCATCGACGACCAGTGGCGCGTGTTCTACGACCAGACGCTGGGCCGCGGCACCACCGACATCGGCAACGCCAACTGGGCGCGCGGCGGCCTGGGCCTGGGCTGGCAGCAGGGCCGCTGGCTGGCCGAAGGCGTGCTGCAGCATGCGAACAGCGGCCCCTACCGCAACAGCGTGGCGGGCCGCGTCGACTATCGCGCGGGCGACGCATGGCGCCTCTCGGCCACCTACGACGGCGACAGCAAGGAGCTGCCGTGGAAGGCCCGCGTCGCCGGCATCGGCGCGCACGAGACCGGCGCGAGCGTGGGCTACGTGGTGAACGAATCGCGCCGCTTCGACCTGCAATGGCAGCGCCTGGACTTCAGCGACGGCAACCTGCGCAACGGCCTGGAGCTGGGCTGGCGCGAACGCTGGGTGAGCACGCCGCGCTTCCAGCTCGAGACCCGCCTGGGCGCCGGCACCAGCCGCGGCCGCGACATCGACACGCCCTACTTCAACCCGTCGAGCGACAGCACCGTGCAACTGGCGGTGCGCGCGCAGTGGCTCAACTGGAAGCGCGACGACCGCCAGTTCTTCCAGGCCGTGGAGCTCACGGGCGGCAACTACCGCCAGGCCGGCTTCGGCAGCGGGCCGCTGTGGAGCCTGCGCTACGAGCACCGCTGGGACCTCGGCCCCAAGTTCACGCTGCGCTACGGCCTGAGCATTTCCAGCCATCCCTACGACGGCGTGCGCGATCGACAGCGCGGCGTCTTCCTGAACCTCTCGATGCCCCTGCAGTGATGCGAACGACCGACAACAACCCCATGACCTTCCTGCGCGCGGCCATGCTGTGGCTGGTGATCGCGGCGGCATCCGCGCTGGCGCTCCCCGCCTTCGCGCAGCCATTGCCGCCCGCCGACCCCGACGACGGCCTGAGCTTTCGCGTGCTGTCCTTCCACGACGTGCGCACCGGCGTGCGCGCCAGCTTCGAGCAGTCGCCCGACGAGACCGCCGTGGACGACAGCACCCTGGCCGAGGTGTTCGCCTGGCTGCAGTACAACGGCTACCACCCGGTGAGCCTGCAGCAGATCGTCGACGCGCGCGCCGGCGGCAAGCCGCTGCCTTCGCAGCCCGTGCTGCTGACCTTCGACGACGGCTACCGCAGCGCCTACACCAAGGTGTTTCCGCTGCTCAAGCGCTTCAACTACCCCGCGCTGTTCGCGCTGGTGACGAGCTGGCTCGACGTGCCCGAAGGCCAGCTGGTGCACTGGGGCGACAAGCCCGCGCCGCGCGAGAACTTCCTGCTGTGGCCCGAGGCGGCCGAGATGGCGCGCTCCGGCCTGGTCGAGTTCGCGAGCCACACCGACGCGATGCACACCGGCGTTCTCGCGAATCCGCAGGGCAACATGCTGCCGTCCGCGGCCACGCACCGCTACGACCCGAAGACCGGCCGCTACGAGGACGACGACACCTACGTGCGCCGCATCGAGGCCGACCTGCGCCGCAGCCGCGAGATCATCGAGGCGCGCACCGGCGCCGGGGTGCGCGCCACCGTGTGGCCCTACGGCGCCTACAACACGGCCGCGCTGGAAGCCTCGAAGCGCGCCGGCATGCCCATCACCTTCACGCTCGACGACGGCGCCAACACGCAGGCCGTGCCGCTCACGCGCATCCGCCGCGCGCTGGCCGCGTACGACAACAAGGCGCCCGACTACGCGCAGCTGCTGCGCAGCCCGGTGGGCGGCGAGGTGCGGCCGGTGAACCGCGTGATGCATGTCGACCTCGACTATGTGTACGACCCCGACCCCGCCCAGCAGGAGCGCAACCTGTCGGCGCTGATCGACCGCGTGGCCGCCGTGCGTCCGCGCTCGGTGTTCCTGCAGGCCTACGCCGACCCAGACGGCGACGGCGTGGCCGACGCGCTGTATTTCCCGAACCGCCACCTGCCGATGCGCGCCGACCTCTTCAGCCGCGCCGCCTGGCAGCTGCGCACCCGCACCGGCGTGAAGGTGTACGCATGGATGCCGGTCACAGCCTTCCGGCTGCCGGCGTCGAACCCGCTGGCCACGCACACGGTGATGGCGCAGGGCGGCACGATGCCGCCCGGGCGCTACCACCGCCTCACGCCCTTCGACCCCGCGGTGCGCACGCTGGTGGGCGACATCTACGAAGACCTGGGCCGCCACGCATTCTTCGAGGGCGTGCTGTTCCACGACGACGCGACGCTCTCCGACGACGAGGACGCAAGCCCCGCCGCGCTCGCGGCCTATGCGAAGTGGGGCCTGCCGCCCGACGTGGCCGCGATCCGCGCCGACCCGGCGCTGGCGGCGCGCTGGAGCGCCGCCAAGACGCGCTACCTGATCGACTTCACGCACGAGCTGGCCGCGCGACTGGGCGCCTGGCGGCCCGCGCTGGAAACGGCGCGCAACCTCTACGCGCGCCCGGTGCTCGAGCCCCAGGCCGAGCAGTGGTTCGCGCAGAACTACGAAGCCTCGCTCGCGGCCTACGACTACGTCGCGCTGATGGCCATGCCGCGCATGGAACAGGAAGCCGACGCCAACGCCTGGCTCGCCCGCCTGGCGCGCCGCGCGGCCGACACGCCAAGAGGCCTGGACGGCACCGTGTTCGAACTGCAGGCGCGCGACTGGCGCACCGGCAAGCCCGTGGCCGATGCCGAACTGGCCCGGCAATGGACGCTGCTGCAGCGCGCCGGCGTGCGCCACCTGGGCTACTACCCCGACGACTTCCTCAACAACCAGCCCTCGCTCGACGTGGTGCGCCGCGCCATCTCGGTCCGCACGCTGCTGCCGCGGGCCCTGCGCGCGTCGGCCGCCGAGACCACGCCACCCCAGGCACCACAAGCATCACCACCGGCGCACGGAGAGCGGACCCCATGACCACCAGCCACTTCCTTGCGCAGACGCTGCCGTCGCTGCTGTTCGGCTTCGTCTTCTATTACCCGTTCTTCATGGCCTACGTGTGGATGGCGGGCGGCCTCTCGCATGCCTGGGTGTTCGAGCGCAAGCGCGACGTCGATGTCAATCCGCTCGACCTGCTGCCCTCGCGCCCGCTGGTGACGGTGGTGGTGCCATGCTTCAACGAGGCGCCGCACCTGCGCGAAGTGATCGAGCAGCTCATGCGCACCCGCTACCCGAACTACGAGGTGATTGCCGTGAACGACGGCAGCACCGACGGAACCGGCGAGCTGCTCGACGAGATGACGAAGGAATACAGCCGGCTTCGCGTGATCCACAACGCCAGCAACCAGGGCAAGGCCGTCGGGCTCAACACCGCCTGCCAGCTCGCGCGCGGCGAATACATCCTGGGCATCGACGGCGACGCGCTGGTCGACGAGGACGCCATCGCCTGGATGCTGCGGCCCATGCTGGCGTCGGAGCGCATCGGCGCCGTGACGGGCAACCCGCGCATCCGCACCCGCACCACGCTGCTCGGGCGCATGCAGGTGGGCGAGTTCTCTTCGATCATCGGCCTCATCAAGCGCTCGCAGCAACTGGTGGGCACGCTGTTCACCGTGTCGGGCGTGATCGCGATGTTCCGCCGCCGCGCGGTGATCGACGTGGGCTTCTGGAGCCCCGACGTGCTCACCGAGGACATCGACATGAGCTGGAAGCTGCAGCTCGGCGGCTGGAAGCTGCGCTTCGAGCCGCGCGCGCTGTGCTGGATCCTGATGCCCGAGACCTTGCGCGGTCTCTGGAAGCAGCGCCAGCGCTGGGCCATCGGCGGCATCCAGACCATGCTGCGCAACACCACGAGCATCCTGAAGCCGCGCAACTGGCGCATGTGGCTGGTGTATGCCGAGTACATGACCAGCGTCGTCTGGGCCTATGCGATGGCGGCGGTGCTCGTGGTCAGCCTGGCGCGGCCGTTCCTGCCGATCGAGTCGGCCTGGCACTCCGCGCTGCTGCCGCACTGGCAGGGCACGCTGCTGGCCATGACCTGCATCCTGCAGATGCTGCTGAGCCTGTGGATCGACCGCCGCTACGACCGCGACCTGATGCGCTATTTCGCAGGAACGATCTGGTACCCGATCGCTTTCTGGACTATCACGATGGCGACCACCGTCATCGCCCTGCCCAAAGCCCTGATACGCCGCCGCGGCAAGCGCGCGGTGTGGACGAGCCCTGACCGAGGAGTTTCCGATGCCCCATGAAGACACAATGACCCACAGCCGCTTTCCCGATACCGACCACGACACGCCGCCGCCGAGCCGCCGCCCCTCCTGGGGCCAGCCTGCGGTGGAGGAGCCCATCATCGATGCCGCGCGCATCTCGCTGAGCGCCTTCGGCAACGGCCGCTCGCGGCAGCGCACGATGGCCATGTACCTGTGGCTGCGCGTGCTGCGCCCGGCCGTGACCATCGCCATCTGGTTCTGCGCCATCTGGTACGCATGGCCCTATGTGCTGGGCGCGCGCTCGCAGCCGGAGGTGCTGCACCTGCTGGGGCTGTACGCGTTGGTGATCGGCGCGATCCTGGTGTCGATGCTGGCGATGGCGCCGTGGCGCCGCCGCCAGCAGAAGCGCGAGTCGCCGCCCGACCAGGAACAGTCGTCGCTGTTCGCGCTGGCCTCGTACATCGAAGTGCCGCCCGCACGCCTGTCGACCTGGCAGCGCACGCGCCAACTGCTGGTGCACCACGACCGCGACGGCCAGCTGCGCGACGCCACCGACACCGCGCCCGGCGCGCTGGAGCCCGAGCCGCTGCGCCACGCGGCGGCACGCCGCTGACCGAGGCGGCGGCTCGCCGCTGAGCAAGGCGGCCGGAGGTCCGCAAGGCGCGGCATAGGGCCGCGCGCGTGCAGGGGTTTAGTGGCGGTGCTTCAATCGCGCCACCCCCCTCCACCAAGGACCTCTTCATGGATCTCCAGCTCCAGGACCAGCACGTACTCATCACCGGCGGCAGCAAGGGCATCGGCCTGGCTTGCGCGCTGGGCTTCCTGCGCGAAGGCGCCCGCGTGAGCCTCGTCTCGCGCGAACTCGGCAACCTGGAGCGGGGCAAGAAGACACTGATCGACTCGTTCGCCCAGGCCGACGGCCGCGTGTCGGTGCATGCCGCCGACCTCAAGGACCCGGCCGGCGCCGAGGCCGCGCTCGACGCGGCCGAGCAAGTGTTCGGCCCCGTCGACGTGCTCGTCAACTCGGCAGGCGCCGCCCGCCGCACCCCGCCCGACGAGCTGACCGCCGCCTCATGGCACGACGCCATGGACGCCAAGTACTTCACCTACGTCCACATGATCCACCCCGTGGTCAAGCGAATGGGCCAGCGCGGCCGCGGCGCCATCGTCAACGTCATCGGCCAGGGCGGCAAAGTCGCGAGCCCCGTGCACATGGCCGGCGGCGCCGCCAACGCCGCACTGATGCTCGTGAGCGCGGGCATGGCCGCCGCCTATGCCGGCAAAGGCGTGCGCGTGAACGCCGTGAACCCCGGCCTCACCCTGACCGAACGGCTGCAGGAAGGCATGAAAGCCGATGCCAGGCTGCAGGGCATCGACACCGAAGAAGCGCTCCAACGCGCAAAGGCCAGGCTGCCGCTGGGCCGCATCGCGACACCGGAAGAAGTCGCCAACACGGTGGTGTTCCTCGCGTCGCCGAAGGCGAGCTACGTGACCGGCGCGATCGTCGCGATGGACGGCGCAGTCACTCCGATGATCTGAAGAAACAAGAATGAGGACGCCGGGCAAACCTCAGGCAACCGCCAGCAAAGCCTCGAACTTCAACCCCAGGAAGTCGACGAACGCCCGAACCCGGGCCGGCACGAACCGCCCGCTCGGCAACAGCGCATGCAGCGGATAGGGCTCCGTCTCCCAATCAGGCAGGAGCCGCACGAGACGCCCTTCGCGAATGTCCTCCCGCACGTCCAGCGCGGACTTCAGCGAAACGCCGTAGCCCGCCACGGTCCACTCCCGCGCCAGCGAAGCATCGTCCACGCTGCGGTTCCCATTCACCCGCACCTCCGTCCACTGCCCGTTCTGCGCAAACCGCCAGACCCGATGCCGCCGCCCTGAACGGTTGAAGATCAGGCAGTTGTGATGCGCCAGGTCCTGCGGCACCTTCGGCGCGTCGTGGCGGCGCAAGTAGCCGGGCGAAGCGGTCAACACGGGGTTGGTCAGCGCAAACGGCCGCGCCACCAGCCGCGAATCGGCCAGCGCGCCATAGCGCAGCGCCACGTCGACCTCGTCGCGCATCACGTCCAGTGGCCGGTCCCCCACGGACAGCGACAGCTGCACGCCAGGGTGCAAGGCAAGGAATTCGTCGAACCACGGCAGCAGCGTGCTGCGCGTGAGGTCCGACGGCGACGCCACGCGCAGCGTGCCGACCAGCTCGCCGCGGTCGGCGGTGACCAGCGACTCCCCTTCGTCCAGCAATTCGAAGGCGCGCACCGCGTAGTCGAGCAGCGTCTGGCCCTGCGGCGTGAGGCGCATCGCGCGGGTCGAGCGCTCGAACAGCCGCGCGCCGAGCTGGGCCTCCAGCCGCTTGAGCGTGGCGCTGGCCGCCGCCGGCGTGATGCCCAGCGCATGCGCCGCAGCGGTGAGCGTGCCGCCGCGCGCGGTGTGCACCAGCACCTGCAGGTCGGAGATATTTTCAATCTTCATTTGAAAGTGTTGCTGTTACAGGCCGTCTTATCAAACCGGCCTTGCGATCCTACATTCGAGGCATCGTCACTGAAAGGCCATTGCCATGAAAGCCGTCGGCTACTACCAGCCCCTCCCCATCGACAACCCCGAATCGCTGCAGGACATCGAGCTGCCCGCGCCCCAGGCCGGCCCGCGCGACCTGCTGGTGCGCGTGAAGGCGGTGTCGGTCAACCCGGTGGACACCAAGGTCCGCAAGAATGCCGCGCCGGAAGCCGGCCAGGCCAAGGTGCTGGGCTGGGACGCCGTGGGCACGGTCGAGGCGGTCGGCAGCGGCGTGAAGAACTTCAAGGTGGGCGACCGCGTGTACTACGCCGGCTCGATCATCCGCCCGGGTGCCAATGCCGAGCTGCATGCGGTCGACGAGCGCATCGCCGCCCTCGCGCCCCGGAGCCTCGACGACGCGCAGGCCGCCGCGCTGCCGCTGACCACGATCACCGCCTACGAACTGCTGTTCGACCGCCTGCAGGTGCCCAAGGGCGGCGGCGAAGGCCAGACGCTGCTCATCACCGGCGGCGCGGGCGGTGTCGGTTCCATCCTGATCCAGCTGGCGCGCCAGCTCACCAGGCTGCGCGTCGTCGCCACCGCCTCGCGCGCCGAGACGCGCGAATGGTGCCTGGCGCTGGGCGCGCACACCGTCATCGACCACTCCAAGCCGCTGGCGGCAGAGCTCAAGGCGGCGGGCATCGGCGCGGTCGACATGGTCGCCAGCCTCACCCAGACCGAGCAGCACTACGCGCAGATCATCGAAAGCCTCAAGCCCCAGGGCCAGCTCGCGGTGATCGACGACATGAAGATGCTCGACGCCATGCCGCTGAAGACCAAGTGCATTTCGCTGCACTGGGAAATGATGTTCGCGCGCTCGCGCTTCGAGACGCCGGACATCGCCGAGCAAGGCGTGCTGCTGGCCGAGGTGGCGGGGCTGGTCGACGCGGGCCGCGTGCGCACCACGGCGAACGCGAGCTTCGGCACCATCAACGCGGCGAACCTCCGGCGTGCGCATGCGCTCATCGAGAGCGGCAAGGCACAGGGCAAGGTGGTGCTGGCGGGCTTCTGAGCCCACGACAGAGCCAGCACAATCGGGCGCATGAACGACATTGCAGCCCGTGCCCACCCCATCGAGTTCGAAACCGCGCGGCTGCGCCTGCGCCAATGGCGCGAGAGCGATCTCGCGCCGTTTTTCGAGCTGGCGCGCGACCCGCAGGTGATGGAGTTCCTGCTGCCTTTGCCCACGCGCGCCGACAGCGATGCGATGGTCGAGCGCATCAAGGCGCGCATCGCCGCGAACGGCTGGGGCTTCTGGGCCGTGGAGCACCGCGAATCGGGCGCGTTCATGGGCTTCACCGGACTGAACTCGCCGCTGGCGGACCTGCCGTTCTCGCCGTGCGTGGAAATCGGCTGGCGCTTCGCCCGGCAGTGGTGGGGGCAGGGCTTCGCGAGCGAGGCGGCGCGCGGAGCGCTCCAGGTGGGGTTCGAGCGGCTGGCGCTGGACGAGATCGTCGCCTTCACCGCTTGGAACAACACCCGCTCGGCGGCGGTGATGGAGCGCATCGGCATGCATGAAGACGTGGGCGGCGCATTCGACCACCCGCTGGTGCCCGAGGGCCACACGCTGCGCCGGCACCGGCTCTACCGCATCGCCCGGCCGCGGCGCTGAAGAAAGCTACTTCGCCTTCGACACCCGCCACACGGCGTTGCCCACGTCGTCCGCAACGATCAGCGCGCCGCTCTTGTCCAGCGCCACGCCCACCGGGCGGCCCTGCGCCTTCTCGTCGGGCGACAGGAAGCCGGTGAGCACGTCGACCGGCGGGCCGCTCGGCTTGCCGCCGATGAAGGGCACGAACACCACCTTGTAGCCCGACTTGGGCTTGCGGTTCCACGAGCCGTGCTCGCCGATGAAGGCGCCGCTGGCGAACTGCTCGGGCATGCCGCCCGGGCGCGAGAACACCATGCCGAGCGGCGCGACGTGCGAGCCCAGCGCGTAGTCGGGCGCGATGGCCTTGGCCGTCATGGCGGGGTTCTGCGGCGTGACGCGCGCGTCGACGATGCCGCCGTAGTAGCTCCAGGGCCAGCCGTAGAAGGCGCCGTCCTTCACCGAGGTGAGGTAGTCGGGCACGAGGTCGCTGCCGATCTCGTCGCGCTCGTTCACCACGGTCCACAGCACCTTGGTTTCCGGCTCCCAGCCCATGCCGTTGGGGTTGCGCAGGCCGCTGGCGAACATGCGCTTCTTGCCGGTCTTCGTGTCGACCTCCCAGATGGCGGCGCGGCCCTCTTCGGCGGCGAGGCCGTTCTCGCCGAAGTTGCTGTTGGAGCCGACCGTGACGTAGAGCTTGCTGCCGTCGGCATTGGCGATCACGTTCTTGGTCCAGTGGTGGTTGATGCCGGCGGGCAACTGCGTCACCAGCGTGGGGTTGGCGCTGACGGAGGTCTGGCCTTCGGTGTAGGGCACCTTCACCAGCGCGTCGGCGTTGGCGATGAAGAGCTCGTTGCCCACCAGCACCATGCCGTACGGCGACATCAGGTTGGTCATGAAGACCTGCTTCACCTCGGCCACGCCGTCGCCGTCGGCGTCGCGCAGCAGGGTGATGCGGTTGGCGCTGGGCACGCCGGCACCGGCGCGGCCCATGACCTTGCCCATCACCCAGTTGCGGATCTTGGCGACGAGGCCGTCGCCGCCGTCAGTGGCGCCGCCGCCGGGCTTGGGCGGCTTGTTGCTCTCGGCCACCAGGATGTCGCCGTTGGGCAGGGTGTAGACCCAGCGCGGATGGTCGAGCCCGCGCGCCAGCGCCGTGACCTTCAGGCCCTCGGCCGGCGTCGGCATGGCGACGTCCGTCCAGCCGACCGCGGGGGCGACGTTCACCGTGGGAATCAGCGTCTTGTTCGGCTCGGCCAGCTGCGGGCGCGGCCCGACCGTGACTTCCGGCGGGAGCTTGGCGGATTCGCCGCAGCCGGCGAGGAACAGCGCGGCGCCCACGGCCAAGACTGCCACGGCGGGAGAGGCGGAAGAAAAGGGCGATGCGGTGCGGGTGGGTACTTGCTGCGGTGCCTTCATGCGTGTTCCTTGAGCGGCCGATGCCGCATGGCGGTCGGATCATCGCCGGCCGGCCGGCGCGGCCGGTGTCGGTCGTGGGCGCTTTATGGCGTGGGCGCACCTCATTGGCGCATCGCCGCTACCATCGCCGGATGACCGAAGACCTGTTCCGCGCCGACGCCTACCTGCGCACATGTGAAGCCCGCATCCTGCGCCTGGAAGACACCGGCATCGTGCTGGACCGCACCGTGTTCTATCCGCTGGGCGGCGGCCAGGCCGGCGACACCGGCGTGCTGGTGCTGGCAGACGGGCATGAACTGGCCATTGCGGACACCCGCAAGGCGAAGAACGAAGAAGGCCAGCCGACGAACGAATTCATCCATGTGCCGGCCGAGGGCCAGGCCGGCCTGCTGGCCGCGCTGAAGCCCGGCGACGCCGTCACCGCCCGGCTCGACTGGGAGCGCCGCCACCGGCTGATGCGCTTCCACACCGCTTCCCACCTGATGTGCCACCTCGTGCCGGTGCCGGTGAACGGCTGCTCCATCACGCCCGAGTACGCGCGCATCGACTTCCACATGACCGACCCGCTCGACAAGGAAGCGCTGACCGCCGGCCTCGCCAGGCTGGTCGAGGCGGCCCACCCGCTGACCGTGGGCGCCATCACCGACGAGGAGCTCGACGCCAACCCGGCGCTGGTCAAGAGCATGAGCGTGCAGCCGCCGCGCGGCACGGGCACGGTGCGCACCATCCGCATCGGCGGCGGCAACGAGGGCGCCGACCAGATCGACTTCCAGCCCTGCGGCGGCACGCATGTTGCAAACACCGCGGAGATCGGCGCCGTGATCGTCACCAAGATAGAGAAGAAGAGCGCCAACACCCGCCGGGTGGTGCTGGGCTGGGCGCCTTCGGCGGCAGCGGCCGCCTGAACCGCCCGGAACTTCACCCCCGCAGATCGCTCCGACCCTCGGCATGATTTTTTCGCGCATCCATTTCGCTACGCTTCTGATAGCAGCCGCCGCAGCCAGCATGCCGGCCGCGGCGCAGCTGGCTTCCAAGCCGGGCGCGGTGGTGACAACCCCGCACGTGCGGGCCGAACTGATTGCCCATGCCCCCGACGGCGTGGCGCCCGGCAGCCCGGTGTGGGTGGGGCTGCAGATCACGCACCAGCCCGAGTGGCACACCTACTGGAAGAACGCCGGCGATTCGGGCCTGCCCACCGAAATGACGTGGACGCTGCCGGCCGGCGTGTCGACCGGCGAGATCGCGTGGCCGGTGCCCGAGAAGATCCCGGTCGGCAACCTCGCCAACTACGGCTACGAAAACACCGTGCTGCTGCCGGTGCCGCTGGAGGTGTCCACGCTCTACAAGCCGCCGATGGCGCTGGGCGGCAGCACGCCGGCCATGGACATCCAGCTCAAGGCTTCGTGGCTGGTCTGCCGCAAGGAGTGCATTCCGGAGGAAGGCACGTTCTCGCTGTCCCTGCCGCTGCAGGGCTCGACCGCGCTGCACAAGGCCGAGTTCGACACCGCGCAGGCCGCGCTGCCGCAGCCGCTGGCCCAGGCCGGCGCCGTGGAAATCGACGGCCACAACCTGAAGGTGCGCCTCGACGGACTGCCCGCCGCCGCGCAGGGCAAGACGCTGGGCTTCTTCCCCGAGACACCTGAAGTGATCCGCACCGCGGCCGTCTCCGGCAAGGACTGGACCCAGTCCTGGCAAGGCGGCACATGGACCGCGACCATTCCGCTGGCCGACCAGCGCAGCGCCAGCCCCACGGTGATGCCGGTGGTGGTGGCGCTGGCCGAGGCCGACCGGCAGGCCGGCCAGCCCGTCGCATGGCGCGCCGAGGCGCCGGTCAGCGGCAACTGGCCCGCCGCCACGGCACCGCGCGCCGAGGTGTCGCCGGCGCTGCAGGCCGCGCTGGCCGCCAACGCAGCCAACGCAACCAATGCGGCCAGGCCCGCCGAAGCGCCCGCCCCTTCTTCCACCACCTTCATGGCCGCCCTGCTGGGCGCCCTGCTCGGCGGCCTGCTGCTCAACCTGATGCCCTGCGTGTTCCCGATCCTCGCGATCAAGGTGCTGGGCTTCGCGCGGCAGGCCGGCAACGACAGCGCGCACCGCCGGGCCGGGCTGGCTTACACGGGCGGCGTGATGCTGTCTTTCCTTGCGCTGGGCGGCGCGATGCTGGCGCTGCGCGCTGCCGGCGCCGGGCTGGGCTGGGGCTTCCAGCTGCAATCGCCGGGCGTGGTGGCGGCGCTGGCCGCGCTGTTCACGCTGATCGGCCTGAACCTGGCGGGCGTTTTCGAGTTCGGCCGCGCCGCGCCGTCGTCCATCTGCAGCGCCCAGGCCAAGCATCCGCTGGCCAACGACTTCCTCTCCGGCGTGCTCGCCGTGGTGATCGCCTCGCCGTGCACCGCGCCCTTCATGGGCGCATCGCTGGGCTTCGCGATCGGCCTGCCGGCCGCCCAGGCGCTGCTGCTGTTCGCGGCGCTGGGCTTCGGGCTGGCGCTGCCTTATCTGGCCGCCAGCTTCGTTCCCGCCGTGGCGCGCCTGCTGCCCAAGCCGGGGCCATGGATGCACACGCTGCGCCGCCTGCTCGCGTTTCCCATGTTCGCCACCGTGGCGTGGCTGGTCTGGGTGCTGGGCCAGCAAAGCGGCATCGACGGCGCCGGCACGCTGCTGGCGCTGCTGGTGTGCATGGCCGCCATCGTCTGGGCATTCACGCTGCGGGGCCGCACGCGGATCGTGATCTCGGCCGTCATGATCGCCTTCACCGCGGTGCTGACCGCCGCCATCGGCCGCAATGTGTTGCAAGTCGTTGAGCCCGCCCGGCTGGCCGCGGCGGACGGCACCGGCCAGCCGCAACGCTGGCAGCCGTGGTCGGCCGAGCGCGTGGCCGAGCTGTCGGGCGCGGGCCGGCCGGTGTTCATCGACTTCACCGCCGCCTGGTGCGTGACCTGCCAGTACAACAAGAAGAGCACCCTGGCCGACGCCCAGGTGCTGGCCGACTTCGACGCCAAGAAGGTCGCCATGCTGCGCGCCGACTGGACCCGGCGCGACCCCGCCATCACGGCGGCGCTCACCGCGCTCGGCCGCAGCGGCGTGCCGGTGTACGTGCTGCAGGCGCCGGGCAAGCCCCCGGTCGTGCTGACCGAGATCCTGGGCAAGGACGAAGTGCGCGCCGCCATTGCCGCGCTTTGACCACCGGCATGACATGGGTTGTCACATCCACTTGAAGAAACCGTTCTAAGCTGCAGTTGTTGTTTGGAATTTTGTTTTGGAGTTCAAGCTGGCCATGTCTCTTTCGCCAACCACAGACTCGCGTTCCCTTCGTGCCGCGCGCCACGCCCGCGCCGCCCTGAGCCGGGCATCCCGCCGCGCGGTCGTCGCCGCGGCCGTGGCGCTGGGCGCCACCTTCCTCATGGGTTCCAATGCCGTCGCCGCCCCCGCCGTGGGCCAGCAGGCGCCCGATTTCGTTGCCGTCGACACCACCGGCGCCAAGCACAAGCTGTCCGACTTCGCGGGCAAGTTCGTCGTGCTCGAGTGGACCAACCCCGGCTGTCCCTTCGTGCGCAAGCACTACGGCAGCGGCAACATGCCCGCCACGCAGAAGGCCGCGACCGACAAGGGGGTGGTCTGGCTCGCCATCAATTCCACCGAGCGCGCCGCCAGCGACTACCTGAAGCCCGATGCGCTGGACGCATGGATGAAGTCGCAGAAGGCCGCGCCCACCGCCGTGCTGATGGACGAAGACGGCCTCATCGGCCAGGTCTACGGCGCGCGCACCACGCCGCACATCTTCATCATCGACCCCAAGGGCACGCTGGTGTATGCGGGCGGCATCGACAGCATCGCCTCGGCCCGGCCCGACGACATCAAGACCGCGACCAACTACGTGAACCAGGCGCTCGGCGAGGCCTTCGGCGGCAAGCCCATATCGGCGGCCAGCACGCGGCCCTACGGCTGTTCGATCAAGTACAAGACCTGATGACGAGCGAAGTCGGGGGAACGGCCGGCTACGGCGCCAATGCCGCGGTGCTGGCCCAGCAGTATGAAAGCCTGCGCTTCGAAGACGTGCACCGAGAGGTGCTGCACCTGTTTCCCCGCGCGCCGGGCCGGGTGCTCGACATTGGCGCCGGTTCCGGGCGCGACGCCGCCGCGCTCGCCGCGCTGGGGCACCGGGTGGTGGCGGTCGAGCCCACGCCCGAACTGCGCGCCGAGGGCATGCGCCGCCACGCCGCGCTGCCCATCGAGTGGATCGACGATCACCTGCCCGGCCTGCAACGCACGCGGACGCTGGGCGTGCGCCACGACCTGATCCTGCTGACCGCCGTGTGGATGCACCTGGACGCCCCCGAACGCGCCACGGCCATGGAAGCCCTGGCAGCGCTGGTGGCCGAAGGCGGCCAGGTCGCGATGTCGCTGCGCCACGGCCCCGTGCCCGAAGGCCGGCGGATGTTCGACGTCTCCCCCCGGGAAACCGCCGAACTCGCGGGCCGGCACGGACTGCGGCAGCGCTTCCTGGGCGAGCGCGAGGACATGCTCGGCCGCGCGGACGTGCGCTGGAGTTTCCTGGTCCTCCAGCGCCCCGCGTGACAGCTACCTGACCCGCGCAGTCAGGCAGCGGTCGGGAAGCCCGGCCTACCCTCGGCAGATACACATGCCACAGGGGACAACGAGATGAATCCCGCGCCTTCCACCGCGCAAAAGGGCACTGCCGCCGCGCACGCTTCGCCCGCAAGCTCCTCCAAATTCGCCACCGTACTGCGCGTGACCGGCGGCAATTTCATGGAGATGTTCGACTTCTTCCTGTTCGGCTTCTACGCCACGCAGATATCGAAGGCGTTCTTCCCGGCCGGCAACGAGTTCGCTTCGCTGATGCTGACCTTCATGACCTTCGGCGCCGGCTTCCTGATGCGGCCCCTGGGCGCGATCTTCCTGGGCGCGTACGTCGACCGCGTCGGCCGGCGCCAGGGCCTGATCGTCACGCTGGCGCTGATGGCGCTGGGCACGCTGCTGATCGCCTGCGTGCCTTCATACGCCACCATCGGCCTCGCGGCCCCGGTGCTGGTGCTGATCGGCCGGCTGCTGCAGGGCTTCTCGGCCGGCGTGGAGCTGGGCGGGGTGTCGGTGTACCTGTCGGAAATGGCCACGCCGGGCCACAAGGGCTTCTACGTGAGCTGGCAGTCGGCCAGCCAGCAGGTGGCCATCGTCGTCGCGGCAGCGCTCGGCTACTGGCTCAACGTGACCTTCACCTCGCAGGAAATCGGCGACTTCTACTGGCGCGTGCCCTTCTTCGTGGGCTGCCTGATCGTGCCGGTGCTGTTCATCATCCGCCGCTCGCTGCAGGAGACCGAGGAGTTCATGGCGCGCAAGCACCGCCCCGACGCGCGCGAGATCTTCCAGTCGATGCTTGCCAACTGGGGCTTGGTGCTCGCCGGGATGATGCTGGTGTCGATGACCACCGTGTCGTTCTACCTGATCACCGTCTACACGCCCACCTTCGGCAAGGCCGTGCTGCACCTGAGCACCACCGACGCGCTGATCGTCACGCTGTGCGTGGCCATCTCCAACTTCATCTGGCTGCCGATCATGGGCGCGCTGTCGGACCGCGTGGGCCGCAAGCCGCTGCTGATCCTGTTCACGGTGCTGACCATCCTCACGGCATACCCGTCGCTCAAGTGGCTGGTCGGCGAGCCGAGCTTCGCGCGCATGCTCGCCGTCGAACTGTGGCTGTCGTTCCTCTACGCCAGCTACAACGGCGCGATGGTGGTGGCACTGACCGAGGTGATGCCGGTGAACGTGCGCACGGCCGGCTTCTCGCTGGCGTACAGCCTGGCCACCGCGGTGTTCGGCGGCTTCACGCCGGCCATCGCCACCGGGCTCATCGAGATGACCGGCGACAAGGGCGCACCGGGCCTGTGGATGACGGCTGCCGCGGTGTGCGGCCTGATCGCGACGCTGGTGCTGTACCGCCGCAACCTGAACCCGGCGGACGCGCGGCGCGTGCCGGTGGTCTGAGCAGCACCGGGCCGGCCAGGGACGGGGTGCCCTGCGACAATGTCGCAATGCCCTTCGCCCCACTGCAAAACGACACTTTCCTGCGAGCCTGCTGGCGCCAGGCCACCGATCACACGCCCGTCTGGCTGATGCGCCAGGCCGGCCGCTACCTGCCGGAATACGTGGCCACCCGCGCAAAGGCGGGCAGCTTCATGGGACTGGCCACCAACACCGACTACGCCACCGAGGTCACGCTGCAGCCGCTGGCGCGCTATGAACTCGACGCGGCCATTCTTTTCTCCGACATCCTGACGGTGCCCGACGCCATGGGCCTGGGCCTCTCGTTCGAGGCCGGCGAAGGCCCGCGCTTCGCGCGCCCGGTGCGCGACGAAGCGGCGGTGGCCGCGCTCGAAGTGCCCGACATGGAGAAGCTGCGCTACGTGTTCGACGCCGTGGCCTCGATCCGCAAGGCCCTGAACGGCCGTGTGCCGCTGATCGGCTTCTCGGGCAGCCCGTGGACGCTGGCCTGCTACATGGTGGAAGGCGCGGGCTCCAGCGACTACCGCCTCGTGAAGAGCATGCTGTACGGCCGCCCCGACCTGATGCACCGCATCCTCGCGGTCAACGCCGATTCGGTGGCCGCCTACCTCAACGCCCAGATCGACGCCGGCGCGCAGGCCGTGATGGTGTTCGACAGCTGGGGCGGCGTGCTGGCCGACGGCGCGTTCCAGGAATTCAGCCTGGCCTACACCGCGCGCGTGCTGGCCGGCCTGAAGCGCAACGGCGCCGACGGACAGCCGGTGCCGCGCATCGTGTTCACCAAGGGCGGCGGGCTGTGGCTGGACGCCATGCGCGAGCTCGACTGCCAGGTGCTGGGCGTGGACTGGACCGTGAACCTGGCCTCGGCCCGCAAGCAGGTCGCCGAGGGCTCGGACGGCAAGGCCAAGGCGCTGCAGGGCAACATCGACCCGAACGTGCTGTTCGCGCCGCCCGCGCGAATCGAAGCCGAGGTGGCGAAGGTGCTGGACGCCTTCGGCAAGCCCCACACCGACCGCGGCACCCAGGGTCCGACGCACATCTTCAACCTGGGCCACGGCATCAGCCAGTTCACGCCGCCGGAACATGTGGCGGCGCTGGTGAAGGCAGTGCATGCCCACTCGCGCGCCATGCGCGGTTAACACGGCTGTCATCGAGCGGGAGCTTGCCGGTGCGGACGCCCGGCATCCGAAAAGTCGGTTCGCGGCCGTTTGTCAAGCGCAAAAACGGCATATGGGTCTGACTTATGCACAAAACCCGTGCTGCACTGCGCAAGATTGTCCGGGGGTGCACCTTGTTTGCTCCCAAAGCGATAGCGACGCTAAGTCATTGATTTATATAGGATTTGGTTTTTGCTTTTTTTCCGGGCAATCCAGCGAGAGCCTTGATTTTCAAGGCTCGCCGACGTAACGAGCCTGCTTGTCAACAAAGTTATCCACAGAAACTCTGGATGGCGCCCAAAGCCCAGAAGAATCAACGACTTAAGCGGATTTGCTCAAAGCCGCATTAACAAACCTTGCCAAGAAGGACCTCGAATCGCCACCGCCGCCCTCCCCCTCGACGGGACAAGCCAACCGACGAACGGTAGCCCGCCGGCCCTTCCATGGCGGCTCGACATCGCGGTGCAGACGCCCGCGCATGCCGCGCTGGGCGACCTGCTGAGCTACGCCGGCGCCGAGCCGATGCCGCCCGGCACGCTGGTGCGGGTGCCGCTGGGCAAGCGCGAAGTGCTGGGCGTGGTCTGGAACGAGCCGGTCTCGCTGGAAGGCGCCGAGCCCGACATGGCGCTGAAGCCCGTGGGCGCGGCGCTCGACGCGCTGGCGCCGCTGGGCGAGGCCTGGCGCGACCTCGTGGCCTTTGCAGCGCGCTACTACCAGCGCTCCATCGGCGAGATCGCGCTGGCCGCCCTGCCGCCGCAGCTGCGCGACCTGACGACGACGCAGCTGGCGCGCCGGCTCAAGCGCAAGACCACGGCCGGACCGGTGGCCGAGACGGCCGAATCGGCGAACCTGATCGCGCTGAGCGCCGAGCAGACCGCCGCGCTGGAGCGCATCGAGGCCGCCGGCGGCACCTTCCTGCTGGTCGGCAGCACCGGCAGCGGCAAGACCGAGGTCTACCTGCGCTGCGTGGCCGACCTGCTGGCGCGCGAGCCCGAAGCGCAGGCGCTGGTGATGGTGCCCGAGATCAACCTCACGCCGCAGCTCGAAGCCCGCTTCAAGGCCCGCTTCGGCGAAGAGGCGGTGGTGTCGCTGCACAGCGGCATGACCAACCCGCAGCGGCTGGCGAGCTGGCTGGCGGCGCACAGCGGCGCGGCGCGCATCGTGCTGGGCACGCGCATGGCGGTGTTCGCGTCGATTCCGGGGCTCAAGCTGATCGTGGTCGACGAGGAACACGACCCCAGCTACAAGCAGCAGGAAGGCGCGCGCTACTCGGCGCGCGACCTCGCGGTGTGGCGCGGCCAGCGCGAAGGCGCGAAGGTGATCCTGGGCTCTGCCACGCCATCCTTCGAGAGCTGGCACCAGAGCCGCCCCGCCGAGGGCGACGACCCGGGCGGGCGCTATGTGCGGCTGGCCATGCCCTCGCGCATCGGCGCCGGCGAGCTGCCCGCGGTGCGGCTGGTCGACATGAACCTGCAGCCGCCCAAGACGGTGATTTCGGGCGCGCTGCTCGATGCCATCGGCCAGCGCATCGCGCGCGGCGAGCAGAGCATGATCTTCCTGAACCGGCGCGGCTATGCGCCGGTGCTGGCCTGCGGCGACTGCGGCTGGAAGAGCGAATGCCCGCACTGCAGCGCCTACCGCGTGTTCCACAAGATCGACCGCACGCTGCGCTGCCACCACTGCGGCTTCACCGAACGCGTGCCGCGCGCCTGCCCGGCCTGCGGCAACCCCGACATCGCGCCCGTGGGCCGCGGCACCGAGCGGCTCGAGGAGCACCTGGCCGAGCTGTTCGCCGCCGTGAAGCGGCCCGACGGCGGTGCGGTGCGCATTGCGCGCATCGACGCCGACAGCACCAAGAAGCAGGGCGCGCTCGAATCGCAGCTGGCGGCGGTGCATTCGGGCGAGGTCGACGTGCTGGTCGGCACGCAGATGATCGCCAAGGGCCACGACTTCCGCCGCATCACGCTGGTGGCCGCGGTGAACCCCGACGGCGCGCTGTTCTCCAGCGACTTCCGCGCGCCCGAGCGGCTGTTCAACCTGCTGATGCAGTCGGCCGGCCGCGCGGGCCGCGACGCCGCCTACCTCGCCGCGCAGGGGGCGACGGCCGAGATGTGGATCCAGACGCACCATGCGCACCACCCGCTGTTCATGGCGCTGCGCAGGCACGACTACGCGGTGTTCGCCCAGCAGCAGCTCGACGAGCGCCGCGCCGCCGGCATGCCGCCGTTCGCGTTCCAGGCGCTGCTGCGGGCCGATGCACGCGAGCAGTCGGTGGCGCAGGCCTTCCTGAACATCGCCGCCGACCAAGCCGAGGCGCTGCCGGGCGCGGACCTGGTCACGCGCTATCCGGCGGTGCCGCTCACCATCCAGCGCGTGGCCAACGTGGAGCGCGCGCAGATGCTGATAGAGAGCCCTTCGCGCGCGGCGCTGCAGAAGCTGCTGGCGGCCTGGCAGCCGCTGCTGCACGAACTGCGCCGCACGCCGGAGGGAAAAGGCGTGATCCGCTGGCTGGTCGACGTGGATCCGCACAGCATCTGAGCGAGTTGTCCTGCAAGGCCTTCCGCCGCGCGCGCCCAAGGTGCCAGGCATGAACACCCATTCCGCCCACCGGATCATGAACATGACGAACACGGCCCGCCGCCTTCCGCTGCTGGCCATGCTGCTGGCGGCGGCACTGTCGCTGGCTCCCGCAATGGCACCCGCGCAGACGGCCGCGCCGGCCGGGGACGCGAGCGCATTGCGCGACAAGCTCCAGGCGCTGGCGCCGCAGCTGGCGCGCAACGCCTTCAAGCGTCCGCTGGCCATCGAATCGAACGAGGCCTCCGACCGGCTGAGCGGCGACATCTACGCGCTGGTGGACCATCCCTTCAACAGCGTGAACGGCGCGTTGCGCACGCCCGCCGCCTGGTGCCAGGTGCTGATGCTGCACCTGAACACCAAGAGCTGCGCCGTGAGAAACGGGGGCAGCCAGATCGAGCTGGCCGTCGGGCGCAAGTTCGACCAGCCGCTGTCGGACACCCAGAAGATCGCCTTCGACTACAGCCTGGCCAAGACCGACGCCGGCTACCTGAACGTGCGCCTGAGCGCGGCCGACGGCCCGCTTTCCACGCACGACTACAGCATCATGCTGGAGGCCGCGCCGGCCGACAACGGCAAGACCGCCATCCACCTGAGCTATGCCTATGCCTACGGCACCGCCGCGCGCTTCGCGATGAAGGGCTACCTGGCCACGCTGGGCAGCGACAAGGTGGGCTTCACGAAGCAGGGCCAGGGCGGCGCCTACATCGGCGGCGTGAGAGGAGTGGTGGAGCGCAACACCATGCGCTATTACCTGGCGATCGACAGCTACCTGGACGCCCCCGCGCCGGGCCAGCTCGACCAGCGCCTCGGTGCGTGGTTCGATGCGACCGAGCAGTACGCCCAGCAGTTGCACGAAATGGACCGCGACGACTACCTGGCAATGAAGCGCCGCGAGTTCGAACGCCTGCGCACGGCGTCCTGAAAAAACCAACAAACCGCGATTTTCAGTGGTAGCCCGTGGGCTCCTTGCCCATGTCGACGTAGCGCAGCTCGTCATGACGGCGCCGCGCGATGCTCACCGGCCAGGCAAACACCACCAGGCTCAGCGCGGCGAGCGCGATGGCGGTGGCCGTGCCGAACTTGCCGGCATGCCAGAACCAGCCCACGCTGGCGAGCCAGACGAACCACAACAGGATGCGAACCAGTATTGCCATAGCGCGCCCCATTCACATCTTTGACTTGCAACCACTGTAGCAGCGGTTCTGCAAACTCAAGCATTCAACTGAAGCAGTAGACGCCGCTATGCCTTACGGCCAACCCCTGGCTTACCCGCAAATTTGTGAAAAAAAGATTGACGGGAAGCCGTGCCGCTACTCAAGCTGTTACAGCGTAAACGCACGAACTCCGCGCGGAATACGCATTCAAATTTGCTCGCTCATTGCAAGGGGGTCGACGTGAAACCGCCATCTGTCTCTGGTTGGGTTTTGTCCCTGGCGTCCCTCGCCTGCGCCGTCGGCGCATCCACGGCATCCGCGGCCGAGCTGGAATTGCAGGGGAGCCGGCTGGTGGTGTCGGGCACGCTCGACGGCAGCGCGATCCAGGAATTCAACGAACGACTGGGCAGCGGCACGGTCCGCACGGTGGTCTTCGAAGACTCGTTCGGAGGCACCGCCGAGGCGGCCGGCGCCTTTGCCGACGCCATCCGCGCCAGCGGCGTGCAGACCGAGGTGCGGGGCCAGTGCATGGCCGCCTGCGCCTATGCCTTCCTGGCGGGCAAGACGCACCGCTTCGGCTACGGCCTGCAGGTCAACGGCATCATGCTGCCGGTGGCGGCGCGGCCTACGGCGGCAGAACTCGCGGTGCGCTGGCGCGGCGACGAAGCCCACAAGACACTGGCCGATTTCACACCCGCTCCCAATCCCGTCACGGCCGCCGTCGTGACCACGGCGGCGGCGACCACCGCCGAGGCACCGGCCGCGCCGGTGGAAGCCAGCGTACCGCCGCCCAGGGACAACTGGCAGCCCGAGCACGGCGTGCTATTCACGGCCAGCCCGTCGCTCTTCGGCCGCATCTACAACACCTACTACTGCGACGGCACGCAGGGCCGCGACTTCTCCAAATGCGAGCGCCTGCCCGATGCCGACCCGTACAAGCTCGGCGTGCTGACGCCCTAGCGCCCCGCCGGCTCAGTGGAGCAGGCCGACCGCCAGCGGAAAGCTGAAGAACGCCACCACCGTCGTCCACAGGATGATCCGGGCGATGCGGCCGTTGTCGGCGCCGAACCGCTCGGCCAGCATCGACACATTGCTGGCGCTCGGCAGTGACGCCACCAGCACCATCACCACCAGCGCGGCGGGCGCGAGCGGCAGCCCCAGCGCGATGGCGCCCAGGCCCAGCCCCCAGATCAGCAGCGGGTGCACCAGCAGCTTCACCGCCACCACGGGCAGCACGTCGCCCCACGGCGCTCTGGGCGCGGGCTGCACGCCGGTGCCCAGCGCCTCGGCCACCGCCGCGCTGGCGTCGTGCTCGCGCGCCAGCAGCGCCGAGCGGGCCAGCACCGCGCCGATGGTGAACAGCGCCACCGGCGACGCGGCATCGGCCAGCATGGCCACGGTGCGCTCCAGCGGCCCCGGCAGCTGCCAGCGCGCGGCCGACAGCAGCACGCCCAGCAGGATGGACCAGGGCATCGGGTTGACCAGGATGCCGCGCAGCGCCTTGCGCGCCGCCTGCGTGGCTCCGCCGCCTGCCGCGCCCGCCCCCACGCCGTCGAGCCGCGACAGCCCGATGCACAGCGACGAGGTGACGACCATGTCGAACGCGATCGCGATGATCATCGGCCCCGCAGCCTGCGCCCCGAGGATCGCCACCAGCAGCGGCACGCCCATGAAGCCGGTGTTCGGGAATGCCGCCACCAGCGCGCCGAACGCGGCGTCGTTCCAGCCGACACGGGCGTTGCGCGTGAACGCCACCACCCCCGCCACCACGGCCAGCGCCCCCAGGCCCCAGACCAGCGCCACGCTGCCGTCCAGCAATTGCCCGATGGGCGTGCCCGCGCCGAAGCGCAGCAGCATGCAGGGCAGCGCGAAATAGAGCACGAAGGCGTTCAGGCCGGGAATCGCGTCCAGCGGCAGGATGCGGGCGCGTGCGGCGCCGTAACCGGCGGCGATTAACGCGAAGAAAGGGAAAGTAACAAGAAATACAGGCAGCACATGCCGATTGTCGGGGGCACCGGCCTACAACCCCGGGAAAGGCCGTCCCCGTATCATTGCCCGCTTTGCGCATGCCCTTCCCCAGGGCGTTTTCCGGCTCTTTCTCTCCCCAATGTCTCACGGACTCAATCCCGCGCAACTCGAAGCGGTCAACTACATGTACGGTCCCTGCCTGGTGCTCGCCGGCGCGGGCTCGGGCAAGACGCGGGTGATCACTCACAAGATCGGACGCCTGATCCAGTCGGGGCTCGAGCCCCAGCGGATCGCGGCCATCACCTTCACCAACAAGGCCGCCGCGGAAATGCGCGAGCGCGCCAAGGACCTGATCGGCAAGGACGCGCGCAAGGTCGTGGTCTGCACCTTCCACGCACTGGGCGTGCGCATGATGCGCGAGGACGGCGCGGTGCTGGGCCTGAAGAAGGCCTTCAGCATCCTGGATTCCGACGACGTCACCAAGATCCTGAAGGACGCCGGCGGCACCACCGACATCGCCACCGCGCGCATCTGGCAGTGGACCATCAGCAAGTGGAAGAACATGGGCCTGAACGCCGCGCAGGCGGAGGCCGCCGCGGTGGACGACAACGAGCGCATCACCGCGCGCATCATGGCCCGCTACGAAGAGCGGCTGCAGGCCTACCAGAGCGTCGACTTCGACGACCTGATCGGCATGCCGCTGAAGCTGCTCTACGAATTCCCCGAAGTGCGCGCCAAGTGGCAGGCGGCGCTCGGCCACATCCTGGTGGACGAATACCAGGACACCAACGCCACCCAGTACGAAGTGCTCAAGGCCCTGGCCGGCGAGCGCGGCCACTTCACCGCGGTGGGCGACGACGACCAGTCGATCTACGGCTGGCGCGGCGCCACGCTGGACAACCTGCGCAAGCTGCCGGTCGACTACCCCACGCTCAAGGTCATCAAGCTGGAGCAGAACTACCGCTCCACCAGCGCCATCCTGCGCGCGGCCAACAACGTGATCGGCCCCAACCCCAAGCTGTTTCCCAAGACGCTGTTCTCCGAACTCGGCGAAGGCGAGCCGGTGCGCATCGTCGACGCCGACAGCGAGCAGCACGAGGCCGAGCGCGCCGTGGCGCGCATCGTCAGCCTGCGCGCGGGCGACGCCACCACGCAGGGCAAGCAGTACAAGGAGTACCGCGACTTCGCCATCCTGTACCGCGCCAACCACCAGGCGCGCGTGTTCGAGCAGGCGCTGCGCAAGGCGCAGATCCCGTACAAGGTGTCGGGCGGCCAGAGCTTCTTCGACCGCGCCGAGATCAAGGACCTGTGCGGCTGGTTCCGCCTGTGGGTCAACAACGACGACGACCCGGCGTTCCTGCGCGCCATCACCACGCCCAAGCGCGGCATCGGCCACACCACGCTCGCGAGCCTGGGTACCTTCGCCAGCCAGTACAAGCTGAGCCTGTTCGAGGCGCTGTTCAGCCCATCGCTGCCCAGCGTGATGCCCAAGCGCACGCTGGAAGGCATCCACGAGTTCGGCCGCTACATCAACGACCTGGAATACCGCGCGCGCCGCACCATGGGCGCGGAAGACTCGCGCACCTTCATGCTCGACTGGCTGAAGGAAATCGACTACGAGAAGCACCTCTACGACGGCGAGGACAGCGAGTCGGCCGCGGCCTCGCGCTGGACCAACGTGCTGGAGTTCGTCGACTGGATGTCGCAGCGCGCCGGCGGCACCATCGACGACACCTCGGGCGCCGACAACACCATCGAGACCGAACGCAAGAGCCTGCTCGAGGTGGCGCAGACCATCTCGCTGCTGTCCACCATCAGCGAGCGCCAGCAGGACCAGGACGTGGTCACGCTCTCGACGCTGCACGCCTCCAAGGGCCTCGAATGGCCGCATGTGATGCTGATCGGCGTGAGCGAGGGCCTCCTGCCCTTCAAGCTCGACGACGACAACGGCCGCCAGCAGAAGGTCAGCGAAGACACGCTGCAGAGGCTGCAGGAAGAGCGCCGCCTGATGTACGTGGGCATCACGCGCGCGCAGCGCAGCCTGGCGGTGAGCTGGACCAAGAAGCGCAAGCAGGGCCGCGAGATGGTGCCCTGCGTGCCCAGCCGCTTCATCGCCGAGATGGGCCTGGACAAGGCCACCACCCGGGAAGACCCGCGCGAGAAACTCAAGGCGCTGCGCGCCGAGTTCGCGCGCAAGGCACAGGACAGCGCGGCCAAGGCGGCCGCCGCCGCATCATCATGAAGACGACGAAACTCAAGACCGCGATGCCGGCCGCGCTGCTGGCCGGTGCCGTGCTCGCGCTGTCGGGCTGCGCCACCGGGCGCGGCAACCCCGACTGCCCCACCGACGCGCGCGACCTGCCGCTGCAGTCGCTCTACGGCCGCTGGGAAGCACGCTTCGACGGCCTGCCCGCGGCGGCCGTGGTGCAGCTGGGCAAGCACCCCGACTACGACGGCGTGCGCGGCACCATCACGCGCAACGGCGCCAGTCCCGGCAAGGCGCGCATCGCGCAGCTGGCCGGCGACGTGGACGACGAGGGCGCGCTTTCCATCGACGAGTCGCAGGACGGCCGCGCCATCAGCGGCGTCTGGTCCGGCAAGCTGCAGAAGGGCTCCTGCGGCCGCGAATTCAGAGGAACGTGGCGCGACGCCACGGATGAAAGCACCCACCCGTTCGTGCTCAGCAAGACCGCCGCCCCAGAGGAAAAAAAGCCATGACGACGAAACGACCCCACATCCGGCTGCGCGAGCTGGCCGCCCTGGCCGCCTGCCTGGGCGGCGCCGCCGGCGCGCAGGCGCAGGCCGTCGACAAGCCCGCGAGCCCGCTGGCCGATTCGCAGCTCACCTGGCAGCAGTGCGCCGCGCTCGGCGCCAACAACGAGGCGCGGCTGGCCTGCTTCGACCGCTGGGCGCAGCAGCAGACGCTGCCCTCGGTGTCGGTGCCCGTGGCGCCGCCGGTGCTCGCGAGCACGCAGCCGCCGGTGGACGGCACGATCCCGGCCACGCGCGTGGTCTCGGTCGCCACCACCGAAGGCTGCCGCGACCGCCAGTACTCGGCGCTGTCGCGCTTCTGGGAGCTGGAGAACGCCACCGACTGCGGCACCTTCGGCTTTCGCGGCTACCGGCCGCTCACCGTGTCGGTCTCGGCCGCCACCAACAAGCCGCAGACGCCCACCTCGCCGTCGCCCGACCACACCGGCCAGCCCGTCGCCTACCAGGCCAACGAGATGCGCATCGGCCTGTCGGTGCGCACCAAGCTCGCCCAGGGCCTGCTCACGCAGGGCGACCCGGTGAGGAAAGACTCGCTGTGGTTCGCCTACACGCAGCAGTCGACCTGGCAGCTGTTCAACGGCGCCATCTCGCGGCCGTTCCGCACCACCGACCACGAACCCGAGCTGATGTATGTCTACCCGACCGACTTCAAGCTGCCCGGCGGCTGGCGCTGGCGCTATTCGGGCCTGGGCATCGTGCACCAGTCGAACGGCCAGAGCCTGCCGCTGTCGCGCAGCTGGAACCGCGTCTACCTGATGGGCGGCGCCGAACTGGACGACCGCTTCACCATCACCGGCCGCATCTGGAAGCGCATTTCCGAGAGCGCCGCCAAGGACGACAACCCCGACATCGCCGACTACATCGGCCGTGCCGAAGTCACAGGCCGCTGGAACCTCGACCGCGACAACCAGCTGGCCGTGACCGTGCGCAACAACCTGCGCGACAGCGGCCGCGGCTCGATCCGCCTCGAGTGGCTCAAGGCCATCGGCGACCCGACCAAAAGCAACCTGCGCTTCCACACGCAGCTGTTCTCGGGCTACGGCGACACGCTGGTGGACTACAACCGCAAGCGCACGGTGCTCAGCATCGGCCTCAGCCTCGTGGATTTCTGACCTCTTTCTTACGCAGACAAAACCAATGAGCGCAGACCTCACCCCCGTCGACGACACGCAGCGCGAGATCATCGCGGCGCTGCATGTCGCGCCCGTCTTCGATGCCGCCCGCGAGCTGGAGCGCCGCGTCGACTTTCTCGCAAGCTACCTGAAGCAGACCGGCCTGAAGACGCTGGTGCTGGGCATCAGCGGCGGCGTCGATTCGCTGACCGCCGGCTGCCTGGCGCAGCGCGCGGTCGAGAAGCTGCGCGCCACCGGCCATGACGCCACCTTCATCGCCATGCGCCTGCCCTACGGCGTGCAGAAGGACGAAGCCGAGGCGCAGGCTTCGCTCGCCGTCATCAGGCCCGACCGCACCATCACCGTCGACATCCGCCCCGCGGCCGACGGCATGCTCGCCGCGCTGAAGGCCGGCGACCTGAGCTTCCGAGACGCGGCGCACGAAGACTTCGTGCTCGGCAACATCAAGGCGCGCGAGCGCATGGTGGCGCAGTTCGCGGTGGCCGGCGCGCACGACGGCATCGTCATCGGCACCGACCACGCGGCCGAGGCGCTGATGGGCTTCTTCACCAAGTTCGGCGACGGCGCGGCCGACATCACGCCGCTCACCGGCCTCAACAAGCGCCGCGTGCGCGCGGTGGCGCAGCTGCTGGGCGCGCCCGATTCGCTGGTCTACAAGGTGCCCACGGCCGACCTCGAGTCGCTGGTGCCGGGCAAGCCCGACGAAGACGCCTTCGGCGTGACCTACGAGCAGATCGACGATTTCCTCGAAGGCAAGCCGGTGTCGGCCGAGGCGCGCGCAATCATCCTGTCGACGCACCGCAAGAGCGCACACAAGCGCGCGCTGCCCGTCGAGCCCCCGGCACCGGCCGCGCTCGGCTGAAGCTGGCGGCCACTCTGTGGCCCGGCCGCTCCTGCCGGGGCCCGGAGGGGCGCGGTGTAGACTGCTAGGTTTTTCGATTTGACGGTAATGGTGCAAGCGTCACGGCGCACAGGTTTCACCGGTTCGCCGCTCGTGCGCTTGCTTTCCAGGCTGACCGACAGCGACGTCGGGCAACCCCGGCAGACGACCGCGGAGCGGCTGAGCCAGTGGTTCGGCTGGACCGACGACATCTCGCTGTCCGCGGCGTTGAACGCCGGCCCGGCGAGTTCTCTCTCCAGTGCAAAAAAAGCCTCCTCGAGCGCCGAGGAAGCCGAGTGCGCCCGCGTGCGCGCCGCGCTGACCAAGGCCATCGCCTCCGACGGCGCGGCCCCCGCGGACGCCACCGACTTCGCTCCGCTGCGCCAGCGCTACCTGGCCCGGCAACAGGCGATGGAAGCCGGCATCGGCCCGCTGCGCAGCCGCCTGCGGACCACGCTGGCGGGCCGTTCGCAGGCCATGGCCAAACTGGCGGCGGTCGACGTCGTGATGGAGCAGGTGCTGGCCGTGCAGGAACGCAGCCTGCTCTCGGGCGTGCCCGCGCTGCTGGAGAAGCGTTTCAGGCGCCTGCGGCAGGCGGCGCTGGAGGCCCAGGCCGAACAGGCCACCGAACCGGCAGCCGATCAGACAACGCCGGACCCGTCTGCCGGTGCCGCGTGGCAGGACGTGTTCCACAAAGACCTCCAGGACGTGCTGCTCGCCGAACTGGACTTTCGATTTCAACCGGTCGAAGGGCTGCTCGAAGCCCTTCGCATGAAGCAACCAGGCTGACATGACCAGATTTCTTCCTCACGCTGTGTTCGCAGCGGGCTTGGCCGTCGTGGGCTGGGTCGCCGTCGGCTACGTCGGCGCGAACCCGCTGGCGCTGGCCGTCACAGCGCTCGTCGCTGCGTTCTATCTGATGGGCGCGCTCGAACTGCGCCGTTTCCAGCAGGCCACCGACACCCTGTCGCGCGCCGTGGCCGAACTGTCCGAAGCGCCCGCCAGCCTCGGCGCCTGGCTCTCCCGCCTGCCCGCCTCGCTGCAGAACGCGGTGCGCCTGCGCATCGAGGGCGAGCGCGTCGGCCTGCCCGGCCCCGCCCTCACGCCCTACCTGGCCGGCTTCCTGGTGCTGCTGGGCATGCTCGGCACCTTCCTGGGCATGGTGGTCACGCTCAACGGCACCGGCCTTGCGCTCGACAGCGCGACCGACCTGCAGGCCGTGCGCTCGTCGCTCTCGGCACCGGTGAAGGGCCTGGGGCTGGCCTTCGGCACTTCGGTGGCGGGCGTGGCCGCCTCGGCGATGCTGGGCCTGATGTCGGCGCTGTGCCGGCGCGAGCGGCTGCAGGCCGGCCAACTGCTCGACAGCAAGATCGCGACCACGCTGCGCGTGTTCTCGCAGGTCCACCAGCGCGAGGAATCGTTCAAGCTGCTGCAGCAGCAGGCGCTGGCCATGCCCGAGCTGGTCGGCCAGCTGCAGGCCATGATGGCCGCGCTGGCGCAGCAGAGCCAGGCGCAGAACGACCGCCTCATCAGCAGCCAGGACAGCTTCCACGGCAAGGCCGAGGCGGTGTACGCCGGTCTTGCCACTTCCGTCGACCAGTCGCTGCGCCAGAGCCTGACCGAGAGCGCGCGCATCGCCGGCGCGGCGATCCAGCCGGTGGTCGAGGCCACCATGGCGGCCATCGCGCGCGAGACCGCCGCGCTGCACGGCACGCTCTCGCAGACCGTGCAGCAGCAGCTCGAAGGCTTGTCGAGCCGCTTCGCGGCCACCACGGCCGGCGTGGCCGACACCTGGCAAGCCGCGCTGGCCGAACACCGGCAGACGAGCGAAGCCCTCTCCGGCGAAGTGCGCGGCTCGCACGACCGCTTTGCCGAAACCTTCGCGCAGCGCTCGGCCGCGCTGGTCGACAACGTTGCCGCGCAGCTCGAACGCACCGTGGGCAGCGTCTCGCACACCTGGAGCGGCGCGCTCGCCGAGCACCAGCGCGTGAGCGAGAAGCTCTCGGCCGATTCGCAGCAGGCGCTGACCGCCGCCGCCGCCACCTTCGAACAGCACTCGGCCTCGCTGCTTCGCACCGTGGGCCAGGCGCATGCCGAACTGCAGACCGACATCGCGGCGCGCGACGAACAACGGCTGGCCGTGTGGACGCAATCGCTGGCGGCGATGGCGGCAGCCCTGAAGGAAGAATGGCAACAGGCCGGCACCCATGCGGCAGGCCGGCAGCAGCACCTGCTCGACACGATCTCGCAGGTGTCGTCGCGCGACGAACAGAAGCTCGCTGCGTGGACGCAGTCGCTGGCTGCGATGGCGGCGGCGCTCAGGGAAGAATGGCAGCAGGCCGGCGTGCATGCGACCGGCCAGCAGCAGCTGCTGCTCGATTCGATCGCGCAGATTTCGTCGCGCGACGAACAGCGCCTCTCTGCCTGGACCCAATCGCTCGCATCGATGGCCGCAGCGCTGAAGGAAGAATGGCAGCAGGCCGGCGCGCAGTCCGCGAGCCGGCAGCACGAGCTGCTCGAACAGGTGGCGCAGACCGCGCGCGAGATGTCGTCGCAGACCGACGCGCACGCCAAGGCCACCGTCGCCGAGATCGCCCAGCTGCTGCAAGCCGCCTCCGAGGCCCCGCGCGCGGCGGCCGAAGTGGTCGCCGAGCTGCGCCAGAAGCTGTCGGACAGCATGGCGCGCGACAACGCGATGCTGGAAGAACGCAGCCGCATCCTCGAGACGCTTTCCACGCTGCTCGACGCGGTCAACCATGCCTCCACCGAGCAGCGCGCGGCGGTCGACTCGCTGGTGGCCGCATCGGCCGAGGTGCTGGAGCGCGTGGGCGGCCGCTTCACCGAACAGGTCGAGGCCGAGACCGGCAAGATGACCGGCATTGCCGCGCAGATCACCGGCGGCGCGGCCGAGGTGGCGAGCATGGGCGAGGCCTTCGGCCTGGCGGTGCAGATGTTCAGCCAGTCGAACGACAAGATGGGCGCGCAGCTGCAGCGCATCGAGGCGGCGCTCGGCAAGTCGATCGCGCGCAGCGACGAACAGCTGGCCTACTACGTGGCGCAGGCGCGCGAGGTCATCGACCTGAGCATCATGTCGCAGAAGCAGATCGTCGAAGACCTGCAGCAGCTCGCCAGCCGGCAGGCCGCGGTGGGCAGCGAGGCGTGATGCGCGAGGACATCGACGAAAGCGGCCTGGAGCCGGGCGTGCCGGTGTGGGCCGTCTTCGGCGACCTGATGTCGGGGCTGCTCGGCGCGTTCGTGCTGATCCTGGTGTGCGCGCTGGGCATGCAGATGGAGCTTGCGTCCAAACTGGAAACCGAGGTGCAGCAGCGGCGCGCCGAGGCGCAGCGCCGCGAGCAGCTCGAACAGGCGCTGGCGGGCCCGCTCGCGGCCGGCCGCGTGACGCTGAACAACGGCCGCATCGGCATCAGCGGCAATGTGCTGTTCGCCTTCAATTCCGCCGACCTGCAGCCCGAGGGGCGGCAGTTGCTCAGGAGCCTGTCGGCGCCGCTGGCCGCCTACCTGGGCAGCCGCGACGAGATCCTGATGGTCAGCGGCTTCACCGACGACCGGCAGATGCGCGGCGACGCGCGACGCTTCGCGGACAACTGGGAGCTGTCGGCCCAGCGCGCGCTCACGGTGACGCGCGCGCTGATCGAGGAAGGCATGCCGTCGTCGTCGGTGTTCGCCGCGGCCTTCGGCTCCGAGCAGGCGGTGGCGTCGAATGCCGATGCCGAGGGACGCTCGAAGAACCGGCGCGTGGAGATGGCGCCGACGCCGCGGCCGTCTTCCGCCGGCACCGCCAACGCGAAGCGCCGTGAATAGCCAGGAGGAAGTCAGCGCCGGCAACGTGGCGGCGGTCCAGGCGTGTATTGCGCGCGGCGACCACCGCTTCGACCCGGTGCGCTTCCGCTTCATCGAGGCACTGGCCCGGCGCGCGGACACGCACGAGGGCGAGGCGCGCCGCCTGCTCGACGAGCGCGTGGCCACGCTGCTCGCTGCGTATGGCAAGGACATGGCGGCCGCCCGTGCGGCAGCCGCAGCGGACGGGCCGCAGGATGCACGGCAGCAGCCGCGCGAACGCAGCGCCCTCGCGGAACTGGTCGACCATGCCGCACAGAATTCGCCCCTCCCCGCCGGCATGCAGGCGGTGCCCGCCGACGCCGCGCCCGGCCAGTCGCCCGCGCTGGAACTGAAGACGCTGCGCTACTTCCGCAGCACCTGGTCGAAGCTCAGCGCCGACCTGCGGCTCACGCAGTCGCTGGCCAAGGTGCCGGAGAACGCGGGGCCGCTCAACTCGCACCACCTGGTGCACCGCGCGCTCACGCTGATGCGCGACCTGTCGCCGGAGTACCTGAACCACTTCATGTCGTACGTCGACACCTTGTCGTGGGTCGAGCAGGCGAACAGCGCCAGCGCCTCGGCCGCCGCGAGCACCACGCGCGCCGAGGCCGGCGGCAGGAAGACGGCGCGCGCCGGCAAGGCCGGCTGACGCGGCAGGTGCTTTCGCCGGCGATCTCGGGCACAGTGCCGACCGGGAGAAGGTGACCGGCGCGGCGGCAAGGTGCAAGATCGCGGGCCGGTGCATCGACGACACACGGGCAGAACCCACGCGAGGATCCATGAGACTAGACATGCGACAGACCTTCGACGCCATGCGCGCCGCCAGCCTGCGCGCCCAGACGCCGCCGTGGCCCGAACGCGCCGACCGCCTGCAGCGGCTGCGCGCGCTGGTCAAGGACAACCGCGAACAGATCGCCGCCGCCATCAGCGCCGACTTCCACCACCGTGCGTTTCAAGAGACCGAGCTGGCCGAGGTGTTCCCGTCGCTCGAGGGCATCGCGCACGCCCTGCGCCACGGCAGGCACTGGATGCGGGTGCGCCGCCGCTCGACCGGCCTGTGGTTCAAGCCCGCGTCGTCGAAGATCATGCCGCAGCCACTGGGCGTGGTCGGTATCGTGGTGCCGTGGAACTACCCGCTGTACCTGGCCGCGGGGCCGATGACGGCCGCGCTGGCGGCGGGCAACCGCGTGATGGTCAAGCAGTCGGAGTTCACGCCGCGCTTCGCCGAGCTGTTCGCGGCGCTGGTGGCCGAGGCCTTCGCGCCCGACGAGATCGCCGTGGTCAACGGCGACGCCGAGGCCGCGCGTGAGTTCTCGGCCCTGCCCTTCGACCACCTGCTCTTCACCGGTTCGACCGCCGTGGGCCACCACGTGATGCGCGCGGCCAGCGACAACCTCACGCCGGTGACGCTGGAGCTGGGCGGCAAGTCGCCGGCGATCATCGGGCCCGGGGCCGACTTCGACAAGGCGGTGGAACGCATCCTCGTGGGCAAGACGCTGAACGCGGGCCAGACCTGCATCGCGCCCGACTACGTGCTGGTGCCCGAGGGCCAGCAGCAGCGCTTTGCCGACAGCGCGCGGCGCGTGTTCGCGTCGATGTACCCGGACCTCGGCAACGGCAACACCGACTACACCAGCATCGTGAGCCCGCGCCACTTCGCGCGGCTGCAGGAGCTGGCGGCCACCGCCCAGCAGGAAGGCGCCGTTGCCGTGCCGCTGTGCGACACCGCGCCCGATGCCGCCACGCGCCGCTTTCCGCCGGTGCTGCTGACCGGCGTGAACGACGGCATGCGCGTGATGCGCGAAGAAATCTTCGGCCCGCTGCTGCCGGTGCTGCCCTACGCCGGCATCGACGAAGCCATCGCCTACGTCAACGCGCATCCGCGCCCGCTCGCGCTCTACCTGTTCGAGAAGAACGGCGCGACCATCGACCAGGTGATGCGCCAGACCGTGTCGGGCGGCGTGTCCATCAACGACACGCTGCTGCACATCGCGCAGGACGACCTGCCCTTCGGCGGCGTCGGCGCGAGCGGCATGGGCGCCTACCACGGGGAGTACGGCTTCGAGACCTTCTCCAAGCTGAAGCCGATCTTCCGGCAGTCGGCGTTCAACGGCGCGGGGCTGCTCAAGCCGCCCTATGGCAAGACCTTCGCGCGGATGATGAAGCTGTTGGTGCGCTGAACCGCCAGCGCCCGCCGGCCGTATGTGACGGCCATGTGTCGCAATATCGCGACAAAGTTCCATGCGTATTGCATACCAAAGGTAAAGTTCCGGCCCAAATGGTATTGCGAGTCATTACCATTCGCACAGTCGTGACGCAGGTTCCACCGTGGTGAGAACGAAGCGTGCAGCCAGCCAGGCGTTCGTCCGGGCAGCCAAGCAAGAGACACGGCCACAACAACACTCCCGGAGGAATATGACCTACGTCAAGAGCCGCAAGCATTCGCCTGCGCGTTACCTTTCTGGCCGCATGGCCACCACCGCCACACTGGTCGCCATCGGCTCGGTGTCCGCGCATGCCCAGGGCACGCTGAACGAAGTCCGCGTCGAAGCCTCGACCGACTACAAGGTCGAGAAATCGGCCTCGCCCAAGTTCACGGCGCCGCTGCTGGACACGCCCAAGTCGGTCACCGTCATCCCGCAGGAAGTGATCCGCCAGACCGGCGCGACCACGCTGGTCGACGCGCTGCGCACCACGCCCGGCATCACCTTCGGCGCCGGCGAAGGCGGCAACCCGGTGGGCGACCGCCCGTTCATCCGCGGCTTCGATGCGCAGAGCGACACCTACGTGGACGGCTTGCGCGACGGCGCGGCCCAGACGCGCGAAATCTTCAACGTGGAGTCGGTCGAGGTCGTGAAGGGCCCGAGTTCCGCGTTCGGCGGACGCGGCTCGGCCGGCGGCTCGGTGAACATCATCAGCAAGGCGCCGCAAGCCGAGAACTTCTTCAGCGGCACCATCGGCCTGGGCACCGATTCCTACCAGCGCGAAACGCTGGACATCAACCGCAAGATCTCCGACAGCGTCGCGGCCCGCCTGAACCTGATGAACTTCAAGTCGGACATCGCCGGGCGCGGTCCGGTCAACGTCAAGCGCTGGGGCGTGGCGCCGAGCGTGACCTTCGGCATGAACTCGCCGACGCAGGTCACGCTGAGCTACTACCACTACGAGACCAACGACCTGCCCGACTCGGGCATCCCCTTCAACAACCCGTTCACCTCGGGAGCCAACCTGAACCGCAACGGCGACGGCCAGCCCATCGCGGTGCCGCGCGGCACCTACTACGGCCTGGTGGGCCGCGACTACCAGCGCACCAAGGTCGACGCCGGCACCGTCGACGTGAAGCATGACTTCGGCGGCGGCCTGGTGCTGCGCAACGTCACGCGCTCGAGCACCTCGACCAACGACTACATCTGGTCCCAGCCCGACGACAGCCGCGGCAACTTCCTGGTCAACGGCAACGTCTGGCGCCGGCCCAACAACCGCGCGTCCGACTCCGAGTCGCTGGTCAACCAGACCAGCCTGACCGGCAAGTTCGAGACCGCCGGCATCAAGCACAGCTTCACCACCGGCATCGAACTGGGCAAGGAAGCCACCACCAAGGGCAACTACCTGTTCCTGCAGGACGCGAAGACCGGTTTCGAGACCTACCCGCGCACGGGCGTGAGCGGCCTGAACTGCGCCGTGGGCTCGGGCATCCGCAGCAACTTCAACTGCACCTCGGCGCTCAGCCCGACGCCGTACGACCCGTGGACCGGCGCCATCACCAGGTCGCCGGCGGTGACCGAAGTGAAGACCACCACCAGTTCGGTCTACGCCTTCGACACCATCGAGTTCAACCCGCAGTGGTCGCTGAACCTCGGCCTGCGCTGGGACGACTACAAGACGCGCGCGGTCACGCCGGCCTACATCGCGCCGATCGCGACCACGGCCTCCGTGCCCAGCAATGCCCTGAGCGGCTCGACCAGCGTGTCCGTGCCCGCCGGCCGCATGGTCCCGGGCATCGAGCTGGAGAACAAAGCCTCGTTCCTGAACTACCAGGTCGGCGCGGTCTACAAGCCGGCGCCCAACGGCAGCATCTACGTGTCCTACGGCACCTCGTCGACGCCGCCCGGCACCGACGGCGGCGACGGCGCCGACGGCATCAGCGCGGCCATCCGCAACCTGAAGCCGCAGGAAAGCCGCAGCCTCGAACTCGGCACCAAGTGGGAAGTGCTGGACCGCCGCCTGGTGCTGACCTCGGCGATCTTCCGCACCGACATGAAGAACGCCCGCGTGGTCGCGGCCGACGGCTCGACGCAGAACGTCGGCAAGAAGCGCGTGGAAGGCATCGAGTTCGGCGTGGCCGGCAGCATCACCCGCGACTGGCAGGTGTTCGGCGGCTACACGCACCTGAACGCCAAGCTCACGGACAACGGCTACACGCTGTCGGGGACGACGTACGTCGCATCGCCGTTCAACGGCAACATGTTCCCGAACACGCCGAAGGACAGCGCGACGCTGTGGACCACCTACACGGTGATGCCCGGCCTCACGATCGGCGGCGGCGCCACCTACGTGAGCAAGCAGTACGGCAACGTCAACAACACGAAGTGGATTCCTTCCTACGTGAAGTACGACGCGATGGTGAGCTACGTGGTCAACAAGAACCTCAGCCTGCAGCTGAACGTCCAGAACCTGACCAACAAGTACTACTTCGACAAGGCCTATGCGTCGCACTACGCGACCGTTGGCGCGGGCCGCTCGGCTTCGCTGACCGCATCGTTCTCGTTCTGATGCGGCACAGGGCGCCCGCGGGTGCCCGCCTGTTCCTCGTGCCGGTCCCGGCCGGAGCATTCATACTCGGCGGCAAACGCCGGCCATGGATGGCTCCGGCAACCGCACGATGGAACCCAACCTCCCCTTCCTGCAGATCAGGAACCTGCGCATGCGCGGCGCAGGCGCCATCGACCTGAGCGCCGCGCGCGGCGAGTGCATCTGCATCCTCGGCAAGTCGGGCTCCGGCAAGAGCGTTTTCCTGCGGCTGGTGGCCGACCTCGACCCCGGCGAAGGCACCGTCACCCTCGACGGCGTCGAACGCAAGACACTGAGCGGCCCCCAATGGCGCCGGCGCGTGGTCTACCAGGCTGCGGAGCCCGCATGGTGGGCGCCCACCGTGGCCGCGCATTTCCCCGACGACACCCATGCCCGGCTCGGCGGCTGGATGGAAGAGATCGGCCTTTCCCCCGGCCTGCTCGACACCGAGATCCCCCGCCTCTCGACCGGTGAGCGCCAGCGCCTGGCGCTGCTGCGCTCGCTCGCGCGCGAGCCCGCGGTGCTGCTGCTCGACGAGCCCACCGCGTCGCTGGACACCGAATCGACGCTGGTCGTCGAGGCACTGCTGGCCCGCCGGCTGGCGCAGGGCCTGACGATCCTGATGGTCACGCACTCGCGCGAGCAGGCCGCGCGCATCGGCCAGCGCCGCTTCGAGATGGCGGACGGCCAGTTGAGGCGCATGCCGTGAACGCCACCATCCACCTCGACGCCACCGACCTGATGCTGGCCACGCTGCTGGTGCTGCTGAACGCCGGCGCCTCGCTGGCGCTGCACCTGCGGCTGCACCGCCAGGTGCTGTGGGCGGCGGCGCGCATGGTGGTGCAGCTGCTGCTGGTGGGGCTGGTGCTGCGCTTCGTGTTCAGCGCGGCGTCGCCGGCGGTCACGCTCACCATCGTCGTGCTGATGATCCTGGCGGCCGCCCGCGAAGTGGCGGTGCGCCCGTCGCACCGGCTGGCGCGCGGCGGCAACTTCCGCATCGGCGCGGCGGCCGTGGGCATATCGAGCGTGGCCACCGTGGTGCTGGCGCTCATGACCGCGATCCGCCCGCAGCCCTGGTACGACCCGCGCTATGCGATACCGCTCATGGGCATCGTGCTGGGCAGCGTGCTCAATTCCGCGAGCCTGGGCCTGGACAGCTTCTTCGAGGGCGTGACCACCGGGCGCGCGCGCATCGAGGCGCAACTGGCGCTGGGCGCGACCATCCGCGAGGCGCTGTCGGAGCTCACGCGCTCGTCGATACGGCGCGGGATGATCCCGATCATCAACCAGATGTCGGCCGCCGGCGTCATCACCCTGCCCGGCATCATGACCGGCCAGCTGCTGGCCGGCATGGACCCGGTGGAAGCCGCCAAGTACCAGATCCTGCTGCTGTTCCTGCTGACCGGCGCGGGCGGCCTGGCGGCGGCGGGCTCGGTCTACATGGCGGCGCGCTCGATGACCGACGAGCGCCAGCGGCTGCGCTCCGACCGCCTGGGCTGAGGCCGGCTGCGACACTGCTTCCCCGTATTTCTTCCTGCTTCACTGGAGACAAGATGGCTATCGACACTTTGCACATCGGCGTGGTCGGCTGCTCGGCCGAAGGCGCGGCGCTGTGCTATCGCACGCTGTGCGTGGAAGGCGCGCGCTACCTCGGGCGGCCGCATGCGCACCCGGAGGTCTCGGTGCACACGCACTCGCTCGCCAGCTATGTCGACTGCCTCGACCGCGGCGACATCGACGGCGTGGCGCAACTGATGCTGTCCTCCGCGCGCAAGCTCGCGGCAGCCGGCGCCGACTTCCTGATCTGCCCCGACAACACGATCCACCAGGCGATGCACCGCGTGCTGCCGCAATCGCCGCTGCCCTGGCTGCACATCGCCGAAGTGGCGGCGGCGGAAGCCGCGTCGCGCGGCTTTCGCCGCGTGGGCGTGCTGGGCACGCGCTGGCTGGTCGACAGCGAGGTCTATCCGCAGGCGCTGGCGGACGCGGGCCTCGCCGCCGTGCGGCTCGATGCGGCGGAGCGCGCGGAAGTCGGCCGCATCATCATGGACGAGCTGGTGTGCGGCGTGTTCCGCCCCGAGTCGACGGCGGTGCTCCAGCAGATGATCGATGCGCTGAAGGCGCGCGGCTGCGATGCCGTCGCGCTCGGCTGCACCGAGCTGCCGCTGGTGCTGAACGACGGCAACTCCGCGCTGCCCACGCTCGACTCCACGCGCCTGCTCGCGCACGCGGCGCTGCGCCGCGCCACGGCGCGCTGAGGCCCCTCGGCCCCTGCCGCTCAGAACTTGCCGAGCACGTTCAGGAACCAGCCCTTGCTGCGGTAGCTCATGTCGGTGAGGTTGTCCGAGTAGTCGGTGAAGTTGTAGCCCACGCCCACCTTCAGGTTCTCGTTGACGTGGTAGTACGCCGCCGTGACCCAGCCGTTCTTGCGGTCCTGCAGTTCCCTGGCGCGCAGCGAGCGCCACTCGACCATCCAGTCCCAGTTGCGCACCAGCTTCCAGTCGACGCGCAGCACCGCGAGTTCGGCCGAGCTCTTGAACCACGGCGCCGAGCTGTCGCGGCTCGCGCGCAGGTCGCCGCGCCGCCAGGCGTACTTGCCGCCCAGCGTCCAGCGCTCGTTGAGGTCCCAGGTGGCATCGATGGCGAACACGTGGCTGCGCTGCTGGTAGTCGACGGCGGTGGTCGACACCGTGCCCAGGCTCGAATCGACGCCGCTCGACACCACCTGCCCCGGCGACGACAGGTCGTACAGGAAGGTGTACTTGAACAGCAGGTTCAGCCGGTCGTTGAACGCGGGGCGCAGCGCGTAGCCGAGCATGGCCTCCGTGTACTTGGCCGCGGCCAGCACGCCGGTGCTGCTGTCGCTGTCGGCCCAGTTGAACTTGCCGAGCCAGCGCGAGTCGTCGTCCACCTTCCAGGTGAATGAGTTCTTCAGCAGCCAGCTGGTGCGGGTCTCGGAGGTGGTGCGGTCCTTGCGGTACTCCAGGCCGCCGCTGTACTTCAGGCGCTCGCTCGAGTAGCCGGTGGTGAAGGCGACGGCCTCGCGCCGCGTGGCGCCCAGCGTCTCGGCGCCGACCCAGCCGTTCTCGAAGTTCACGCCGAAGGTCCAGCGCGTGTCGGGCGCGTACTGCACGCCGTAGGCATGCGTGAGGCCCGGCTGCGTGCCGGTGGCCTGGCGGTGCTCGGTGAACATCGTGAGGCCGTCGCCCACGCGCGAGCGCACGCCCGTCACCAGGGTGCCGCCGCGGCCGATGAGGTTCTCGTCGGTGCGGCCGGTGTCGGACACGTAGGTCATGTAGAGGTTGGAGCGGTCGTCGTACTGGTAGTCGACGCCGGCCTTGCCCGCGAAGCCGCCGTCGCCGGTGGAGAGCTCGCCGCGCAGCGCCAGCTTGTCATTGACGCGGTAGCGCCCGCCGAAGCCCAGGCGGTCGTTCTCCAGCCGCGTGCCGGTGCGCCGCAGCGTCTTCTGCGTGAAGCCGTAGGCGCTCCAGCGGTCGCTGCCGGTGTATTCGAGCTGCACGGCGGCATCGGCGCGCTCGCCGGACACCGCCTGCGTGGTCGGCAACGAAGGGCTGGTGATGAGCGCGTCGCCGGTCTTTTCGTCGTAGCGCAGGCCCAGGCCCAGCTTCCACTCGGGCGTGAGGGCCAGCGAATACTGCGCGTCGAACACGCTGCTGTTGTAGCCGTCGCGCTCGTCGCGGCGGTCGGCCTTCAGGCGCAGCCCGCCGTTCTCGGCCTTCTCGCCGAAGGGCACGGTGGCCTGCACGCCGAACTGGCGCGTGGCGTTGCTCGCGTACTGGCCGGGCGCGGAGAAGCCGGCGTCGCGCGACTGCGCATAGGCGCTCACGCGCCCGCCGCCGCGGATGTCGAAGTCGCCCAGGTCCGCCTGGCCTTCCAGGCGCCAGGCGCTGGCGCTGCCGGTGGGTCCGCTGCCCAGCGTGTTGCCGACCGCGCCGTTGCGCCCGGTGAAGCTGAAGCCGCCGTCCATCGAGTCGAGCTGGCCGGTGCCCGGGCCCTTGCTGCGCGCGAACTCGCCCTTGAAGTAGGTGTTCTCGGTCTTGCGCAGCGTGAGGTCGGCGCCGGCCAGGCGCTGGTCGCCGCCGATCTGGTCCTGGCGCGACGCGGTCACGCCCACGCCCACGTGGTCGTTGGCCCACCAGGAGACACGGCCGCCCACGGCGAGCGTGTCGAGCGAGGTGGTGAGCGGCGTGTATTCGTAGTCCACCACCAGGTAGGTCGGCATGCCGGTGAAGCCGCCGGCACGCACCAGCGAGCCGTCGTCGGACAGGCTGGGCAGCGGCGCCGACAGCAGCACGCGGCCCTGCAGGTAGTCGATCTCGTAGTCGGAGCTGGGCACGAGCTGCGTGCGCTTGAGCACGAAGCCGGAATCCCTGTCGCGGATTTCCAGCGTCACGCGCTCGGCGCCGCGCGTGATGTCCTGGTTGCGCAGGTAGTAGAGCGAGCCGCCGGTGCCGCGGAATTCCTCGCGCGCGGCCAGCGTGCCGGGCTCGGCCGCGAAGGTATCGATCTTCAGGCGCGCCTCGCCGAACGAGGTCGACTCCTCGCCCAGGTAGCGGCCATGGAAGCCGTAGAGGCCGCGGCTCACGCGGGTGAGTTCGGTGTCGCCGAAGTTGAGCTTGAAGTTGCCCCACATCGCCTGTGAGCGGCCATCGTCCACGCGCAGGTAGAAGCGGCCCTGCGTGGGCGCGTCCTGGATGGCGGTGGAGTCGTCGCCGAAGGTGGTCCACGAGTCCTCCGGGTCGAAGCGGCGGAACAGCGAGGTCGGGTCCTTGCGGTCGAGGTTGCGGAACAGTTCCTTGAGCGGGCGTTCCTCGGTGTCGACGCTGGCCGTCAGCGTCCAGCGGTCGTTGAGCTGGCCCTTGGCATAGCCGGCGATGCGGCCTTCGCTCCAGCCGCCGCCGCCGTAGCGGTTCTTGTCGTTGGTCATGATCGCGGCCGGGCCGCTCACGCTGTTGCTGCCCACCGTGAGGTCGGCCTGCCCGACGAAGAACCAGTCGCTCGCGGGCAGCTCGAAGTCGCGGCGGTAGGCGCGCGTGGCGCCCTGCGCGTCGGTGACCGCGATCTCGCCGGTCTGCACGCGGCGCGGCACCAGCTGCTGGAACACGAAGCGCCCGCTCTCGTCCACCGGCACCGCGAAGCCCAGCGCGCGCACCGTCTCGCCGGGGCGGATGGCCGCGCCGCTGGCGGTGACCGTGCCGGCGGCGAGCGGAATGTTGGCGATGGCGATGTTGTTCATGCCGTAGCCGCGCAGCAGCTCGCGCGCCGGGTCGGGCGGCGTGCCGGTCTCGGGCCTGTGGCGCTGGGCCAGCGTGAGCGAGAGATCGTCGGTCTCGTCGAAGCGGCCCTGGCGGTCGTACACGCGCACGCGGTAGTACAGCTTGCCGCTCGCCCCTTCGGCGACGCGGTTCAGCAAGCCCTCCGGCACCTGCCATTCGCCGCGCAACGCGGCGTCCAGCGGCACGGTCGCGACCAGGCGGCGCTGCATCGCCTCGTTGGCGGTGAACACGCGCAGCTCGGCCTTGCTGGTGAACAGCAGGTAGTTGCTGTAGCCGGCGAAGCGCACGGTGTCGCCGGCCACCACGGTGGTGGGCCAGGCGCTGGCGCTCAGGCGGCGCGGCTGGGAAAAGTTGTCGTACTGCAGGCGCAGCTGGTTGCGCTCGAGCTGCACGTCGACGCAGCGCTGGCGGTCGGCGCTGTTGGTGCCGTCGCCGGCCGCGGCCTTGCCGTCGGCCGTGAGCAGCTGGCCGTCCACGCTCAGGCGCAGCGGCGCGTCGTCGGTGCCGAAGGCGGTGAAGGTGCGGCACACCCCGGGGTCGGCCACTGTCGCTGTGGGAGCGACAGCGACGGGCGCGTCGCGCCAGTACACGCGCACTTCGACGCGGCGGTTGGCGGCCCAGTTGGCGGGGTCGGTGGCGGGCGTGGCCACGGGCGCGTCGGGTCCGCGGGAGAAAGCGGCCGCAGCGTCTTCGGGCAGGCCCAGGCGCTGCGTGAGGTAGCGCGCCACCTGCTGCGCGCGCGCCAGCCCCAGCGCATGGTTGTCGGCGAAGCGTTCGCGCGACTTCGCGCTCAGCGCCTGGGTGTCGGTGTGGCCGACGATCTCGAAGCGCAGGCCGTCGCGCCCTTTCACCTGCGCGGCGATGCGGTCGAGCTGCGCGCGGTCGGCCGGCGCGAGCCCGTCGGCGCCCGATCCGAAATGCGGCACTCCGGTGTCGCTGCGCTCGGCGCCCGGCACGGGCGGCGGCGTCGGGCCCGCGGCAGCTACCGGCGCGCTCGCGTCGCCCAGCACGAAGGTGGCCTTGGGCAGTTCGCGCTCGCTGCTGCGCGGCAGGTGGCGGGTGCCGTCGATGTCCACGGCGCGCGGGTCGGCCGCGGCCTGGTCGTGCATGCGGCCGCGCACGGCCGACTCCTGCGCGGCCGCGAGCCCCATGCCCATGCAGGCGGCAGTGACGGCGCCTGCGAGGGCGATGCGCTTGGGTAGCTTTCTTTTCATGTCGGCTCGCTGGCTCGGGTTCTGTGCGAAGGGGCGGTTCATGGCTTGCCGCCCTCCGGCGTGGCGGCGGGCACCAGTTCGACCTCGACGTCGAGGTTGAACAGCGGCGGCGCGTTGCCGTCGGCGCGGGCGCGCTGCTCGCCCAGCTGCTTCCAGCGCGCGAGCACCGCGGCCTTCACCGCGTCGGTGCGCTGGCGGCCGAGCGATGCGGGCTCGCCGGGCGCGGCGCGGTAGGCCAGCCGCAGCACCGATGTCTTCTCCGCCAGCACGCTCACCGTGCGGTCGAGCTCGGGCACGAAGCCGGCGCGCAGCGCGGCGCCGCCGTCCTCGAAGGCCGCGCCCTGCAGCGCGAGCCGCACCACGCGGTGCACGGTGGCGCCGAAGTTGATCTTCAGCACCTTGCCGCGCGTGGCGCGCTCGGCCGCCGGGTTCTCGCTGGTGGTGCGATAGCCCGAGGGCAGCGTGCGCTCGTCGAGCTTCAGCACCAGGTTGCTGCCGGTGCCTTCCTTCGGAATGGCGGCGCAGGCGATGTGGTAGCGGCCCTCGGCGTCGGTGGTCACCAGCACGCCGTTGACGGTGGCGATGCGCACGTTCGCGATGCCGGGCTCGCCGTCGTCCTGGTAGCCGTTGGCGTTTTTGTCGTCGTAGACCTTGCCGATCACGTCGGTGCAGTCGAACAGCGCGTCGGGCACCACGCGCACGGTGGCGGTGGCCAGGTTCGACAGCGTGCGGCCGCCCACGCCCTGCGTGGCGACGACCTGGTTGACGAACTCTCCCTCGCCCACGCCGACCCCCACGCCCGCGACCATCAGGTATTCCTTGGTCTCGTTGGGCGCGAAGTTCTGGCCGGGCACCACCAGCTGGCGGCCGTTGAGCTGCGGCACCACCGGCAGCGCCACGCCACCCGGCAGGCTGCGCACGGTGAGCGAGCCCGGCACGTAGCGGAAGCCCGGCGGCAGCGTGTCGACCACGGCCACGCCCGGCACGGGGTTGCCGCGCGTGTTGCGCGCCGTGATGCGGTACGGCAGCAGCTCGCCCTTCTTCACGGTGAGCTTCGAGGTGGTCTTGCGCAGCTCGATGAGCGTGGCGTCCGACGGGTCCAGCGGGATGTTGTTGGCCACCACGTGCTGGCCGCCGCCGCCCGGCATCTGGAACACCATGTAGTAGCCCGCGCCGGGCACCAGCGCCGCGCCCGGGCTCACCACGCAGGGGTTGGTCTGCGAGGGCGCCGGGCCGTTGGGCGGCGGCGAGCACGACTGCGTGCCCAGCGCGCCAGCGGCCGCCGGGTAGATCGACGACGGCAGGTAGTTGCCAGGCGGCGTCACCACCAGGCGGTACTCGCCGGCCGGTGCGCCCGGCAGCACGAAGAAGTCGTAGTAGCCCGACGGGCCGGTCGTGTAGCTGTCGCGGCCGTCGAACAGGTGCTGCGCCGGATCGAAGCCGGGCGGGCCCACCAGCCGCACCACGGCGCCGGGCACGGGCGTGCCGCTGACGCTGTCGTACACCACGCCGCCCGGGTCGTACGGCAAGTCCTGCTTCTGCACGTTGGCGCCGGGGTTCACGCGCACCTTGATGGTGAAGCGCGGATCGCTCGGCGAAGGCGTGGGGTACGGGCCGCCGGCGCCGTTCTGCGATGCGTCGGTCGGCCACACGCCGCCCACGTAGCGGCCGTCGGGCGAGCGGAAGCGCACGCGGTATTCGCCGGGCACGAGGTCGCCGAATCGGTAGCCGCCGTCGGCCGCGGTGGTCACGCTGTAGAGCACGGTGGCCGCGTTCTCGGCGCAGGCGTTGCCGCCGTCGGCGCAGCGCAGCAGCTCCACGGTCCAGCCTTCGCCGTTGCCCTCGCCCGAATCACGGCTGCGGTTGTGGTTCTGGTCGAACCACACGTTGCCGGTGAGCGAGGCGGGCTGGCTGCTGTGCTCGGTGAAGTCGTAGCCGGTGCCGCGCGCGTCGAGCCCCGTGATGTTCACGCGGATCTGGTTCGGGCCCTGCGCGGTGCCGCCCAGGGTGCCGGGCACGGCGATGCCGTCCTCGTAGCCGGCGGGCTGCGTCTCGGTGACGGTGTAGCCGCCGCTGCCGGGCAGCGGCAGGCCGGGCAGCTCGTAGCGGCCGTTGGCATCGGTGACGGCGGTGCGCGTCACCGGCTGGCCCGCCGCGTCGGTGCCGGTGAGCGTGATGGTCACGCCCGGGATCGGCAGGTCCTGCGGCTCGCGCGTGCCGTTGCGGTTGGCGTCGTTGTAGACGGTGCCCGCCAGCGATGCGCCGCGCTCGCCGAAGTTGTAGTTGTCGCCGTTGCCGCCGCGGTACGCGATGGCGCCGATGACGTCGTTGCCCAAAGTGCCGCTGGGCACGCCGTCGAGCGTGCCCACGGCGTCCAGGCCGTCGGCATAGGTCACGGGCTGCGTCTCGCGGATGGTGTAGCCCGCGGCGTCGGCCGGCAGCAGGCCGGTGAAGACGTAGCGGCCGGTGGCGTCTGTGACGACCGTGGCGTTCACCGCCAGGCCGCTGGCCGAGCGGCCGGTCAGCGTCAGCGTGACGCCGGCAATGCCGGGCTCGCCGGCCTGGCGCACGCCGTCGTTGTTGTTGTCGACGTACACCCAGCCCGCGATCTGGCCGCCGCGCTCGCCGAAGTTGTAGTCGATGCCCACGTCTTCCGACACCAGCGCGATGCCGCCGAAACGGTCGTTCACGTTGCCCGGGTTGGCCACGCCGCGCGCAGCGCCGTTCACGGTGCCGAGCGACTCGGGGCCATCGGCCACGCCGGCGGGCTGCGTCTCGTCGACCTGGTAGGTGCCGGGCACGAGCTTGTCGAACAGGTAGCCGCCGTCGGCGCCGGTCTGCACCGTGCGGTCCACGGCGTTGCCCAGGAAGTCGGTGCCGGTGACGCGCACCGTGGTGCCGGCGATGCCGGGCTCGCCGCTGTCGCGCACGCCGTTCGACGGCGCCACGTCGGCATACACGTAGCCGGCCAGGCTCGCGGGCTTCACGGCCGAGAAGTTGTTGCCGGCCGAGCCCGCGCCCACCGCGCCGAGCACGATGTTCTGGATCACGTTGGCGGTCGAGCCGTTGGGCCCGTTGCTCACGCCGCTGCCGCCGGTGGGCACGCTGCCCGCCGTGCTGCCCGCGCCGCTCACGTTGCCGGCGCGCGTGATGCCGGGCTCGTAGCCCTGCGGGCGCGTCTCGGTCACGGTGTAGCTGCCGGGCGCGAGGTTCGGGAAGCTGTAGTCGCCGCTGGCGTCGGTGGTGGTGGTGCGCGTGACGCTCTGGCCGTTGACGTCGGTGCCCGTGAGCGTGATGGTCACGCCCGCGATGCCCGGCTCGCCCGGCGCGTTCTGCGCGCCGTTGCCGTTGCGGTCGTAGTACACGCGGCCCGAGATGCCGCCCGGCAGCAGCTCGCCGAAGTAGTACTCGCCCTGCACCAGCGGCACGTTGGTGCCCGAGACGGTCACGCCGGTGATGGCGTTGCCGCCGGCCTGCGGCGTGCCGGGCAGTGCGTTGTTGTTGGCCTTGCCCGGCGCATAGTTGGCCGGCTGCGTCTCGGTGATGGTGTAGCCGCCGGCGCCCGAAGGCGGCACGTTGCGGAACTCGTAGCGGCCGTCCACACCGGTGGCCACCGCGACGATGTTCACCGGGTTGCCCGCGGCGTCGGTGCCCGTAAGACGCAGTTCCACGTTCGGGATGCCGGTGTCGCCTGCCTGCGGCACGCCGTCGTTGTTGGCATCGACGAACACGCGCACGCTGATGCGGCTGAGCAGTTCGCCGAAGTCGTAGCCGGTGGCGTTGACGTTGGAGCGCAAGGCGATGGCGCTCACCACGTCGTTGCCCAGCGTGCCGCCGGCCGTGCCGGCCGCGTCGCTGCCGTCGGCGAAGCCCGCGGGCTGGGTTTCGGTCAGCGTGTAGTTGCCGGGCGTGAGATTGGCGAAGGCGTAGTTGCCGGTGCCGGTGGCCGTGGTGGTGGTCTTCGACACCGCATTGCCGAACATGTCGGTGCCGGTGAGCGTGACGGTCACGCCTGCGATGCCAGGGTCGCCCGCGCTCGCGGCGTTGCTATAGTCGGCGTCCTGGTAGACGCGGCCGGCCAGGCTGGACGCACGCACTTCGCCGAAGTTGTTGGCCGACGAGGTGCCGCCCGTGCCGAGCACGATGTTGTCGATGCGGTTGGCGTTGGAGCCGTTCGGGCCGCTGGTGACGCCCGCGCCGCCGGTGGGCACGCTGCCTTGCGCGCTGCCCGCGCCGGTGACGCTCCCCGCGCGGGTGATGCCCGGCAGGTACGCGGCGGGCTGGTCCTCGACCACGTTGTAGGTGCCGGCGGGCACGGTGAAGCCCCAGTTGCCGTTGCCGTCCGTGGTGGTGGTGAGCAAAACGGCATTGCCCAGGTAGTCGGTGCCAGTCAGGCGCATGGTGACGCCGGCGATGCCGGACTCGTCGGCATCGACCTGGCCGTTGCCGTTCAGGTCTTCATACACGCGGCCGGACAGCGCGCTGTTCTGCACCGTGACCCGGCCTTCGTTGAAGTTGTTGCCGGCGTTGGGGTCGGCGCCGCCGTTGGTGTCGCCCGAGCCGGTGGTGACGATGTGCGCGCGGTTGACGATGTCCGTGCCGTTGGCCGGCGGATTGCCGCTGGCGAAGCGCACCGGAATGCGCACGGTGGCGGTGCCGTTCGCGGGCATCGACGTGATCGCGCAAGTCACCGCCGTGCCGCCGGAGGCGCCGGTGCAGGTGGGCGCCGCGGGCGTGAAGCTGCCGCCGGTCACGGTGAACACGGGCGTGCCGTCCAGCACCAGGGCCGCGGGCAGCGTGTCGGTGAAGCTGGTGGTCTCGGCGCTGTCGGGGCCGTTGTTGCGCAGCTGCACGAACCAGTCGAAGGGCTGGCCCGACGACGCGGTAGTCAGCGGCGTGCTGGTGCCCTTGACCACGGCCGCCTTCGAGACCACCTGCACGTCGGCCTTGAAGCGGAAGGTGGTGTTCTCGGCCACCGTGTTGTTGCCCTGCACCGCGTCGTAGACGTTGCGCGCGGCGTCGAAGAAATCGACCTTGGCGTTGTTCTGAAAAGTACCGCGCGACACGCCGCGCAGCACCACGCGGAACTGCAGCGAATTGATGTCGCCGGTGGCGGTGGCGCCGGCGCCGCCGAGCGTCGGAATGGTGAACACCACCTGTCCGCCGGCCGAGCCGATGGCCGCGCCGCCGGCCAGCGCGAAGCTGGTGCCTGCCGGCGCATCCGCCGGGATGCTCACCGACACCAGCGTGGGCGCTGCCTCGCCGTTGGGGCCGGGCAGCGGCAGCAGGTCGATCATGCGCACGTCTTCCGCGGTCGACGCGCTGTTGTTCGACACCGTGATGGTGTAGCCCACGTCGTCGCCCACGTTCACGGGATCGACGTCGTCGCGCTTGGTGACCACCAGGTCGTACACCGGCGCGGTGATCGTGGCCGGCACCGACGCGTCGTTGTTGGCCGTGCTGAGCTCCGGCGTTGCCGTGGAGATGTGCACGTTGTTGGTCACCGTGGTGCCGTTGAGCACGTACAGCGGACGCACGCGCACCGTGACGGTCTGCTGCACGTTGCGGTCGAGCGAGGTCCAGGCGCACTCGAGCTGGTTGTTGGTGGTGCCGGTGCCGGTGGGTTGCGTGGTGCTGGGCTTGGTGGTGCAGCTGCCGCCGCCCGAGGCGTCGGCCGAGATGAACATCAGCCCGGCCGGCAGCGTGTCGACCACGTGCACGTCGTAGGCGCGGCTGAGGCTGCCCTGCGCCAGGCTCTGGTTGCGGGCCGTGAGCGTGTAGGTGAGCAACTGGCCGACCGGCACCGAGCCGGGGCTGGCCGACTTGGTGACCGTCACGTCGCTGCGCGCGGTCAGGTAGGCGGTGGTGCTGCCGTCGTTGTTGGCCAGGTTGGGGTCGGCCGGCGTGGCCGCCACGGCGCGCGCCGTGTTGTTGATCTGGAAGCCGTGGTCGGTGGCCGATGCGCCGTTACCGTAGTGCCGGGCGACGACCTGGATGACCGGGCACAGCGGCAAGGCGCTGGCGGGGTCGGTGCTGGCGCGGCAGACCGGCAGGGTCGACAGCGTGCAACCGGAGAGCGAGGCGTTGCCGAAGCCGCCGCCGTTGGCCGGCAGCGCGCAGGTACCGCTGAAGGTGCCGGCGTTGGCCGTCTGCGAGACGCTGCCGGCGCCGATCACCTGCGCGAAGGTGTCGGTGACGACCACGCTCTGCGCCTCGGAGGGGCCGTCGTTCACCACCTCGATCTGCCACGTGACGTCCTGGCCCGCGATCTGGCGGTTGCCGGCGCTGTCGCCGATGCCCACCACGCGCTTGAGCACCCGCACGTCGGCGGCGGTGGCGTTGTCGTTCACGCCGGTGCCCAGGCTCGTGCAGTCGTTGCCGGTGTTGGCGTCGGGGTCGGCGCCGAGCGTGGGCGCGGCGGCGGGCAGCGCCACGTTCACGCACATGGTGTTGACGACCTGGCCGCCAGCCGGCGGCAGCGCCGGGATGGTGGCGTTCACGATGATGTAGCCGCCGTTGCGCGCGCTGCTGCCGTTCGACTGGTCCACGCCGATGTCGGCCGTGAGCGTGCGGGTGCAGGTCACCGTCGCGGGGCCGGGCACGGGCACGGCGGGCGTGGGCACGACGGTGGCGCCGCCCTTGGTCACCGTGCAGGTGTAGCCGTCGCGCTGCGTGACGCTGTTGATCTGCACGCCGGCAGGCACGTCGTCCACCAGCTGGATGGTGCTTCCCGCCAGCAGGCGCGTGCCGCCCAGGTTGGTGCTGCCGACCTGGTAGTCGAAGGCCTGGCCCAGCGGCACGTTGTTCTGCGGCCAGCTGCGGCGCTTGTCGGCGCGGAAGTCGGCGGAAGAAGGCGCCACGTCGACCGGCACGCTGCCGGTGGCCGAACTGACGATGGGGCCCGTCGCGTTCACCGTGGCTTCGTTGACGACGCCGGTGCCGGCAGTCATGGCGATGACCGGCACCAGGATGTCGCCGAGCGCCACGCTGGCGCCGTTGTTGCCGCCGATGTTGCTGCGCGTGCAGCTCACCGTCTGGCCGCTGACGGAGCAGCTCCAGCCGGCGGGCGGGTTGATCGGCGTCTGGATCGCGAAGTTGGCGGGAATGGTGTCGGTCAGCGTCACGCCGGTGGGCGGGCTGCCGCTGAAGCTGGGGCTCAGCTTGAAGTTGAAGCGCTGGCCGACCAGCACCTGGCCGCCGTCATGGCTCTTGGCGAGCGCCAGCACGTAGCCCGCGGTCACGGTGGTATTGGCCGTGGCGCTGTTGTTGGTGGAAACGCCGTCGCCCACGGAGCCCGCCGGCGCCACGGCCGGCTGGTGCGTGATGGTGGAGCCCGCGCCCGCGGTGACCACGCCGTTGATGCTGAAGGTGCGCGTGTTGCTGCCAGCCGTTGCCGGCGTGGCCGGCACGTTGCAGGTCAGCTGGCTCCCGCTGACCGAGCAGCCGGACGGCAGGTTGGTGTTGGAGACCGTCAGGCCCGTGGGAATGGGATAGGTCAGCGTCGAGCCGGTGCTGGTGTCCGGGCCGTTGTTGGTGACCGTGAAGACGATCGGCACCGTCGAGCCGCTCGGCGCGGTGACGGGCGCACTGATGGCCACGGCCACGTCGGCGCCCTGGTTGACGGTGATGGCCTTGGTCTCGCTGGCGCCGCCGCCGCTGGGCGTGGCGGTCACGGTCAGCGTGCCCTGCGTCTGCGTGCGCAGCAGCACCTTGAAATCGAGCCGCTCGTTGGCCGCGAGCGTGATGCCCGAGCAGGTCAGCGTGCCCTGTCCGGCCGAACCCACGGCCACATCGGCAGTGCAGGTGCCGGAAGGGACCGCGGAGGTGCCCATGTAGATGGCGTTGGCGGGAATCGTGTAGGTGAACGAGGCGCCCGGCGCGCCGATCGGCAGGCTGTCGGAGTCGGCGACGGTGACCGTGCTGGTGACCGTGCCGCCGGCGGGAAGAATGTCGGGGTCGTGGACCAGGCTCGATATCTGCGGCACCGCGTGCGCGCCCGCGGCGAGCAGCAGCCCCGCCAGCGGTACGGCAAGCCTGGCCAGCGTGCGCCGCCAGCGCCCCGAAGGCGCCTGCGCGCAGGTGGAGAACAGGTCGCGTCGCACCGACGCGACCGGCAGATTCGATGGGGTGCTGGACATCCCGTCCCTCGTGATGGCTCTGATGGACCGGGCACCGACCATTTACAGGTGCGCCGCTCGATGCGGCGAGGTGCTCCGGAAAGTGCGGGAGTCTCGAAGCGGAGAGCGGGAGCCGCTTTTGGGATTCAGGACAAAAGGTTTGTTTTGGATGACATTTGTTTACGAATGCAACGTAACGTGAACTTAGTCACATGGCATTTCAGGCCCGCTCCCATACGCTCGGTGGCATGTCCTACTGGTCGACCACACCCCCCCGGCGCGCGCACATCCTTGTCATCGACGACAACATCGAGGAGCTGCAGTTGCTGCTGGGCGCGCTGCGCGGCGCGGGCCACCGGATCAGCCTTGCGTTCGATGCGCTGCAGGGCTACCGCCGCGTCACCGCGCTGCAGCCCGACCTCGTGCTGCTGGACGTGCGCATGGGCACGACCGACGGCTTCACGACCTGCAGGCTGCTGAAGGCCGACAGCGCGACCGCGCACATTCCGGTGATCTTCCTGACCTCGTCGAGCGCCGTGGACGAGCGGATCGCGGGCCTGCGCGAAGGCGCGGTCGACTACATCCTCAAGCCCTTCGAACCCTCCGAAGTGCTGGCGCGCGTGGCGGTGCACCTGGCGCTGGCCAGCAGCAGCAGCCATGCGCAGGCCTGCATGGCGCAGGCCGAGAGCGTGCTGGAGAACGCGCGCTCGGACAACGCCGACCGCGTGATCGCGCAGGCGGCCGAACGGCTGGTGCTGTCCAACCTTGCGAGCGTGCCCGCGTTGCCCGAGCTTGCCGCGCGCGTGGGCACGCACGAGAAGCGGCTGACGCGCGCGTTCCGCGAGCAGACCGGACGCACCGTGTACGAGTACGTGCGCGAGATGCGGCTGGCCGAAGCACAACGCCTGCTGGCGGCCTCCGCGCTCAACATGGAAGAAGTGGCGCATGCGGTGGGCTTCTCCGGCGCGGCCAATTTCTCGACCGCGTTCCGCGAGCGCTTCGGGCTCACGCCCTCGTCCTATCGCAACGCACGAGCGGCTCGGCCCATGCCGACGCCGACACGGGCGCCGGCGCCGTCGGCCTGAGGCGGCGGCGGTGGCGATCCGCGGCATCACCGCCGCCTTGCTGCTGTGCGCGGCTTCCTGGCTCGCGGGCCCGGTGCACGCGGCCACGCTGCGGATCGTCGATGCAGCCGCGCTGCCGCTCGTGCTCGACGAAAAAGTCGAGCTGCTCGAAGACCCCGGCGGAATGCTCTCGCGCGAAGACGCGGACGCCTCGACCCGCTTCCAGCCCGGCACGCATGCGCAGATGCGACAGGGCTTCAGGAACTCGGCCTTCTGGCTGCGCCTGGGAGTGGTGAACGACACCGGCACGGTGCAGCCGCTGCGCCTGGTGCTGAACGCCACCTGGCTGCAGCACGTCGACTTTCACGTGCAGCGCGGCAACGGCACCGCGGCCGCAGGAGCTGCGTGGGTGCACGAGCGAGCCGGGGTGTCGGTGCCGCTGCACGGCGAACGGGACCGCGTGCCCAAGCTGTCGCTCGACCTGCAACCCGGCGAGCAGGCGCGCCTGCTGGTGCGCGTGCAAAGCCACAGCAACCTCAAGTTCGCCCCCCAGCTCTACACGGCCGACGGCTGGCGTGACGCCGAGAGCAGCCATGCGCTGCTCGACGGCCTGCTGATCGGCGGACTGCTGGTGCTCGCCGTGTATTCGCTCACGCTGTGGCTCATCTCGCGCAACCCGCTGATGGCCTCGCAGAGCCTGGGCTTCACGCTGGTGGCGCTGTACGAGGCCACCTATCGCGGCCATGCACGGCTCGCGCTGTGGCCCGACAGCATCGACTGGAGCTACCGCGCGGCCGGCGTGATAGCCGGCTGCAGCGTGCTGAGCCTGCTGCTGTACCTGCATGTTCTTTCACACCGCGGGCCGGTGCGCCCGCCGGGGCTGCCAGTCATCGCGGTGCTGGCCGCGAGCCAGGTCGTCGCGGTGCTCGGCACGCTGCTGGGGCCGTACGCGCCCTTCGCGCGCCTCGGCAACCTGACCGTGCTGCTGCTGGTGATCGCACTCACCGCGAGCAGCTTCGTCTACATGCGGCGTGCCGGCCCGGGCGGCAAGCTGGCGTTCCCGGTGATGACCATCATCATGATCGGCGTGTGCCTGCGCCTGACCGAGCTTTCGCTGCCCACGCACATGCTGCCCGGCTTCGACGCCTATGCACTGGGCTTCCCCGGCATGCTGGTGGGCCTGGTCGCACTGTCGTCGTGGACGCACCATCTGTCGCGCCAGCGGCAATCCGCGCAGCGCACGCTGGTGCTCTGGCAGGCGGAAGAACAGCAACGCCTGCGCGACGAGGTGGCGCTCAAGACCCACGCGCTGAACGCCGCGCTCGAGCAGGCCGAGCACCAGGCTCGCGAACAGACGCGGCTCATGGCCTACGTGAGCCATGACCTGCGCGCCCCACTCGCGACCATCATCGGCCACGTGCGGCGGCTGCGCGAAGAAATGCCGCAGCCGCCGCAGCGGCTGCAAGCCATCGAACGCAGCGCGACCTACCAGCTCTCGCTCATCGACGACCTGCTCGACTATGCGAAGGGCGAGCTGCTGCCGTTTTCCTTCGAGCTGCGGCCGGTGCGCCTGCAGGCGCTGATCGACGACATCGCCCAGTACGCCGACACGCTCGCACAGCGGCGCAACAACGCATTCGAACTCGAGGTGCAAGGCGCGCTGCCGCATACGGTGCTGATCGACAGCAAGCGCTTTCACCAGCTGCTGCTCAACCTGCTGTCGAACGCCGCGAAGTTCACGCAAGGCGGCAAGATCGGCCTGCGCGTGCGGGCGCGGCCGCGCGCCGACTCCTGGCGGCTGCAGTTCGAGGTGTGGGACAGCGGCAGCGGCATCGACCTGAACGAGCAGGCGCACATCCGCCAGGCCTTTGCGCAGGGCGCGCCCAGCGCGAGCGGCAACGGGCTGGGGCTGGTCATCGCGCGGCGCATCGTGCAGCACATGGGCGGGCGCCTGCTGCTCATGAGCCATCCGAACCTGGGCACGCGCGTGCGCTTCTCGGTGATCCTGAAGGATGCGCCGGATGAGCCGCGTTCGGTCGCCACCCAGGCACCTCCGCAGCAGCCTCAGTCGTCGCGCCTGCGGCTGCGCCGTCCGCCGACGCCCGTGCCGACCGTCGCGCCGTTGCCCGCCGCGGTACGCGCCGAACTCGAGGCGTTCGCGCGCGACGGCCGCTGGACCGACCTGCACGAATGGGCCGACCGGCTGGCGGCGGCCGATTCAGGCCACGAAGCGCTGGTCGATGCGGTGCGGCAGGCGCTCGACCGGCTGGACTTCGAGCACATCCGCCTGCTGGCGCGCGCGACACCCAAGCTGTGAGTGCCCTCGGCGCGGGCTTTGCACGCGGCGAGGCCTCTGTTTAGCATGCAAGGACCTCATTTTCAGGAGCCTTCATGCACGACATCGCCGCTCTCCAGAAGCTGCTGGACACGCTGTTCCCCGGCCTCATGGGCGTGCGCCTCACGGCGCTCGAACCCGACCGCGTGGTCGCGCAGATGGAAGTGCGGCCCGACCTGTGCACGGCCGGCGGCATCCTGCACGGCGGCGCCTACATGGCCTTCGCCGACACTCTGGGCGCCGTCGGCACCATCGTCAACCTGGCGGAAGGCAAGCGCACGACCACGACCGATTCGAGCACCAAGTTCATCGCCGGCGCGCGGGTGGGCAGCATCGTCACCGGCACCAGCGTCGCGCTGCACCGTGGACGCACGACCATGGTCTGGCAGACCACCGTCACCAATGCGCAAGGCAAGCTGTGCGCCGTCGTCACGCAGACGCAGCTGGTGCTTGAAGGGGCGGGGTGACGTCCTCTGGGGTTTCTTCGGCCGAATGGCTCGAGGCGTAGCGCTCGAGGAACAGGTAGAGCGCCAGGCCACCGGCCAGCGGCAGCAGATAGTAGAGCGCGCGGTAGGCCAGCACCGCGCCCATCAGCACGCCCTGCTTCACGCTGCCCGAGAGCAGCGCCAGGTACACCGCCTCCAGCACGCCGAGTCCGGCGGGAATAGGCGTCAGCACCCCGACGATGGACGCGGCGAGCAGCACGCCCAGCGTGGTCGCATAGGGCACCTTCTGTCCCAGCAGCAAATACATGGCGGCGCCCATCAACGCCCAGTTGGTGGTCGACAACGCAAGCTGCACCACCGCCAGGCGCGCGGCCGGCAACTGCAGGCGACGGCCCCTGAAGCGCCATTCCCGCCCGCGCGCCAATGCGCAGGCCGCGACATACGCCAATGCCAGCAGGATCATCACCACGCCGAGCAGGCGCAGCGCGCCCGCCCCGATATGCGCCTGGCTGGGCGGCACGATGGCCCCCGCCGCGAACAGGCCACCCGCCAGCAGGCCGTAGCCCAGCCAGTTGGTCGCGAGACTCAGGCCGACGATCTGCGCCACCGTGGCATCGTCGAGACCGGCACGCGCATAGAGCCGCGCGCGCATCGCAATGCCGCCGACCAGCGAGCCGAGGTTGAGGTTGAACGCGTAGCTCGTCACGGCGATCGCCCATGTGCGCCAGTACGGCAGGCGATGCCGCAGATGGCGCTTGCCGATCAGGTCGAAGCATCCGTAGAGCGCATGGCTCGCCGTGGCGAGACCGAGCACCGCGAGCAACAGCCAAGGCGAGTAGCGCTGGAGTGCCTGCCACGCGCCGGCCCAGTCGATCTTGTGCGCGTGCGAAAGGAGCAGGCCCAGCACGGCGATGCCGAACAGCGGCAAGGCCCAACGCCTGCAGCGTTGCCAGATCGTGCTGCCTGCGGCGTGCGCAGGGACATCGGCGATGGCGGCCGAGTGGGTGTTCATGGCGACGGCGGCCCGGCGGCTCAGGGCTTGGCGGGCTTGTCGCTTTTCTCGGGCGTCTTGTGCTCGGCGAGTCCCTTGTCGTGGAGCTTGCTGTTGCGCACGTCCTTCATCATGCGTTCGCCTTCGGCGTCACGGCCGTCAGTGGGAACGGACTCTTCTTGCGTGACTTCGGGCTCTTCCTGGTGCGGCGAGCCTTTGCGGATCTGGGACATGGACATCTCCTCGGTGATGACAGAGTTTGTCGAAGGCCGCGATGCCCAGAGCGCCGTCCATCGGCGATGGCGGATGCAGGACATTTGCCATTCCGGCGCCGCGCACAGCCTGTTTTTGAAGGGGGAAATGTGAAGGCGGAAATTGAAAAAGCCCTTGATCCAGTAAAGGAGCAAGGGCTTTGAATTGGTGGCCTGGGGCGGAATCGAAAAATCGTCCGCACCCCGTGTCAACACTCACTCTCGCCAATTTGCCCTTCTTGCCTGGTACACCTTTGGGTACACCAAACTGGTCAACGGAAACGGGTCGGTTTTCGGCTACGAACCAACGACACTCGACCTCCGCGTCGGCATTATCCCACTTGCGTCGAGTTGCTCCGCGAGCATCCGTCTTGGGCCGCAGGCCTGAACAGCACGGCGACCGAATCTGGCTACGGTCCACTGATGAGTCAAGCGCGGCCCCCTCAAGCTGCCGATCAGCGCCCGGAGCACACCGGGTCTGGTCGGTGGTTCGGCCAACGAGGCTCCTCGTTGCAAATGAAGTGTGCGGAGTAGGTGGACATGCTTCGCCACTATCGCGCGCGTCGCGCTACAGGAAGCCCATCTCTTGTCACACGCTCCTCGACGAGTCTCTTGCGTGTTGAAGACCGGTCACATCGCGCTACGTCATGTGCCCCAAACAAAAGCCTCCGAGACTCAGGCCAGTGCAGGCTCACCCGAAGCCTGCTGCACCGGGATGTGCGCACGCTCTTCCTTGATGCGATTTGCGCTGTCCACGAACACCAGCTTCGGCAGGTGCCCCGCCACGCGCTCCTCCGGCACCAAGCCAAAAGCGGCAATGATGAGCAGGTCCCCCACGGAGGCCCGGCGTGCAGCAGAGCCATTGACCGAAATGATGCCGCTGCCGCGCTCACCACGAATGGCATAGGTCACGAAGCGCTCGCCGTTGTTGATATTCCAGATATGCACCTGCTCGTTCTCGGCGAGATTCGCAGACTCAAGCAAGTCCTCGTCGATGGCACAGGACCCTTCGTAGTGCAGTTCGCAATCGGTGACGGTGGCGCGATGGATCTTGGATTTGAGCAATGTTCGGAACATGATCGGGGAAACTTCCTTGAAGATTTCTGAGTCCATTGCCGGCCAGGCTGATAGCGTGCTTCGCCACGCGCGGGCAGGCGGGCCGAGTGTAGGCAGGCTTCCGATTCGGGGCAATCGCAGATTGCGCATCGCACGTGGGCACAATTGAAGAACAACAATTCAGGCGCCTACATGCAAAGCACCGACGCAGAAAAATCGTCTGTAGTTCTTTCGACTGATTTTGCGATCAAGCAGGCCCAACGCTCCGATTGGGAAACGCTTCGCCGCCTCATTCCCTATCTGTGGCAATACAAGTGGCGCGTGCTCACTGCGCTCGCCTTCATGATTGCAGCCAAGGTGGCGAATGTCGGCGTGCCGGTGCTGCTCAAGGTCCTGATCGATGCCGTCACGCCCAAGCCCGACGTCAAGCAGGTCCTGTTGGTTGTCCCGATCGCCCTGCTGTTGGCGTACGGAATGCTTCGCCTTTCGGCGACGCTTTTCGCCGAGCTGCGTGAGTTGGTGTTTGCCAAGGCTGCGGAGGGAACGGCCCGCAGGATCTCTCTTGAGGTGTTCAATCACCTGCACTCGCTGAGCTTGCGCTTTCACCTGGACCGCCAGACCGGCGGCATGACGCGCGACATCGATCGTGGCACGCGCAGCGTGCAGGCCCTGATATCGATGACGCTCTACAACATCGTGCCCACATTCGTCGAACTGGCGCTGGTACTGTCCATCCTGGGCGTGAAATTCGGCTTGTTCTTCATCTGGATCACGCTGGGCGCACTGGCGCTGTACATCTGCTTCACCGTCGCTGTCACCGAGTGGCGCACCAAGTTCCGCAGAACCATGAACGAGTTCGCCTCGGTTGCGCAGACCCGCGCAATCGATTCGCTGCTGAACTACGAGACCGTCAAGTACTTCAACAACGAGGACTTCGAGGCCGGCCGCTACGACGCCAGCCTTGACCGCTACCGCAAGGCGGCCGTCAAGAGCCAGCGCACGCTGAGCATGCTCACCATCGGACAGCAGGTGCTGGTGACCGGGAGCCTTGTGCTCATGCTTTGGCACACGACCTCGGGCGTTGTCGAAGGCCGCATGACGCTGGGCGACCTGGTGATGGTCAACGCCTTCATGATTCAGCTCTACATTCCGCTGAACTTCCTTGGCGTGATCTACCGGGAGATGAAGCAAAGCTTCACCGACGTGGACAAGATGTTCATCCTGATGGATGAGAAACGCGAAGTACGTGACGCGCCTGGCGCCCAGGCACTCGCAGCCTCGGATTCCGCCGTGCACTTCGAGGACGTGAGCTTTGCCTACGAGCCCGCCCGGCCGATCCTCAAGCACGTGAGCTTCGAGATCCCGGCCGGCAAGACGGTGGCGGTGGTCGGGCCCTCGGGCTCGGGCAAGTCGACGCTGGCGCGGCTGCTGTACCGCTTCTACGACGTGCAGCAGGGGCGCATCACCATCGGCGGGGAAGACATCCGCGAAGTGACGCAGTCCAGCGTGCGCCGCGCCATCGGCATCGTGCCGCAGGACACGGTGCTCTTCAACGACACGGTCGAATACAACATCGCCTACGGCCGCCCGGGCGCGAGCCGCGAAGAAGTGGAAGCCGCCGCACGCGCCGCGCGCATCCACGACTTCATCGTGGCCACGCCCAAGGGCTATGACACCACCGTGGGCGAGCGCGGCCTCAAGCTCTCCGGCGGCGAGAAGCAGCGCGTGGCCATTGCGCGCACGCTGTTGAAGAACCCGCCGATCGTGATCTTCGACGAGGCCACCTCGGCACTCGACTCGGCCAACGAGCGCGCCATCCAGTCGGAACTGAAGAGCGCCGCGCAGGACAAGACCACGCTGGTCATCGCGCACCGCCTGTCGACGGTGGTCGACGCGCACGAGATCCTGGTGCTTGAAAGCGGCGTGATTGTCGAGCGCGGCACGCATGCCGAACTGCTCGCGAAGCAGGGCCGCTACGCCCAAATGTGGAATCTGCAGAAGATCGAAGGGTACGAGCAAACAATAAGTGCGCCTTCCTCTCCTCCCTCTGCAGAGTCAAGTCACGCACAAGACTGTCATTGAATCCTTACCTACCTGGAATCGCACACCCATGGACCTGACAAAGTTGTTCTCGCTCAAGGGCCGCACGGCGCTCATCACGGGAGGATCGCGCGGCATCGGCCGGATCATCGCGCAGGCCTATCTGATACAGGGCGCCAGGGTCTACATTTCGGCGCGCGGTGCCGAAGACTGCGACCGCACTGCGGCGGAGCTTTCGGAGTATGGAGAGGTTTTCTCATTGCCCGCCGATGTCTCCACGCTGGACGGCGCGCGAGAACTCTCGAATGCCTACGCGAAACGCGAAGACGCACTGGACATCCTTGTCAACAATGCGGGAACGGCCTGGGGGGCGCCCTTTGACGAGTTTCCCGAGTCAGGATGGGACAAGGTGGTGGACTTGAACCTCAAGACACCCTTCTTTCTGACCCAGTGCCTGGCGCCCTTGCTGCGCAAGACTGCGACGCAGGACCTGCCGAAAGTGATCAACATTGCTTCGGTTGATGGCATCTCGGTGGGGCCCCGGGAGACCTATTCGTATGCAGCCAGCAAGGCGGGGTTGATTCAGTTGACGCGATTGATGGCGCTGAGGCTCGCGCCCGAACGCATTGTCGTGAGCGCCATCGCCCCTGGTGCATTCGCCACCGACCTCAACAAGAGCGCGCGAGACCATGGCGACGACGTCGCGGCCTACATTCCCCTGGGTCGCATTGGCACACCCGAAGACATCGCAGGTGCCGCTGTGTACCTCGCGTCGCGCGCTGGCGACTATGTCGTCGGCTCGACATTGATTGTCGACGGCGGAGCCACGCACGCGAGGTGAGCCATCGGACCGATCCGCTTTCTTTGGAGCGACTCGAAGCGCAGATTTCAGGCTGTAGCCGCATGACTGTCGGTTGCTGAGACGACTCCGGACACCGGACGCGCTGACTGACTTGCAACGACGCGCCCACCCGTTTCCATCGTTTCAGCGAGGCGCAGGTCCGTGACTTCTTGCTTCGGATGAATGCGTCGAGCAGAAAGCAGTCGCACCGGTGGCCGTTGGCGCAGCGTGACTCCCGCCATGCCGCAGCAAGGCCGCGGCCGTTCAGCGCACGAAAGAGATCGCCAAAAGATCACCGGTTGGCGCGTCCCCGGATCTGGTCCGGCATCGCCAACCCGCGAATGCGCGCGACACCAGCACTCAGCAAGTCCACATACGCCACGCACTAACGGTTGTCGAGCCAGCGCGTCCGACCAGCACCGGTTCTGCGCAAGCGGCGCCACACAAAGAGTCCATGTAATGAATTTGACCAACAACAAATTCAATTAAGCGCCCACGTCCGGCCCCAACTTCGCAATCCAGCTTGAAAAAACGTCGAAGTAATTTTAATTTATTATTTTCCAGTAACTAATCCTTTTTACTCCCAATTGAGATTGGAAGTTCGCTTTTCGAAATAAGAGAAACGTACACATTGCATCTCCATTCGCATTGTGCTGGAATGTCACATCTAATTGCAGTTACCCCAATTTCCTCCCAGATTTGGTGGCAGGGCACTGGAATCTGGCAGTCGTTTTTCTTGAAAAGACCCCCATGACCAATCCTTTCGATAACAGTGACGCTTCATTTGTGGTTCTGACCAACGACGAAAACCAGCATTCCATCTGGCCCGAATTCATCGAGATCCCTAAGGGTTGGAAAAAGGTTCACGGTCCTTCCGCCAAGAGTGACTGCCTGGAGTTTGTCGAGAAAAACTGGACCGACATGCGTCCTCGAAGCCAGGCCCAGGCGATGGACACCCAGGGATAGGCAGCCGCGGCGCTGCCCCCCCGTTCTTTCCCACAAAAGCTGCGCGGCTCTCCGTCCGGCGCGCCCGTGGTGCGCAGCCGGCCCGGATCGTTTGGCTTTCCCTAAACGTAAGTCAACAGGACCCGATATGGTGTCGACATCTGCAGATGGCTGGCCTCTGTCTTTCGCGCAGCTCGGACTCTGGTTTGAGCGACAGTTCTATCCAAGCCACCCCTCTCACAATGTCGGCGAATACATCGAGATCGCCGGTGCGCTGAATACGGAATTGTTCCTGCAGTGCCTGCGTACGGTCGCCAAGGAGGCCCAGGCGCTAGGCACCACGTTCATCGAGACCGACACGGCGCCGCGCCAGGTCCTCGGCGGAAAGCTCAGCGAGCAATGCGTCAGCTTCGTCGATTTGAGCGGCGACGCGGATCCCCATCGTTCGATGCTCGATGTGATCGGCCGGAGGATGGAGAACTCGCTCTCGCCAACCGATCCCGAGCTCTTTGCCTTCTGCCTGTTCAAGCTTTCAACAGACCGGTTCGCCTGGCACCACCTCTACCACCACATCGTCATCGACGGCTTTGGCTACTCGCTGATCGCGCGCCGCGTCGGCGAGCTCTACACGGCTGCGATCGAAGCGCGCACCGCGCCGCGCGCATGGTTCGAGCCGCTGGGCCAGCTCCTGGACATCGAGCAAACCTACCTGTCCTCGGATGCGTTCAAGTCGGATCGCGATTTCTGGCATGGCTATCTCGAGAAACTCCCTGCACCGACCCGCTTCGGAGAAGGCACGCGCAGCTTCTCGCGCCTGCCGATCCGAAGCAGCCGCCGGATGGAAAAACCGGCGCTCGAGGGCATCGCGGAGCTGGCGCGCGCGTCCGAGACCTCCCTGGCGCGCACTTTGATCGCGGCCGTGGCCGCCTACCTGTTTCGCACCACGGGTGTCCGGGAACTGTCGATCGGCCTGCCGGTGTCGGGGCGGTCCGCCGAGACACGGGCGATCCCGTGCATGATGTCGAACACCCTGCCGATGCATCTGTCGATTGCGCCGGAAATGACGATGCGGGACATCGTCGGGATCGTCGACCGGGAAATCCGCACGGTGCTTGCGCATCAGCGCTATCCGGCATCGCGCCTGTACCTGGATGCCAAGCGGATCAGGGGCTATGGCAGCGACTTCGGGCCCGTGATCAATGTGATGCCGTTCAAGGAAGGCATCTCCTTCGGCGGCCTGCCATCCAAGTCATTCAACACCTCCGCCCGCACGGCGGCCGACATCTCGTTTTCGTTCTTCATTGGCGAAGACAGCAGCGCCGACGTCTACTGCACGGCGAACGCGTCCGCCTACTCGCTGGCGGACGTGCAAGCGCACCAGGAACGGCTGCTGCGCTTCATCGATTCAAGCCTGGCCCAGCCGGCGATCCCCGTCGCGGCGCTGGACATACTGAGCACCGAGGAACGCCAGCGCGTCCTGACGGACTGGAACGGCGCAGCCCTCGGCTCATTTCCCGACACACTGGCGGACCTGTTCGAGCGACAGGTCACGGCAACCCCGCGCGCGCGCGCCATCTCGTTCGAAGCAATCAACCTCTCGTACCAGGAACTGAATCAGCAGGCGAACCGGCTTGCCCACTACCTGAGTTCCCGAGGCATCGGCCCGGACAGCATCGTCGCGCTCGCGCTGCCGCGCTCGACCGAACTGGTGGTCAGCCTCCTGGCCGTCCTGAAGGCAGGTGCGGCGTACCTCGCGCTCGACCTCGACTATCCCGTGGATCGCCTGCGGTTCATGCTCGAGGACGCACGGCCCCGGTGCGTCATCTCGAAGTCCGACGTTACCCATCTCCTCACGGACATGGAAACGCTCGGCGTGCGCCTGGACGACGCATCGCTCTGCGCCGAACTCTCGGCCTTGCCGGCAACGGACCTGACCCACGCGCAGCGCACGCGCGCGCCCAGCCCGCTCGACCTTGCGTACGTGCTGTACACCTCGGGCTCCACGGGACGCCCCAAAGGCGTGGCGGGAACCGCAAGGACACTGCTCAACAGGCTGCGCTGGGACGTGCAACAGGCCGACGAAGCGACGGTGTACGCCCAGAGGACGACCCACAACTTCATCGACTTCGTCTGGGAAGTGCTGATGCCGCTCATCGGCGGCCAGCGCCTGGTGATCGTGCCACCGCAACTCAGCAAGGACGTCGACGGATTGATCGATCTGCTGGCCGCCGAGAAGGTGACCCGGATCGTCCTGGTCCCGTCGCTGCTCGAAGCACTGCTCGAGGACGAGTTCAGGGTCGGCGCGCGGCTGCCGCACCTGCGGTACTGGTCCTGCGGCGGAGAAGCGTTGACGCCAGCGCTGGCCGAGCGTTTCAGAAAGGTGCTGCCGCAGGCCCTGCTGGTCAACCTGTACGGCACTTCCGAATTCTGGGACGCGGCCGGTTGGGTTAATCAAAGCTTCGAGGGCCATGGCCAGCCCAGCGTGCCGATCGGCACACCCTTGCCGGGCGTGCAGGTCTATGTGCTGGACGCCCTGCTTCAACCGGTCCCGCCGGGCGCGGTCGGCGAACTGTTCGTCGCGGGCGCCGGGCTGGCGCGAGGCTACCTCGGTCGCCCCGCATTGACCGCCGAACGCTTCGTGGCGAATCCCTTCGGGGCGCCCGGCGAGCGGATGTACCGCACGGGCGACCTGGCACGCTGGAGTGAAGGGGGCGTGCTCGGCTATCTGGGCCGGGTCGACCACCAAATCAAACTGCGGGGTTTCCGGGTCGAGCCCGGCGAGGTCGAGGCGCAGTTGATCAAGCACCCGCTGATCAAGCAGGCCGCAGTGGTGGCGCGGGAAGACTCGACGGCCGGCAAGCGGCTTGTCGCCTATCTCGTCGCAGACGAGGCGGCGTTGCCCCAGCGCTCGCGCTCCCCGGGGTTCGGCCTCTTCTACTTCGCCGATGCGAATCAGGGCCAGGAGGGTGAACAGCTCTACCGGCTGTATGTGGAGGGCGCGAAGTTCGCGGATCGCAACGGCTTCACTGCCATCTGGACACCCGAGCGGCACTTCACCAAGGTGGCGGCCGCGTTTCCCAATCCGTCCGTGCTGAGTTCGGCTCTGGCCATGGTCACGCAGAACGTGCAATTGCGTGCGGGCAGCGTCGTGCTGCCGCTGCACCATCCGTTGCGGGTTGCCGAGGAGTGGTCGGTGGTCGATCATCTCTCCGGCGGGCGCGTCGGCGTCGCGTTCGCCTCTGGGTGGGTGCCCGAGGACTTCGTACTGGCGCCGGACCATTTCGCCGACCGGTACCAGGTGATGCTCGACGGGGTCGCGCAAGTGCGCGAGCTCTGGCGCGGCGGCACGATGGCCGCACGCAACGGTGCGGGCCACACATCCCAGGTCCGCCTGCAACCGAAGCCCCTCCAGCCGGAGCTGCCGGTGTGGATCACCGCCACCCGAAGCCCCGCCACCTTCGAGGCGGCCGGTCGGATCGGCGCGAACGTGCTGACGGCGCTGCTGAGCCTCACCATCCCGGAGCTGACCGAGAACATCCGGATCTACCGGGACGCGCTGCGCGCCAGCGGGCACGACCCGGACGCGCACAAGGTCACGCTGATGCTGCACACCTTCGTCGGCCCTGACGACGAGACGGCACGACAGGCGGCCTATGAGCCAATGGTCCAGTATTTCCGGGCGCATACGGAGCTGCGCAAGAGTGTGTTCAAGGACCTCGAGGGGAACATTCCGAACCAGGCTGTGGGCGAAGTCGAGGCGGAACAACTCATCGCGCTTGCGGTGCGCCGCTACTTCGGTACCTCCTCGCTCATCGGCGGCCCCGAAAGCTGCCTGGCGCTGGTGCGCAAGCTGGAGAAGATCGGCGTCGACGAGTTCGCGTGCCTGATCGACTTCGGCGTGCCCACGGACGAGGTGCTCGAGAACCTGGCACACCTGGCCACGGTAATGAAGCGCTCGCGCCTGGGCTCGCCGCCCGAGGCGGCACAGATGCCCACCGAGCTGGCCGCCACGCTGCCCGACCACATGGTGCCCGCGCACTACGTCTGGCTGGACGCGCTGCCTCTCACGCCCAACGGCAAGCTGGATCGCAAGGCCTTGCCGGCGCCCCATTTCGCAGCGAAGGAGGTCCGCGCGCCAGGTACACCGCAGGAAGAAACGTTGGCCAGGCTCTTCGCGGAGATCCTGGGCCTGCCGCAAGTGGGCATCGACGACAGCTTCTTCGACCTGGGCGGCCACTCGCTGCTGGCGACACGGCTGATCAACCGCATCCGTACAGCCATGGGTGTCGAGATCGGCATTCATACGCTGTTTGAAGCCTCGAGCGTGGCGCAGTTGGCTGGCAAGCTGGCCGCCGCGCCCAAGGCTCGCACGGCGTTGCGGCCGATCCGGCCGAGCAGCCAGTTGCCGCGACCTACGGTCCAGTACGACAACAGCCTCTGACGCACGAACAGATCGCGTGCTGACGGGTTGCAACGGTTTTGCGCATCACCACGGCGCGCGAAGCGCACGCCCGAGCCCGATCCGTTCGCTGCCGTCCATGCCGATCGTCCGTCTGTTGAAACCCATTACCTAGTTCGGAACCTTCCATGATTCCCCTGTCTTTTGCGCAACGGCGGCTGTGGTTCCTCTACCAGATGGACGGGCCCACGCCCACCTACAACGTGCCGACGGTCGTGCGGCTCGAAGGGCAGATGAACGACGCGGCGCTGGAGATGGCGCTGGCCGATGTGGTGGCGCGCCACGAGAGCCTGCGCACCATCTTCTCGGACTCGGCGCAAGCGCCGGAACAGATCATTCTTGCACCCGAGGCCGCGCGTCCCGTCCTGCGGGTGGAGGCGACCAGCGAGGCCACGCTGGCCCAGCAGATCACCGAGGCCTCCGCCTACGGATTCGAGCTGGACCGTGAAATCCCGTTTCGCGCCTGGCTCTATCACCTGGACGAGGGACAACACGCCCTCCTGCTGCTGTGCCACCACATCGCCTGTGACGGCTGGTCATGGGCGCCGTTGGCGCGCGACCTGTCCACCGCCTATGCCGCGCGCTGCCAGGACAAGCCGCCGGCATGGGAGCCTCTGCCAGTGCAGTACGCCGACTACACGGTCTGGCAGTACGAGTTGCTGGGCAGCGAAACCGATCCCGACAGCATCATCGCGACACAGCTGCGCTACTGGGAGCACACGCTCGCCGGCCTGCCCGAACAGCTGGAGCTGCCCACCGACAGGCCGCGGCCGGCGATTTCGAGCTACCAAGGCCAGCACGTCCCGATCCGGCTTGATGCCGAGCTGCACCGGGGACTGCTGGCTCTGGCGCGCGAAGGGCAGGCCAGCCTGTTCATGGTGCTGCAGGCCGCCCTGGCCACGCTGTTTACCCGCATGGGCGCGGGCACCGACATCGCCCTGGGCAGCCCGATCGCCGGGCGCACCGACGAGGCCCTGGACGATCTCGTGGGCTTCTTCGTCAACACGCTCGTGCTGCGCACCGACACCTCGGGCAACCCCAGCTTCCGCGAGCTGCTCGCGCGCGTGCGCAACACCGACCTGGCCGCCTATGCGCACCAGGACCTGCCTTTCGGGCGCCTGGTAGAGGCACTCAATCCCACGCGTTCGATGGCGCGCCATCCGCTGTTCCAGGTGGCCCTGGTGCTGCAGAACAACGCCCGCGCCAGCTTCGAACTGCCGGGGCTCACGGCGACGAGCTCGCAGTCGATGGAGTCGATCGCCGCCACCTTCGATCTTTCGGTCGAATTGCGGGAGCAACGAGGCAAGGATGGTGCGCCACAAGGCATGACCGGGCGCCTCGGGTTCGCCACCGACCTGTTCGAGCTGGCCACCGTGGAGCAGCTCGTGGTGCGCCTGCAGCGCGTGCTGCAGGCCGTGGTCTCCGACCCCGCACAGCCCATCGGCGCCATCGAGATCCTCACGCCCGAGGAGCGCCAGCAGATCCTCGTGGGCTGGAACGACACCGCCCACCCCGT